>NZ_CP041405.1:3985000-4585000 GCF_007066085.1 Paenibacillus thiaminolyticus | reverse complement strand
CTTAATCCTGTTCTCGTGCGAGGATCATATTTCTTTTTTGACCAAAAAGGTGGATGCCCATGATCATATTCATCACTATATTCAAGTAACCATTGGGCTTGAACATGATTTTGATGTTACGATCGCCAATCGACCCATGCGCGTCTCCGGGGTAATTCTTCCCTCGAATACAAGACATAAGCTGCATGGCGGCGAAGAGTGGCAGTGGTATCTGCTGGTCAATCCGGAATCGCTGTTCGGCGAAATGCTGAAGCGCGCCTTTTTGCACAGGAACGACGCTTATGTTCTCGATGCGCATACGGTGAATCAATTGCGGCATATCGCCACGGATTGCTTGCTCACGGCTGCTTGTCCCGAAGCATATATGAAGGCGTTCGACCGGACCAGGGAAGCGCTGGGGCTGCAAGCTTCCGGAATCGAACATGCGCTGGATGATCGGATTCTGGACGCGCTAAGGTGCATCGAGCAGTCCCCCTTGCATCGCTTGACCGTCAAGCGGCTCAGTGAACGCGTCTATTTATCGGAAAGCCGGCTGTCTCATCTTTTCAAGGAAGAGGTTGGCATCTCCTTATCCAGCTACATTCTTCTTCAAAAAATGGAGACGGCCTTTCACTATATTTTTAGCGGCCATACGATGACGGATGCGGCCCTGGAGGCGGGATTCAGCAGTTCGTCTCATTTTACCCGCACGGTGCGGGACAAGCTTGGCATGCCTCCGCGCGCCATCGTGCAGAATAGCAGATATATGAAAGTCAATTCCCTGCATCTCCCTTATAGTCTAAGCTAGAAAGGGTGATGATCATGGAGCGCATTCCATATTTGCAGGCGACGGACCTCGTCGATTATAACCATCCTTCCATACACGAGCTGGTGGAAGAACGCCAATGGGGCCAACTCTCCGACTACGACAAGATTCGAGAAATCTATGAGTTCGTGCGCAACGAGATCCCATTCGGCTACAACCGGAGCGACGATATTCCCGCTTCCGAAGTGCTGCGGGACGGCCGCGGGCAATGCAATACGAAAAGCATTCTGCTCATGGCCCTCCTGCGTAAAGTCGGCATTCCGTGCCGCATTCACGGGTTCTATATCGATAAGCGCATGCAAAAAGGCGCGTTGACCGGACTGGTTTACTTTTTCGCGCCGCAAAAAATCGTTCATGCCTGGACCGAAGTGTATTACGGTAACAAGTGGCTGGCTCTTGAGGGGGTCATTATCGACGATCCGTATCTGAGCCGGGTCAAGGATAAGCTGTGCAGCTCGAATGGAGGGTATATCGGGTACGGGGTAGCCGTCAAGAACAGGGAACAGATCAACCTCTGCTGGCGCGGGGACAGCACGTATATTCAGAGCTTTTCCATTACCGAAGATTTGGGATATTACGATCATCCGGATGAGTTCTTTGCCAAGTACAACAATACGAAGAGTCCTCTCACAAGGATGCTGCTGAATCTATTGCGCAAGCGGGTGAACAGACAGGTGGATTCCATCCGCAACGGAACACACTAGCCAAGCAAAAAAATGCCGGGCCAACGGGTAATGTCATTAAGATAAGGCGTGGAAACCATAATCAAGCACAAGAGCAGGTTATCGAAAAGATAGCCCGCTCTTTTTTTGAAAGAAAATCAAGACTTAACAGGTAGATGGATATGTGTGGCGAAGACCCTTGAAACACGAGGAGGCCACGTCCATGAATGAGTATGCGAATTCGCTAAAAAAAACGCTGACATCCCTCATACGAGAAATGGCAGCCGCACCAGCTCCTTATGTCAAAAACCCTGAAAAAGATTTTACCCGAAAGAAAAAGCTGCCCTTTGAAACGGTGATGCAACTCCTGATCTCCATGGGGGGCAACAGCATATATAAGGAACTTTTGGAATCACAAGGCTATGACGTAAACACCGCAACCACTTCCGCTTTTGTCCAACAGAGGAATAAAGTGCTGCCGTCTGCTGTGGAATTCTTGTTTCACGCATTTACGCAATCGGTTACGGATATCAAGGACTACCGAGGGTATCGGCTACTTGCCGTTGACGGTTCGGATTTGCATATCGCAACTGACTCTGCGGACACGGACACCTATTTTCAAAGTCAACCGAACACGAAAGGCTATAACCTTCTGCATTTGAACGCTGCCTATGACTTGTGCAACAGACTGTACGTGGATGCCATTGTTCAGCCACGAAGGTTATGCAACGAGGGAAGGGCGCTGGCTGCTATGGTTCACCGTTCTCCAATCAAGGGCAAAACCATTGTGATTGCCGATAGAGGTTATGAAAGTTACAACAATTTCACGCATCTTGAACGCAAAGGGTGGAACTATGTCATACGGGTAAAGGATTTGGATTCCAATGGTATTCTTTCGGGCTTGCGTTTGCCCTCTAGCGGAGAGTTTGATCGGGACGTTCATCTGACACTCACCAAAAAACAAACCAAAGCGGTCAAGGCTCATCCAGAGATGTACAAGTTCGTCCCTTCCACGTCAACCTTTGATTTTTTGGATTTGCACGAGAACTTGTTTTACCCGATTTCCTTTCGGGTGGTTCGTTTCGTCCTGCCGAGTGGCGCTTTTGAGACCGTCATTACGAATCTTACCGCCACGAATTTCCCACCGGGTGAAATCATGTCTATGTATAACATGCGATGGGGCATTGAAACCTCATTCCGGGCATTAAAGTACACTGTCGGTCTGACGAATTTTCATGCAAAGAAACGAGAGTCCATCCCAGGAGATATTCGCAAGAATGATCCTGTACAATTTCGCTGAAATGATGACCTCGCACGTCGTCATTTCCCAAATGGAGAAACGGCACCCCTATCAAGTTAACTTCACGGTTGCCGTTCACGTGTGTAGACACTTCCTGCGCTCAAGGGACGATGAACCCCCGCCTGATGTTGAAGCGCTGATTCGCAAAAACATTTTGCCGATTCGACCCGTTCGCCCAGGGCAGCAGAATACGCGCAAAATACGCTACAAATCAGTGGTTAGCTTCGTCTACAGAGTAGCATAATTCGTTTCACATGAACATCTTTTTAAGCGGATCTTCCCTCCGCTTTGTTTGCCGTGCACTTTTTTCCTTGCTTGTATAAAAAAGAAACGGCACAGGGTCTTTTCCCATGCCGTTTCAGATTCCTATGTTTTCGGCTCTTGTCTTTGAGCTAAACTTAATGACATTGGGCCAGCGGGTTGTCCCATCGCTGAGGTTAGAGCCGACGACGAACAAAGGCCTGCCCGGTAATCGACTTCGATTCTTCCCCGCGGCAGGTCCTTCCCGTCGCTTCCATTCAGGCTGGGCGATGGCCGCCGCCGATCTTCCAGCCCCCGATTTTGTGCTGCTCCTGCCACAACCGATGATACAGCCCGCCATGCGCCAGCAGCTCGTCATGCGTGCCCGTCTCTGCGATCCGCCCCTGCTCCACGACGATGATCGAATCGGCCCCGCGTATCGTCTTCAGGCGATGGGCGATGACGAGCACCGTCTTGCGATGTGTCAGCTTGCTGATGGCACGCTGCAGATGCATCTCATTCTCCGGATCGAGCGAGGCCGTCGCTTCGTCGAGAATAATGATGGGCGCATCCTTCAGCATCGCCCGGGCGATCGCAATCCGCTGCTTCTCGCCGCCGGACAGCATCGCCCCGCCCTCGCCGGCGATCGTGCCGTAGCCGATCGGCAGCTTCATAATAAACTCGTGGCAGTGCGCCGCTTGCGCTGCTTCCACCACTTCCGCGTCCGTCGCAGCCGGCTTGCCCATCCGAATATTGTCGGCGATCGTCTCGTTGAACAAATAGGGCTGCTGCTGCACCATGCTGATGGACGCCAGCAGTTCCTCGCTGCGCATATCCCGGACATCGACGCCGCCGATCTTGACAGCCCCCTCAGTGACATCCCAATAGCGCGAGATTAAGCCGGCTATCGTTGATTTGCCCGCGCCGGATGGGCCCACCAGCGCGACGAGGCTGCATTCCGGAATATACACATGAATGCCGCGCAGCACCTCGTTCTCCCCGTGACAGAACCTCACATTTTCGAACTGGATATTGTAAGACTCCGGACGCTGCGGCTGCTCCGGCTCGGGCAGCGGCTTCTCGGCAAAAATGCCCTGGATGCGCTCGCCTGCGGAGGCCATATATCTCATCTGCGTCAATGACGCGCCCGCCGCGCGCAGCGGCTGATAGAACTTCATGCTGATGACGAGGAAGATTAGCAGCATCGGCGCATCGATGCGCCCGCCTTCGAGCAAATAGCAGCCGGTCAGCAGCAGCAGGATGAAGCCCAGTTCCAGCACGATGGAGAATAGCATCACGACCGGCGACGTCAGCGCTTCGACGCGGATGCTCTCATCCCGCAGGCGGGCCATCGCCCGGTCCAGGCGCGCGAACCGCTGGCCTGTCTGGTTATGCGCCTTCATCAGGCGAATCGTCTGCACATACTCGAGAAGACGCGAATTGACCGCTGCCGCCGCCCCTTGCCGCTGCTTGCTGCGGTTCGCCATCACGCGCTGGGACCAGAACAGGAGCGGCAGAGCCAGCGGCACGGATACGAGCACAGCGAGCGCCAACCGCCAATCGACGGCCAGCAGGAACAAGGCGCTCACGATGGGCAGCGTTACCGCTCCGATGAACTGATTGAACAGGTGCGTCAAGATCATTTCCGCTTCATCGACGTTCGTCAGGAGCGTATGACTGATATCTCCCTGATCGTGTCGGGCAAAAAAGCCCATCGGCAGCTTGCGCAAATGCTCGCCGAGACGCAGCCGCACCTCCTTCATCACCGAGGCCCCCCTGCTCTGCGCCTCGATCTGTCCCAGGCTGCCGAATACCGCCTGGATCGCGAACAGCATGAGCAGAATCCCGGTCCACCAGACGATTTGCTCCACGGTCGGCGCTGCTTGGAACAGCGAGGCCAGCATGAAGAACAGCAGCCCCATCGGAGCGGCGTTCGCGATCATCTCGATAATCGTATAGAGGGTAGCCCGCGTGAACAATGCCCCGGATCGCCCTGTAATCCTGCGTATCGTGTCAAACATAAGCTCCCTCCTGTCCTCCATCCAATGACCACTCCTCCGCTTCCCGATGCGCCTTCCACAATCCCGCGTATAACGGGCAGTCCCGAAGCAGCTCGGCATGCGTCCCCTGTCCTGCGACGGCGCCGTCCTCCAATACGACGATGCGATCCGCGTCCGTAATCGAAGATAGCCGATGGGCGATGACAATCACCGTTCGATCCTGCAGCAACCGGCTTAACGCTTCCTGGATTTTCGCTTCATTTTCCGCATCGGCGAAGGCGAAGGCTTCATCCAGAATAAGCACGGGCGCGTCCTTCAAGATCGCGCGCGCAATCGCGATCCGCTGCCGCTCCCCGCCGCTCAAATGAACGCCGCCTTCTCCGATCACCGTGTCGTATCCGTCCGGGAGCGCCGCGATAAATTGATGCGCCTGTGCGGCTTCCGCGGCGCGAATCAGCTCGCCCTCCTCCGCATCGGCCCTGCCCATCCGCAGATTGGCGGCCACCGTATCACTCACCACCGGGACGTCCTGGAACACGAACGAGATCATGTCCATCAATTGCGGCTGTGGAATGGAGCGAATATCGATGCCCCCGATCTGGATCGAGCCGTCCGTCACCTCGTAGAATCGGGCAATGAGCTGTGCGGCGGTTGACTTGCCCGCGCCGGAAGGCCCGACGAGCGCCGTCGCCTTCCCGTGCTCGGCCACGAAGTCAATGCCTCTTAGCACCTGACGTTCCTCATAGCCGAAGCGCACTTGCCGGAACGCGATATCGAACCGTTCGGGCATGGACCGCGCAGCCGCCAGTCCTTCGGACTGCTCCTTTTCCTCCAGAAGCTGTTGAATGCGTCTTACGCCCTCCATATTGTTCTGCATCATATGCCCGAGCGTCGAGATCTGGCGCAGCGGAGCGGTCAGTCCGACACCAAGCAGGAGGAACAGCACCAATACCGAAAGCGTGATCAACTGCTGTCCGTACATCCAGACGCCCAGCGGCATAATGAACAGCAAGCCCGACTCCAGCAGGAGGAGGAATAACATATATAATGGCGTCTTGCGGCGCGCGATCTGCGACCACAGGGACGCATAGCTCTCCACTGAATGGCGGTAACGGGCGAACGAGTGCACCGTCTGATTGAATGATTTAATGACCGGCATCGCATGAATGAACTCCACGATCGCCCCGTTCATCGCCTCGGACAGATCATACATGCGCTTCATATCGGTCGAGCGCTTCCCTCGCATCAGCATCATTCCCTGCACCGCATAAGCGGCCGGAATCGGGAGCAGCGCCGCAAGCGCCAGGCGCCAATCCACGCTGAACAAGTATGCCGCCGTCAACAGCGGCGCCACGATCGAAGCGGTCAAGTCCGGCAGATGATGCGCGATGAAGGCCTCGATCCGCTCGACATCGTCGGCTGCCACTTTTTTGACGCGCCCGGAATGCTGCTCGCCGAAGAAGCCCAATGGCAGCTTGCCGAGCTTCTCGATCAAGCGCACCCGCAGGTCATACAGCACATGGAACGCTGCGGCATGCGCCAGCATCGTCGAAGCCGCCATCAGAGCGAACCGAAGCAGAATCGAGACGAGAGCTAGCAGAATGAACTGCCGCACCGAAGCCCAATCGATCGGCGGCTCCAACAATTGTTCCGCAATTCGGAACACAAACACGTATGGAATGAGCGCGAATACGGCGCTCGCTGCGGAGCTGATGCAGGATGCGAGCAGCTTCACGCGCTGCTTGCGGACAAGCCGCAGCAGAAAAGGCCATGGCGCCGCTGCCATGAGGAACATCCCCTTTCTCTCTTGCAACCCGAACAAAGGCTGGCTGGAAGTTACTTGCCCAACGCCTTCATAATCTCTTCAATGCCGTCAATCTTCGCAAGCGCCATCGGCCCGGGCAAGGACGGATCGGTCAATTCATAGACCCGGTTGTTCTTCACCGCATCCATGCTGTTCCACACCTTGCTGTCCTTCAACGCCTCCTTCACGCCTCCCTGGATCGGATTCTGCCAGTTGTTAATGACGAACAAATGATCCGGGTTGAACGCAGCCAAGCTTTCCAGCGAGATCTGTCCATTGGCCGTCGCCCCCTCTACAGGCTTCAAGCCCAGTCCCTTATAAAAAGGATCGAACCGCCCGTCATTCCACATGACGAACATTTCCTTGCCGCTGTACATCGTGAACAGAACCGGCTCCTCACTTCGGAATGCCAGCTTCTCCTTGTATTCCGCGCTTTTGCGATCGAATTCCGCCAGCACCTGCTCGGCCTTCTCCTCTTCGCCAATGACTTCCGCGATCTGCTTCAGCGTCGTTCTCCAATCATCCGCTTGCGGGAAAATGACCGTAGGCGCGATCTGCGATAACCGCTCATACTGATCCTTCATATCATCCGCCGCGATAATCAGATCCGGCTGCACCGCCAGCAGCCTCTCCAGATCGGCCTCCATCCCGAGATCGATGATATCTTTGCCCGCGATCCGCTGGCTTAGATTCGGGAAGTTCCGTTCGATCGTATCTACCCCTTGCGCTGCAATCGGATACGCATCGAGCACGGCCATATAATCGACGAACGCGATATATGGCGTCGCAATCTTCATCGGCTTCGCCTCAATCACCGTCTTGCCTGATAAATGCGCCACGGTTCTCGGGAATGAAGCGGCTGAACCGCTATCCGCCGCTTCCGGCTGCTGTGTCTGCTGTGGCTCCTGCGCAGCCTGTTGTACCGCCGGCTCCTTACCTGCCCCCTCCGGTGAAGTGCTATTCCCGCATCCAGCCAACACCCACATCATGGCGCAAAGTAAAACCGCAAAACGTGCTATATTCCTCATCTTTCCTCTTCCCCTTTTCTTCATCTCTATCGCTCGACAATGAGAACCATTATCACAGGAACATCGTACTACTTCCCCCCGCCCGGCTTCCACCAGTACACGGAATGGCAATGCGGTTGTACGGATCGAGCGCGATGAAAAATAACGTAAAATGTAAAATAAAGAGGGATTTATTAAAAAAGAGGAATATTAACATATAGATAAAGGTTATGTCGAGGCAACGTCGGATAAGGGAGAGGAACATTATCCATTTAACTGATAGCGAGGTGATAGAATGCAGCGCTTGCCTATTGTTGCTTTGCTCCTTATCTCGATCATTTTGGTGGCTAGCTGCAATCGGGCTCCGAGGATGGAAGAAGAACATGTCGTAAATGAATTCATATTATCCTATCACAATCAATTTCAGTATGTGATCGAAGAGAAGCAGCTTACCTCCCCCTTTGATCCTTACCATAGTTTTCATGGGGTAAGCCCCTTCTTGAGGAAGGAATGGGCTTCTTTAGATATTCAATCGGCCAGGGCGACAGGGAAACAGTTTTATTTTTCATATGATGAAAAACATAATCAACTAATTCCCATCGCTAAAGAGCGATTTCATTCGTTGTCGAAAGAGGAAATGAACGAACTATATCGGCTTTCATTATATTTAATCATCGAAGATAACAGCGGGCAAACCTATCCTACAGAAGCGAGGCTGATTGGTTCCTATGAGTGGTCGCGCCCGTTGCCTGACACGTTGAACCACCTGCCCTATGCTTTTCTAGGAGCCTATGGCAGACTTGCCTATTTAGAAGATTACGCATCGTTTCAAGGCAATATCGAATCAATGCCTTTCTTTCAAGGAAAAGGGTTCGGTTGGCAAGGAGATTCCAGCGGACCTGTTCCCCTCAATGGAACATTCAGCATGATTGCATACCAGACTCGGGAGGCAACGATATCCAAAGAACAGTTTGTATATGTCGTCCCCTTTCACAGGGATAACCATTCTGCCTATCAAGTAGCCCATGAAGATGACTATATCAAAGTTTATCAGCATAGGGATACTCTGCTTGGCAATCTGTATGTGCAGTTCCGTAATTTCTTACCCTGTCACATGATTCAGCCATCGTCCCCATCGTTGACAAAAAGCCATTATCGAGAAGTCTTCCCCTCGAAATGGCTTTCTTTCATCTATTTCCGATTACCGTTCTTGGGGTCGACGCCAGTCAAGCCTGAACGAGTATGCTTTAGAACAAACTCCACCCTCTGTTCAACCGCCACTTTGGGTACGACCACCAGTTCATATTCAAGCCGTTGATATGTTTCATACATGATTTCATACGTTGCCTGCGCCTCTTTAAAATCCTGCCCTCTCTCCCTATCAGTGTGATAGATTTCTTCCCAGGACGGTGATTATGACAAAATCATCCCTGAATAATGTACACTCTGTCAATTTCCAGTCCCCCTATCAACCCGCCTACATCTCTTTTTGCAAAAGAAGCTCATCATCCTGTACATAGCCGCAGCGTTCATAGGTATTAATGGCGGCATCGTTATCGCTGCCTGTTAATATCTTTATATTCTTCACCCCATGCGCTGCCAACTTTTCCTCGAGTAATGAGATCATTGAGACGGCCAATCCCTTTCTCCGGGCCGAAGGTTCCACATACATTTCCGTAATTTCACCTTGCGCTTCCCGGTAACAAAACGATGCAAAACGTTGCGCGCAGGCAAAGCCGGCCACTTTCCCGTTCATGGTCGCAACCGCAATGAATTCGCCGCTCTTGTTCATGCTCTCGATAATCTCTGATACGGGCCGCCGCTCCCCGCCGTTAAAGGCTTGATTCAATCTGGAGAGCGCCTCCGCGTCGTCAATCGTGGCCAATCTTACTTCCGTCGTCATGCCTTCATTTCCTCCTATGAACTGTTTAACCTATGTGCTTATATTACGGGAGTCACATCTGGGTAACCTGCTAGGTGATCATGATAATTGCTCCGGGGAAAAGGGGCATAGATGTTTTGCTTGAAATACAGTGTACTACATGCTTTAACCCCTTGTATATCAAGGGTTCTTTCTTTTCTGCCTGGAATCTGATTCCCTTCATTCTATGTATTAGCGTTGAGTCTGTCCCCAAACTGTCCCCCAGAACTGTCATGTGGATAAGTTGAGGATAAGATGTGGATATACCGTGGGTAAACTGTGGATTAAAAAAACGCTGAAGGAGCAGGGCTTGTGGTATCCATGGGGCAAGCGCAACTTTTATTGTCACTGTGTCCTCATCATAAAAAAAGCCCCGCTAGCGGGCTAGCGGAGCTCTTTTTCACCAGGGCTTCCGGTTATTTTATTTAACTTTCATGGTCATAATATACAGTTCCACTATAAGTCGCTTCCCAATGTCCTTTCGTTATCTCTACCGGAGGTTTGGCTAAGGTTAGTTTTCCATACCATCCATTTTCCGCATAAGTAATTTGGGTACGTATTGACTCCCCTGTTTTATAATATTTCTTAACAGTAACAAACTTCTGTTTTGCAAGGGTGGTAATTGGAGACTTTGGAATAGATGAGGCAGCTAAAACAGTAGACGCACCAGAGAATGAAACAGCCAATAATGATAACGACAGTACTGATATAGCAACAATCTTCTTCATACTCATTAAACACCTCTCTACCATATTTTGTGATTATGCACTATCAATATAGTTTGTTTGGATATATATGTCAACCCAAATATTGTACCCATGACAAACTATTTTTCCAGGAAACAACGTTCCAGCAATTCGCCGCTCACCTCTAGTGCCAGAATCATACGATCGATCCGGACAATTTAATTTAAAAATATCAAAAATAAAGATTGTCAATCTTTCAGAAAAATGCAATAATTACTATTAATCCTATGAATATAAGTAAAAACCTAGCAAATACTTCTTCGATGTCCCCCACAGAATATCAGATAATGTTCCAGCCAACGGCTGGAATATCGCCTTGAGTAGAACATCCTAATCTGCTTAGGCGCTCCCGAATATTCTTCATGATTCACTTCCTTAAAACAATGATTGGTAGCGCTGAATTTAGTTAAAGATCCATGATCTGGTATTTAATATTATTATATTAGTTGATTAGACATTATATGTAAATTAGGTCATAGATGTCATTAATCACATGTTCAAGAGGAGGAGAATGCTTGGTATCTCCAATTATTGAAGCCAAGAAGCTTAGTATAAGCTTCCACACGGATGACGGTGCCGTTCCCGTTGTCCATTCGGTTAGTTTTCATATTCATCCCGGTGAGGTGTTGGGGATTGTCGGAGAGTCCGGATGCGGGAAGAGTGTAACATCCTTATCGATTATGGGACTGATCCCTGCAATGACTGGAACAGTTAGCGGAGATATTCATTTTAAAGGAGAAAAACTCCCCCTATTATCGGAAGCGAAGATGCGGAAAATTCGCGGTAATCAAATTGCGATGATATTCCAAGAGCCAATGACCAGCCTGAACCCTTTATTTACAATCGGAGAGCAATTAACCGAATCGCTGAGGATACATAAAAAAGCAGATAAAAAACGAGCTAAGGCGAGAGCGATAGAAATGATGAAGCTGGTAGGACTCGGCAGAGCCGAAGCCTTAATCAATGAATATCCGCATCAGCTCTCCGGCGGTATGAGGCAGAGGGTCATGATCGCCATGGCCATGATGTGTGAACCCGAACTGCTTATCGCAGATGAACCGACTACCGCGTTGGATGTGACGATTCAAGCCCAAATCCTCGAGCTGATGAAGAAACTAAATCAGGAAACAAAGACGGCGATTATGATGATTACGCATGATTTAGGCGTTGTGGCGGAAATGTGCCAGCGAATGGTCGTTATGTATGCCGGCAAGATTGTGGAAGAAGGCGATGTCCGAACGATTTTCCAACACCCCAAGCATCCATACACCATCGGTCTCATCCAATCTGTTCCAGACATGCGGGTGAAAAAGGAAAGACTCTATTCGATACCAGGTCAGGTTCCGAAGCCGGGATCTCACAGACAAGGCTGTTCTTTTGCGCCGCGCTGCACCCATGCAACGGAACGATGCGTAAGTGAAGAACCCTTATTACAGAGCTTCGACAATGGACAAAAGGTGAGTTGTTGGTTATACGAAGACGGGAAAGGAGCCAACATCCATGACCCAACCATTAGTTCAGGTTGAAAATTTGAAAATGCATTTTCCGATAAAAGGAGGCCCTCTGGGGAAAACAGTAGGCGCTGTAAAAGCCGTGGATGGTGTATCCTTTCACATCAACAAGGGGGAAACTCTCGGGCTTGTCGGAGAGAGCGGCTGCGGAAAGTCCACAACGGGAAGAATGCTGCTCAGACTTCTTGAACCGAGCGAAGGAAGCATTTATTTCGAAGGACAGGATATTACGAAGCTGTCTGGCAATGAACTGAGAAAGATGCGCAGGAACATGCAAATGGTCTTTCAAGATCCCTTTGCCTCCTTAAACCCTCGTCATACGATCGGCAAAATCCTGGAGGAACCGCTCATTGTTCATGGCGTAAGGGACAAGTCGGAACGACAACGAAAAGTAAAGGAATTATTGGATGTCGTTGGCCTAAGCAGCTACCACGCATCCCGTTACCCTCACCAGTTCAGCGGCGGACAACGGCAGCGAATCGGAATAGCAAGGGCACTTGCTATTCACCCGAAGCTTATTATCGCCGATGAGCCTGTATCCGCGCTGGACGTATCGATCCAGTCGCAGGTACTGAATCTTCTTCAGGATCTGCAGCAAGAATATAAGCTCACCTATCTGTTCATCGCGCATGACTTAGGCGTTGTTCGCCATATCAGCGATCGGGTAGGCGTGATGTACTTGGGTCAGCTGGTGGAATTATCGGATACGGAAGATTTATACGACAAGCCGCTTCATCCCTATACACAAGCGTTATTATCAGCCGTTCCTATTGCGGATGTTACCTTCCGGAGGGACAGAATTATTCTGGAGGGTGATGTGCCAAGTCCGGTTAACCCGCCTGCGGGGTGTCCATTTCATACCCGATGTCCGAAGGCATTTGAACCGTGTTCGGCTGCCCGCCCGCAGCTAAGTGCAATGGAACCAGGTCATTACGTGGCTTGTCACTTATACGAACAAGTCCGCGTAGACATAAATTGAAAACGATTACACTAATGGGGGGATATTATGAAGAAAATGAGTTGGCTACTATTAACTTGTATGCTAATCCTGTCTGTTGTGCTCGCTGGATGCAACAACGGGACACAAAGTAATGGCAATGAATCGGAAAGCGGCGGAACATTAATCTATGGAAGAGGAGCAGATTCCACGGCGCTTGATCCGGCCATCACCACAGAAGGTGAAACATTTATTGTTACCCAGCAAATTTATGAAACACTTGTAAGGTATAAAACAGAAAATACGGAGATCGAACCAGGACTTGCAGAAAAGTGGGAAGTTACTGAGGATGGCTTGACGTATACGTTTCACCTGCGGAAAGGCGTAAAGTTTCACGATGGAACGGACTTCAACGCGGAAGCTGTCGTAACCAACTTCCAACGTTGGGCCCAAAGTAAAGACGAAGCAAAATTTGCCTATTATTCTTCCATGTTTGGCGGATTTGAAGGAGATCCCGGCCATGTCATTAAAGAGGTAAAAGCGGAAGCCGAGCATACCGTTGTGTTCACATTGAATCGTCCGCAAGCGCCATTTTTGAAAAACTTGGCAATGACCATGTTTGCGATTGCCAGCCCTCATGCCCTAGAGGAACATGGGGATGATTTCACGAAAAACCCGGTTGGAACAGGTCCGTTCAAGTTCAAATCATGGAAAGCAAATGACACGATCGAGCTGGTTAAGAATGAAGATTACTGGCAAGCCGGCCTGCCTAAGTTAGACGGCGTCAAGTTCAAAGTCATTGCTGACAACTCCGCCCGGCTTAATGCCTTGATGAAAGGCGAGCTTGATTTGATGGATGGCCTAAACCCTAGCGATCTCGGTCAAGTCAAAGGAAACAGCAAATTACAAATATTCGAAAGACCGTCGATGAACGTAGGTTACTTTGGTTTCAATACGGAAATGGCCCCTTTTGATAAAAAAGAAGTCCGTCAGGCAATCAGCCATCTCATTAACAAAGAAGCTTTGATTGCTAACTTTTACGAAGGAACGGCGGAACCTGCCAAAAACCCGATGCCGCCATCTGTCAGCGGTTATAATGACGATATCGTCGACTATGAATATAGCGTTGAGAAAGCAAAAGCATTATTAAAAGCGGCCGGATTGGAGAACGGCTTCGAAATGGACCTGTGGGCTATGCCTGTTGCGAGACCTTATATGCCGGATGGCCAAAAAGTAGCCGTAGCGATTCAAGCTGCTTTGAAGGAAGTCAACATTAAAGCAAATATCGTAACGTTTGACTGGGGGACTTACTTAGAGAAGGTTCAAGCTGGAGAAGCTCCTACCTTTATGCTTGGCTGGACCGGGGATAATGGAGATGCGGATAACTTCATCTATACCTTATTGGATAAAGACAATATCGGATCGAACAACTACTCGCGTTACAGCAATGACGAAGTGCATGATATCCTGATCGAAGCGCAATCCAACCCGGATGAAGACAAACGTAATGAGCTGTACAAAAAAGCACAGGAAATTATTCATGAGGAAGCGCCTTGGGTTCCACTGGCTCACTCCAAACCTCAGCTAGCAGGGATTAAAGAAATTCAAGGATTTTTCCCGCATCCAACGGGATCTCAAGCCTTTACGAACGTATCGATCAAATAATCGGCAGCGAGGGATGCCCGGATTGGGCGCATTCTGATCATCGCATGGACAATGAGGAGTATGGCGGGATCATGCTCCTCATTTTTTACAAGCAGCTTGAAAAAGAGGTGAACAGATTTGTTATCTTTCACAATGAAACGGCTGGGAGCCTTAATTCCCGTGCTTCTTGGAATGGCGTTTATCGTGTTCATGATGATTCGAGCCATTCCAGGCAACCCGGCACAGCTGATTCTCGGCCAGCAGGCGACAAAGGATTCTGTAGCGGCACTTACCAAGGAATTAGGCTTAGATCAGCCATGGTACATCCAATTTTTCGAATATTTAGGCGGGTTATTTACAGGAAATTTGGGTGTATCTATTAAAACAAGAACTCCGGTCGCAGAGGAAATTTGGCCCTATCTAGCAGCAACGATTGAACTTGCCATCATTGCTATGATTATTGCAATTATCGTCGGTGTCAATGCCGGGATTATTTCAGCTTGGTTCCAAAACTCATGGTTCGATTATATTGCCATGATTATCGCGCTTATCGGCGTATCGATGCCTATTTTTTGGCTTGGCTTGATGGAACAATACATCGTCGCGCTGAAGTGGGATCTTTTGCCGACGACCGGGCGTGATAATATACGGGATCCCGTGGAGGCAATCACGAATTTATATTTAATTGATTCGTTGTTACATCGAAGATTTGATCAATTTATCGAGGTGATCCGTCACTTAATCTTGCCTGGTATTGCATTAGCCACGATTCCCATGGCGATTATCGCCCGCATGACAAGATCCTCCATGCTTGAGGTGATGCGTTCCGATTTTATCCGCACCGTTCGTGCAAAAGGAATGAGAATGTTCTGGGTTGTGTATAAGCATTCTTTGAAAAACGCGTTAATCCCCGTTGTGACGGTCATCGGTCTGCAGACAGGCATGCTGCTCGGAGGGGCGATTTTAACGGAGACCATATTCGGTTGGCCGGGAATTGGCACCTATATTTACAATGCGATTAATTACCGCGATTATCCGGTGATTCAATCTGGAATTTTAGTCATTGCGTTCATCTTTATTATGATTAATCTGCTCGTCGATTTGTTGTATGCAGCCATCGATCCGAGAATTAAGTATAAATAGGAGGGAAATGTCATGGCACAACTCGTCAGCAATCCCCCGCCGATCGCGGCTCCGCCTATGAACGAAGAACCCTCCATCTCGCCATGGAAGGATGGGTGGAAAAGTTTTCGGAGAAATAAAGTCGCCCTTGCCGGATTGGGCATCGTCATCTTTTTTATTTTCTTGGCTATTTTTGCGGATTTACTGGCCCCCTATACCTATGATTCTCAAAAATTGCCGGACAAGCATTTGGCTCCATCGTCAGAGCACTGGTTCGGCACGGACGAATACGGACGGGATATACTGAGCAGGATTATTTATGGCGCCCGGCTGTCATTATGGGTGGGCTTCGTCTCTGTGACGGGGTCCATCATAGTGGGATCGGTTCTCGGCTTGATAGCGGGATATTACGGAAGATGGCTCGATATGATTATCTCTAGACTCTTCGAGATATTGCTGGCTTTCCCAAGTATTTTACTAGCGATTGCTATTGTGGCGACATTAGGACCATCATTACGCAATGCATTGATTGCCATTGCCATTATCAATGTGCCGACCTTTGGCCGGTTAGTCCGTTCCCGAGTGCTGGCTATCAAGGAAGAGGAATATATTGCGGCTGCGAAAGCCATTGGAATGAAAGACGGCAGAGTCATCTTTCAGCACATTCTTCCGAACAGTCTGGCCCCTATCATTGTGCAGGGCACGCTGGCCATTGCGGCGGCTATCATTGAATGTGCCGCCTTGGGATTTCTAGGATTGGGCGCACAGGCTCCAGCATCCGAGTGGGGGACCATGCTGGCTGAATCCCGCAACTACATTCTTCAAGCCCCATGGACCGTCTTATTCCCGGGGTTGTCCATCATGTTGACTGTCCTTGGATTTAATTTAATGGGAGACGGACTGCGGGATGCGCTTGATCCGAAAATGAAAAGCTAATTGCTACTGAACTAAGACAGCCTAATTGCGAGTCAGCCAAAACAAGGCTGGCTTTTTTGGCCTCTAAGGACTATCCTATTTTTTATTTCCGCCAAAAAGTTGAACAGTCTGCCTTATCCAAAATATTGAACTCGATCATTTTCTCAAGTAATGAGAAATCAACCGGACTATCCCACGGGATACGTACCAACTGCTTGGTGTGATCATAGCCCGCCTGTACAATTTCATCAGAAAAATGAATAATCCCTGCCCTTTCAGGGCCAACCGCCAAATGATGTTTGGCTACGCTAAAGCCAATAATAAATGTGCCGTGATCGGTAAACATAGGCTGATTCCACGCAATTTTCGGCATTAAATGTGGAAATTGCTTAGTTACCCAAGCCAAAACCTCTTCCATCCGGGCCCGATGCTGCGGGTTATCAATCTGCCCTAAATATTCTGAAAAAACTTCCATGTTGTTCCCTCCTAAAAATGATGTCGTTCAGAGAAGTTCCTCAACCTCATTTGTCGCTAAAACATCACAGGATCGCTAAAACACGTTCTTAAACAATATCTATGTCCAACCATATATTTTTTAGTCAAGTTAGCGGTCAAGCACTATTATGAGATTGAGCCGCTTTTTGGATAGGAAGGTACAGGGGATCGACGGCACACAAAGGATATGCATCAGCCTTATCAGACGGTTATACCATGTCTCCGCTTCAATTCTGCCACGATAGGCACGACTGGCGGGCTAATCTCGGCCGGGAGCTCAGCAATATCAAAAAATTGATACGTCCGGCTTTCTTCATCAATCGTTAGTTCTCCCCGAAATTGATCGCTTGTATAGACTACATCGACAATATATACCTCATCGCCATTCGGGTATACATAATGCAGCTCTTCTCCCGAAAACACTCCGAAAATACGAAGCTCCTCGACCGCAAGCCCGGTCTCCTCCAACAGTTCCCTTCGCACCGCATCCTCCGTGGTCTCCCCAAGTTCAATGGCCCCGCCCGGGAAGCACCAGCATCCATTATCCGATCTTTGGAGCATCAGCACTTGCTGCGACGCGTTATACAAAATAATGCTTGCACCGCATAACAGCAACGGATCATGCCCAATACGGATCCGCATCCTTTTGATGTACTCTAGCATTGACTCTTGCCTCCTCCCTGCGTCTCCTTCAAGCTTCTTCGAATCTCCTGAACCAATAAGCTCTTCTCTTCCTCCGAAATGGCATCCGCAGATAGCTTTTGTGCAGCAACTGGCACAAGCCATGGATATACGTCTTCATAGGTAATTCCCGATAACCTCGTATACTCATCCATGAATATATCGATAATCGCATCTCTCATCAGATCCAAAAATTCCGCGATGCTGCTGGGAAGCTCAGATGGCAGGACCGCATACCTGATCATAATCATATATTCGGCCAGATCGGCTTCCGGATTCCCGATCGACGCGTTCATCCAATCGATAACGACAGCTTTACCATCATTCCGAATCAATATGTTATTGGGATTCGGATCGCCATGACATAATTGCTGCTTGAGAGGCAGCCCATCCATGAGTCCGATAACCGCCTCTTTCTCGGCCAAAGTTAAATAATCCACACTTTGAATGGAGTATTTCATCGTGCTCCTTTGAGAGGATGGCAGTTGGATAGCCGCTTGGTGTATTTCATATAATGCGCGCGCGGTGAAACGGATGTTTTCCCCTTCGGGAATGCCGGTTGTTCTTGCAGTTTGAGCTGGCTCCAGCACCTGCTTCACAAAACGCTCCATAATCGATTCCCCATAGATCCGCTCATACACGATGCCGGGGCGGCCGTCGATCTCCACCAGCTCATATGGCCGGGCCACGGGAAGCCCATACTCCCATGCCATTTGGTTATTGTGGAATTCCCGTCTCATCGCCTCGATGTCCGTATTGGCTTTGGCTACCTTGACGAGTTTGCTATCGTCCTCCCAGGCGAACACCTCAGAGCAGCCGCCCTCGCCGATCTTGATTCCAAGCTTGCTATCCATGCTCAACGCACTCCTTTGGAAATAGAAATAGATGACACCCGTTCATTGCTGTCGATTCTTCGCCGCAAATCCATCTACTACTCTACCATACGTTTCCTCTTCATTTCTCTCCTTGCCCAGAAAAAATGCCGCACCCCGCGGCAGCTATAGCCGGATCGTCCGGTGCCATTCCACCTCGCTGAGCCCGCATACTCCTCTTGGAATCTCCGAATTAACGCGGATAATTCGGGATCGCGAACCCATTCCTCGCTGTCCACCGGCACTCGGCACCAGCCAACCTCGCGTGCGGAGCGCTCCGCCAGCATTGGGCCGATGCAGACGGTACGGACAGGAGACATGCGGGAGCGCAAATACTCGTCCACATCCTCAATAAATGACCGCGAACCGAACAGGCAAACGCTTCCCCACGGCAAAAAGACCGGGCATCCTTGAACCGCCCGGTCTCTGAAGAGCGGCGCACCGCCCTCCTAACTTATTCTCTTGCTGCGCCGATACCACGTCCATATCTCTTGCACGTCCTGTTCATCCAGGCAGGCAACCGAGAAATCATTGCCGTTCAGCAGATGAGCCTTAAGCGACATCAGACGCTTGGTCTCCTGAAAATACGTCCGCCCCATCTGCAAGGCGACAATTTGCGGACGCAGCACATAGCAGGTCTTGCGCGCGATGATCCGGTTCCGCACAATGAACTGCCGATCCTGCAGCCCGACGCCGGCGTCGCGGAAGCCCAGCCAGCCGGTGAGCAGCAGCGGAGGCAGCAGCGCCAGCACCCAATAGGCGTAGGTTCCCAGGAACCAGTATACGCCACTGAAGGCAAGCGCGAGGAACAGCAGGCGGAAGCGGATATAATACCACCAGGCCCGCCGTGGCGCGCCATGCTGCACCGAGCCGAGCACGAAGCCCGGCAGGCAGCGCGACAGCAGCTCCGGGATGTCGCCCACCGGGACGTACGGATGCAGCATCAGCGATTCCTTCATGTCCGACGAGACGACGCGAACCTCGATCTCGGCATAGCCCAGCGCCTGCCGGACCAGCCCCTCCTTCACGACGATCGCCTGGACGCGCTCTGGCTTGATGGCATTCATTTTTTTCTCGAACAGCCCGTATGTGATGACGATGCTTCCGTCCCGCTCCTCTGCCGTGAACCCGTAATATTTGACGATATAGAGCAGGGAGGACAGCAGCCAGGCGCCAAGCAGCGCCCCGGCGCCCATCACCACAAGCGATACCGGTCCGGACACGCTCGATTCGATGACATGCAGCAGCTGATCCGAGATTCGCTTCGGTATAAGCAGCTTCACAATCTCATCGGCGAACGAGAGCAGCCCGGCGAAGAACGCCAGCACCAGCCCGGGATTCATCGTGCTGAGCGCCCCGACGAACAGTTGAGCTGCCGACATGCGGACGAGGGGAAGCGGCCCCGCTGGGGCCGCTTCCGTCCGATACCCGGCGCTGCTTCCGTCCGCCGGGGCTTCCTCCGGCAACTCGCGCCCTAGGCTGCGCTGCATGAGCAGACTGCGCAGCTCCTCCGCCCTCTCCTGCGACAGCGCAGGGAGGACGCCGTCCGACTCCCCGCTTCCGCCCGGCGTCTCGATCTTCAACTGCGCCATGCCGAAGAGGCGCTGCAGCAAAGGCTGCTCCACCTGCACCGAATGAATCCGGCTGTAATAGATCGTCTTCTCATCGCGGAAGAACAGCCCTTGACGGATGAGAAGCTTGTCCGCTTCCACTTGATATCTGAATCGGCGCCACTTGATGATGTCCGCCGCGAGGAACAGCAGCAAGGCGGCCCCTCCAATGACAAGATAACGCTCCGGATGCTGAGTTCCTTTGAAGAACAAGATCAACAGCAGCGGCCATAGATTCCTCAGCGTCTTAACCAACGAGAACACAATGAACAGCGGATGAAGGCGATGCTCCTGCCCCTTATTCATCGTCTACCACCCTGGCGAGGACGGCGATACGCTGCTTCAGCCCTTCGGCATCCGCCGCTTTCAACCCCTGGATCTCATGGGTCGTAGCCGCGGTCACGATCGAGATCTGGGCCAGATCGAATTTCCGCAGCACGGGGCCGCTTGCCTTCTCGACATGCTGCACACGGGTCATCGGCACAAGCACATATTTGCGGAAAAAGATGCCCGAATGAATCTCCACTTCCTCTTCACGCACATCATAGCTAAAATAACGATAAGTCAACACGGGCGAGAGGAAAATATACCATACGCCCGTCACCAAAAACAGAACGAATGCAATCCAGCCCGGATACTTCACCCATCCCTGGATATGAGCCACGATGGCATACGCGACGACCATCGCGAAGAGAACAAGATGGGCCACGCAGGCGCGAATGCGGGCCACCTTCATGAAGTCCGGATGGAGCCTTCTGGTCGATGCTTCGTTCATAATCCTCCTCCTTGTCCCAACCTGTCATCTATCATCGGAGCTGCCCGGCAATCGACAGCATCTGTTCCATCGTCATGGAGTCCATCTCCGGCATTAAGGTGTACCGCAGGCCATCCTCATTCCACCAGAGCGTATGTAGGGAGTCGTCGTATATCCCCGTCTGCCCGCGAACCTCAACTATCTCCATCCCGTATTCCGGTTCCAGGCCCGCTCCTGCCGGCGGTGCCGTGGAGACGCTGAGCGTCAGATACGGCTTATCGTCCTTCCAATAATTCAGGGAGAACTCCGTCCGATCGAAGTTTTCTTGCAAGTAATACATATTGATTTCCATCAGCTTCACACCGTCCGCCCCACACTGCAGGAAGGTGCGGCCAAGCGCCTCCTCCGCCTCCGCGAGCGTGACATTCCTCGTCTCCATCGACGGATCCAGATCGAGCACGGGGATGCCTTCCGGGATATCTAACTTGAACGTATCCTCGCCGAAGTTCGGAGACATATCCAGCTTCGTATAAATTGACTCTGAACGAACCGGCCCGCTTTCGAACACGGTTTTCAGCATCATCCACGTCTTCGGATCAATCCATAGCTCCATCCGCTGGAAAAGGTCATCCTTCTTTCGCGCGATAGCCTTGAAATGAATCGTGTTCCACTCGCCGACCTTTTCCTCGCCCACCGTCTCGAAATCATGCGTGGCTTGCAGCTTCTCCAGCATCTGCTTCATCTGCTCACGCTGCGTCAGCGGCGGGCTGTCCCCCCGCACCGACATGCGGAAGGCTTCGCCCCCCGTCTGATCCCATACGATGAACTGACTCCCGTCGTTCACCGTAACCGTGCTATCCTTCACCGATGTCACCTCGAGACGCATCCGATCGCTCTCGCCATCAAGCCATTCCTTCATCAGGTAGCTGTCTTTTTCCTTCCCGTTCTCATAGGTGATGCTCAGGCTCTCCCCATAATAAGAGAACGATTCCTTCCCGCTCTCCAGCACCTTGTCCACAATCTGCTCCCCAGACAGGTTGAACCCCAGATTGTTCTGACACCCGCTTAGCAGGAAGCTGGCAACGAGCAATATGCATAATCCGATGCGAATTATCATCAACACGGAACCTCCTCATTATCGGAACCGGCAGGCCACAAGCGTGCCGAACGAGGCCTCTGACCATATCCGAATGTCCCCGTCATGCTTCTCTACGATCATCTTCGCAATGCTCAGGCCCAGCCCCGAGCTGCCGGCATGCGCCTTCGTCCGCGACGAATCCGGCTGATAGAAAGGAGTGAACAGCCGTTCCAGCTGATCGGCCGGAATGGCCGCCCCTTGATTCTGCACGAGCAGAATCAGGCGCTCCCCTCGCCAAGCCTGCACCTCGTCCATGATCGTCGGGAAGATCCAATCCGGCAGCGGCTGAGACGCCGAATAGGCTCCAAGCCAGATCGAGCGTCCGCTCCCCGTATAGCGGATGGCATTGCTCATCAGATTATCGACCAGCCGGATCATTTGCTGGGCGTTCATATAGTAAGGGCCCGAGACCGCGGAGTCGACCGCAAGCCGGATGCGGCGCTGAGCGCACAGTCCGTCATATCCGGAGAAGAGCATATCGAACAGCTCATCCCCGTCGACCTCGACCCGCTCTTCCAGCTTCTCTGACGATTTCAGCGCCGTGTACATCGTCAGATTGTCCAGCATGCGCCGCATATGCGCAATCTTATCGAAGAGAACGGCATAATAGTCGCTTTTCTCCTCCTCCGACAGATCCCCTTCCTGCTGCAAGGCCTCGGCATAGGCACGAAGCGAGGTCAGCGGCGTCTTCAGATCATGGGATAGGGCGGCCACCATATACTCTCGCTCCCGCTGTTCTGCCGCGAGATGCTCGCGGGCGCATTCAATCTGGGCGCGCATCTCATGGAAGCGGCCGATAAGCTCTCCCACCTCATCCTTCGCTCGGTGAACCGGATTCGGCGCGGCCTCGCCGTTCGCGAAGGCGGCCATCTGTCTCATGAGCCCCTGCATCGGACGAATCAGCTTGCGGTAGATAGCGAAGATCGCCACCGCGTACAGCAGGAGGAAGAACAGCACCCAGCCGCCAGCCACGATTAGCGTCCGGTGCTGGAATGCCTCCAGCCATTGATCGCGGACCATCGTAATCTCATAGAAGCCGGCCAGATTCTCCTGATCGAATACCGGTTTTTTGAGCGTGTAGGCCCGGTGGGATTTGCGCATCTCGTACAAATGCTCATACAGTGCCGCAGGCCGAACCCGGTACAGCTTCGGGGTCAGACTGTCGGCCATCGACGAAAATACAGTGACGCCGTCTACCCGGTAGAGCGTAATCTTAAGCGAGTCGCTCGCCTCCTGCTGCAGCGCGGCGAACCGTTCGTCCGGCTGCACCCGGTACAACGACACATCCTGCAGCAGCGGCTCGATCTCGGCCAGACGGCCGGTCATTTCGATATATTCCTTCAGCTCTTGGCGTTCATCATACGTATGGATGGACTGATAGAACACATATCCGGCCAAGACTGGCAGGAGCATGACGACGAGGAAGCACAGCATAAGCCAATGCTTGATCTTCATGGCATGAATTCACCGATGAAGCGGTATCCGGTTCCCCAGACCGTCTGGATATACCGCGGTTCGCGAATATCCTCTCCCAGCTTGGTGCGGAGGCTCTTGACGTGAACCGATACCGTGTTGTTGCCCTCGATATTGACCTGATGCCATACCTGCTCGTACAATTCCTTCTTGGAAAAGGCGCGCTGCGGATGCTGAGCCAGCAGCTGCAGCAAAGCCCATTCCTTCGCCGTCAAGGGAATCGGCTCCTCTTCCAGCGTGACGAGCTGGCGATCCTCGTCGATGACGAGACCGCCCTCATACTTTTTGAGACGGGGCAGCTCCTCTTCATTCGAGTAGCGGCGGAACCGCCGCAGATGCGAGCTGATACGGGCCGACAGCTCGGATAAGCTGAACGGCTTCGTAATATAATCATCCGCTCCCAGCTCCAATCCCCGCACCTTGCTCTCGTCCTCCTGGCGGGCGCTAATGATGAGCAGCGGCACATTGCTGCTGAGGCGGATATTGCGGCACAGCGTATAGCCGTCCATCTCCGGCAGCATCAGATCGACCAGGATTAGATCGAACGAGCCGGTATGATAATCCTCCCAGCCTTCCGCTCCGGTGGAGGACCACGTTACTTTATAGCCTTGTCTTCGCAAATGATCCTGAACGATGCGCGCAATCTCTCTATCATCTTCAACAAGCAGCACGTGCCCTGACATATCCATCTCTCCTTGCCTTCTTGCTTTATCGTAAGTATAGCGCTCTGGCATGAACGCCCTTCCCATTTTAAACATTCTTTATAATCATACCGCAAACGCTCTCCGTATTGGATATGTAAGCTTGGATTTCATTCCTGATTCCGCCAACATCCGCAGCAGGACGTATCCGCCGGAACGCCAATGGCCGCCCGGACTCTTCGCCGGGCGGCCATTGCGCGCTGAAGATATATTATTCAACTTAACATTACAACCGCTTAAATATCTTTCAAGTAGGTCTCGGTTCGGTATTGTTCGTCTAATGTCAAGAAAGAAAGACCTTCAAAAATCAATGCTTTTGTCTGTCGGCCCGTTGCATCCCATACAGAAGATGCCCACAAATTATCTTTAAACGCAACCTCGTTGCTTTCATCGCCTCGGAAAAATAAATCATGCAGCGGAACCGTCAACGTCCGGACGGCTCCCGGAGCATCATTGGATAAAATGTAAGAGAATTGAACATCCCCCGTGAAGTAGCTTTGGCTCTTTATTTTATAAGTGGCAGGGGATGCATACACATGAGAAATCAAAGTTCCCTTGGACATTGGCGGCAATTTGGCAGATGCGGAGGAGTTGGTAGAGAAAGTTACCGTCTTGGCATCGGACGTCCCGCTTTGATTTGAATTCGTATATTCATACGACAGTTCACCGCCAACCTCTGCTTCATTCCCGAAAAAGCTTGTTTTTACTTTGAAAGTAGCTTTAGCGCCGGCTTTATGGCTATGGGTAATCGATTTCGTCAGCGTGGAAGCGTTGGACACGGTATGCGTAAAATTATGCGATACCGTCAGTTCTTTGTCAGAACTAGGATTAAAGGCATCATGCTGTAATGTTTGGACCAATTTCTCCGGTCCTCTTTGCACCAGATCCAATTCAACCTTAAAGTCCGGAACAACGCCTTGTTCTTCCACATTGATTAGTTTCACGTCAAGCACGTCCACTCTGACGCTCGGATGCAGCCCGTTATGAATCCAGCGGACATAATTAGGAATTACTTTTCTCGCCGATTGTTCGATATTCACAACCTGCACGGCCTGGTAGTTGGACGAACGGATTTGGTTATTCGCGTTCATTGCTTCCGCGCCGGCTGCGGAAATATTCCCTGTCGGCAGTAGTACGGAAACACTTAAGATCATCATTGCGGTAAGAAGTTTTAGTTTGGCCTTCATCAAATCATCTCCCAATCCATATAAAATAAACTTTACTTCTGTAATAGCTGCTTATCGATGCCCCAGGCAAATGATGAATTTCCTGCTCCTCTCCATTCTTGATATTTTTACCTGTGAACATAATTTCACGATAACATGAATTTACTTCCAATATGACATAAGGATTGTTATATTATGTTTCGATAATATGGCCGCCAGCATGGAGATAAATGTATTTGTCGAACCTGTTCTGCTATGATACACTACTTATACGTACAACCGGATAAGATGAAAGGAGGCTTACATGCTTAATCGCAATGACTACACTCCCCTGTATGTACAGTTACAGCGGATTATTAGACAAGATATTATCAGCGGGAAGTATAAGGAAGGGGACATGATTCCTTCCGAGTCGCAAATGATGAAGATATACGGCGTCACGAGGACGACAATCCGCAAAGCGATATCGGATTTGGTCAATGAGGGCCTGTTAATGCAGGTTCAGGGAAAAGGCAACTTTGTATGCCTCCGGGAAGTGAAGCATAATATTTGGAACTTTAGCGGCTTTACCGATTATGTGACGAAGAAGAATGAAATTCCCGTCTCCAAAGTATTGGAGAAACGAATCATTACGCAGGATGAACAGCAATTTATGAAGCTGGTTCGCGTAAGAGGGGTCAAGAATAAGCTGTCCACCCTGTGGTTAACGATAGATACGTCATTGGTCCCGCTATCTGTGTTCCCGGATATTGATCAGCATGATTTCTCGCAGCAGTCGCTCTATAGCATTATGAAGCAGCAATACAATACGGTTCCCAAAAATGCGCTCCTGCAGATCGAACCGATAATGGGAGACAAGAACACGAAAGAGCTGCTTGAATACGAAGAGGATATTCCTTTGCTGCAAGCAAATGGAACCGTTATCAGCGAAGACGAAGTCGAAATCGAACAAGTGAAGGTCATCTATGGGCCCCATATGAACTTTAAAATTGTTACGAATATTTAGAATGACAGACTTCTCGTCTGCTTCTTCTTCCCTGCGCGAAGGACAAGCAGAACTCCTTTTCGTTCCGACTTGTACGTATAACCGGATAGCTGTAGGTGTGAATACTGTAAGGTGGAGGTAATGATGATGAAGAAGAAAATTGTCGGCGCTCTATACGGGATGGCCATCGGCGATGCGATGGGCATGCCTCCGGAGCTGTGGGCGAGAAGCCAGGTCAAGGAGTACTTCGGCAAAATTACGGATTTTCTCGACGGGCCGCAAGAAAACGAAGTGGCCTGCAATTTTACGAAAGGGCAATATACGGACGATACGGCGCAGGCTTTATTGATTTTGGATGCGCTCATTGAAAATAATTTTGTACCCGATACCTCTATTATTGCCCGGCATCTGTTAGACTGGGCCGATCGCATTGGCGCCTTCGACAACAATATTCTCGGGCCGAGCTCCAAGGCGGCCTTAGGAGCGATCAAGGAGGGGCAGGATCCCGAGCCCTTCACATCCAGGGCAGAGACGAACGGCGCAGCGATGCGCATCGCTCCAATCGGATGCCTGTTCAGCCGGGATCGGAAGGCGGAATTGGCTCAATATGTCTATGACATCAGCAAAGTGACGCATACGACCGACGTCGCCGTTAGCGGCGCTGCGATGGTTGCCGCAGCCGTCAGCTCCGCGCTGGAGGATCAGGATTGGGATACGATGATGCAGGATGCGCTGGAAGCTTACGATATCGCCCTGCACCTTGGAGCTGCAACGTATAGCGCATCGTTGGCGGAACGTCTGAAGCTGGCGCTTCAGTACGCGAAGCAATACGAACACGACGAAGAGCAGTTCTCCCAAAAAATCTACGATGTCATTGGAAGCGGTGTCTTGACGAGCGAGTCGGTGCCTGCCGCGCTAGCGATTGCCTATTACGCCAAGGACCCGCATCGCTGCAGTCTGTTATGCGCGAATCTGGGCGGAGATACCGATACAATCGGGGCCATGGCCACTGCCATTTGCGGAGCCAAGGCAGGAATCGATGCGATAGAGCCGCTATGGATCCGACTGATCGATGAGAGTAATTCCGTCGATCTCCATCATTACGCGAATCATCTTCTTTCCTATAGAAACAAGAATTAACGGAAGTCCGCACATCCATGCTTGGCAAATAATTGCACACAATGGGAGGAATTCGAATGAACACGCAGGAATCTTCGGTTTTTTTACCTGCTGCGGAAAGAAACGGAACGCCTAAGGAACTGTTTTTCATTTGGTTTGCCAGCAATATCGGAATTTTGGGCGTCGTCTATGGAGCGATGATTGTCGGATTTCAATTGAGCTTCCTGCAATCTCTGCTGGCTGCGGCGGCAGGCGCGCTCTCTTTCGCGTTGGTAGGCTATTTAAGCTTGGCCGGAAGAGATACAGGCGCGACGACCTTCGTTCTGTCCAGAGCCGCCTTCGGCTTTAAAGGCAACTACATCCCTACGTTTATGGGCTGGCTCAACCTCGTCGGCTGGCTGGCCGTCAACGTTGTGACAGGGACATTGACGCTATTGGCGCTGTTTAATGTTTTTGGCGTAAGCTCGAATCAATTCCTAACCGTAATGTCTCTGCTCATCTTTACCGCATTAATCATCGTCTCCAGTGTGTTCGGACAAGACGCGCTCGTCAAGATTCAAACCTTTTTCACCTATGTCTTTGGCGGTTTGACGCTTCTCGTCCTGTTAATCTTGATTCCGAAAACCAATTGGCCGGAATTGATGAATATGAGCAACGGCGATTGGTTAACCGGCTTCCTGCCTGCTGTGTCGATCATTATTGCCGGCACGGGAATCAGCTGGTCGATCGCAGCCGCCGACTACAGTTGCTATCAGAAGCCGACTCAGTCATCGCGCTCCGTATTTACCCGCGTAACATTCGGGGCGTTCATTCCGTTGTTCGTCATTATGAGCGTCGGCGTGCTGATGAGCACTTCGGTGCCGGACTTGGCGGCCTCGGCCAACCCAATCGAGGTCATTAGCCAGGCGCTGCCGCGCTGGATGACCATTCTCTACTTTGTAACCGCTCTCGGCGGCTTGATTCCGCAATGTATTATTAGCTTGAAGTCGGCGCGAGTGAATTTGGAAACGTTGAATATTCGAGTAAAAGACTCTACATCAGTCATCATTCATGCGATTATTATGATTCTGATTCCGATATACACGCTGTTCGTATCGGAAAACTTCATGGGCAACTTCCAGACGTTCCTGGGACTGCTCGGCATCGGCATGGCGGCTTGGGCGGCTACCTTCATGATCGACTATGTCAAAATTAGAAAAGCAGCCGGGTACGATCAGCGCTTGCTCGCAGACCCCGACTACAATCAGGCGAATTATCGAGGGATAATCAGTTGGTTAGCCGGCGTCATCGTCGGGTTCATGTTTACCAATTCGCCGTTTTTCGACGGTCCTTTTGCCAGAGGCATTTTCCAGGATAATAGTCTGGGCGTACTCTTGGCCTTTGCCGTAAGCGCTCTGATCTATTTCATACTCTTGTCCGCTAATTCCAGGAAATAGGAGGAAGTCAAAATGACCGATCTGATAACTCGACTGAAGAATACGCGCAGCGATGCGAAAGTGCTCGTGCTGGGCGCCGCCGTTATCGATGTGATTATCCAACTGGATTTGCTGCCCCGAACGGGAGAAGATGTGTCGGCCGAGCATAAAGAAACCCTTGTCGGCGGGTGCGCCTACAATGTAGCCCATATTTTGAAGCAATTGCAGGTCGATCACGATCTCTTCGTCCCCGTAGGTGCTGGCGCCTATGCGGATATCATCAGGAAGCAGCTGCAGGCCGACGGCTACCCGCTGCTGATCGAAGAGGATAACGGTGATAACGGCTGGAATCTATCGATTGTCGAGCAGGACGGAGAACGAACATTCATTACGATTCCCGGAATCGAAACGAAATGGAAGCCGGCTTGGTTCGAACAGCGCCGCGTGGAGCAATATGATTATATCTATTTGAGCGGCTACGAGCTGGAGGGGCCTTCCGGCCAAGTCATCCTGGACGCGTTAGCTGCCAGGAAGTCATCCTGCCGGATCATTTTCGACCCGAGCCCAAGAGTTACATTCATGGATCAGGCGACGCTGCGGCGCGTACTGGGCATGAATACGATCTTGCATTTGAATCGTGCGGAGCTGAGCGGATTAACGGGCAAGCAGGAACTGAATGACGCCGTTCAGGAGGCGCACCGGCAGACCGGCCAGCCCGTCGTAGTGACGCTGGGCCAAGGCGGCACGCTGCTCTTCACTTCCGAAGGAAGCGAAATATTGCCGGCACGCAAAGTAACCGTCGTCGACACGATCGGAGCCGGCGATTCGCATACGGGCGCCTTCATCGCTGGCCTCGCCAGCGGCTTGCCGCTGCGGGAGGCTTGTCTGCTCGGCAACGACATTGCGGGGCAGGTCGTGCAGCAGCAGGGAGGCAGATGGAGCTTCTAGCTTGCTGAAGCGGTAGCCTTGCTGGAGCGGTAGCCGGCCGGCGCAAGCCAGCGGCGGAACCAGCGCAAGTCAGCGCGAGTCAGCGCGATACCAGCGCAATACCAGCGCAAGATCAGCGCAAGATCAGCGCGATACCAGCGCGATACCAGCAGCGGCGGCGGGTTGAAGCGGTGAATCCTGCATTTATACAGGAATTTACGCTCTGTCCGCCGCTTTTCGATACAATTCCTGCAAAAGCGCATCATTTTCGCCGATATTTGCTTTCCATCCCTCGGGACGGCTTAAATTGATGCCGTTTTGCAGGATTTCGATAACGGAGAAAATGTCGCAAGCAGAAAACTGTAGTTTTGCAGCTTTTTCGGCAAGTTCGCTGTGCAAAGCAGGGCGGAGGGGGGGGCGGGGCTGTCACACTGTAGGGTAAACCTGCTTGGGACAGCCCTTTCTCTTTGCACTCCGTCATCGTCTTTTCCGCCCAATAGCCGCCGATGTCCTGAACGCGTGCCGGCGCAACCGAAGCCGCGGCTGCCGTGGACACGACCATGACAATGCTCAGCATAGCGCCAGCATACCTCGAAGGCCGCCCCATTTAGGCATTTTCATTTTTTACACCCCCATATGGGTTGTAAGTCCTGCACGCAGGCACAGCTTGAACAATCACGAATGCGGGTTGAACATGATGCAGAGCGGGTTGAACATGATTGAGAATGGATGCGGCGGATGATGTGTGGTATAGCTAGGAGTGCGGTAAAGCTAGTGGTGTGGTAAAGTTAGTGCGGCAAAGCTAGAAGTGCGGTAAAGCTAATGCGGTGCAGCTAGTGGTGCGGTGCAGCAGGGGTAATTCCCCATGATCGTTAGCCCGGAACAGACAACTGCCGCCTTCCCCTTCCAAGGAGACAGCGGCAGCCATTCCTTACATTCCCGCGGCATGCTCGGCCGGTGCTGACTTCCGAATCGTGATGCCGCTCCAATCGGTCCGGTAGAACCGAACCATAAGCGAGATGCCTAGCACCATAAGATACAGATACAGCGACAGCCATGCGCCGATGCTGCCCCATTCGAACACATAAATGAACACATAAGCAAGCGGCACGAAAATAAGCCAGCTCGTCACGAGCGACGCGCGCATCAGGAAGGTCGTGTCCCCGATTCCGCGCAGAGCGCCGGCGTAGAAATTATAAAGCGCATCGAACAGCTGCAGGAACGCCGACGTCATAATCAGAATTGCGGCAAGATGGAACACTTCCGGCTCGGTGCTGTTGTATAGCCGGGCGATCGGCTCCGCGAAAACAAATTCCGCCGCGCCTAGCAGCAGGATGAAGATCGAGCCCATAATCGCGACGTCGGTTCCGGCGCGCCGTCCCTTGAGCGGCGAGCCGCGCCCGACCTCCTGCCCGACCATGATCGTCGCCGTCGCGCCGAAGGCGAATGCCGGCATGAAGCCGAAGGCCATCACATTCAATGCAATCTCATTGGCCGCGAGGGCGGTCGTGCCCAGCCGGGCGACGAACATCGTGAAGATGAACATGGAGAGGCTCATCGAGAATTCCTGCATGCCGAGCTTGAAGCTCTCTCCGCCCAGTTCCTTCACCTCGGACGTACGGGGACGTACCCCGATCCGCGTATGGAACTGCTTATTTTTCGCGACGAAGAAGACGAACAGCGCTAGCACAAATCCGATGGCCTCCCCGGCCAGAATCGCATATCCCGCTCCGTTCAACCCCAATTCCGGCAGGCCGAAATGCCCGAACGTCAGCGCGTATACTAACGTTACAATCGTCACGTTACTGACGATGGACAAAATCATCGACGTGCGAGTGTCCCCGACGCCCCGCAGGAAGCCGTGCAGCGCGAACGAGACGATGCCGAAGGCCTGCGCGATAATCCGCAATTGCAAATAATAAGTGCCCTGGTCCGCAATCTCCTTCGAGCCGGTCGTGAGCCACAAAATATGATCGGAGAAAAAGATGCCGATCACAAGCAGCAGCATCCCGACCAACGCGCTGATGTAGAGCGCGATATAGGTGCGCCGGATGCCGTTCCGCATATCATTAGCGCCATAGTTCTGCGCCACGAGATAGTTGACCGTATGCCCGATGCCGGAGAACAGGGCGAACGCATTGTAAATGATAATATTGACCACTCCGACGATCGCAATGACAATCGCGCCGAGATGGCCAACCATGATCAGATTAACCGTGCCGACGACCGTCTGCGTCGCGAAGGAGAGCAGCGACGGGATCGCCAGCAGCAATATATTTTTCCAGTTTTTCATGTGATGGACCACCTTTTGCTCATGACAGCGAAGTCCGTTTCATGAGGACGAGTTCATCATCGGCAGACTTCGACCGGCCAAGATGGCTTGACTTCCACCCCATACCCTTTTCCATCAAGCGGATCTATGTTACCAGATCTGTCCCTCCGTTGGCTATAAAAAAATCAGGCCCCCCGTAGGCGGGAGACCTGACTCAATCGCTGCTTTACAGCTTCTTCATTTCTTCCTTCAGCAGCTCGGACTGCGTGCCGAAGACGACCTGCACATTGCCTTTGCCCAGGCGCATGACGCCGGCGGCGCCTTGCCCCTTGAGCCCCTTCTCGTCGACGAGCGACTCATCCTTCAGCGTCAGCCGCAAGCGGGTGATGCAAGCATCGAGGGAAGTGATGTTATCCTTGCCGCCGATTAGATCCAGCACTTTGACGGCCTTATCATGCAAGCTCGAATTCGCTGCACCCTTCTCCTCTTCTTCGGAAACCTCGGCGTCATCCTCCCGTCCAGGCGTTTTCAGGTTCAGCTTCACGATCATGAAGCGGAACAAGAAGTAGTAGACGGCGAAGTAGACGAGACCGATCGGAATGAGCAGTAGCGGCTTCGTCGCAAGCCCGAAGTTCAGCGTGTAGTCGATGAAGCCGGCCGAGAAGCCGAACCCGTGCTTAATGCCAAGCACCGCCGTTATGACGCCGGACAAGCCGGCCAGCAGTGCATGCACGACGTACAGCACAGGGGCCACGAACATGAAGGCGAACTCAATCGGCTCGGTAATCCCGGTCAAGAACGAAGCGACGGCGACGCTGATGAAGGCGGAAGACACGATCTTGCGCCGTTCCGGCTTCGCCGTATGAATAATCGCGAGCGCGGCGCCCGGCAAGGCGAACATCATAATCGGGAAGAACCCGGTCATGAACATGCCCGCCGTCGGATCATGGTGGAAGAAGCGCGCAATATCGCCGCGGTACACCTCTCCCGCATACTCGAACGACCCGATCTGGAACCAGGCGACGTTATTGATAATATGATGCAAGCCCGTCGGAATGAGCAGCCGGTTGACGACCATGAAAATGCCGGAACCGATCGCTTCCAGACCGACGACCCAGTTCCCGAACGCGTCAATCGCTTGTTGAATCGGACCCCAGATAATAGCAACCGGAATCCCGAGCACGAGAATCGACAGAGAAGTAACGATCGGAACGAATCGTTTGCCCCCGAAGAAGCCAAGCCAATCCGGGAGCTTGATATTATGATACCGTTTGTACATGAACGCCGCGAGACACCCTGTCAAGATCCCGCCAAGCACGCCCATATCAAGCACCAATTCATCCGGAATAAATGCAAATACTTTCGGCGTCGTCGCCAACACCTGCTGCAGGATGACATGCGCGATGACGGCGGCCAACGCGGCAACCGCATCGCCGGCCAGACCGATCGCTACGCCCACGGCAAAGATCAGCGGCAGCTGCTTGAAGATCGTATCGCCGCCTGCCAGCAAATACGGCGCAACGTACTGGTTCATAAAGCCGCCGACCGAAGCACCAAAATGAAACTCATTGACATAATCGATTGCGCCGAAGCGCAGCAAGATGGCTGCTGCAGGCAGTGTTGCGACCGGCAGCATGAGGGCACGGCCAATTTTCTGCAAAAAGCCTAGCATGGAAGGTATCCTCCTTTAGAGAGATAGTTAAAGTATGGATTAAAGGGTGAAGAAATATTCTCCAACCCGTCATCACCGCAAATCGCCACGCCGGCGGCCCGGCATCGAAAAAAGGCATGAGCCTGCAGCAAGACACACCCGCGCGAACGGATGGTCCCGGCAAGCTCATGCCTAGTCGAACTAGTAACACGCTTGATACGGTATGATGTTCTATCTTATTCGGTATCCCGGCAGATTAGACGATTCAACCGCAGCGCACTATGGGCCGCATTGGCTTCCGGGACTCTGGATCAGGATCCCTGGGCTCTTCTACGGTGCTGGGAGAGTTCTTAGGATTCTCCCATATATTCCTCGATTTCGTTTTTGATAATCGTGACCTGCGGCCCGTAAATGACCTGAACGCCGTTGCCTTTCACAATGACCGCCTTGGCTCCGGTTTCCTTCAGCTTATCCTCCTGAACGCCATCCACCTGGAATACCGAGACGCGAAGGCGTGTGGCGCAGCAGTCCAAATCCTTAATATTATCCTGTCCGCCAAGCGCCTGAAGCACGGCCTGGGCTCTCGCTTCGCCGGCAGACGCCGCTCCCGCGGACGCTTCCCCGTCCTTGGCTGCTCCGCCCTCCGCTTCTTCCTCGCGGCCCGGCGTTCTCAAGTTGAATTTGACAATCAAGAACCGGAACGTGAAATAGTACAAGCAGAACCAGACGGCGCCGATAACCGGAACCATCAGCCAGTTGGTCTTGGCTTGGCCCTGCAGCATCCCGAAAAGAATAAAGTCAATCAAGCCTCCGGAGAAGGTCTGGCCGATCGTAATCTGGAAAATATGCGCCAGCATGAAGGCCAAGCCGTCAAAAAACGCATGAATCACATACAGGAACGGCGCGATAAACAAGAACGAAAATTCCAGCGGCTCCGTAATTCCTGTCAGGAATGACGTCAACGCGGCGGACAGCATCAGACCGAAGACCACCTTCTTCTTCTCCGGCTTGGCTGTGTGATAAATCGCCAATGCGGCTCCCAGCAAGCCAAACATCATCGTAATAAAGCGGCCGGACATGAACCGTGCAGTCCCGATGAAAAACTTCTCTGTGCTCGGATCCGCCAACTGGGCGAAGAAAATCTTCTGCGTGCCTTCAACCAATTGCCCGCCGACTTCCATCGAGCCTCCGAGACCCGTCGTCCAGAATGGCATGTAGAAGATGTGATGCAAGCCCAGCGGTCCAAGCAAACGCAGGATGAATCCATAGAACAGCGTACCGATATAGCCAGTCGCTTCCACGAGCCCGCCCGCTTGGAAAATAACGGATTGAATCGCCGGCCAGACGAAGTACATCACAACGCCGACAAAAATCGCGGCAAACGAGGTCACGATCGGAATAAAACGCGATCCTCCGAAAAAGCCTAAAAACTGCGGCAATTGAATTTTATTATACCGGTTATGAAGAATCGAGGTGACCAGACCGACAATCACACCGCCGAACACGCCGGTTTCCAGCGTCTGAATGCCCAGAACCATGCCTTGGCCGACGGAAGCGAGATTATCGGCCGCCAGGTTGCCTGTAATAACAAGCATGGCGCTGATCGTCGCGTTCATGACCAGGTACCCAAGCCCGGCCGCGAGACCGGCCGTTCCTTTGTCCGATCGGGCCAGACCGACGGCCACGCCGATTGCGAACAGGAGCGCCAGATTGGCGAACACGATGCTGCCGGCACTGCTCATAATCGTAAATATATGCTGCAGCCAAGGCACATCCAGGAACGGATAAGTGCTTACGGTATTCGGATTGGACAGCGCCCCGCCGATACCCAGCAGAAGTCCTGCAGCAGGAAGGACCGCAATAGGGAGCATAAATGATTTGCCAAATCGCTGCGCCTTCTCAAAGAAGTTATTCATCTTATTTTCCCTCTTTCAGCTGAAAATGTAGTTGCCTTCTTCGGAGTTATGTGAATTGCGATCAGATTCCCGCTTGTGAACTGCAATGAAGCACATGAACCGCACTGAAGCACAGCACATGAACCGCAGTGAATCAAAGGAACTACGGTCTAAGGTAATACAAGTATGGATTAAAGGCGGAAGAAATATTCCCCAGCCTGTCATCGCCCCGATTCGCCGCCGGGATGGCCAGGACAGCGAAAAAAGACATGAGCCTGCAGCAGGACAACATCCGCGCGAAGCGGATGGTTCCGGCAAGCTCATGCCTAGTCGTACTAGTAACACGCTTGATTCAGTATAATCCTGTCTATGTTATTCGGCATCCCGATGAAATAGACGGTACAAGTGCATGGCAATATAGGCTGTCTCGTCTTCCGACACCGGCGCTTTCAACTGCGCGCTCATCAGCTTCGCGCATTCACCGGCGACCTCGTATTCATAAGGAGCCATCTCCTGCATCCGGTCACGGAACGGATTGCGGGAATGCTTGCCCTGGCGGATACGCTCTATCGCGAAGCGGAGATGGGTAACGAGCCGCAAATAATCGATGCTGTCCTTCGGAATCGGACTTCCCCGCCGCGCTTCGATGAGTCCAACCAGTTCCCGCAGCAGATGATTGTGCTGGACCACATTGTTGACCGGGACATGGGCGACGGCCGATTGGATATGGATCGTCAGGAACCCGATCTCATCCTCCGGCACCTCGACGCCGAACTGGCGTCCGATAATCTCCGCGGCACGGGAAGCGAGCTCGTATTCCTTCGGGTTCAGCGTCCGGATTTCCCATAGAAACGGATTTTCGATCTCGATCTGGTGCCGCAGCCGGTACAACGCATATTCGATGTGGCTCGGCAGGGCCAAATGAATATGCTCATTCAGATCGGGAGTAAATTCGGAAGCGACGAGAGAAATGATCTGTTCCGATACGTCAATCACTTCTGGATCAATCTGCTCGAACAGCATCTGATATTGCGAGAGATTCTGCTTATTGTCCAAATAAAACGTCTTCTCAATTCGCGGATCGCCGGAAAGAAGCGGCTGCCCGGGCTTCGCCCCGAACCCGATTCCTTTTCCCATGAGAATGGTTTCCTTGTCCGTCAGCACTTCCTTCGCCAACACAACATTGTTGCTTAAGGCGCGCATAATCTCAAAGCGGCGTTCGCTAGACAACGGTAAGCTCCTTTCTCATCAGACGGGTGATTGCGAGCAGAAAATGGAAACGGTTACGAAAAAATCGTCATCCTTGTAAGTTTATTGTAAAACAGCATGAAGCCATCTTCAATAAAAAATAAAAAAAAGTCAAGATTTTGATGAACATTGTCGAAAAGTGTCAAGTTTGAGGAAGAAAGCCCTGCTTCCTCCCTCAAGCCTGTAACAAGCTGTCTTATTATTTCAAGCTGCCTGATTATATCGTCAGCTCCTGAATAGCCGGAATGCGTTCTACGACAAGATACTGGATCTCTTCAGCCGTCTTCAGCCGCAGCGCTTCCTCGGCCAATGGCTTCATCGCTTCCCGATCGAGCCGGCTCAGCAGCACGCGTGCCGGAAGGACCGAGCTAGCGCTCATGCTGAACTCATCCAGACCGAGGCCAAGCAACAGCGGAATCGCCTTGAGATTGCCGGCCATCTCTCCGCACATGCCGGCCCACTTGCCGCGGCTATGCGCCGCATCGATGACCATCTTAATGAGCCGCAGCACGGACGGATGGAACGGCTGCGACAGATGCGACACCTGCTGGTTCATGCGGTCGGCAGCCATCGTATATTGAACCAAGTCATTGGTGCCGATCGAGAAGAAGTCGACTTCTTCGGCCAACTGGTCGGCGGCAATCGCCGCGGCCGGCACCTCGATCATAATCCCGACTTCCATCTCGCGGTTATAAGCCACGCCTTCCGCGTCCAGCTCCTGCCGCGCTTCGGCGAGCAGTTCGTTCGCTGCCCGCAGCTCGGTAATTGTCGCGATCATCGGGTACATCAGCTTGATGTTGCCGTGCGCGCTGGCGCGGAGAATAGCTCTCAGCTGCGTCTTGAACAGATCTTTGCGGTCAAGACAGAGCCGGATCGCGCGGTAACCGAGGAACGGATTCATCTCCTTCGGCAGCTCCAGATAAGACAATTCCTTGTCTCCTCCGATATCCAGCGTCCGGATCACGATCGGCTTCTCCGCTCCCATCGTCTGGCAGACCGCCGTATAGGCATGATACTGCTCCTCTTCCGAAGGGAAGTTGTCGCGGCCCATGTAGAGGAACTCCGTGCGGAACAGGCCAACGCCTTCTGCTCCGTGATTCCGGGCGCCAAGCGCATCCTGCGGATTGCCGATATTGGCAACCAGCTCGACCTGATGGCCGTCTGCCGTCACCGAAGGCCGATCCTTATACTGCTTCATCTCTTCCCGGCGCAGCTCGAACTTCTCCTTCTTCTCCCGGTAGGCGGCCAGCGTCTCGGCATCGGGATCGATCAGCACAATGCCGCTGGATCCGTCCACAATGACCATCTGTCCCGTCTTCACGCTATGCATCGCATCCGTCAGCCCGACCACCGCCGGAATCTCCATCGAGCGGGCCATAATCGCGGAGTGCGACGTGCGTCCGCCTATCTGCGTAACGAATCCGGCCACCTTGGACCGATCCAGCTGCGCCGTGTCGGAAGGCGTCAGATCATTGGCGAACAGGACGACCGCTTCGGCGAAATCAGTCAGCGAAGCCGCCTTGGCGCCGGAAAGATGGCGCTGCACCCGCTTGCTGACATCGCGGAAGTCGGCTGCCCGCTCGCGCAAGTATTCATCATCCATGCCGGCAAAGATCGCGACCAACTGCTCGGTCACCTCATGCAGCGCATATTCGGCGTTTACATTCATGGCACGAATCTGCGCGATCGCCTGCCCGATGAATTCCTCATCCTCCAAAAGGAGCTGATGCGTAGCGAAGATCTCCGCCTCATGTTCTCCAAGCCGGGCCGCCGTGCTTGCCTTTATCTTTTCCAGTTCTTCCTTCGACTGTGCAACCGCATTCTGAAGCCGCTCTACTTCTGCATCCGCTTCGCCGGGAGCGATGTCTGCCCGTTCTACCGAAGCTTCCTGCTCCTGCAGGACGAACGCTTGCCCGATAGCATAGCCGGAGGCGGCGGCAATCCCTTGTAGCAACATGACGGTTCCTCCACTCCTTTTGTTTTCAATCCCGTCTGTATCGTGTCTATCGTGTCTATTGTGTCTATTGTGTCGTATCGGCATAACTTCGCCGTTCGTCATATCTATAACCGTATCTCTCGCGAATTAATCGAGAACGGATTCCAACACGGCGCCTACGGCATCGATCGCCTGCTCTGCTTTATCGCCTTCAGCCGACACCGTAATAACGTCGCCGGCCTTCATGCCAAGCGTCAGGACACCCGTGATGCTTTTCGCGCTAACTTTGCGCCCGTTGAACTCCAGAGACACTTGCGAATCCGGGAACTCAGCCGCTTTTTTCATAATGGCTCCCGCCGGGCGAGCATGCACGCCTTGCGGATTTTTGATCGTGAATTGCTTCTCCATGATGGCCTCCTCTTTTCACAAAAAACCTATTTTTTCATTACGATTTCCATAATTTCCGTCTCATTCTTCTTAACGGGACCAAGCTTCGTCTTCAATTCGGCGACCGCATCGCCATTCGCGACGACCACCGGCGTGATTACAGGAAGGCCCGCTTCACGAATCCGATCCATATCGAACTCGATCAAAACATCGCCCTGCTTCACTTTGTCTCCCGACTTCACATGCGGAGTGAACGGCTCGCCCTTCAGAGACACCGTATTCACGCCGATATGGAACAGCAGCTCCAATCCCGATTCATGCCCCAGCACGAGCGAGTGATGAGAATCAATCAGATGGATGACATGCCCGTCGAACGGTGCAACCAGAACCCCTTGGTCCGGCTCAATCGCAAGGCCGTCTCCGATAATTTTTTGGGCGAATGCCGGATCGTCCACTTGTTCCAGAGGAACCGCATTGCCAGTTATAGGTGCAACGACCGATATCGTTTTCTTTTTCTTGCCAAGTCCAAACATGTGAATTCCTCCTCGTAGTAAGCACTGATGATGCCCTGCCGCGCATCCGCAGCCGAAGCACGGAATAGGACCAATAACGGGAATCCCTGCAAAGTGGTTATCTCTCGTACAAAGCAAAAAAGGCATGGGCTAAAGCATGCAGTTCACGCTGTGAACGGCCGCTTAGCTCATGCCTAGTCGTACTAGTAACACGCTGCTTGCAGTGTAAATGTCAACACTATTCTAACATGAGCGCATACGGGTTGCAAGCGGTCGTAACGTCTGTTACCAAAATGACATAATCGCCAAGAGCTGTAAGTGGGCGGTTATCCATTAAGATGTGCGTTCCGGGATAAAATCATACCGCTGACCTGCGCAGCTCCCCTATAGCGTCGCACCGCCTGATCGGGACGGTTGAGCTTCACCCGCCGCACGCCACCTGCCACACTGCCTGATGGGGACGGGTGGGCCTCGCGCTGCCGCGCCGCCACCTGCCACACCCCTATGGGGACGGGTGGGCCTCCTGCCCGACGGCAGAGAAAGTAACGGCTCTCGGCTCCGCTTTATGTATCAATAGAATGCGTTCGCACGCTCCCACCGCCCAATTTTAGATAAATAATTCTTTTTGTTCGGCTAGATCCCGCCAAAGCTGCAATAATACAGGAATTTGACTGGGACGAAGCTGCGGCACGGGCAATCCTGCAAATATGCAGCAATTACCTTCGTCGAGGCTTAGAAAAGGAGACAATGTGGAAAAAAGATGCTGATATGCAGCATTTCCGCCAATAAGCGCCTTTTAGGGTAGAAAATACTGTACTGGTGCAGCTTTGGTCCGCCCGTACTTCTTACTCCCCGCCAAAATAAAAAAGCCCGCCTCTCAATCCGGAAGCTGGGCATAATAACAAGCTATTCCTGCCTGTTCGAGGGCCGAAGCCATGTCTTCCGGCAGTTCGTGATCCGTAATGCAGGCTGTTAACTCCCCGATGGAGGCGACGGAGAACAGCGAGGCCTTGCCGACCTTCGTATGATCGAACACTGCGATCGTCTGCTGCGCCTGCCGCATCAGCATCTGAGCGGTCTGCGCTTCCAACTCGGAGTACGTCGTAATGCCCTTCGCCGGGGAGAAACCGTCAATCCCCATAAAAAGCTTCTCGATATTGAGATGCTCGATCGTGCGCTCCGCCAGCGGGCCGCATAGCTCGAAGCTGTTGCTGCGCATGACGCCGCCGATGACGACGACCTGAATGCCGTCGCAGTCCGACAGCTCCATCGCAATGTTCACCGCATTGGTAACGACGGTAATGCCTTGCCGCTCCTTCAGCAGCTTCGCAATCAGGAAGGTGGTCGTGCCGCCGGTAAGACAGATGCTGTCGCCTTCTTCAATGAAATCAAGCGCCCGCTTGGCGATGGCTTCCTTCTCCAGCCACAACAGCTGGCGCTTCTCCGCGAACGGGACTTCCCGGATCGCTCCCGCCCCTTCGAATATCGCTCCCCCGATAGTGCGAATCAGCTCGCCCATCCGCTCCAATACGTCCAGATCCCGGCGTGCTGTCGCCTCCGAGCAATCGAAGTTCTCGATAATTTCCGGTATCGTTATGCGGCCGTTCTGCTTCAATCGCTGTAAAATCTGCCTGCGGCGCTGCTCGCCTTTGGATAACGTCTCACTCATTATTCACTACACTCCTATCATGACTCCCCCGCATATCATGACTCCCCCGCAGCAGGCAGGGGGCGGGTATCCCCGTCCTAAGCATCGCCGTCCTAAGGATAACGGGATAATTCCCTCTCCCGGCGATGTCCGCCCCTGCTCGCCTGCGCTAGGGGAACCGCAACGCGCTATGGCCGGCTCACGGGCCATGGTAGCTCCTGCCCGGAACCGGGGCCATGCCGCTTCTATTCAATGGCTACGAATTGAGTCAAGTTGCGCGGATCGTCCGGGTTCAAGCCGCGGGTTACCGCCGTATAATAACCATTATATTGTACATATGGCAAATACAAAACCGCTCGGGCCTCATCGCTCGCATCTCTATGCCCCACCTCGAAAACGAGATCGGCAAATGCGGTGTCCGCTCCCGCTTGGGCAGTAATAATGACGACCGTTGCCCCGTACTGCGTCATCTCTTCCGCCACCTTCAGCTCGAAGGAGCGGGCTTGTTCGGACAACAGCAGCACGATTTGGGTGTTCGCATCGACGATCGATTTCGGACCGTGGCGGAATTCCAGCGTGCCGTAAGCCTCGGTCCATGTATACGTCATTTCCTTCAGCTTCAGGCAGGCCTCCAGCGCCAACCCGTACAGCGCACCCATGCCCAGATAAATCGTTCGGTCGAATTGATGCGCTTCAACCCATGCTTTTACCTTGTCATCCGCCATTGTAACCAACGCCGCATCAGATTGCAATACGGCTTCGAGCTCGCGGTAAGCCGCTTCACTGCCGGAAGCAAGGGCGATTGCCGCCTGCATGAGGAACGTCATGCTGCTGAGCGATTTGGTCATCACCGTGCTCTTCTCCGCTCCCGATGGAGAGACGAGGCATTCCGTCATCTTCGCCATCTTGCTCTCCGGGTGACATGTAATGCCGCAAATCGTCCAGTTCGGCAGATCGGCGACCGATTCGAGCGCCAGAATGACTTCATGTGATTCGCCGGAACGGGATACCCCGACCAGCAGCGTCTTCTTCGATGGTGTCACGGTCTGGTTGCGGAACAAGAACAGCTCCGAGGAAGGAATGGCGGACGCGCTCTTGCCCGTCCATGCGCGGTACGTCGCCGCCATCGTCATCGCCTGGTACCAGGATGAGCCGGATCCGATAAATATGATCTCCTCGAACTGCGCGTTTCCTACATATTTATCTATCCATCCGCGCTGGGATTGAAGTTGATTCCATGCGTCTCGAAGCGCGGCAGCTTGCTCGCTGATTTCCCGGTACGTATGCGTATCTTGAATTGACATCTCCCAAATTCCTCCCTTATAATCATCTATAATGAAATTATAAATCATAATTTTGATTGAATCAATCATTAACTGCTGGAGGTTACAATTATGGGACATCTCATCAGCTCAACTTCAATGCTGCAGGCCGCCCGCGAGCATGGCTTCGGAATTACCGCATTCAACGTGCACACTCTAGAAATGCTGCAAGCGGTAGTGGAAGCGGCCGAAGACACCCGATCTCCGCTCATTTTGCAGACAACGGTCGGCACCGTGAAGCATCTCGGTCCGGAATATATCGTAGCCGCGGCGACGACCGCGGCGAAGCTCTCCTCGGTTCCGATCGCGCTCCATCTAGATCATTGCACTGATTACGATTTAATCGTCCGCTGCATCCGCGCAGGCTACACCTCAGTCATGATCGACGCTTCCATGCATCCTTATAACGACAATGTGCGGATGACACAGGAGGTCGTGCGCGTAGCCCTAGCGGCCGGGGTCAATGTCGAAGCCGAACTGGGCAAGGTCGGCGGCGTGGAAGATGATATCGTCGTCGAGGAGGAAGACGCCCGCCTGGCCGTGCCGGAGGAATGCGCCGCCTTCGTCGCCGCGACCGGCGTGCCGACGCTGGCGCCTGCCATCGGAACCGCGCACGGCATCTATAAGGGAGAGCCGAAGATCGCCTTCGACCGGCTGGAGCAGATCGCGAAGCTGGTCGCCGTTCCGCTTGTCCTGCACGGCGGTTCCGGCATTCCGGAAGACCAGGTGAAGCGCTGCGTGAAGCTCGGCATGGCGAAGATGAATGTCGCGACCGAGCTGCGCATCGCCTTCTCCGACGCCATCAAGGACATCTTCGCGGCCAATCCGGATGAGAACGATCCGCGCAAATATATGATTCCAGCCAAGCAAGCCGTCAAGGCGCTGGCGATTCAGAAAATGGAGATGGCCGGTTGCCTCGGCCAGGCGGACGCCGTCCGCTAATCTCGTTGGCCAACTCACGGGCACTTCACGGCGGCGGAACCACCGCCCCAATTGTATCTGTTAGAATGAAGCGGTACCGTCCACTTCTTGCCGCTGCAGCCGAGACCGTACCGCCATTTCGCCACCTTTGGCGTAGAACGGGATTCCCTGCAGCAGCAGAATTGTTGAAAGGAGAAGCGACATGATTACGACCGTGACCCTCAATGCGGCGATCGACAAAACCTATATCGTACCCGGCTTCGCACTCGATAAGCTGTACCGGGTGGAGCAGATGACCGCCACCGCCGGCGGCAAAGGGATCAATGTCGCCCGCGTCATTCATGCGCTAGGCGAAGAAGTGACGGCCTCCGGGTTCGCGGCCGGCTTCCACGGGCAGATGATTCTGCACAAGCTGAGCGAGGAAGGGATTCCCGCGGATTTCGTGCACGTGGAAGGTGAATCGCGGGTATGCCTCAACATTTTGGATCCGTGGCACGGGACGCAGACCGAGCTGCTGGAGCAAGGGCCGGCCGTAACCCTGACCGATCTCGACGCGATTCGGAGCAAAGTCGCGACGCTCGCCGCCCGGTCCACTCACATCGTACTCTCAGGGAGCCTGCCGCAGGGCTGTCCCCCCGCACTCTATGCCGAATTGATAGAGATCGCGCGCCGTGCGGGCGCGATCCCGATTCTGGACACGAGCGGCGCCGCGTTGGAGGAAGGGGTGAAGAGCGCGCCCGCGCTAATCAAACCGAATGAGCATGAGGTAGGCAAGCTCACCGGCGAAGGCGCCGATGCCTCCGAAGACGAAGTGATGCCGGCCATCCGGCGGCTGATGGCGTCCGGCATCGAGCGGGTTGTCGTCTCGCTTGGCGCCCGCGGAGCGTTGGCTGGTGTCCGGGGCGCCCTCTACCGCGTCGCCCTGCCTGCGGTCAAGGCGATCAATCCCGTCGGCAGCGGCGATTCCATGGTCGCCGGGCTTGTGGTCGCCGATAAGCGCGGCCTGTCTGCGGAAGACGGCCTCATTCTCGGCGCCGCTTGCGGCACGGCCAACGCGCTGATGCCCTCCGCCGGGCAAGTGCGGCTGGACGATGTCGAATCGCTTCGCACACAGATTCAAGTCGAACGAATCGGATAAACGGGAACAGGCCGCCTGTAGTGCACAATGCACCGCAGGCGGCCTATTTGCTTCGGCTGCGCTTCATACTCGCTCTCTCCGCAGCAGCGCGTAGACGAACGTATAGGTGGCCGGAATCTGGCCGTCCGGTCCTCCGAAGCGCTCTTGATACGCCTGTACCATGCGGCGGTACAGGGAGGGGCTCATGCCGGAGGCGCCTGATGCGCCCGCCGCCAGCGCATTGCCGGCCCCGATGCGGCGGACCTGGGCCAGCATCTCCGGTACGCTGCCGTACTCGCAGCGGCAGCTCGCTTCTTCCCAGAGCAGGAAGGGCCCGGCCGCGTCCCGCGCCCAGCCGTGCCAATCGGCCGCGGACGGATAAGCCTGCCCGCGCGGACGGAGCGCCCGGCCCTGCTCGGCGTCCGCCTGCCGGAACGCGGCATGCAGCTCATGCAGCGTTCCCGGCAGGAACGTGGCGAAGGCCAGCAGCCCGCCGGGACGGAGCAGCCGTACGAGCCGCCGCAGCGTCGCGGCCGGCGCGTTGAACCATTGGAAGGCGGCGCTCGAGACGATCAGGTCGAAGCCGCCTTCCGGCTGGGCGGCCGCCCACGCTTCGGCGTCGGCGGCTACCGCGCGCACCTGCCCGCCAGGGCAGCCGTGGCGGCGCAGCTTCCGCTCCGCTTGACGAAGCATGGCGGGCGCCAGATCGAGCAGCGTCAGCTCTGCCGCGGGATAGTGCGGACAGAGCTGCACCGCCAATCCGCCCGTGCCGCAGCCGATGTCGGCCATTCGCGCCGCAGGGCCCTGGTGATGCCGCCGCACCCGCTCCGCCAAGCCTGCGGCCATCACCTGCTGCACTTCCGCGTAGCCGTCATACTCTGCCGCATGTCTGCCGAACCGTTGGGCGACCAGCTTCTTATCGACCCCAGCCCCAGCGCCCGCATCGGCAAGCACCGGGTCACTCCCCGGCCAGGCCCCTAGCATCTGTCCTCGCTTCATACCACGTGCTCACCTCCTCTCGCCATGCCTCCGGATGCGACAGGAACGGCGCATGTCCCGCGTCCGGAATTACGGCGGTTCGGATCCCCGAACCGAATGATGCTTGCGCCCGGTCCATCGCGGTCCGCGGGCACACGCGATCGTTCGCGCCGTGCAGCCACAGCAAGCGCGGCCGCTCCGCCGCTGGTAGCGCGGCGATGCGCACCCAATGCGGGGCCAGATCCGCCTCCTGCAAATAGGCGAGCCCCGCATCCAGCCCGGCCGGCGTGAAGCCGGGAGCCGCGCCCAACTGCCGCCACAGCTTCTCCGCCAGCGGCGGCTTGCCGGGGTGGCTGGCAAGGCCCGCATCCAGCTGGCCGAGGAAAGCCAGCAGCGTCTCCTCCGGCGCCTGCGCCAGGCGGCGCCGCATGCGGGCCAGCACGCGCGGCGGCCAGCCCGCCAGGCCTGCCGCGTCGGCGAAGCGCAGCGTCGTGCCGATGAGCAGGGCGCTCTCGATCCGCGGCAGTCCCGCCCATTCGGCGCTCTCGGCAGCACGTCCGGCCAGCAGTTCGATCGCCAGCATGCCGCCAAGCGACCACCCGGCGATATGCCACAGGCCATCCGGCTCCTGACGGAGCGGAGCGCGCACCGCTTCCCGCAGATCATCCGCCGTCGCGCACGCAGCGAAGGACACGTACCGGTGCGCGAACATCGGCAAAGCCTCCGCAAGCGGCCGCCACACCTCGGCGCTCAGGCCCCAGCCGTGTATCCACAGCAGCTTCGCCCGCTGCGCCGGCCGGGGCCGCGCGAGCGCCCCGCTCATGGCCGCGCCTCCGCGGCCAGGCGCACGACCGCATCCGCCGCCTGCAGCAGGTCGGCGTCGCGGTGCGCCGGAGTCGGCGCGAAGCGGATACGCGCCGTCCCCTCGGGCACCGTCGGCGGGCGAATCGCCACTCCGGCGACGCCCGCATCCGCGAGCGCGGCGCTAAGCGCGACCGCGCGCTGATCCGTGCCGCACAGCACCGGCACGATATGGCTGTCGCCGGAGCCCGTGTCCAGGCCTCCGGCTTGCAGCCGCGCGCGGAACAGCGCCGCCTTGCGCATCAGCTCGGCGCGCGCGGAATCGGCAGCGCATACGTCGCGCAGCCGCTGCCGGATGAAGGCTGCCATAAGCGGGGGCAGCCCCGTATTATAAATGAGCGTCCGCGCCCGATTGACGAGGTAACGGACGACGATGTCCTCCGCGGCAACATAAGCGCCGACCGCGCCAAAGGCTTTCCCGAAGGTGCCCATGATGATATCCACCTTCGTATGCAGCCCGATCGCATGGCACAGCCCGCGTCCGCCGGGGCCGTACACGCCGCCGCTGTGCGCCTCGTCGACCATCAGCATCGCGCCGTAACGCTCCTTCAGCGCCACTAGATCGGCCAACGGCGCGACCGTTCCGTCCATGCTGAACACGGCGTCAGTCACGATCAGCATGCGCCCCTGCCGCGACAGGACGTCCGGTCCCCCGGAACGCCACTTCTTCAACGCCTTTTCGAGCCGATCCATATCCCGGTGCGGATAGCGGATATGCTGAGCCCGGCTCAGGATGATGCCGTCCGTGATGCTCGCATGATTCAGCCGATCGCTGAAGACGACGCCGTTCCGTTCGACCAGCGCCGGAATGACCCCGGCATTCGCCATGTAGCCGCTGCTGAACACGAGCGCCGCCTCCGTATGCTTGAAGGCGGCCAATTCCCGCTCCAGCGCGTCATGCTGCGGATCATGACCCGTAATGAGCCGGGAAGCCCCGGAGCCGATGCGCACGGCCGGCTCGCCGAGGCGGCGGCACTCGGCTGCAAGCCCGGACCAGCCAGCATCATCAAGCCATGGCTCGAAGCCGAGGTAATGATTCGAAGCGAGATGAAGCAGCCGCTTGCCGGCCCGCTCGATCCATCCGTGCTCCAGCCACACCGCCGGGTCCAGCTTGCGCACCCGTCCCGCCGCCTCCAAGGCGTCCAGTTCGGCGCGCATCCAATCCCAGCGCTCTGCAGTTCCCGCAGCCGACTTCGGCTTCATCACAGGACGCACCGCTCAACTTCGAAGCCGAGATCAGCGATCATCCGATGGTCGGCGGTCGCCTCTTGCCCATCCGTCGTCAAATAATCCCCGACGAACACCGAATTGGCCGCATAGAGCGCCAGCGGCTGCAGCGCGCCGAGGTTGACCTCCCGGCCGCCGGAAGCGCGGATCTCCTTCGTCGGGCAGACGAAGCGGAACATCGCCAGCGCCTTCAGGCACCGGCGCGGGTCCAGATCATGCAGATGACCGAGCGGCGTTCCCGGAATCGGGTTCAGGAAATTGACCGGGATCGAATCCGCATCCAGCTCCCGCAGCGAAAATGCCACGTCCACCAGTTGCTCGTCCGTCTCCCCCATCCCCATAATCACCCCGGAGCAAGGCGACATCCCCGCCGTCTTCGCGGTGTCAACCGTATGTACCCGATCGGCGTACGTATGGGTTGAGGTGATATGCGAATAATGATCCTCGCTCGTGTTCAAGTTGTGATTATAGCGATCGACGCCGGCCTGCTTCAGCCGGTTCGCCTGCTCCTGCGACAAAATGCCAAGGCAGGCGCAGATTTTCATCGGCATCGTTGCCTTGATCTCCTCCACGGCGGCGACCACCTGATCGAGCTCCCGCGGCGTCGGCCCGCGCCCGCTGGCCACAATGCAGTATGTTCCAGCCTGCATCTCCATCGCCTTGCGCGCACCGTCCACCAACACATCCTTTTCCAACATCGTATACTTCTCTATCGGCGCATCGGACACCCGGGACTGCGAGCAATACCCGCAATCTTCCGGACAGTGTCCGCTTTTTGCATTAATAATCAGATTCAGCTTCACCTTATTCCCATAAAAATGCCGCCGCACCCGATAAGCCGCATCCATGATCGCCAGCAGTTCGTTATCGTCCGCCCGCAGCACCGCCAGGGCTTCTTCCCGGCTTATTCCTTCGCCGGCTAACGCCTTATCCGCCAGCTTCCGCCAATCCGTCTGCCGCTCTTGCATTGTTTCGCTCATCATCATCGCTCCTTTTTTTCTCCCCATTCCCGGTCTTCCAACCACTGTGTCAGCCGGGAGAGACGCATGGTGCATTGCAGCCATCGCTTCCGCCACGCCGCCCAAGCGGACGGATCAACCGCCTGCATGCCTTGGGGCTGCGGCAACCATGGCATCAATCCCAATACGGGCACATTCGTCATCGCCTCGATCATGCGGACGTTCTCCTCAATCTCTTTCTCCGATGCCGCTTCCGGCGGACCGCTCAACACAACGGCGATATCGTCGATACCCCGTTGGCGGGCATAAGAGATGGCCGTTACCGTGTGACTGACCGTGCCCAATCCGGGGGCAGACACGAGCAGAAGGGGAAGTCCCAGCCCCTGCGCCAGATCCGCCATCGTCACCTCCCGCGTCAACGGGACGGCAATGCCGCCCGCTCCTTCTGCCAGCAGGAACGCATCAGACTCCAGCCGCCGGCGCCCTTCTTCCATCAGGGCTTCCGCAGCAAACCGAATCCCTTCCCGTTCATATGCCATCCAGGGCGCCAGAGGCTCGCGCAGCGTCCACGTCGCAATATCCTCCTCGGCGAGCTCAGACATTCCGCTGCCCATTCGCAGCCGGTAACTATCCGCATCCGGAGACCCTAACGCCACGCCGCTCTGCACCGGCTTCCAGAGGCTAACCCTACGCCTCCGAACCGAATGGAGATAAGCGGCAAGCCCTGAGGCAACGACCGTCTTCCCTACCTCAGTCCCAGTCGAGGACACAAACAGGCCTGCCGCATTCACCCGTTTAGGCAGTGGCAGTGTATCTGGCATCATTGCGCCCCCCTCTTCCGTAAACTGAAATTGTTTGATTATAAGTTAACGTTACAACGATTCATTTTACAAGATCGCCATGATGAGGACAATACTTTGTTAACCCTTAATTCAGTTATTGGGTTTACATATAGGGCAGGCTGGTACGAAGTCGCCCCTCTTCCGAACGCCTGCTCTTCATCCATACCTTTCAAGCCCTTGTACCACTATCCCCTCGAATCAGAAGTATGACAGTTCGCCATTTACCCCATTAAGTTCGTGGATAGCAACCGTTGTTACAATCCTGCTGACGCGTTACATTCCCCACGCTTCCCCGGCCTGACTCACTGGGATAACGATCAAAAGAGACAGCAGACAATACACTACCACTACCCGACTAACCCTGTTCACGTTCCTGCACATCCTTCCTGACTCATTGGGTTACTGTTCAAAAGAGACATTAGTGAATGAATAACAGGCCAAGAAACGTAGCACGCACGTCCTTTCTAATTCTTATGCAGCGCTTGAGCAATAGAAGAGTCCCAGCTCCTTTTTTGTTGGCAAAAAATTGCCGCCGTTGATTTCTGCAAACAATGCAAAACTTTCCGGCCGGTTCATGCATCTAATCATATGAAAGGTGAAAGTGAGTTTGCTGCCCAGGATTTTCATGTCGTTTTTTAAGAAAAAAATAAGGGGTCTTTATGAAGTTTCCATATGATTTAACTGCTGGATGTTGTAAGATGAACAAAGGTTTAAGAGATAGATAGTTTGGCAATTTGGATGGTGGGTACGGAAATTATGATTTATACGGATTGGTTTTATTGGCTGTTCGTGCTCGTGGCTGTCGTCACGTATCACCTTATGCCGCATCGTGTCAGACCCTGGGTTCTCTTTGCCGCAGGTGTCGCTTTTTACTACTATTATGCAGGTTCTTACCTGTTTCTGTTGCTTGCTGAGGTGGTCATCGCCATATTGGTCGTTACGGCCGCGGCGAAGTGGACCAAGCGGTGGATTTATCCCGCGGGCATTATCGGCGCCGTTCTCGTGCTTGGTTATTTCAAGTACACGAATATGATGCTGGATACGTTGCATGAGTTGTTTGCGTTTTTGCACCAGCCCTTCTTGCCGAAGGCGGAGCAGATTGTGCTGCCGCTCGGCATCTCTTACTTTACGTTCGAGCTGATTCATTATTTGGTCGAACGCAAGCGTGGTACTTTACCGGATCATCGGCCGGAAGGACTTTTGTCGTTTATCTTTTTCTTCCCGACGATGGTGGCCGGGCCAATCAAGCAGTTCCAGGTGTTCTATCCCCAGCTTACTGCGAAATTTCACATCGACCATGTGATGATCGGGGTAACCCGGATTGGATTCGGGTTGTTCAAAAAGCTCGTGCTGGCCGGTTCGATCGATTTGCTCGCGCAACCGGTATACTCGCAGGCCGGAATCGCCGGTTCGGACACGGCAACGCTCTGGATCTCGCTCGTCGCCTATACATTCGTCATTTATTTTGACTTTTCGGGGTATTCGGATATTGCTATCGGAACCGCGCGCTTGTTCGGCATTGTGGTGCCGGAGAACTTCCGCTTCCCTTACTTGGCCCGCAGCGTAGCCGAGTTCTGGAACCGTTGGCACATCTCGCTGGGCTCCTGGCTGACCCGCTATGTGTATTTCCCGCTCGGCGGAAGCCGCGTCCCTGCTCCCCGTGTCTATTTGAATCTGATGGCGACGATGACCGTCTCCGGCCTCTGGCACGGAGCCGCTTGGAATTTCGTCGTCTGGGGCATGTTCCATGGCGTGATGTTATGTATCCACCGCTTCTACGTGAAGCAAATCAAGCCTTCATTTAAGCCTGTACCGAAGTGGCTTAAGCCGGGAACGACAACCATCGCAATTTTGATTACGTTTTTTGGCGTCACGATCAGCCGAGTGTTCTTCATTCTGCCGATTGTGGACGGATGGGATTTGATGCTCCGGTTGCTTGGCTTGCGGTAGGATAACCGATTTTCGATTATTGATGGAATGGAAGTGTGAGGTATAATGGCTAACTTATTTCTGAACAAGACCGTGTCCGTCATGCTTATCTCCTTCGCCTTGGTAGGACTGCTCGGGTTAGGCAATGGGGCCGATCAAGTGGTCGAACAAATGAGACAAGAAGTCGTGACGCATGCAGAAAAGGAACTCCGCGTTCCAACCTATGATTCGATCGTCTATACGCCGTTATGGGTGGAATATTTGAAGGGGCAGCCGAATGACGGCAAAAAGGTCATCGGCATGTTCGGGCCTTCCACTGTCTTCGGCACGACGGTGAAGAAGGGGGAGAACACCTCGGCAGGCGTCCTCCAGGTTCACATGAAAGACAGCCGCGTGGTTAATCTGGGTATTGCCGGCGGAAGATTCACAGAGACGTACGCCCTGCTTGCCTCGATGATTGACAATGTCGACTATGTTGTCTATGAGATTAACTACGGCATCGCCGTCGTCTCGGATAATGAGCCGAATGTTATCGTCTATCCGTCGCTTGTCGAGAAGCTGGACCAAAATATCCCGCGCAGCTGGCTGGATGATTTCCCGGACAAGAACCGCCAGTCGCTGCCAAGCGATACTCATAATTGGGTCACGTCCCATTTCCTGAATAAGTGGACCCTCTATCATGATCGCGACGCGATCAGCTACCGGCTGTTCAAGACCCGTACGCCGACGGAGAAAATCCGCCGGGAAATCCAAAAGAAAGAGAATGAGAAAAAAGGGATAAAAGAAAGCTATACCCCGATGTATACCGCCTATGACAAATTGAAAGATGCCCAAAAGGAAGGCATCGACAAGCATTACAAAGAGCTTTATCGCTGGAATAAGCCTTTCGACAAGGATAACAGCTTCGGGTTGTTCATGATTGAAAAAACGCTGGATCTGTTGCAGGAGCATGACAAAAAGGCCGTGTTCTATTCAGCTCCGCTCGATAAAGAACATATTGCGAAGAAGAAGCTGTTCAACTGGAACGAGTATACCAAGGTGATGGGGGCTTATCAGAAGCTGATTGAGTCCAAAGGCTATCCGTATATCGAGTTCAATAAGGATAAGGACAATACGATCCCGCACGAATATTATCGCGATCCGGCCCACCTTATCGACAAAGGAAATAAAATGTTCGGCGAAATTTTGTATAAGAGGTTGAAGGATTATGGAATTACAACCCCGTAGTGCCAGATTAGCCAAAGCGAAAGGCCGCAGTCTTTCTCATCGCGTCGGACGGGCACTGATGATGGTAGGAGCGGCGCTCGGCGGAGCCATCGTCCTCATCGCCATCGTGCTCGGTATTTTGTTCTTCTCCGGCGAGACGCAGGAATTTATTTATATGAATTTCTAGTGTATATAAACATAACGGCATGCAGAGACTGGCTCCCGGTCTGGCATGCCGTTCTTTTTCCCTGCATGAGGCTGCGGAAGTCCAATGAACAAGCTACTTACTTGGGTTGGTACGCCGTGTTGGCCCTCGCGTTGGCACTTGCTTCCCCCCCCCATTGAGCCAACTTTCTTCGAATGATAAGCGTCCACACAACCAGTGGATGTTCGCCATATCATACCTATAAGATGCGATTAGGATTCGTCTGCATAATGAGGAGTAGGTGGGGAATTTCCTATGATCTATACAGCTCTTGGTGATTCGATTACTTTCGGAGAAAATGCCTCCTCTGCGGCAAAGGCTTATCCCCGATTGGCCGGATCGATGTCATGCCCTTACCGGGTATATGTTCTGGCGCGTCCCGGTTGGAGCGCCTATGATTTGTTGGATGCCGTGATATGGCAAGGGCCCTCCCTTATTCACCGTTCTGCCGTGGTCTCGGTGTGGATTGGAGGAGTGGATCTGGCGAATGCGGCGCTGTCTGCGCTTCGCAGCCGCCGACCATTGGCTGCCAAATTGATTCTAAGCCGTTATAAACGAACCTTGTACGCCATCCTGACTCACATCAAAAGGAGCAGCCATGCCCGGATTATTTGCTGCACGCAATATAATCCGTTTCCGAACAGCCCTATTTCCATCATGTCGATAGACCGGTTAAATTACGCGACCAAAGAAGTAGCGAAAAGCTGCGGCGCCACGATCGTACCGGTTCATACATGGTTTGAAGGAAAACAAGCCAATCTTATCTATGGATATCGAAGAGGAAAGCTGGAGGACGCATTGAGCGGGTTCCTGCCCATCCATCCCAATGATCAGGGGCACCGGCTTATTGCCACAGGGTTGGCCCCCTATCTTGCCGCCTAAATCAGCTTCCTGATAGCCCTCGTCTGCTTCGACGATAAAAGAGAGCGGAACGATGTTGTTCCGCTCTCTTTCTGTTGCCCCGGTGCCCGCGCTCCAAGTGGTCATCCGCTGTTCCAAGAATTGCACGATATGCTCGAATTTTTGAATCTCCCCCTCCACCACGTCAGCAATAACCTGACGCAACCACGCTTCATCCACGCCGCCCCCCCCTTTCTCTCTATACAACGAACCATCGACACGGAAATGTGACAGTGAATTATAAAAGAAATGTAAAATTTTTTAGATCGCGCTTGCTTCGATTAACTATATTTGTTAGTATAACTGACGAACGTTCGTTAATTTTGAGGTGATTCGATTGAAAAGCGAAGAAATTAAGGATGCGGCTTTGAAATATTTCACCCTACATGGTTATGAAGGGGCATCCTTATCTCTCATTGCGGAAGATGTCGGCATGAAAAAGCAATCGATCTACGCCCATTTTAAAGGAAAGGACGATCTTTTTCTGCAAGTGCTGCGGGATGCGAAGGAGACGGAGCTCTCTTCCAAGCTTCAATATTTTAGCAGCATAGGCTCCCAGCATCCCGAGAAAGCTTTATACGGGTTTCTGCAGCTAGTCATCGATCTTTTCCAAAAAGATGAGCGGTTAACGTTTTGGCTGCGCATGTCTTTTTTCCCCCCCGCTCATCTTGCCAAAGCGATCGAACAGGAAGTCATCGATATCGAAGAAAAGGTGCAGGCGATGCTGGAACGGAAATTTCAGGATTGGATCGATGAGAAGGCCATCGTCGAAGAGGCGGCAAAAACGCCGACCCTCGCCTTCCTGGGCGTCGTCGATTCCATTATGCTGGAGCTTGTGTACGGCGGCAATGATGAGCAGCGGCTGAAGGACAAATTGGAGGCCTCCTGGACCGTATTTTGGCGAGGAATAGCACATCCTTGATTTTGACAGAAAGAAAGTGGTTGATGATATGAAGAAAACAATCAAAGAACAAAAAGCAGTACTGCTTATTCTTCTCAGCAATATATTCATTGCCTTCCTGGGCATTGGCCTTGTTATCCCCGTCATGCCGTCTTTTATGAACATGATGCATTTATCAGGCAAAACGATGGGGTATCTGGTTGCCGTATTTGCCGTGGCCCAACTGCTGATGTCGCCATTTGCCGGACGCTGGGTTGACCGTGTCGGCCGCAAGAAGATCATCATCATCGGCTTATTCCTGTTCAGCGTATCCGAGCTCGTCTTCGGGCTGGCCGGGAATGCAACGATGCTGTATATCTCAAGGCTTCTGGGTGGAGTTAGCGCCGCCTTTATAACGCCGGGGGTTACGGCATATGTGGCGGATATTACCTCTATTCAGGAACGGCCCAAGGCGATGGGGTATGTCTCGGCCGCCATTAGCACCGGCTTTATTATCGGGCCCGGCATCGGCGGCTTTATCGCGGAATATGGCATACGCATGCCCTTCTTCTTTGCGGCGGGAATTGCCTTTTTCGCCTGCATTTTATCCGTGTTTATTTTAAAAGAACAGCTTACCAAGGAGCAGCTTGCCGAGATTTCCGCGAACGCAAAGCAAAGCAGCTTTCTTGCCGATATGAGAAAATCGCTTCACCCGCTCTACTGCATCGCATTTATTATCGTCTTTGTGCTCGCGTTCGGTTTATCGGCATACGAAACGGTCTTCAGCCTCTTTTCCGATCATAAATTCGGCTTTACGCCAAAAGATATTGCAATCATTATTACGGTTAGCTCCATTTTCGGCGTCGTCGTGCAAATCTTTATGTTCGGAAAAATGGTAGAAATACTCGGGGAAAAGAAACTGATTCAATTATGCTTGATTGCCGGGGCCATTTTGGCGGTGGTGTCCACCGTCATCTCCGGCTTTGGAATCGTGCTGGCGGTAACGTGCTTCATCTTCCTTGCCTTTGATCTGCTGCGGCCGGCTTTGACGACATTTCTGTCCAAAGCGGCCGGGAAAGAGCAGGGCTTCGTAGCCGGTATGAACTCAACCTATACGAGCTTGGGCAATATTGCCGGTCCGGCGATGGCCGGAATGCTGTTCGACGTTAACATTCATTATCCTTTTCTATTCTCGGCCGTCATTATGGTCATCGGCCTCGGCATTACCGTCTTGTGGAAAGAGAAGCAATTTGCAGAACACGACGCCGAGTAACATGATGTTCGTCCGATTGACTTTAGGGAGTGTCTCGCAGCCACTTCAAAATTATGGACATAACGAGTTAACAGAGAATGTTGATACGGGAAAAACGGCGGCGCGCAAACCTTTGGAAGATGGATGAAGCAGTGAAATGCTGCGTGGATGCATCAATTTCTGCTCTTTAAGCCGCTATTTGATGAAATTCCTGCAAAACCAGGCTGTTGGAAAACCCCTGTTTTTTTCGGAGGGGTGATTACCTAATCGAAACACGGCATTCAGAGCGTCATCGCCTTCTGGAGAGATCATCATCTCCTGGGGTTTTAACGTGTGGAGGGAATTGCTGCTATTTTACAGGAATTTCGGCTCAATGACTCCACATTTCGAGGAATTGCTGCACAGCTACATCATTTTAGGCCCTTTTGAGCTAAGTCGAAGAGAAACGGGTGAAATTGCTGCAGTTTTACAGGATTCCCTTTCTGGTGAAGTCGTCCCTACCGAATTGCTGTATTGGTGCAGGATTTTGCCTACTGAGTCAACGTGTCTTGCAAAACCGTGCAGTTTTCAGGCACTTCGATCAGATAAAATTTTACTACTGAGAGACAAGTCCTGATGAAGTGCCCAAAAATCCTTTGGACTTTCTCAACAGCCTGGAAAGTACATGATGTTCATCGATTTTTGTCTTTTATCGATTGGATATTCAGAAATTGATGCCGTTTTGCAGGATTCCCTGTAACGGAGTACACGTCATAAAGGAAAAGTGTATTTTTGCAGTTTTCGAAGAGTCGAGCTTTAAGCATTAAGGGGGCTGTCTCACTGTAGTGAAATACTACTTGCGGGAACCCCGCGCGCCTCCATCTCTTGAAAAAAAGAGAGCGGTGAAATACACCCGCTCTATATACATCCGTTCTATTCATTTTAATCTTGGATGCCGTCCGCACGCTTCCCGGACTCCTTGCCCTCCTCCGGTTCGGCTCCGTCCAGTTCCATATCCTCTTCCTTGATGATTTCATGAATTTGGTGCTTAATCGTCTCTGACCGTGTTCCGAAGATCGCCTGCACATTGTTGCCGACCTCCAGCACGCCCGAGGCGCCCAGTTCCTTCAGGCGCTCCTTATCCACATTGCTCTTATCCTTGACCTGCACGCGCAGACGCGTAATGCAGGCATCCAGGGATGCAATGTTGGCTTTGCCCCCCAGCGCCGTCAGGATACCGCGCGGCAATTCTCCCGCCGTCGCTTCCGGCTTGGCTGCAGCAGCAGGCGCGGCCGCTTCCCTTCCCGGCGTCCGGAGATTGAAGGTCCGGATAGCGAAGCGGAAGCCGAAGTAGTAGATGAGCGCCATCACCAATCCGACCAGGATGACGAGCCAATACGGCGTCCGGTTCTGCAGCACGCCGAACAGCAGGTAATCGATGAAGCCTCCGGAGAACGTCATTCCGATTTTGACGCCGAGCAGGTGCATCGTCAGGAAGGACAAGCCCGCGAACACGACATGCACGGCGAAGAGAAGCGGCGCCACAAACAGGAAGGAAAATTCCAACGGCTCCGTAATACCGGTCAGGAAGGACGTCAAGGCGGCCGATCCCATCAGCCCGGCTACAAGCTTCTTATTCTCCGGGCGCGCTTCATGATATATGGCTAGGGCAGCCGCTGGCAGACCGAACATCATGAATGGGTATTTCCCCGTCATGAACGTGCCCGCCGTCAATTCAACGCCGTCTTTAAGCTGGGCGAAGAAGATTTTCTGATCCCCCCGGATAAGATCGCCCGCCTTGCTCACATATTCCCCGAATTCGAACCAGAAGGGCGAATAAAAGATATGATGCAGCCCAAATGGAATCAGCGCCCGTTCGCAGATGCCAAAGATGAAGGCCGCCAGCGCGCGGTTCGAGTCGATGAGCGAGTGGGAGAATGCATTCAGGCCGTTCTGGATCGGCGGCCAGATGAACACCATCAGAATACCGATAACAAGCGAGGTGACGGCCGTAATAATCGGGACAAAGCGCTTGCCCGCAAAGAAGCCGAGATAGGAAGGCATCTCGATCTTGAAGAACCGCTTATACAGCATTGCCGCCGTAATACCTATAATAATACCGCCGAAGACGCCCGTCTGCAGGGTCGGCACGCCTTGAACGTTGGCATAGGCAAAGTCGGTCTGCACCATCTCCGGCGTCACACCCATCATCACTTTCATCGTCACGTTCATGACGAAATAACCGACGATGGCGGCAAGCCCCGCTACCCCCTCCCCTCCGGCGAGACCGATGGCGACCCCGACGGCGAATAGCAGGGACAGGTTGTCAAATACAATGCCCCCGGCTTGCTCCATCACGCTGGAGATAAGACTGATAGCGCCAGTGCCTAGCACCGGAAAACGCGCGATCAGATCCGGATTGCCCAGCGCGTTGCCGATTCCGAGCAGGATGCCGGCCGCCGGCAGAATGGCGACCGGCAGCATAAGCGCCTTGCCGACCTTTTGCAGAACGCCGAATATCGATTTAAATATGTTAAGCATGGAAGTCAACTCCTATCGATGTACAGATGAGCAAAGTGCATAAAAAAACCTATTGTTACCATTTCCAATCTATTCAGGCACTATGCATGCAAGCGGGTTTGCGTCCGGAACCGCCCCTCGCCATGATCCCGAATACCAAGCGCAGCTACGCGAAGAGCCCTGTAAATGGTTCCGGGCATTAATCGAGAACGGATTCCAGCACCGAGCCTACGGCTGCAATCGCCTGCCCGGCTTGGCCGCCTTCCGCCGACACCGTAACGAGGTCGCCGGCCTTCAGGCCGAGCGTCAACACGCCCGTGATGCTTTTTGCGCTTACTTTGCGGCCGTTGAACTCCAGCGACACTTGCGAATCCGGGAACTCGGCGGCTTTTTTCATAATGGCTCCCGCCGGACGCGCATGCACGCCTTGCGGACTTTTTATCGTAAATTGCTTTTCCATGATTGGCCTCCTCTTGGTTACACCCCTATTTTGTCATCAAGCCCGATTCATGCCTGAGCACGAGGGAATGATGAGAAGATCGTTTTCTATTCGCGCCAAGTCCAAACCTATCTTCCTCCTTGTAATATGTACTGATGATGCCTACCGTGCACAGCAGTCGCAGCACGGCTTGGGACCAATAACGGGACTCCCTGCCACGTCGTCTGCATAGCACAAACAAAAAAGGCATGAGCTAAAGCAATGCCAGTTCACGCAGTGAACGGCCGCTTAGCTCATGCCTAGTCGTACTAGTAACACGCTGCTTGCAGTGTAAATAACAACGCTTAATTTAACACGACCCTATACGGAATGCAAGCGTTGCCAGCCCCTGTTACCAAATTGACACAATCGGTAGAGGGATTATTGACGATTTATAGGAAATTTACCCCTATTCCTCCATGATGACCCCTTTGGAGACAGTCATCTCGCCGTACCGGGCCATGATGTCAGGCAGTTCATCCATGCGGAAGCGATGGCTGATCAGCGGCTCAATGCTTACGATATGCTGTGCGAGCAAAGCGATCGCCTCCTCGTGCGTGTACGGATTGATGAACGAGCCCATGATGCGCAGCTCCTTGCTGAACACCTCGAATGGCGACAGGCTGGCCCGCGCTTCTGGAGAAGCGACGCCGAAGAGCAGGACTTGGCCGCCCTTGCGGGCCGCCTCCAAGGCCAGCTCCACCGATTCCGGACGGCCGGCGCACTCGATCACGACATCGGCCTTGCTGCGCAGCTCGTCCGCTGCGCCCGCTTCCAGCGGCGAGACGACAGCTTCGGCGCCCAGCTCACGCAATAGTCTGTGCTTGTGCGCGGCCGGCTCGCAGACGGTAATATGCGCGACGCCCGCGGCCGCGACGAGCTGCAGGAACAACTGGCCGATGAAGCCGCCTCCGATAATCAGCACATGCTGATTCGCACGCAGCTCCAGCTTCTTGAATCCATGCAGCACGCAGCCAAGCGGCTCGGCCATCGCCCCTTCGACCCAGCTCACCTGCTCAGGCAGCTTGTAGCAGTTGGCCGCCGGCACAACGCAGTATTCGCCCATTCCGCCGTCCCTCGTCACCCCGACGGCCTGCAGCCGATCGCACAAGTGAGCGCGGCCGTTACGGCAATATTCGCACGCCCCGCAGTATATATTCGGGTCGACGGACACCCGGTCGCCCGGATGCAGATCCGCGACCGCCTCCCCCACGGAGTCGACGATGCCGGCCAGCTCATGGCCCAGCACAATCGGCGGCTTCACCTCCGCCGATCCCGGATGGCCGTGATAAATATGCTGGTCTGTGCCGCAAATGCCGCAGCAGACGACGCGAAGCCGAACCTCGTCCTTGCCGGGCAGGCGCTCCGCCCATTCCGTTACCTCCATCATTTTCGTTCCGCGCAACACTGCCGCTTTCATGCTCTTCATCCCTTTTCCCGTATGATTGTACTCTTCTCCATCCCGATGCCCTGCCCGCAGAGCAGAGCGTCCTATCTCCCGTCACCGTTCACGGCTTCCGGCGAATTCAAGGCGGTGACGCGCAGCGTCTCCCACGGAATCCGCTTGCCTTCCGCCTGCGAAACCCGAATCTCCTTCGCTCTCCCAGGCAGCAGATCGAAGAAGTTGTCGCTCACCCCAATCCAAGCTTCATCCAGCTCGATCTTCACCATGCGGGCCGCCCGATCCGTCTCGATGCGGATGACGCCAGCCTCCTCATCCACGCTGATCCGCAGCTGTGCCGGCTCGAAATGCATCTCCTTATAGTCACGCAAGTAGACATAGTTATCTTCCGTGGTGCCGCTTCCGGACGAGATGAGGCATACCACCTCCGCCGGATCCGCCCCGTTCGTCAGCTCCGCTTCGGACAGCGCATCCAGTTCCCTTTTGCCGTTCGGCTCCAGGCATACCTCATATTCGCGCTCATACAGCTTCATCCCATCCATCCGGTACACGGCCAGCCGGACCTGGTCTTCATAAGGCTCCAACCGGTCATTGAGCGCCCACAGATGCATCGCCCGGCCCGCATCGTGATCCGCCGTCAGCAGCACCGGCGCATAGAACTTCCGCGCGTAATGATATGCCGCCTTCGGCAGCCCGTAGTAGTCGATGACCGACCAGCTCGTGCCCGGCCAGCAGTCGTTCAGCTGCCAGAACAACGCGCCGCTTGTATCCGGCTTGCGGCGGCGGTAATGCTCAATGCCGTATTTCAGCCCTTCGGCCTGCGTCAGCATCGAATAATTGATGTACTCTTCCATATTCGTTGGGGCCCCGGTATACCCTTCCATCAGCAAGATGCCCTTCGGATGATGGATATCCTTGTTGCGGTACATCATCTCGTCGCTGCCCCAGTAGAATTGGCTCTCCGGGATGTTGCGCTGCAGCGTGTAGCGGTTCGAGGAGGCATGCATGCCGAATTCGCTGGCGAACTTCGTCGTGTCGCCCTTGAATTTTTTGAACGACAGCCCTTCGACGCTATAGTCCTGCAATTGCGGCTCGCCGAAGACCCGCGGCTCGATGTTGCCATGCCATACCTGCCAATTATGCGTATCGCCAATCTCGCGCGAATTGTGATCATTGCCCCCGTATGGCGAGCTCGGCCAGAATCGGCGCGTCGGATCGAGCGTCTCCAGCAGGGCCGGCATCAGCTCGTGGTAAATTTTCTCCCCATAGAACGGATGCGGGATCTCGCCGCTGGAATGCAGCGCTTCATACAGCCAGTCGTTCTCGTTATTGCCGCACCAGAGAGCGAGGCAAGTCCGGCTCCGCAGCCGCTTGACGACCTGCTCGATCTCCCGCCGGACGTTATCCATGAAGTTGCGGTTATAGTCCGGATAGAGCGCACAGGCGAACATGAAGTCCTGCCAGACAAGCAGCCCGAGCCGGTCACACTCCTCATAAAAAATATCCCGCTCATAGATGCCGCCGCCCCAGACGCGCAGCATGTTCATATTGGCCTCCTGCGCCAGACGGATATACCGCGAGTAACGTTCATCCGGCACCGCCGCAATGAAGCTGTCGATCGGAATCCAGTTCGCGCCCTTCGCGAACAGCTTCACCCCGTTGAGCACGAACGTGAACGCGTGCTGCCCTTCCTCGTCATGCAGCATCAAGTCCAACGTCCGGATGCCGAAGCGCTGCTGCCGCTCATCCACGGCATCGCCGCCGTTCCGCAGCGTCACTTCCAGCCTGTACAAATAGGGCTCGCCCAGATCATGCGTCCACCACAGGCGCGGATTCGGCACCCGGAGACGTGCGCTGCCGGACAGGCCATGCGCACAGATTGCGCCGTCCGGCATGAAGCCCAGGCCGCGATCAAGCACGAACGTCTGCCCCGCCACCTGTCTGCCTTCGGCGTCCAGCAGCGCCACTTCCGCAGTGCAGGCGCCGCGGCGGTCGAATACCCGGGCCTCGACCGCTACCTCGATCATCGCCTCGCCGTCCTTCACCTCAACCGTATGAGCGAACACATTGTCCACATACGCACGGCTCCGCTTCACCAGATGGACATCCTTCCAGATTCCCGCACAGACAAGCCGCGGCCCCCAGTCCCAGCCGTAGTGGCTTTGGTTCTTGCGCGTCCATATCCTTTTTTTGCTGAAGCCGGACCAATAATATTGCATCTTGCTCTTCACATGCAGGTGAACCGGATCCAGCTTGACCGCGAGGACATTCTTGCCCTTGATCAGCTCGCGCGTCACCTCGAACGAATGGCTGATGAACATATTGTCCGTCGAGCCCAATTCCACGCCGTTCAAATACACGGTCGCGAACGTATCAAGCCCTTCAAAGACAAGCTCCATCCGCTCCATGTCCTCCCGCTGCCCGTCCCAATGGAACGTCGTTCGGTACCACCACACCTTCTCCTCGACCCAGCGGCATGTCTGATCGTTATGTCCATAGAACGGATCCTCGATTATGCCCTTCTCGATCAGCGTCGTATGCACATCCCCCGGCACCTTCGCCGTCATCCAGAAATAATCGACATACTCAGGGGAAGCCACCTCCAAATCGCGTTCCTCGCCGACATTGAAATCGCGCAGCTTCCAATTCTCATTCAGTCTCATATCGCGCTCCTATCCAGAAGACGCCAAGACCTCCCGGCCTTGGCGTCTCCCTGTCTCTACTTCAGTCTATTCATCTATATAGGTCAAGCTCTCCAAAATTTCCTTGAGGCTAAGCTCCGCGCAGGCCATTGATGTATCCGCAACGCCATAGTACATCTTGACCGTATCGCCTTCCACGACGGCGCCGCAAGAGAAGACGACATCGCCGAAGAAACCGTTTTTCTCGTAATCCGCTTCCGGCTCCATCACCGGCTGCTCCGAGCGGGCGATGACCTTCGTTGGGTCATTCAAGTCCAACAGCACGGCGCCCATGCAGTAGCGGTGCTCCTTCGTCGCGCCATGGTACAGCTCCAGCCATCCCTTTTCCGTCTTGAACGGGACGGCACCGCCGCCCATGCGCCCGCTGTCCCACATGCCCGGACGCAAGCCAAGCAGATGCCGGTGATTGCCCCAATAGAGCAAATTATCCGATTCGGCGATCCAGATTTCCGGATTGCCGATGCTTTTCGTCGTCGGACGATGCAGCGCATAATACTTGCCGTTGATTTTTTCCGGGAAAATAAGGACGTCCTTATTATCCGGGCTGAAAATCATGCCATGATGCGTCACATTCACGAAATCCTTCGTGGATACCATCGACTCCCCGACGCCGACCGGAGATACGGCCGAGAAATAAATGTAATACGTATCGCCGATCTGCGTTACGCGCGGATCTTCGATGCCGAACGTCTCCAACTCCGTCGACGGATAGACGAATGGCGCATCATCTATCGTGAAGCGGTGCCCATCCTTGCTGCGGGCAATGCGGATATAGGAGATGGAAGTCAAATATTCGAACGTCGCGCTTTGCGCCTTGTTGCGAATGACGCGCGGATCGGAGAAATCGTAACGTTCGTCATCCACGCGAAGCTCAATGATGTCCAGCTCCTTCGTCTCCGGGTTGAACACGGGCGCCTTCACGATGTTCGGGTCGGTGCTGATCGGGCGCTCGGCTACGCGAAGCAGCAGCAGTACTTCCCCGTTATAAGTCGCGACGCCTGCATTGAACGCGCCGATGACTTCGAAGTCTTCGCGATGCGGCTTGACGTCGGCCGGCGTAATGAGCGGATTTTCTTCATACCGATAAATATTCATGCTGTAGACTCCTTAAGCTGTAAAATGATTAATGCGATTATGCCTGTTCGAATTGCAAGAATGGATCGGCAATGGTCAGACGATGCGCCTCCGCATCGCTTATGCCTGCATACAGCACCGCCGTGCCGTCGTCGTTGCGCACCAGACCGCCGCTGAATACGACGTCCACGAGGTCGGTCCGCTTCGCCGCGCCCGGCAGGAATTGATCCCGCACGGCGATGAGCTCGATGGCGGTGTGCTCGCCGGTAGCCGGATCAAGCGCGAACGCCATCGGATAATAGTGGCGGTCGCCTTGGTCATCGAAGCATGCGATATGTCCCAGCACGCCGATACGGCCGTTGCTGAGCATATGCGCTTCGTTCGCGCCTCCCCATTCTTCGTCGATGAATTGCCCTTCCAAGAGCGGGGCGTTGTCAATCAGCTCAATCGATAAGTCCTCCAACCGCTCGACGCGGGTAAATCCAATTTTGCCGCGGCCGCCCTTCTCTCCCTGAGGACGGGTAAAGACGCCGATGCTGCCGTCCAGAAGCTCGACCAGCCGCAGATCCTTCATGCCGTCCGGGCCGGTGAAGCACGGCTTCAGATCGGCGATGCGCTTCCCTTTGTAGAACACCGTACGCCACATCAGCGCGTTCGCCTGTGTCGGATGCGGATAAATCTGCACGCCGCCGAGCACAAGCTCGCCTCCGATCCGGGTCTGGAACGGATCCTGAAGCTCGAATGCCGGCGCGCCTTCCCGCGGCACCCATTCCCCGTTCCGTTCGACGAAGAAATAAACTTCAGAGTGCTCGCTGTCACGCGATTCCACGCGTCCGGCGATGACCTGCTCCCCCTCGTCTTCGAACGGAGCGGTAATATTGTAGACATCTTTGCTGCCGACGCCGGTAAATTTCAACTTCTCCGCGTTCGCCGCCAACGGGCTGCGCGTCATATATTGCTTCAGCAGTGTCGCGCATGTGATTGCGCTGCGGTGGTTCCCTGTCATGTATGGCACATCTCCTTCACTGATGAGTTCTCGCTGATCCAAATAGCCGCTTCCTGCGGACCAAGGATGAACGATTCATTGGCTCCGCTCGGCTCCCCGTGGCTGGACAAGGCGAAGCGGAATGTCCCGGCCAGCAGGCTGCCGACGGGCAGAGCGTACGGCTCCGTCCCGAAGTTCAGCGCCACCAGCGCCTCTTCGCCAGCGGCCTGCTTCACATACAAGAGCACATCCCCCTGGCGTTCCAGCCGCGCATAATCGCCGCTGTGCAGCGACGGGTGTCTGTGCCGGAGCGCGATAAGCTGACGGTAGAACGAGTAGATCGAATCGGGTTCCCGCTGCTGCGTCCGCACATTCAGCGCTTCATGCCGCGGGCCCATGCCGATCCACGGGGACGCATCCGAGAAGCCGCCATAGGTCTCGTCCGTCCACTGCATCGGCGTCCGCGATTTGTCCCGGCTCTTCGCCAAGGCCTTCGCAAGCGCCTCCTCCGGCGCCGCGCCTTCCGCCAGCGCGAGCCGGTAGGCCGTCAGCCCTTGCACGTCGCGCATCTCTTCGATCGTCCCGGCTACGAAGTCACGCATCCCGATCTCTTCGCCGTAATACAGGAACGGCACGCCCTTCGCGGTAAGCATCAGCGCGGCAATCAGCTTCGCCCGCCGCTCCTCCAGCCCGGTCTTGCCTTCCCCGAAGCGGGAGATATGGCGCGGCATGTCGTGGCTGCTGAAGAACAGCGTCGGAAGCTGATCGGAGGCATGCGCCTCCTCCATCTTCTTCAATTCCTCATACAGGCGTTCCAGCGAGAACGCCTCCTGGCTGCCGAGATTGAAGTTGAACACGACATCCAGCAAGCCCGTGCCGCTATAGCGGCGCAGCACGTCCATATCCTCGGAGCCGACCTCGCCGACCATGAATGTTCCCTGCCGTTCATGCGCGTGGGCAGACAGCTCCGCGATGGCTTCCAGGATGCCTTCCTGATCCTTGTCATGCACATGCTGCTGCTCGCCCGTCTCCGCATCGTACGGGTTGTCGGGGAATGTCCCTGATACTTTCAAAAAATTGATGACATCAAGCCGGAAGCCGTCAATGCCCCGATCCAGCCAGAAGTCCATCACGCCCTTCATCGCGGCGCGGACTTCGGGATGAGTCCAGTTCAAGTCGACCTGTTCCTTCGCGAACGCGTGATAATAATATTGCCCGGTCGCTTCATCGAACTCCCAAGCCGGACCGCCGAAGAAGGACTCCCAATTGTTCGGCGGGCCGCCGTTCACCGGGTCCTTCCAGATGTACCAGTCGCGCTTCGGATTCGAACGCGACGACCGGGATTCCCGGAACCAGCGATGCTCCGACGACGTATGGTTCAGCACTAGATCGACGATCACTCGGATATCCCGGGCATGCGCCTCGCGGATGAACGCTTCGAAGTCTTCCATCGTCCCGTAATCGGGATCGATGGCCGTATAGTCGGCGATATCGTAGCCGTTATCCACCTTGGGCGACAGATAGAACGGCGTCAGCCAGAGGCCGTTCACGCCCAGCTTGGCCAATTCATCCAGCTTCGACGCTATGCCGGCGAAGTCGCCGATGCCGTCCCCATGCCCGTCGCAGAAGCTCGGCATATAGATTTCATAGAAGACGGCCGATTGCCACCACGGTGCTTCCATTCTCTCCACTCCCATTGTTTAGGCTGGCAACTTCCTTATTTGAGGCTGAATTGCATGCCTTCCTTGAACTTTTTGCCGAACACCAGGAACATCATAATAATCGGCAGCGTCAGCAGCACCGATGCGGCATACAGCGGACCCGGATAGCCGCCGTAAGGCCCGAACATTTGCGACAAGAGCACGTTCAGCGTCAGCATACTGTCGCTGCGCACCACGATCATGTCCCACAGCAGCTCCGTCCACCGTTCCATCAGCAGGAACAGGAAGATAACCGCCGTAATCGAACGTGACATCGGCATCATGATGCGGTACAAAATTTTGAAGTCCGACGCACCGTCCAGCTTCGCCGCCTCAATGAACACCGTCGGGATCGCCTTGAAGAAGTTGGTGTACATGAAGATGGCCCATAAGCTGACCGCCTTCGGAATAATCATGGCCCAGTACGTATCGTACAATCCGACCTTCTGGATGATCAGGAAGTTCGGGATGAGCAGGATGATCGCCGGAAAGAACATATGGAACAGGACGAAGTTGTTCACCGTGTCCCGCCCCTTGAAATTCAGCTTCGACAATGCGTAAGCCACCATGACGCCAAAGAGCATCATGAGCGCAGTCGACACGACCGAGACGATGACGCTGTTCACGAACGCGTTCAGCCACGGACGCGCAATGCCCGTCTCGCCTCCGGTGAACAGCCATTCATACGATTTCAGGGAGTAGCTGGCCGGAATGAGCTTGCGGTCGACCTGCGACCAGTCGGCGAACGAGTTCAACACCATGTACAGGTACGGGTATACCATGACCAGAAGCAGGAGCGTCGCCAAAATATAGCGGATCGTCAAGCGAAGCTTGTTGTTTTGTTTAGACCCAACCATTTCGTTTCCCCCACATTTCCAGCAGTTTTTTGATGACGAAGATCGAGATGAACGTAACGACGGACGCCAAAATGGCTACAGCCGAGGCATAGCCGGCCTGCAAGTTTTTGAAGGCCTGATTGTAAATCTCCATCTGCCATGTGTTCGTCGCGAAGTTCGGACCTCCGCCCGTCAATTGGTATACTTCCGTGAAGATGCCGAATGTGACGCCGAACGAGAGAATCAAGGTCGTATACAGCGCGGGATACAGCAGGGGAAGCGTGATCTTCCAGAAGCGCTGACGATCCGTAACGCCGTCAATCGCCGCTGCTTCATATACTTCCTTATCAATGCTTTCCAGTCCCGACGTCAAAATGAGCGCATAATAACCGGTAAACTTCCATGCGAGAATAAGCCCTACGACGAAGAGCGCCGACAACGGCGAACCGAGCCAGTTAATATCGAGCCCGAATGCATCGCGCAGGAAAATGTTCACCGGGCTGTTATAGGACAAAAAGCCCTTCACGATGAGCGAAGCGACGACGCCGGACGACAGATACGGCAGGAAAAAGCCGATCAGATACAAGCTGCGCAGCTTCGGAAGCCCCTGCACAACCACGGCGACGCCGAGCGACATGACCGTGACAAGCGGCACGAACACGATCATGAATTTGTAAGTGACCCAAAAGGCCGATTGCACCCCTGGCGTTGACAGCGCCTTGATGAAGTTCTTGAACCCGACGAAGTCATAAGTCGGCGCAATCAAGTCCCAGTTCGTGAAGGACAGATAGAACGACCATAGTAACGGACCCAAAAAGAATACAAGCCCATAAATGAGGTAGGGACTGGTGAATAACCAGCCCAACCGATTGTTATTCTTATCGATCATTATTGAAGTTCCCCTTCAATCGCCTTCTTCATGTTGTCCCATCCGGTCTTCGGATCAATCTCGCCGAGGACCACTTTGTTGAATGCCTCCTGGCCAATCAGCGTCTGGAGCTCATTGTAGCGGGCATTGTCGATGGCAGGAATGCCAAGCGGCACAGACTTGGCGTACAGCTCAAGCTCAGGAGATTGTTCGATTATCGCTTTGAATTCCGGAAGCTCTGCCAGATCGTCGCGCGCCGGCGGCAGATTCGTCTTCTCGAACCACTTCGCATCGTTCTTCGCATCGGAGTAGACCCACTTGATGAACTCGGCGGCCGCCTCCTGCTGCTCCTTCGGCACGCTGGAGAAAATAACGAGACCTTTCGCGTCGGAGAACGTCTTCGCTTCGTCCGGATTCATGCCGTCCGGAACCGGAGGAAGGGACAGCGTGTATGTCTCGTTGTATTTCATTTCCGGGAACTTCTCAGCCCAGTAGTTGAACGTCCATGGGCCAAGATCCGTAAAGATGCCGATGCCCGACTCGAACGGATCGGTTACGTTTTTCGCCAAAATCGCCTTTTCCTTGCGCAGGTTGTCGACGAACTCCAGCATCTTCACGCCGGCAGCCTCATCTCCGACGAACTGGTCGCCCTCAATAAATTTGTTGCCGTCCGATGCGGCATTATACAGCATGAAGAAGTCGAACCAGCGCTTCCATGCCGTAGGATCAACCAGATCGGCGCCCTTGCCCCACACGTACTTGTCCGGATATTTCTCTTTCAGCTTTTTGGCGACATCCAGCACTTCGCTGTATGTCTTCGGCGGCTCGTTATACCCAAGCTCCTTCAAGATGTCGAGACGCCAGCCGAAGAGCATCGGGTTGGAGTAAATCGGCAGCACGTATTGATTGCCGTCAGCGAACTCCCACGGCTCGAGCGTATTGCTCATATTGCGGCCCGATACGATATCGTTGAATTGCGGCAGCGTGTTCAGCGGAACAAGCGCCTGGCTTCTGGCCAACTGCGCGGCGAAGCCGCGGTTGATATTTTCCGAGATGGCCGGAGCGCTGCCGCCGGCGATAGCAGCCTGGATGCTCGCCTCCGAGCTTGGCGATTCCTTGATCGCGCTCACATTGATCTTGACATTCGGATTGACCGCCTCATATTCCTTCGCCATTTCCATCCAATACGCTTGCTGCGGCGGGTTCGGTGCCGCCCAAAAATCGATGGTAATTACCCCGTCTGCCGACTCCTTCGGCGCTTCCCCTTTGCTGCAAGCAGCCAAGACCGAGAAGACCATCGTAAGAATGAGCAGAATTGACAGTTTCTTTTTCATGGAAAAAGACCTCCTCCTAATGACATGACTCAACCTCAAGATGACAATATACATCAGTAACGTTACAATTAAAATGACTAAACGCACTGAAAGCGTTTGTAATCACATTATTAATCAAATATTATCGATTGTCAATCCGTTTTTTTCGATAAAACAGATACTTCGACATTTTTCGATAAATATGTAATTGTCTTTACTATCTCTTCAAGTAACGTTATTATTGTTTTGTAATGTTGTTTTGTAATTCTTTCATTTCTGGCATAATTACTATAGAAACCGATTGCGCTGCGGAAGAAGATTTTCGCACTGGTTATTATGCAATGTTCAACTGGTTTTTATTCTAAAAATATCCCTACGGAAGTATACAAGCTTGAAAGGAGGTGTTGGTCGCTGATGAAAGCAAAAGTGACAATGCAGGATATTGCGGATCGGCTTCATATTTCCAAAAACTCCGTATCGCAAGCTCTCTCGGGCAAGGACGGAGTAAGCGAAGAGACGCGCCGGCTTGTCCTCGAGACAGCGAAGCAAATGGGATATACCTATCCCTCTGCACGGAAAAAGAAAGTATCCGAGCAATCCGGGAACATCGCCTTGATCGCTTCAGATTTCGCGTTCGCGCAAAAAAGCTTTTTCGGGGAAATTTATTTAAGTGTGGAGCAAGAAACGAGAAGACGCGGCAAACACCTGCTCATCCAATCCATCAACAAGGAATCGGAGCTTGAGCTGGCCTTGCCCTCTTTCTTGGAGAATCAAGACGTGGACGGGATTCTGATTCTGTCCCACTTGAGTACGGCCTTCACGAATGCCGTTATCGGCACCGGAATACCGACCGTGCTCATTGACCACCATCATCCGGCCATTCATGCCGATTGCATCTTGACGAACAATCGCTTCAGTGCGTATGAGGCCGTTCAGCATCTGAACGATTTGGGGCACCGCAGCATCGGATATATCGGCAATATTGATTTCTCGCCGAGCTATTATGAGCGGCTGGAAGGATTCCGGCTCGCTCTGCGCGATATGGGGCTCGAGGCCCGCCCGGAATGGATCGTGACCAATGCGGTAGAACAGGCGGATTATGTCATGAAGACGATGAAAGCGATGAGCGAACAACCGACAGCCTGGTTCTGCGTGAATGACGGGCTTGGCTTCCTTGTCAATTCCACGCTGCATCAGCTTGGGTTCCAGGTGCCGGACGACATAGCGGTATGCAGCTTCGATAACGGGCAGTTGTCCCGCTTGGCAACGCCAATGACGACCACGATGGCCATCGATTTGAATCTGTTCGGCCGCAAAGCCGTCGAGCAGCTGTTCTGGCGCATGGAACATAAGGATGAGCCGTTCATTGAGCTGCTTCTGCCGACCCGGATCATCGTACGCGACTCGACGGCTCCGCCACGGAAGTAAGGACGGCAGCCACTCATGCCGAACGGACAAGCGCTTCCGCTTGTCCGTTCTCCTCAGGCGTCTCGCCGCAGACGCCCGTCACCGCACGACAACCCGGCCGCCAGGCCGGGTCTCTCTTCGTTATTAGCTTCAATATGAACTTCGGTATGAACTTCGGTATGGAATGAATCCTCCCCTTAAGACGGAAGCCGGCCAATATACAGCAGACTCTCGACAGGCAGATAATCCGCGCTTCCGTTCACAATCGCTTGTACGTCCTGGAGCATGTCATGCAGGCCGACCTCCGCGCCAGGCCGGCCCGTATAGGCTTCGGCGACATGGAACGGCTGGGTGAGATAGGCTTCCAGCCGCTCCCCCCGGTCATAAGTATGGCGCTCCGAGCCCGGGATGCCGTTCAGGCCCTTCACCTGCACAAGGGAGCGCAGCTCCCGGTAGCGCCGCAGCAGCTTCTGGGCCCGCTGCTGTACGGCAAGATGGTTCTGGTCGAGATGCACCCCCTCCAGAATGGAGGAGGTCGAGTAGAGCGGATTCACCGCCGGGAACTTCTGTCTGGCCGTGAGGTCGGCATCGAAATACCACAGCGTCTCCAACGGACCGTACGGGAGATCCTCATCGACGGCAAGCCCCTTCAGGTCGACCAGAAATGTCGTGACCCCAGTAATCCCCGCTTGCAGCAGCCGTTCCTGCAAATCATAGATGCCGCCTGTCAGCACATGCTCCCGGTCCGCGGCGAACACGATCTCCCGCTCCGGTCCGGCATCGGCCATCCGCTGATACGTCTCCTCGATCGAGCAGGTCACCTGATCGACGCCGTCCAGCAGGTCGTTCAGCTCGGGATACTCTCCCTCCGGCTTGAGCAGGATCGTACCGTATCCTTCCTTCCCCAGGTTGTGGAACAGCTCGCCCAACAGAACGAGCTGCCCCATCCCCGGGCGGGCCACCAAGCCGACGGTCCCGCCCTTGGCCAGCGGGGCGAACAAGTCGAGGGGCTTGATGCGCGTCTCGATCATGTCCACCGCCTCCCCGCGCAAGATCAACTCATCCAGACTGCATTTCGCCAGCTCGGCGAGTGCCGCGATCGTCCGGACCTCCGCCCGTCCGACGGGAATTTTCCCCGTGCATAGATTGGAGACCGTAGCCGGCCGCAATCCAACCGTCCGGGCGGCACTCGTCAGATTCGGAACCCGCTGTCTCAGCAATGATACGTTCAGCTTCAGATTATCCAATATTTACACCCTTCTTATCGTTAATGTCTGGCCGAAGACCGCTCATGAAGCGCTCGGCTGCCTGAATGAATACATTCGTATCCGGCTCGAAAATATGATGATCGCTCTCCTCGAAGACGACGATCTCGGCTTCCGGCAGCTTCTCCCGGTATTGCTCGGCTGCCTCCGCCGACAAGGCGGCGCCTTGCGTTCCGCCACGAATGATCAAAGCGGGGCAATGGAGCAACGGCAATCGGTCCCACAGCATGACCGGGTCAGACTCCTGCTGCAGGGCATGCAGCGCCGCGGTGCTCATTCGCTCGGACAGCGGCTTGCCCCGCCAAGGCGGAAGCGAGGAGAAGAACTCGACCCAGCCCGGCTTCAATTGCGTATGGACCGCCGGGTAATCCCCGACAATCAACCCCTCGATTCTATCCGGATGCTGTAGCGCATACCCAAGGGCATAGGCCACCCCTCTGGAGAAGCCCATAAGGACGAACCGCGACAGCTCCACCTCTTCGATGGCGGCCTCGATATCGCTAATATGATGCTCCAGCGTATACCCGCTTGCCAGGGCATCGCTGCGGCCTCGTCCCCGTTAGCGTAATGACCACGCAATGTCTTGGATATAGCTTCTCCACGACCTCCCGATAATCCTCCGCCGCTTCCGCTAATCCGGGAATGATGACGAGCGGCCACCCGCCCTTCGCCCCGCGGTTCGCTTCCATGACGTGAATGTTCACGCCCCGGTTGTTCACATCATGTTCCTCCACGTTCATTGTAACATCCTCCCTGTGCCGGGACTCCTCACCCGGCGATATAGGCTTTATTGGGCTTACCGCAGTGCATCGTACGGAAGCAGCGCATGGACGCCTTTGACTGAATTCACGATCTGCGTAATCCGGAGATCGACGGCCAAAGAGGCGTAAGCATACGCTTCTGTACGCGACAGCCCATAGAGCGATGACATCCAGTCGAGCATGCCTTGCAGGGCCATCCACATCGCTTCCTCCAGATCTTCATGAAATCCCATTGTCAGCCACCCTCTGGCGGTCTTGGCCCTCGGCATCGCCAGCGGCAGGTCGTCCCTTACCGTGAACGTGCAGCTCACTCTCTCCATCGGGCACTCCAGCGCTGGGCCGGCCACTTCGCCATCGCCTTGCACCGCATGTCCGTCTCCGATAGAGAACAGCCCTCCTTCCACCGGGATTGGCAAATACAGCGTGCTGCCGGCCTGCAGTTCTTTGCAGTCGATATTTCCCCCGAAGGGCCGGGGCACGAAGGTCGTATGCTGGCCCGGCTCCGGCGGCGGCATGCCCATGACGCCCATGAACGGCTTCAGACCGACAGCATAGTCGAAATTGCCGAACTGGCTTCGCCCCACCATCCGGTCGGCGTCCAATGCAAAATCAAGGGTAATCTCTGGCACTCCGGTCATCCCCAGCTTTTCATTCCAGTAGCTCGGGAAGCCTCCCGCCGATGTCCATCCCCATGAGCCAGGTACGATCTCATGGAGCTTCATCTCCAGCGTCTGCCCCGGCCGGGCTCCACGGATATATACCGGTCCCACCAGCGCATGTCCGAAGTGCGGGCACTGGCGGCTCGGCTTGCGCTCCGTGAACTTCTTCCTCGGCTCCCCCGGCGCGGCCCGCCTCTCCAAGCCCCATCCGGCGTCCAACGTGCGGAACACAACCGTATCCCCGGAATCGATCGTAAGCGCCGGCTCCAAATCTTTGCTAAAAAAGCCGTGAAGCGTGTCTGCATCCGGGTTCAATTCATGAATCTTCGGCATAGAATCCTCCTCAGCCCGTCGTGCAAGACGGCAAAGAGATGTTGCCGTCTTGTTACTTCATAGAGTAATCATAATTACTTCATAAGTCAATAAGTATTTCCTCTTAGCGTAAAAATAATTACTATACAGAAAAACCACCGCTGGAGATATCTCCAACGGTGGTTGTGCCATGTATTCTCTTCGGGCTGAACGAAGCGAAGCCGGTTTCCCGTGCCCGTGCCCGTTGCCCGCGCCCGTGCCTATGGCGTGCCCACGCCCGGGCCTATGCCTATGCCGTGCCCACGCTCGTGTCCACGCCCGCGCCTATGCCTTGCCTGCGCCCCCGCCTTAGTGAAGAGACGCCTTGCCTATTTTGCCAGCATATTGGCCCGCTCAAGCTCCTGTTCAAGCTCCTGCTCAAGTTCCTGCTCAAAGTCCCGCTCAAAGTCCCGCTCAAAGTCCCGCTCTAGGTCCCCGCTCTAGGTCCCCGCTCTAGGTCCCCGCTCTAGGTCCCCGCTCTAGGTCCCGATATAGGTTCCACTTAAGGTTCCACTCAAGGTCCCACGCCTCCGGAAGTTGCCGAACCGCCCCAAACGCACCAAGGGGCTGTCCCATAAGTAGTTTCGCTACCGTGAGACACCCCCTGATTGTTAAAGCTCGGCTTGCCGGAAAACTGTAAAAATGCAGTTTTCCCGTATGACGTTTGCGTCGTTACAGGGATTCCTGCAGAAACGCATCAATTCCAGCATAAAAAAGAGAGAGAAAGCAAAAGTTGTCAGAAATAATGTACTTTTGCAGGAATTCACCAAAATGTCGGCTCAAAAGGAGTAAATTCCTGCACTTACGCAGCATTTCACTCCAACAGCCATCATCCGCCGCTCTCTTCCGGCCTCTACAGTTACATTTCTCTACATTCCTCTACATTCCTCTACATTCCTCTACTTTCTCTACATTCTCTGCTGTCCCTTTCTAATCTCTGCTTCCGTCATCATACTCTGCTGTCCCGTCTGCCCGCCTCATTGTGCACGACCATCGGACAATCTCTCTTCAGGCGATTCAGTTATTGCTGCTTCAGCGCCTGCATCCCTAACGCCAGCGCGCCGGTAATCCCCGCGCGGTCCTCGAGACCCGGCGGCACGATATAACCGCTGTCCGTATCCAATACAGCCGGATGCTGCACATAGCCGTTCAGCAGCCGCTTCACTTCCTCGCGAATGCGCGGGAACAGATGAAGCTGCTTCGATACCCCGCCGCCCAGAATGATTTTTTCCGGGGACATGGTCAAAATATAGTTCATCAACGCCTGAGCCAGATAATAGGTCTGGAACTCCCAAGCCTTGTGGTCTTCGCCCAGTTCATACGCCTTGACGCCCCAGCGCGCTTCAATCGCCGGTCCGGCAGCCAAGCCTTCCAGACAATCCCGATGGTATGGGCACTTGCCCGCATACGTATCTTCCGGATGACGCTTCACGAAAATATGCCCCATCTCCGGATGAGTCAGCCCGTGAACAAGCTTGCCTTCCACGACCGCTCCTGCTCCGATGCCGGTGCCGACGGTAATGTAGAGGCAGCTGTTCAGCCCCTTTGCCGCCCCGTAGGTCGCTTCGCCCAGCGCGGCTCCGTTCACGTCCGTATCGAATCCGACCGGAACATGAATATGGCGCTTCAAATGGCCCACGACGTCATACCCGCTCCAATGCGGCTTCGGCGTCTTCGCAATATGGCCATAGGTGGCGCTCGCCGGATTCAGATCCACCGGTCCGAACGAGCCAAAGCCGATAGCGTCGACTCCCTTATCCTTAAAAAACTGCACAGTACGGTCCATCGTCTCTTCCGGCGTCGTCGTAGGGAACGTCTCCGTCTCTCCTACCTGTCCGTCCGGCGTGCCGACGGCGACGACAAATTTGGTGCCTCCGCCTTCAATCGCTCCTATACGTGTCATCACTTTCTCCCTCACCTTCTCCATGCCTGGTACGGCTGCGCCCTGTCTGTCTGTCGGTGCCGCGCAGCCCGCAGCGGCCGCCTTGCAAGCGGTAACGCTTCCATCGGTCTCATTATACCATTCGTCTCGACACGTTCCAACACGAATCGAGCCTCATCTAAGATTATGACACATTTGTCGAATTTTTTACCCTTCCCCTCCGAAACAATCCGAATAAGTTTTCGTGGACGTTGATCCAGTAATGCGTTAAAATATCAAATTAAATAAATGCGCTGGGCGCACAGGGAGGCGTTATCAATGAGCACACAGACATCACAGCCAGGCATGTTCGGCGAATTCGGCGGCAGCTACGTTCCGCCACAGCTTCAAGAAGTATTGGATCGGTTGGCGGAAGCCTTCGAACGCTATAAGGACGATCCGGAATTCATCGATGAATTCAAAACGTATCTGCGCGAATATGTCGGACGGGAGAGTCCGCTGACGTATGCGAAGCATCTGAGCGAGAAGCTCCGCGGGGCCAAGATCTATCTGAAGAGGGAGGATCTGAACCATACCGGATCGCATAAAATCAATAATGTGATGGGACAGATTCTGCTCGCGAAGCGCATGGGCGCCCATCGCGTCATCGCCGAGACCGGCGCGGGCCAGCACGGCGTCGCCACGGCCACCGTCTGCGCCATGTTCGATATGGAGTGCATTATTTATATGGGCGCCGAGGATATTCGCCGCCAGGCGCTTAACGTGTTCCGCATGGAACTGCTCGGCGCGAAGGTCGTCTCGGTCACGAAGGGGCAGGGCCGCTTGAAGGACGCCGTCGACGAAGCGTTGAACGATCTCGTGGACAATTACGAGTCCACGTTCTACCTGCTCGGCTCGGCGGTAGGCCCGCATCCGTTCCCGTCGATGGTCAAGCATTTCCAAGCGATCATCAGCGAAGAGTCGAAGCGCCAGATCATGGACAAGGAAGGCCGCTTGCCGGATGCGGTGCTGGCCTGCGTCGGAGGCGGCAGCAATGCGATCGGCGCCTTCGCCCATTATGTGTACGAACCGTCCGTCCGCCTCATCGGCGTGGAGCCCGACCAAGCCGCCACCTTGAGCCGCGGCGTCCCGGGCGTGCTTCACGGCTTCCGCTGTCTCGTGCTGCTTGACGAGGAAGGCAACCCGGCGCCGACGTATTCGATAGCCGCCGGTCTGGACTACCCGGGCATCGGACCGGAGCACAGCCACTTGAAAGTCAGCGGCCGGGCCGAATATGTCACCGTTACGAACGAAGAAGTGCTGGAAGCCTTCCATGTGCTGTCGAAGACGGAAGGCATCATCCCGGCGCTGGAGAGTGCCCATGCCGTCGCTCACGCCGTGAAGCTGGCGCCGCAGCTTAGCCGCGATCAGATTATCATCGTCAATCTGTCGGGACGCGGAGACAAGGACGTGCAGCAGGTGTTCGAGATGCTTCAATCCGGCAATTGATTGATAGGAGAGGGGCTGTCCCATTGGCAGTTTTTTAGGTTGCAGCGAGACAGCCCCGCCCCTGCTTCTTATAGTTCGGTTTGCCGAAAATTACTGTAAAAATGCAGTTTTCCTTTATGACGTGGGTCAAGTCCAAATTTATGTGTAAAATCCTCGATGAGATTGCCAGAGCAAAAAGATGCCTAAGCTGCAGGCCTGTTGAGCTTCTTCCGCCACTCATGGTACTCTTTCATCTCGATATACTTTTTCCCGGCGGACCACTTTTCGTCCTGCTCCATTAACAAGGCTCCAAAAAGACGAAGGACAGAGGCTCGGTTGGGAAAAATGCGAATGACGCGTTCTCGACGCCGCAACTCGCCATTTAGACGTTCTACAGCATTTGTGGTGCGCGTACGTATCCGACAGGCAGCTGGAAGTGCCAAGATCGCTGTCGCATCGTCAAAACCCTCTTCCAAGACCCTCATGGCCTTTGGAGCTTTGTCTTCAAATGCTTCTTGTGTCCGCTTCAGCAGTGTACGGGCACTGGTCTCGTCCGCGGCTTCGTAGATGGCCCTCACATGGGCCTTCAATTCATCACGGCATGCTTTAGGAGCAGCGTCCAGAATATTCCGCATAAAGTGGGTTTGACACCGTTGCCAGGTTACGCCTTGGAAATGTTGCCGAATCGCACTTACCAAACCACCGTGATGGTCGCTGGTAATGACATCAACACCGTGCAACCCGCGACTTTTGAGGTGCGTAAAGAAAGCTCCCCACGTTGCGGCTGACTCGGTATCATCTACGGTAAGTCCAAGCACTTCCCGGTAGCCCTCCGCATTAATCCCTGTTGCAATCATCACGCCACGTGAGCGTACACGACCGTCTTCCCGGACTTTGACGTACAGGGCGTCGACAATAAGAAAGGGATAGGCCTTGTCCAGTTTTCGGTTATTCCACTCCTCTACGAGGGGATCCAGTTGCTTGCATAGCTCACTAACGGTCGATTTGGAGAACTCCGTCCCGCACAGTTCTTCGGTGATATTGCTTACTTTTCGCGTTGATACCCCATTGAGCACCATCTCCATCATGGCTAAGACAAGAGCTTGCTCACTGCGTTGGTACCGAGAAAAAAGTTCCGTAGAGAACTGACCGTTGCGGAAACGTGGTACTTGCAGGGTTAATTGCCCCACCCGTGTTGTCAGCCGATGCGGATATGATCCATTACGGTAACCTGCACGTTCTTCTGAGCGCTCATAGTGCCCCGCCTTCAGCTGTTCCGTTGCTTGTGCCTGCAACACTTGATTCAAGATGGACTCTAATAGGGCCGCAATCCCCGCATCTCTTGATTCGGATAAAAACAGTTGATGCAAAAGTTGTGAATCTAGGGTAATCTGGTATTGAGTCATAGCTAGATCCTCCATCGGAATGTTGTCTCGACAACCTCATTCTATACGAGGATCCTTGCTATGGCTCTTCTTTTTTGCCATTTTCTTTTTACACAATTATATGGACTTAGCTATGACGTGCACTCCGTTACAGGAATTCCTGCAAAACGGCATCAATTTCAGACCATTCAATCGTTCAAACACAAAACTTGTTGGAAATGATGTACTTTTGCAGGAATTTCATCAAAATGGAACCTAAAGAAGCGAAAAATGCTGCATCCAGGCAGGATTTTAGAGTCTCTTCCCCCTTCAGCCGCTGTGTACGCCACTGTGTCTATCGCCGTGTCCTCGATATGTCGGTTGCTATGTCCTCGATATGTCCGTCGCCATGCCTGCCTCAGTCTGGCCCGCCTCCACCTGGCCTGCCTATGCCTGGCCTGCCTATGCCTGGCCTGCCTCCACCTAGCACCCCTCCACCTGGCCTGCCTCCACATTGCCCGCCTTCACCTTGCACGCCTCCACCTGGCCTGCCTACGCCTTGCCCGCCTCCATATCTCGGTTGACCCGTCTCCCAATCATTCCGCAATGCCTATGAAACACCTTCCTCTTTATTTTTTCATGGTAGACTTGAGGAAAGAAGGACAATCCCCCTGATTAGAAGGAGGCGCATATGTGATTCGTCCCGAATGGAGACCATCCCAAGCGCAAGCCGCCCGCTATGTTCGCAGGCAGTTCGGCGACGAGGCGGCTATCGCCGGAGACTGGTCATGCTCCCGCCTCGGCTGGCAAGCCTCGAACGAGGTGACAGGCGGGCTGTACCGCGTCGCCGGAACCGCCGCCATGGCCGGACGGACGCTGCCGTGGTCCTTTATCGTCAAGCTGGTCATCCCTGCGGCGGCCGCAGAGCCCGGTCATTATAACTACTGGAAGCGGGAAGCTCTGGCCTATCAATCCGGCCTGCTGGAAGAGCTGCCCGGCATTCGGGCCCCGCGCTGCTATGGCGTGGAGGAGCAGCATGACGGCTCATTCTGCCTCTGGCTGGAGGAAGCCGCCGGCCTGGATACGCGGGAGTGGACGGCATCCCATTACGTCAACGCCGCCTACCGGCTCGGGATATTCAATGGCGCCTACTTGCAGGAGCGGCCACTCCCGAACGAGCAGTGGCTGTGCCGAGGCTGGCTCTCCTCTTGGGTCGCCGCATCCGAGCCTTATGACGATCGGAGCGCCTGGCGGGCGGATACATGGGAACATCCCCGGCTGCAGCCAGAGTTCCCGCACTCCGCGGCGAAGCGCTTCGCCGCGTTCTATGCGCGGCGGGCCGATCTGCTGGGCGGCTTGCGGCAGCTTCCGCAGGTCTTCACCCATAACGACGCCTGGCCGCCGAACCTTATCTGGCGCGAGGACGGAGCGTTAACCGCCATAGACTGGGCCTTCGCGGGCATTGCCGGCATCGGCGAGGAACTGGGCCGCATGTATGGGCTCTGCTTGCATCAGAGTCTGCCGGAGGGGCTTGATGACAGCGCCTTCCACGGCATGCTGCTCGATGCCTACGGCGAGGGCTTGCACGAGAGCGGCTGGCGCGGGCCGGCCCAGGCGGTACGGTACGGCTTCGCCGCCTCGGCTGGCCTGCGCTGCGGCATGCTCGTGCCGAAGCTGGTGCAGGCAGCGCGGCAGCCGGCTCCGGATGCGGAAGCCGCAAAGCGATTCGCGCAGCACTGCCAGATCGCGCGATGCTTGCTCGAACGGGCAGAGGAAGCTATCTCGCTCTTGCCGGAGGCGTGGTGCTAACCCAGCCGCCGAAGCGCATCAAAGGGCCGCCCCTGTCATGCCTCATGACTTGGGACGGCCCCTGCATCTATTCTTGAATCATGGTCTCCGCGATCGGCAGCAGATCTTTCTTGCCCAACGGGCTGCTCTTATTGACGGAGACCCGGTATTCAATGCCTTTTTCTTGGTCTTGCCATTTCAATGTTTTCATCTCAAAAGCGGCAGAATAGGTATAGATGTCCGCCCCGCCTTGATCCGGCTTGCCTTTTGCGAACAAATCAGGAACGAGAAGCTCGGCAATGTCTCCGAAGACATCATACTCCAGACGAATGACATCTTTTTCTTTTTTGAACTCCAGCTTCACTTCTCCCGCTTCCGTCCAGGACAACCGTTTGGAATGAAATAGCCTTCCTTTCGCTTCCGACTTCAATTCCTCCCTGTATTTCTGCCCGTTAGGCAACATCGGCTGCTTCACTTCCGCTTTGGAAAAGACATAGCCTTCCGGCAATCCGTCGGGCTTGATCAGCAGAGGAGTGGTCAGTTGGGATACCTGCTTGACATAGTCGTCATACTTGTCAAATGTATACGGAACCGGAAAAAAAGTGATGTGTTCCTGCGGATTCAACGTCTTGTCATTGACATAGAGAGCAAAAAAATCACCCGGATTTTTGCTGGCTTGCATTAATCTGTCCGTCTCTGCCTCAATCCGCTTTTGCTTGCTTGCGTCGGAAGAGGCGGCTGGCTTGGCCGCGGCTTTATTCGTGGATTGCGAAGCCGCCTCGGCAACCACGTTCATCGAACCGAACAGCAGCATCATGCAGAATGCCGCGATTGCCGCCTCTTTCAACCTATTTTTCATCGTATCCCTTCTCCTTCTACCGCTCTTCCACAGGGCAGCTGCCGACACACCATGTCTCCTTCCAGTTGGCGAGGTCATCATCTGCCTTGATGCGCCTCCTGCGCCTTGCTGCGGGCCGACTCCAGCACGGCCTGCGCGTTGTGCTGGAGCTCGGCCAGCGCCTCATCCACCGGCTTCTCGTTATCGATCACGGATTGCAGCGCTTCATTCACCAGCGATGAATACGCCTCATAGAAACTGTCCGGAATCCGCTTCATCACGCGTTCGTTATGTTGAGCCGCCGGCTTCAGCATATAGAACACCTCCGTATCGGCGCGATCGCCGCCGGAGACATAATCGGTTATCGCCGGCAGGTCGCTTCCGGCCGTACGCGATCTGGCCTTGGCCACCTCCGATCCGTTGATGAACCGGATAAGGTTCCAAGCCGCCTGCTTGCGGGGAGAATCCGCGGCGATAGCCAGAATCTGGGGCACGTAGACCGAAGTCGATTCATCGGGCCGGGCCGGATTGATCGGAACTGTGACCATGCCCCAGTCGAAGGCCTTCGCTTTGCTGCGGAGCTGGGAAGTAAAGTAATGATCACTGAGCAACATCGCCGCTTCGCCGTTCAGGAACTTATTTATGGCGAGGAAATAACGGGAACCTTCCAGCCCATCCCCCGCTTCCTTCGGGGAACGGACCGAGATCGCCTTGCTCCGGATCGCATCGGCCGCGATCTGGAAGGCCTGCTTCCATCCTTCCGATTGCAGCACGACGTTCTCGCCTTTCGCATCGAATAATTGCAGATCCAAGGTCAACGCAACCTGGGACAGCACATCGTGGGCTTCATTGCCAATCAGGCCATAGACGGGGGCATCATCTGTCCCGGTATTCGCGAACCGTGCCGCCAGCGCGAATGTGTCAGGCCACTGCATCTTGTTGGAGGGGGGATCGATGCTGTTCTCTTTGAACAAATCCGCATTGTAGTACATGACCCGCGGCCGGATGAATGGAGCCAGCCCATAGAGCGAACCATCCCCCTTTTCCCGCAGCATGTCGATCACGCCCGTCATATATCCGTTCAGATCGAATTGATCCTGCATGATGGCCGGATCCAGATTATACAGCTTGCCCGCCCGGGCCAGCACTTCATATTCATCCTGGTCCAGCAGCAGCACATCCGGCTTATGCACATCGATGAGCTTTTTGAGTTCCTCCTCGAAATCCCCTTGCCGCGCCTCTTCTATCCATTCTCGCGCCTGCAGCACGTCCACCTGGATGCCTGGGAACTTGGCGGCGAACATTTGCCCATATTGGATATGGAACGGCTCCACATCCGGGTACCATATTTTCAGACTGCCTGGAACGTCCTCCCCCAGCTCGTCCTGTACGGTCTTGCCTGCCATGCAACCATTCAACAGGATCGCAATACTAAGCAGCAGCCCCGTTATCTTCCATTTCCCTGATAACCTCATCTCTTCTTCCTTCTCCCTTAGCTCACGGTCTTGCATCTTGGCCGGCGAAGGCCCGCTTGCCGCAAGCTTCCCTATGTATGGCGACAGGCGAACGCAAGCCCGCCCGTCCACATTTGTTGCGGGTGTCGATCCACGGTCCCTACTGGCCGCTGCGGGCCGCCTGAAGCGCCGCTTGCGCCTGCTGCTGCAGATTCGCCAACGCCTCGTCCACCGAACTCGTCTGATCGATCACGGCTTGCAGCGCTTCGTTCAGCAGGGGCGCATAAGCGTCGTCAAAAGACTTGGGAATCTTTTTGTCTAGACGTTCATATTTCCGATCCATCGGCTTCAGCGCGTACAACGGTTCCGCGCTTTTCCCGTTGAGGTCCTTGACGAAGCCGATGCGAGTCGGCAGCTGATACAACATCCCTTGCGCATCCGAGCTTGCTCTCTCCGGCCCGGCGACATACTTGATGAATTCCCAAGCCGCCCGCTTGTTCGCGGACTCCGCCGATATAGCGAACGTCTCTCGATAAGATGCAAATGGCGATTCTCCGGGATTCGCAGGGTCTACAGGGACCGGGACTATGCCCCATTCGAACTTCTTCGCCTTCTTGCTGTACGATGGATCGTTAATGTTGTAGGCCAAGCCTGAACCCGCGATGACCATGGCGGCCTGCCCGTTCATGAAGAGATCATCGGACGGGAGATAGCTCGGGGTCTCGCCCGCCCCAAGCACCTTCACCGTACGGCTGCGGACCGCATCCGCAGTCATGCGGAACGCCTGCTTCCATCCCTCCGATTCCAGCAGCACGCTCGCCCCTTGCGCGTCGAACCTCTGCAGCTTCAGCGTCCGGGCGATGCTCTCCAGCAGTTCCGCCGCATCGCCATCGCCAGCGTACAATCCATACACGGGTTCGTCGGCCGTGCCGGCGCCCTTGAAGCGAGCGGCCAGATCGAACAGCTCTTGCCAGGAGAGGCCGCCGCGGGGCAGCTCGATGCCGTGCTCGGCGAACAGGTCGGCATTATAAAAGATGACGCTGGTGAGGAAATTCGGCGTCAGCCCATAAAGCGAGCCTCCCCCCTTCTCCCGCAGCGAGTCAATCAAGCCGGGCATGTACCCGTCCACATCGAACTGCTCCTGCTTGATGAGCGGCTCCAGGTTGAACAGCTTGCCCGCCTGTGCATACTCTTCATACTCGTCCCCGGCAAGCAGCAGCACGTCGGGCTTATGGAGGTCCACCCATTTCGCCAGCTCGCTCCGGTAATCGAAATCCTCGCCGCTTATCCTTTTGGCCATAAGCTCCTTCGTGCTCACAATATCGAACTCGATATTGGGGAACTTGACGTTGAACGCATTTCCGTATTCCCGGTAAAAATCATCTTCGTTATAATAAAGAATCTTTATCGTTCCCTTGCCCTCCTCGCCAAGCTCTTCCAAGACGGGCTTCGACCCGAAGCAGCCGCTGAGCAAGACGACGACCCCAAGCAGTAGCAGGCTTTTTTGGGCAATGGCGGATAGTCGCATCATCGTTTTCATTCTCCTTTACTGCGCCACGCGGAAACGTTACTTGGCTTTCGCTCCGGCCAGCTGCTGGACCGCGCTTTCCGCAAGCTCGATCAGTTCTTCTTTCGTCAATGGATTTTCCGGATTCGTGGAAATGTTAAATTGATATTGGTTGTCTGTCCAGCTCCCTCTAGAGGCAGCACTTTTCTCTTGCATACTCGCTTATTCGCAGGATTTCATCTTCCTTTGAGAAGCAGTAACAGGATTTAGAATCGGCAGGTGAACCCGAAATCGGTTCAACGGCATGCGGGAATAGAGGGATCAATCCAAATCCCATTTTATTCCTTGCATGTCGCACGTTTCTCCACAATCCTCTGAGGATTCACGCTCCCATGTCTCAGCGGGTCTACGCCCTTACCTTCCTTCGTTATACCTGCTCAAGGAGTGGAGGTCGATCATGTTCAGTAAACGGGTCCAGGCCCTTTAGCGACGGGAACTCGATCCTCCGTGCGATTTGAATTCCTGCGAACGAGCCAGTATGCAACTACTACTACTTCAGATAAACGATTGCGCAGACGGTGTCACTATGCCGCTCTAGTCAATGGATTTGCCCTCCCTTCTTGAAATGCTTCTCCTGTCCGAGCCATGGCAACCAGAATACGCGCTAGTTTGCCTATAAGCTTGAATACCGATCTCTGTTTTTTCATCTTCCGTACCTCTACGTTCTGCCGATGCCATTTTTTAAAGGATGGATGGTGAGCGACCAAGTTCATGACAGCCAAGTACAAATACTTACGGAGTTGCCTCCGCCCGCGTTTGGAGATGACGACTTGCCCCTTCTTCTTTCCTGACATGCTTTCGGCCAGATTTAGGCCTGCCATCGACAGCAGTTGGCGGCCATGATTGAATTGCCGCAAGTCGCCTGCATTGGCTAAGAGGACTGCAATATAGAGGGACTTAGCCCTTAATGGAGGAAAATAACTCCACAGTCTCCGGAATTTCCTCCAGCAGCGCAGCTATCTCACGGTCTATTTCCTGCAAGCGCTCAGTGAGACGTTCATAATCTTCCACCAGGCGGCTTACTTCACGTCTCGCTTCTTCATTAGCATCCGCAGCGCCAACAGACAGACGGCAGGCCTCCAATAGCTCCTGTGCCTTCAGCAGGCCGGTTCTCCCGCCGGCACGTTGCATCCGTTTCTTCCAGGCATGCACGAGGTCTTCAGCAGTATGCTTCAGAACATCGGCTGGAAGCGGAAAATCCTTTAACGTAGCGAGCGGACGAGGCTGCTCCCAATACTTGAAGACCTGAGTGAACTCAGGAAAATAGATATCCATCCAGCGAATGAGACGGTTCATGATATTCCCGCGGATGTCGGCCCAGTATTCCCTTTCGTTAACGACTACGCGAAGACGTCTGTAAAAAGGCTCCTGCTTGTTATAGTCGCTGTAATACCCTCGTGAAACGACATCCGCAATCACGAGAGCGTCCTTGGCATCATTTTTCGACTGCGAATTATCCCGATTTTCTTTGTTCCGCTTCGTAGTAAGTGGATTGACCAAAACGACTTTAATCCCCTTTTCTGAAAGCCAGTCGGCAAGATTAAGCCAGTAATGCCCCGTAGACTCCAAGCCAACAATCTCTTCAGACAGCTCACTTTTCTTTTGTAAATCACGAATCCAGTTCAATAATTTACTGAAACCGAATTGATTATTTTCAAATGCTAATCCACGGCCCTGTTCGATTCCACGGAAATTGACGGCTCGTGCAACATGTGTATTCTTAGCAATGTCAATCCCAACTACAAGGTGAATCGTGGTAATTCGTTCAACTCGTTGATTATATGCGGTAGATTGTTTAAACTTCATATAGAGCGTCCTCCTTGGATGATGGGTTTTTTAGGGCTATGACCCGTTGACACCCCCATTGTACAAGGGACGCTCCTTTTTTTTCAAAGCCAGAATCTTGGCTCTGACAGGAATGTTCAGTATATTTTTAACGGATTGAGGGCTTTTTTTCTTCGTCTCTTCATCCCATTCGTCAGCCGCCGTAAAGTGGTAACCTTTCTGCTGGCCGCGCTTCTTCGCGATCTCTGCGCTCATCAGGCTAAACTGGAGCCGCACGGCATCTTTTCCGTTCTTGAATTCGAGATCGACCTGGCCCGCTTCCGTCCATTTGATGAGCTTCAAGTAAGCGGCTTTGTCTTTGGCCTCCGCTTTCACTTCTTTCTGATACTTGTCGCCATAGGCCAGAATCGGCGGCTCGATGTTGGCTTTGGTGAACTTATACCCTTCCGGCAAGCCGTCCGGACGCTTCAATACGGGAGTCTTCAGCTTGGATGCTACTTTCATGTAATCTTCATAGCTTTTGAAATTGTACATATTCAGATAGTTGGAAAAGTGTTCGCCGCCATTAAGCGACTTATCGCTTACATACAATATGTAATAGTCACCCGGATTTTTTTTCATTTTGGCATACTTCGCTTTTTCCGCTTCCACCGCCTTTTTCTTCTCTGCGGCGGAAGGCGCCTTCGCTGCGGCCAGTACCGTCACTTCCTTGGCCGCGTTGGCCGGCGCCGCCTCCGCGGCGATGTGCATCGAATGGAACAGCAGCAGGCAGCTCGTCGCGGCAATCGCCGCTTTGGTCCTATTTTTCATGTTCTATTTCCCCTCTCCAGCGTTTCGTTTTTGATCGTTCTTCGGTTCAAGGCCAGGCCGCAATGCATTGCTTTGGGATCCCTTAGGCGCAAGCCTCTATGTTATAAACACAGCCAGGCGAAAATTGGTTCACTTTTTTTGAAGATAGTTAAAAAAAATAGACCAACCAGAAATCTCTGGCCGGTCCGGCGCTGCGGCAAGCTCTCCGCAATCGCTGCCGCAGCGCGGAAGGAAGAACGTCCCTTTATTGAAGCTTCACTGTTAACTCCCGTTCCGGATGTCTGACCAAATACATAAAGATATACATCTCCGCTTCCGTTCCTTCAAAGCCGGGATAGACGTCCACCCGCTTGTTGAGGCTATCGTTAAGCCCGGCGCCTGGTATCCAATCGAACAGGATATGTCCGGGGATGCGCCGATCTTCCTGGCGAATGAACGTCTGATTGATTCCGCCGAATCGTTCGTCCGGGCTTTCGCTTTCTACATACAGATCACCGTTCTGCTTGTAGTAGGTCCACGTCACCGGATATTCTCCAACGTCCATCGTCAACGTCTGCTTTTCGCCCGAAATATTTGATAGAAGGATCGGTTGTCTGTAATCCCATCTTTCCTCCACTTCATATTGCAGCAGCAGCTCCATTGGCAAATCCGCTGTCAGGCGGAGATCAGGCGGAGCGTCGAACACATACGTCTGCAAATAATTAGATCCATCGCCCGTATTGTCCGTTAACCATTCTTCCCCTTCCAGCTTCCGGCCGCCAACGGACAAGTAGACGCCCTTATAAGGCAACCGCGAGTATGGACTGCCATGCTCTATCTCGACCCGAATGCCTGTTGGACGAATGAACAGCTTGCGGACGACGGCCTCTCCCTCCGTCGTTCGGACCGGCACGTCCAGGGTGCGGATCGCCGATGCATGCAAAGCCTTCTCCTTGTTCAGCCGCAGCATTCCGAGATTCCATTCGCCGTCTATCTTCTTGCCCGGCGTCATGTAGGCGAGCTCGAACGTGATATTTTGCTGATGAATGTCGTCCAACTGATAAATCTCTTGCTCCGCCCACTTGCCGTTATCGAGCCCGACCCGTATACCGGATCGCTTCATGAGCTTCCCGTCCTTTTTCACCAGAATCGCGGGAAGATTCGTATTCGCGATCCGCTCATCCCAATACGTATAGAGGGATTTGAGCACCACTTTCCCTTCCGCTTCCCGTGAAATCTGAATGCTTGCGGATTCAATGCCGCCATCCTGAACCGGGAACGTCTGCACGCCAGTCTCGGCCAGATCGAGAGCCAGCGGCAACCGCTTGGTGTTATACTCCTGCAGTCCCCGCACGCTAAGCTGCAGCTCCGTCTCCTTGCCGTCGAAGGTCCATGGCGTTTCCAAAAAACCGTTATATCGTTTATTTTCCTTATCCCAAATATGTGAGTAGTACCCCTTTTTCCAGTTCATTCGCATCAATTGAACATCATTCACCTTCACGACGGGTTCCCCGTCAGCCGTGCGCAATTCCACCTCGGAGAATCTCCATTCCCGCGGCTCCTCATCCCCCGGATCGAAGCTGTATAACAGCGTGGTCCCGTTGTCATCGGACATGGCCGAATCGACCGTAAATGTAACGCCGCTGTTCGTAACCGACTTGTCAATCGTCTGCCCGAATCCGTGGTTCAGGGCCGACTTCACCCCTGGCCGGAACGTAAAATCCCAGTGTCCCGACATGGAAGCCAGCACCGGCGTCGCGATCAGCACCAGCGCGACCGCCGACAAGACCGCCAACCGGCGTCCGCCCAGGAACATCGTGCGGCCTTGCCGTCTTACAGATTCACCCTCCGGCTCTTGTCTGGCCGCATCAATCCTTGTCCACATCGCCTCGAAATCGGGATAGTCGTGGCCCCCCTCATCGCCGAGCCGCCGGGCAAGGTCCGTCTCCACGCGTGTCTCCTTGCTCATTATCCGCACCTTCCTTCCTGCCTGTCACCTGGTTATGTACGCTGCTATCTCCCGGCCTGCTTATCCCGTTCGGTTCAATCTGGCCGGACTCCTCCAGCATGGCCTTCATCAGCTTCAGGCCCCGATTCAGGCGCGACTTCACCGTACCAGCCGGGATATCCAATATGTCCGCAATATCCTTAAGCGCCAGATCATTCGTGAAGCGAAGTGTCACGACCACCCTGATTTTGTCCGGCAACCGCGCCATGCGGCGCTTCCATTCATCCTCCGTCTCCTGCTGCTCCACCACGGCGTGCACCGACGGTTCCACCTGCTCCCGCTGGAACAAGAGCAGCAGCTTCTCTTTCATTCGTCTCGTCTTGCTCCGCCGCAGATGGTTCAAGCAGTGGTTGACGGCGATGCGCATAAGCCACGTTTTGAGATGCTCCACCTGCCGCCATCCCGAGGTTAACGCCTTCACGAACACCTCTTGGCATATATCCTCCGCATCTGACGCATCGCGCAGCATATAGTAGCAGGTCCTGTACACTTCCTTGTTGTACCGCTCGAAAAACTCCCTGTCCGTCAACAGGCCCTCCACCTTTCCCATGCTCTACTCTACTAAGTTAACAACTTAGCAGGAGAAAAGGTTCATTATTATCAAATTTTTTCAAAAAAAAGCCGCCACAACGTAGAAATCCCCCCGTCTCCGTCTGAAAATCGGGGCCGCTAATGAAATGCGGACCATGTGCCGATATACATAAGGGAGTATGTCTGAGGAGGATATTGAAATTGCCACAATTCGTTCGGCGGCTCAATCGCTGGCTGCTGTTCCTGATATTACTGGCGCTGTGCGCCTTTCCGATACAATTCCTGTTCGCCTCCAAATTCAAAGAGGGCGGGCTGTCCTTCTCGTTCGGCATGCCTACGGACGATATCGTCCTCATGCTGCACAGCAATACCGCCTACGTCGGCCGCTACCTCGTTCCGATCGATGAGCGGGAGAACAAGGCATCGCCATACCAGCAGTCCGGCGAGACGCTGGTTCCGGCCCGCTTCCTCGCTTCGAAGCTGGAGGCCGAGCTGGCCTATGATGAAGCCACAGGAACGATCACCTTCACCAAAGACGAAGCGCGGGTCACCTACCGGCTGAACAAGCCGGAGGTCAAGATTGCGGGAGCCACGTCTTCGGTCAAGACGGCACCGCATGTGAAGAACGGGTTGACGTACGTGCCGCTTCGCCCGGTCAGCGAAGCGCTCGGGCGCAATATTTACGCCCGGGACGGACTTATCGCGCTGTCGAAGCGCGATGATGCGCCGAATGAGGCAGAGTGGAATGACTGGCGGAAGGAATTGTCCCAATACATCGACTATGATACGTTCGGGCCCTATGGCGTCCAGCTCGGCGGGCGCTTCGAGCGCGTCTTCCGCCGCTGGGAAGACGCCGTCGCTTACGCCCGGCAGGCGCCCGGACGCCGGGTAACCTATCGCGGGCAGCATGTCATGTGGGACCCGGAGAAGCCGGCGCCGAAGTCGTTCCGCTACAACGGGGCGCCGCTCATTCTGCAGCTGCCGGAGCTGCCGCGCGGCTGCGAAGTGACCGCCCTGGCTATGCTGCTGAAGACAGCGGATGTCGACGTCGACAAGATGGACCTCGCCCGGGAAATCCGCAAAGACCCGACGCCGTATAAGAAAGTAGGCGGCAAGGTTCACTTCGGCAATCCGCATAACGGATTTGTCGGTGACATGTATACCTTCGCCAATCCGGGACTCGGCGTCTACCATGAGCCGATTGCCGAGCTGGCTGAACGCTACCTGCCGGGCCGCATTGCCAACTTGACCGGCACATCGGTCGAGCACCTGCTATGGATCGTCGGGCAGGGCACCCCGGTCTGGGTGATTCACACGACGATGTATGATGAGGTGCCGGATAAATATTGGGTGACATGGCAGACCACGGACGGTCCGATTCGCGTTACCTATTTCGAGCATTCCTTCATCGTGACGGGCTATGACGAGAAATATGTCTATATCAATGACCCGCTCGGCCGGCGCAATCGCATCGAGCGCTCCGCCTTCCAGAGAGGCTGGGAGCAAATGGGGAGCCAGGCCATCACCTATTTGCCGTCCGAAGAGTCTGTGGAATGATCGCGGATCCAACGCCAAAGCCCGAAGCCTTCCTGTCGGTCGCCAGGAAAGCCTCGGGCTTCTTTTTTAAGCCGATGATATGATGTCAACAGAGTTGGATGCGTACTGAGCATGGGGCCAGGCTCGCATCCTTCCTCTCTTCTGCCTATACATTTTCTTCGTCCTGATGGTTCGATACCCGGCTATTGAAATACCATAACGCATAGAGCACGGCGCCAACCAAAATGAACAATCCGACCATCCAAATAATAAGTTCACCCATTCCATCCACCTCCCCTGTCAAATCCATGCCTGCTCCCAACTGCCTGCGGGCTGCAACATGGTCCTGCGGTATGAAGCAGCGAATCTGGTTGTCTCTGTCTACTCTGTGTCTACATGATATACCCTTGTTGCCATTGATTGAACCTCAATCCAGCGGCGAGCTTCTGCCCGGCACCGTTCGGCCGAGCCTCTCTCGCGATTCTCCTCCCTTCCATGTACAAGCTTGCAGCGGCCAGCGGCTCGCTCTCCTTCCATCATGCCATAAAAGGAAAAAAATTCAAACCAAATCCACCAAAATCGCTCGTGCGCCAGCAACCCGCCTCTAATCCCTTCGCCTTCTGCTGTTATATACTATCCACTGCCACTTTTCATCGCTATCCCGTTCGCTCCTATCCCCCCGGACGAAGGCGGCTTTGTTTACTTTGGCTTACTGCCATTTCTATGTTCATTTCAGGTCTGCAATATCTCGGATATGCTTGTAAATCCCGGTCTTGTTCATCCAATGGAACTGCACCTGACTGAGCGAATGGGATATTGGGCAAAAGAACACGCCACCCCATACATTACGTACCTTGTCTCCGGCCAACCCAAAAAACGGAGCCCGCAGCAATGCGGAACTCCGTTCGCAATCTATCGATTAGGATACTTCCTCAACTGGCGTATCGAGCACTTCCGCCTGCAGCCGGTGAAGCTCTGCCTTCAATTCGCTCACCACCGCCTCATAGCCCGGTTCACCGTATACGTTGCGCATTTCGCAAGGATCGTGTTCGAGATCGAACAACTCCCACTCCGGGGGCCGATTCTCGTCGACCGAACCCGGCGTGCCCAAAGCCTGCGCATAATAGTAAATCAGCTTATACCGGTGCGTTCGAATGCCATAATGCGAATAAACGTTGTGATGCTCGTCCAGGTGCATCCAATACCGGTAATACATCGAGGTCCGCCAATCCGGAGGCGTCTCCCCTTCCCATAACGGCCGGAGAGAATGCCCTTGCATGCCCGCAGGCGCCTCGATCTGCGCATAATCCAGGAAGGTCTGCGCGAAATCAACGTTCAGCGCCATCGCATCCGTCACGCTGCCCGGAGCAATCGCACGCGGATACCGGACGACGAACGGCATGCGCAGCGACTCCTCGTACATGAACCGCTTGTCGAACCAGCCGTGATCGCCAAGGAAGAAGCCTTGGTCGGAGGTGTAGATGACGATGGTATCCTCCGCGATTCCTTCCTCGTCCAAATAATCGAGCAGCCGCCCCACATTGTCATCAATGGATGCGACGCAGCGCAGATAATCCTTAATGTAGCGCTGATACTTCCACCGCTTCACTTGCTCCTCCGTCAGCCCTTCCGGAGGCTCTCCCTTCGTATCGGTCGTGACCATGTCGCGCCCAATCCGCATTTTCGCTTCGACGGCAGCTTGCGAGCGATTGGCGTAATCGTCATCGAATGTCTCCGGATACGGAATCTCCACATCTTCGTACATGCGGCTGTGTCGCTCATCCGGCTGCCAAGGCCGATGCGGCGCCTTATGATGGCACATCAGCATGAACGGCTTGTCCTTGTCCCGCTTCCGCAGCCAATCCAACGACAGGTCTGCGATGACATCGGTTACATAACCTTCGATGCGGCGGCTTCCATTCGCCTCCAGGAACTCGGAATGAAAATATTCGCCCTGCCCGTCCAGGACGCTCCAATAATCGAAGCCGGTCGGATTAGCATGGCCTCCATGTCCGAGATGCCATTTGCCGACAATAGCGGTCTGGTAACCGTGCTGCTGAAGCAGCTTCGGGAATGTCTGCTGTCTTCCGTCGAAGTGATCGTCGATCGATTTCACTCCGTTGAGATGGTTGTAGGTCCCCGTCAGGATAGAGGCTCGGCTTGGCGAGCAGATCGAATTCGTGCAAAAGCAATTGTCGAAGCGGATGCCTTCATTCGCAATCCGGTCGATCTGAGGCGTCACGTTGATGCGGCTGCCGTAACAGCTCATCGCGTGGGAAGCATGATCATCTGACATCACAAATAAAATGTTCGGTCTTCGGTATGATGCGGTCGTCATCGTCGTCCACTCCTTCGGTGAGCGAAGGCGGCTCCTGCCCAGAGCATCCATATATAACGCTGATGCGGCGGAGAAGCCTGTCCTTCCTATAAAATGTAATGAATGTTAACGGTAACCTTCATACGCATAACAGGGGGAACCCTGCGTTATAACCACACAGGGCCCCATCATGCAATTACGAATCCTTCGGTTTGTCTTCCTTCACTCGCTTCAAATACTCATCGTACCGGCTATCAATTTCCTTCGCCATGCTTCGATACTGCTTCGTCTCCTCGACAATCGGGTCGAGGGCCGTCTGGATCCGGATCTCGGTGCGGGGCGGAAGGCGTCTTCTCACCGCTTCCTCCTGCTCCTCCGTCTCCATGTCTCCTTCGGTCAGATATTCGCTTAGCCGGGCTTCCACCCGCCGGCGATCTTCTGATTCGGGCATGAGCGCTCCCCCTCCTTCATACCGTAGTATACCCAATTCATGGACTTGTTCGAGAAAACACGATCCTCCTGATGATCAACCGGACAACCCGTAGCCGGAGACTCGGTTCAGAGTGAAGCCGCTGCCGCGGGGTTCACCGGTTCGCAATGAGAAGCCGGGTTGTTATCCTTGCGCTCCCGCCGCCTCCAACGCTCCGATGAAGGCGTCATGGATCGCGCCGTTGGTCGCGACGACATCGCGCACGCCCAGATGATACGGCTGACCGTGCGTGTCGGTAATCTGACCGCCGGATTCGCGAATGAGCAGACTGCCTGCCGCCAAATCCCATGCATTGAGATTCAGCTCCCAGAATCCAGTCAGCCTTCCGGCTGCGACATAAGCCATGTGCAGCGCAGCCGAGCCCGCCGTGCGGATATTGCGCACCTGCGGCGCCAGCGCCTGAATGCCCGCCAGATTGGCCGGCAGAGCACGGGTACGCTCAGCCGGAAATCCGCTCGCAATCAGGCTGCCGGACAGTTCCTTCTCCGGCGCGACCTGCATGCGGCGGCCATGCACGTAGGCGCCTTTGCCCTTCTCCGCGACGAACAGCTCGTCGCGCGTCGGGTCATAGACAACGCCGACGATGACCTCGCCATGATGGGCCAGCGCGATCGAGACGGAATAGAACGGGAAGCTGTGAACATAGTTCGTCGTGCCGTCCAACGGATCGATAACCCACACATATTCCTCATCCTTCACCTGTTCCCAGGCTTGCCTGGAGGCGTCGCTTCCCGGCTCCACCCCTTCTTCTCCCAGAATGGCATGGTCCGGAAAATGCGTCAATATCAGCTTGCGGATCATTTGCTCCGCGCCTTTGTCCACTTCAGTAACGAGGTCGTGCATGGATGACTTTATATGAAGCGACTTGAATTGCCCCAGCTTGCTCTTGATCCATTCTCCTGCCTTCGCCGCGCAATTCACCGCCACTGCGGTGTGGCTCTTGCTGGACACGACGTAAGGAATTTTTTCCTTCGTATTCAAAACAATCACGCTACTTTCTGTAAAAAATGGAACGAACTGCACCACCTATTATACGTTACTGCAACAGCCAAGTTTCATAGACTTTACTGGCCCTGCCTTCACGCCGCGAGTCTCGTCCCTGCCTTTACACCGGAAGATACAGAAAATCCGCCTTGAGGAACCGGCCTCGAATGAGATCGATCCCGCAAGGCGGACGCCTGCTGCAGCGTCCCGTAACTATCGTCTATACTCCGATAATATGGAAACCGCCGTCTACATAGATTACTTCTCCCGTGATGCCTCGCGACAGATGGCTCATCAGGAACATCGCGGTATCGCCCACCTCTGCGGTTTCCGTTGTGCGGCGGAGCGGAGCTTTCTCTTCCACTTCCTTGAGAATGGAGTTGAAATCGCTGATGCCCTTCGCGGCCAATGTACGGATCGGTCCGGCCGAGATAGCGTTGACGCGAATGTTATGTTGTCCGAGATCGTTCGCCAAATAGCGAACCGACGCCTCAAGCGCTGCCTTCGCCACGCCCATGACGTTGTAATTCTTCATCGCGCGCTCAGCGCCCAGATACGTCATCGTCATAATGCTGCCGCCTTCCGTCATCAGCGGATGCAGGCGCTGTGCCACCGCGACAAGCGAGTAGGCGCTGATGTCATTCGCCAAGGCAAAGCCTGCGCGGGACGTGTCCACATACATTCCTTGCAGCTCCTCCGTCTTCGCGAAGGCAATGCTGTGCACGAGTCCGTGCAGCGTGCCGAATTCTTCCCGAAGCCGGCTTGCCAGCGCATCGATATCTTCATCGACGGTCACGTTGCAAGGCAGAATGATCGAATTCGGAATCGTCTCCGCCAGCTTGCGCACGCGGCCTTCCACCCGTTCGCTCTCATATGTAAATGCCAATCTTGCGCCTTGAGCGGCCAAAGATTGCGCAATCGCCCAGGCGATGCTGCGATCGTTCGCGACGCCCATGACGACGATATTTTTACCTGCCAATAATTGAGTCATTGCTTCAACCTTCCTCCCCTCGCCCACTCGCCTCATCGCGCATCATAGCCGCGATCAAGCGGTAAACGTTCTGAGTCCAACGTATCGTATTTTCGCCACATTTTCAAGTGGCTGTCCATCATGGATCGATTCGAACGCTGGCCTGATCCGCGATCGCCACCCCTTCTCCCTCGCAAGCGGCGAGATCGTCCATCAGCTTGAACAAGGCATTGTCCTTGTGCTTCGCCTCAATCATCACGTCCAGCCGTTCCGTATGGGCGGCAGCCATCCGCAAAAAATGAAGCAGCGGCACAACATCGACATCGTCGGCATGCCCGCGGATATCCTTCTCGCTCTTCGGGCTGGAGACGTGAATCTTCGGCGGGAGCGGATCGTCCGGCGTGGCGTCGGCCTGGGCATACGGCGTCTCCCATGTCCTCGCGATGCGGGGCCACAGCTCTTCCAGCGGCTCGCCTTCATTGTTGACCTCATGATGGTGGATATCGAGCACCATCGGCAGCCCGAGCCGTTCACAGACGGCCAACGTCTCAGCCGCTGTGAAGGTCTTGTCGTCATTCTCAAGCGTCAGACGCTGCAGCAGTTCTTCCGGCAGTTCCCCGGCATGGCTGACGAACCGCTCCCCGGCCGCCCGCTTGTTCCCGTAAGCCCCGCCGATATGGATATTGTTCTTCGCCCGTGCGTCGAGCCCCATCGCCTCCAGCATCCGAAGATGATAGCCGAGATCGCGCTTCGAGCTCTCCAGCACTTCCTTCCGCGTCGTGCTGAGCACGGTGAAGTGATCAGGATGGAACGACAGCCGCATGCCGTGCCGCTTCGCATAATCCCCGACAGCAGCGAAATCGTCCCGGAGCGCCGGGAACGGATCCCAATCGGCAAGCTCCTGGTGGGTCACCAACGGAATCAGCTTCGAGGACATGCGGTACAGCCGGATATCATGCGCGCGGTTATGCTTCAGCAGCCGGAGGGTATTATGCAGATTCTCCGCCGCAATCCGCTCCAGCTTGCGCAGCGCCGCCTCGCGATCGGGCAGCGCCTGGAAGCGCTTAAACGTCATTGTGCGCGACGGCGAGGCGTTCGCCACCACCATCGACATGGCCACGTACCCGAATCGGACAAGCATGGAATCAGACTCCTTTTCCTCTGCGTCGCATGTAGCGCGCAGGTGTTCTTATTCCTAGAATACCCTATTTCTCCCAACCGGAACCGTGGCACGCCCTCCATTGACTTTTCTTTTCTCACCCCGGATCAAAAATAGAAGCCCTTCGGCCGGAACAAGCGGCTTCTAGCGCTTCTATTCCATAACGCGCATGCAGAGCTAAGCGCGGTTCGGATTGCCGAAGAACATCTCATGGGCCAGAACGGTCTGAACCCGGGACTCTTCTTCGTTCAGTCTGCGGACGAGCTCCATCTCGACCGCCGTCACTTCCTCGCCTTGGAAATTAATCTCGGCGATGGAGGCGCTAATCTTCACAATGGCAACCGCCGTATTGTCCGGCGAATAAGCAATGACCATCTGGCCAGTCGGAAAAATCCGAAAGCCTTCTTTGGTCATTTTGCAGCGCCCATATTCCAGCAGTTCATATAATTCCTGCTCCTTCTTGAACTTGCATACGGAATTGAACTCAGTTTGAAATCCCATCCGTCCCCGCTCCTTTGCGTTATAATCTCTCTATTATTGAACCATGCTGGAAGGGGATGTGGCAACCGGGCAACATGAACGGCCCCGGCTAGACCTTTAGATGATGCTCACCATGGCAGCGATAGAACTGGCCAAGTTGGCACATCCATGGATGAACCAGCTCGGAAGGATGGAGCCGCCCGCCTTTTTCTCATTTATCCATCCCATGAGCCATCCCATCCCCCCTGTAGCGATCGCAAGGGCAATCGCTGCGTACCCTTTTCAATGCTTTCTTCGCCGAATTTAGCCGGGATTTAACTGTCCCCTCCGGAATACGCAATATCCCGGCCGCTTCCTGGCAAGTGCACTCCTCGAAATAGTACAGCACAAGGAGAATGCGATGCTCATCCTTGAGTCTGCTTAGCCCGCGGCGCACCAGTTCCTTGCGGTACGAAGCTATCAACAGGTCTTCAGGTTCATCCGCAGACCCTGGAATATTCGCCATCTCCCGCTGCGCTGCTGGAGCTCCGGATTAAAATATTGCTTCACGCGGCCCAGCCACCGCTTCGCCTTGCGATAGCGATCGCGGTACAGATTCGTCGCGATGGTGAACAGCCAGTTCTCCAGACTCCTGTTCGCATCATAACTATCCCAATGGTTTATGGCGCGGATCCACACATCTTGGAACAAATCAAATCATAGCGGACCGATCCCGCGTTCCCCACATCCTCCCCCCCTTATGTTGTATTACGCCTGACCTCCTCTTTCGTTCGCCGTCACGTACTGATTTTTGCAAAAAATAAAAATCCCCTTGCCAATCACACTCCGTGACCGCAAAGGGATGTACTATCCTGGGAAGTCTCAAATATTTTGGGCGTAGCGCTCGTCGGGCGTTTTCGTCAAGACGACATACAAGCTGGACACCGTATCGGGGCCGTTGCGATAAGAGAAGCTCTCATCGCCCGTGATATGAAGGACATCCCCTGCCGCTACTGCCATTTCCGTTCCATCGCAGATTACGGTGCCCGCCCCGTCAACAACCAGAATATATACGTTGGCGCCCGGATGATTATGGGCCGGCAGCTCCGCTCCAGGACTAAAATTCAACATGAAAATGACATTTTCCGCTTCCTTGTGAATAATGCGCTTCGTAAATTTATTATCTTGATATTCCTGAAACTGGGCCAGATTACTCTTTTGCATCTGCTATCACTCTCCTGTGAAGTTGTTTTTTTTAATCCCTGTTCAAAAAGCCGCTTTCCTCTCAAAAACGGACTTTAAAAACGAATTTCATACTCGCAGCAATCGTCGCCATTCACATTACACTTGATTTCCTTGACCAAAACTCTCTTATTTTTCAATTTGGTCAGCGCCCCCTCCATAATCGCGCCTTCCAAATCACAGACCATATGGCCTTCCATTTCCGGTAACCCTTCGCAAAAACAGTCCTTCACGGCAACGTGCAATTTGTGCTCTTCTTCAAGAACGATGTGCGGATCTCCGATTTTTAAGCCGCGAAACATAGTGAACAGTTCCTCCAACGAATGAACGGGCAAGCTTTCGCCGATTTTTCGGCCTATCGTCACGGTAGTTCCTTTCCCTCTCATAGGAAGCCCCTGATACATTCCGATTAGACGAATGGCTCTATATAGCTCGATCGGAACAGCGCACCCCAATTTTGTTCTTGAAATTTTGGCCATATCGTCAAAGGTAAATTCCTGGACAACACTTGCTCTATTCATAACGACACCGCCTTTTCATAACTAGTGGATGTGAATTTACTTCTAGTATATTGGACTGGCATTTTCGACTTGTGATTACAGTCACAAAACCGGAAATAAGTCACTGCCTCGCTTCGAACCCATTTTGTTATTTTCAGAAAATTTGATTTCAATCCTCTTTTTTTCCGGCAAGCAGGCATAGAATCAGGGTGTCATCCAAATTGAACCGCAGGAGGTTAGTCAAATGCACACGGAATATAAGCTGTCCAAGGATATTTATTGGGTGGGAAAAATCGATCGCCGCGAGGTTCCCTTTCATCGTCTTCTGTTAGCAAAAGGGACAACCTATAATTCATATTTGCTCAAAACCGGAAAACCAACGGTCATTGATACGGTAGATATTGCGTTCGGAAGAGAGTTTGTCGAAAAAATAACAGAAATGATCGATCCGCTGGATATCCAATATATAGTCATCAACCATACCGAACCGGATCATTCCGGCGGTCTGGCGGCGCTGGCTGCCAAGGCAACCAATGCCACGATTGTCTGTACGGAAATTGCCGTACCGGAAATTCAACAAATGTACAAGCTTCACCACCGCAATTACCTGGTAGTCAAGGATGGAGATCAGCTTGATATCGGAGGCAAGACGCTTCTCTTCAAAGAAACGCCTTATCTGCATACGGAAGAAACCATGATCACGTATTGCATAGAGGATAAAATTTTGTTTCCTTGCGATATTTTCAGTACCCATGTTGCCGTGGAGCATCTCTTTGCCGATGAAGCGGGATTGGATATCACGGAGGATTTCATTGGATATTACCGGGCCATTATCCACCCGCACCGAAGATACGTCCGGACACTGATGGAAGCTGTCCGGGACTTGGAGATCGACATCATCGCCCCTTCCCATGGCTTTATACTGCGGCGCGACATCGCCAAGTACATCGGCTTGTATGCCGAACTCAGCACCGACACGAAGGAAGGCAAAAAGGTAACCATCGTCTATGCAACGCTCAAAAATAACACGAAAAAAATGGCCCATATATTGAGAGATTGCTTTCTTGAAAACAATATCGCCGTTGAACTGTGGGACGTGGACAAGGCTGACGAGGCTGACATCTTGCACAGCATCGGGACTGCAGACGCCGTCTTGGTCGGCAGCTCGACGAAATATGCGGATATGACCGGAAAATTGGAGACCCTGCTGCGAAAAATGCAGAAGATGGACCTGGCAGGAAAGCTTGGCGCAGCCTTCGGATCCTACGGTTGGAGCGGCGAAGCGATTGAGGTGGTCCAGGATTATTTGAATCAGATGAATCTGACCGTACAAAGCACCTCCAGCGTAATCAAGTCAACCGGCATGACGCATGTGGAATTCCCTGTGCGCGTGCGCTTCTCCCCGCAGGAAGAAGACAAACTCAAAAAAATCAGAAATGCCGCTGAATTCATCTCAGACTTGCTGCTTAGCGCGGTCTAATGAGATCAGGCAAGGAAGGGGAGAGGAATATGGCCGACAACCGCCATTATGTTATTGTAGGCAGTGGAGTTGCTTCCGTACATGCTGCTAAAGCGATCAGAGATCATGATAACGAAGCGCAGATCTCTATTTTCGGAGAAGAGCCGGCCCTTCCGTACAACAGGGTAAAGCTGTCGAAAGGCTTGTTTAACGATTTGCACAGTGAAAAAATCTTGATTAAGAAAGAAAAATGGTTCCATGAAAACAGAATTGCCGTGCATGATAATACCCGTATCTCTTCTATAAGTACAGATAAAAAAACGGTGATAACCGCTGATGGCCGCGAGATAGCTTATCATAAGCTTCTTCTGTGTACAGGAGCCGCGAATCGCAAGCTGAGTCTGGAGGGCGCTTCCCTTCCCAACGTGCATAACATTCGCGACAGGCGTGATGCGGACAAGTTCAAGGAAGCTTTGCGGACGGGGGATCGGGTCTGTGTCATCGGGGGCGGCATTCAAGGGTTGGAAACGGCCTGGTCGCTTATCCAAGCCGGATATGCCGTCACGATGATTGAGGCCGGACCGCGGCTTATGCCCCGGCAGCTGGACGCCCCATCTGCGGCGATATTGATGAATAATGCCGTTGCATCCGGAGCCGAGGTCAGGCTGGGACAAGGCGTCACCCGCATCATTGGCGCAGGCCGCGCAGCCGGGATAGAGCTCGAAGACGGATCGACACTCGCTTGCGATCATATCGTCTATTCGATCGGGGTCATGCCGAACATAGCGCTGGCACGCGAGGCAGGCCTGACAGCCGGGACGGGCATTATCGTCAACGAGCAGATGCAGACCAGCGACATTCATATCTATGCCGCGGGAGACTGCGCCGAATTCCAGGGCAAGGTGGACGGGCTATGGGGATGCGCTATCGAGCAGGGACAAGCGGCCGGGGCCAATATGGCGAACCGCAAAGCGATTTACCAGCGGCCGGTTCCGATGACCTTGTCCAACATATTCAACACACCTTTGTTTTCCATCGGTCTGGTGGATGAACAGCAGTGCGATACCAGCATAACCGAATCGGCGCAAGGGCGTTTCAGACGGATTTTTATCAAAGGCGGTTCCCTATGCGGGGCGATTGCCTTCGAAAACGCTGCCGCTTCCTTACCGTATAAAGCCGCTATTGAACAAAAGCTTCCTCTGGATGGAATCGATGTTGCAAGCTGCGGCTTGGAGGAAGTTATGAATAAAGTCGCCAAAAGATTACAATGACAAGGAGAGAATAGGATGAAAAAATATATATGTCAGCCTTGCGGATATATTTACGACCCAAGCATTGGCGATCCTGATGAAGATATTTTACCCGGCACCGCGTTTGAGGATCTTCCCGAGGATTGGGTGTGTCCGGTGTGCGGAGAAGATAAGAGCCAATTCGTGCCTATTGAAGGCTAACAGCATGAAATGATGTGCGGTCATGCTTGCGCACTGCACATGGAGCAGATAGAGGGAATGGAGTGGAGACGATGACAGAAGATTCCTGCCAATACGCCGAGGAGCCTTGCACCCGCAAGGTTCCTATTTTCGCCTCTCTTTCCAATGAGGAACTGGCTAAAGTCAGCGCCATGATCAAACACAGAAAGTATGAGAAAGGCGAAGCGCTCGTTCTGGAGGAACAACCTTCAGACACCTTATTCATTATTAAGCAAGGCCATGTCAAGCTGTTGAAAGTGACGCCTCAGGGCAAAGAGCAAATCTTGCATATCCTGTCCAACGGTGATTTTTTTGGCGAGTTGAATATATTCAACAGCGATGAATTGAGTAATTTTAGTGCCTATGCGCTGAAAAAGACCGACATTTGCATGTTCACCAAGGATGATATGGAGCATCTTGTCCGCAACAACCCGGACATTTCATTGAAGCTGCTCAAAACGGTGACCAAACGATTGGCGCACACGGAAAATCTGGCCCAAAGCCTGGCTACCAAGGACCCTGAAATACGGATTGCCTATATGATCCTGGAACTCGGCAATAAATACGGCAAACCGGTTCAAGGAGCGCAGGAGAGGATAAAGATAAAACTTCCCCTGTCGCGCGAAGAATTGGCCAATTATGTGGGCGTGACACGGGAAACAATCAGCCGCAAATTCAGCAAGTTTGAACGGCTGGGTATTATTGAAATCAAAGGCACCCGGGAAATCACGATCCTGAATGCGCAAAAACTGAACGAATATATTGATTAGGTCATATATGGAGCTGCACTCCCTCTATTCACGAACATCTACGGCCAAGCACCCCCTTGGCACTTAGCAGTACCCCGTAGAGCAGAGGCACTAGCGAAGTGCTCCGCCTACGGGGTTCCATTCACGCTCCGTAATCCCGTTACCTTTCATTGCTCCCGTCAGGTGCATTGCCATAAATGCCCGCTCACTTTGCAGCAGTCGCACCAGAATAGGTAGCCGATCCCGCCGCTGCCCCACATCCATTCCCCGCCGTCCGCCAGCGGCAGATCGGAATCGAGCTGGGCGATGAAGGCCATCGTCTCGCGGCATTCGGGGCAGCTCGGATATTGAGCGTCCTGTATCCAGGAGGGCATGCCTCCGATACGGCACAAATTCTCGCGCCCGTTGGACAATGCCCAATCCTGGGTCCGCCAGCGCGCGGGCGCAGGAACTCCATACCATTGACACCTCTTGCTCCGCTTACTCCTGCACCTCGATCTCCAACTCCACCCGCAGTTCATCGAGCTTCTCTCCGGCTCCCTCCTCTTCCAATGAAGAAGTATAAGCCAGAATTCGGTACTTGCCAGCTGGCAAGAAAGCGCGCCTTACATTGTCGCTGAGCGGATCGTTTACGCCAGGCTCCGGTGCAGTGTCTCTATTATATAGAAAATTATAAGTTACCAAATGAAAGGAATTCAGGGCATCCAGCACCATGTCCCCCGGCTCGAATACCGTTTGCTTGCGCGCAACCTGGGTCATGTCATCTGTAGCTTGCCCCGCTTCGTCTCGAATGGAATAGAGTATCATCCGATTCGGATGAATGATTTCTATACGATCATCACCTTCATATTGTAGCGTCGACCAGATGTCTATCGGCTCTCCTGCCTTATATACTGTCTTCGATGAATAGAGCGACAACGTGAAGTCTCCCTTCCGGGCCCTCGCGTTCTTGCTCGATTTCATCGTCTTCATCGGCTGATGATCGATATCAATCCGCTTCGACTACATTGTTGTTCACTTCTATCGTCACATCTGATTTGAGTACGTTATCGCTTATTTTTGTCCTTTCTGAACTTCCGCCTTCACTACCACTGCCAAATTTGAAACAAGGAAAATGATAATCGTACATAGAAAAAATTTTCTCATATGCTTTCTCACATCCTCACTCTTTTTTCATTCAAGTAAATATTACAGCCGAAATTGGATAAACGCTCGGATCCTGGGGGTATCATCGCCCTCTGAAGGCATCGTTGCCCCCTGGGGCTTGAACTGTGGAGGGAATTGCTGCTAATTTACAGGAATTTTGGCCCAATGAGTCCACATCACGAGGAATTGCTGCATATCTACATCATTTTAGCCCCTTTTGCTCCAAGTCGAAGCGAAACGGGTGAAATTCCTGCAGTTTTGCAGGATTCCCTTACTGGTGAGGTCGTCTATAGCGAATTGCTGTCTTTGCGCAGGATTTCGCTTACCGAATAAGCGTGTCTGGAGAAATCATGCAGTTCTGCGGATTCCGCTTACCGGATAGACGTGTCTGGGGGTGGAGATTGTCCATTTTCCTAAGTAAAACTTGGCACTTAGAGCGTTTTACATCAATTTTTTCTACTGGAGGACGAGTCAAAATAAAGTGCCAGTGATGTACAGGATCATTTTCTGCTTATAGCGGAGGGCGGTATTAGTATATTACAGCAGGACATTGCGGCCGTGTCGGCGACTCCTTCCAGCAAGGTGGAAGCTCTATTGGTTCTGTAAACAGAGTTTCGGCCTTGCCTGGAAGACCAAGTTTATCTGATGCTCTCAGCATTCCAATTTCTTCATCAGAGGCAGGTAAGTTTATTGATAACAATCGATATGAGAGCCTGTCTATCAATGGTTGGGAAAGAGAAGACGAAGAAGTTCTAGGTTCTATTATATGTAAATCTGGCGATACAACGGAAATTACTTGCGGTGAACTCGTTACAAACCGGTATTTTACCCTTGATGAAGAGAATCCAGGTATTAGGTACTCACAAATGAGAGTTGTGAAGGCTAAAGAGGATAGTGGAGCACCGACGTTTCATACCGACTTTGGAATGATGAGATCAGTGACAGGCACTTTATCCTTTGCTGGGTTCATGATAGATATAAGTCGGATGTATTTGGATATGGTCATGTAACTAACGTCCTAAACGACCTGAATTGGGATGGTGTATATATTTACAATTAAAAATCAATGGGAATCATTATGACTTCAGTTCGTTATGAATAGAACCTCTCTTGGAGGTTTAATGAATGATTACAATATCGAGGGGCCGGATTATTCAGCCCCTCATTTTATTTGCAATAAAAGCAAGGCTCCCATCTATTTGTTTCATTCCGCTTCGTATACCTTGTCGTACCACGCCCGCAGATGATGGATGGCGACGCCGGCGAAGGACGGATGGCGTCCTCCCTGCTGCTCCAGCGCCCGTAAATGGTAATCAAAATAATGCTCCGACTGGCCATGGAAAGATACGCTCTCGCCTTCGTCGGTCTGGCCCAGCTCGACCCCGACGAGAACCGGGCGGTTCAGCCGCTCCCCGATGCTCAGATCGGCCGCGGCCACGTCATAGATCGCATTGACATGGTTGCGGTACGCCATAATCGTGATGGCGTCGAACCGCTCCTGCACCCAGACGCTCATCGAGGCGTCCTCCTCTGGCGCCGGAATCTTGTCCAGCCAGAAGGGCACATCGGCCGCGATGAACAGCCCCGCCTCCCGGGCCTCGTGAATCCAGCGGTCCATGCTGTCCGTCCATTCCTTCACGATGCGAGCCTGCTCTTCCTTCCAGCCCGGCAGGAGATAAGGCTCGACATCGAAATGGACGCCGCTGAACCGCTCCTCCTCCGGAACGGCCGCATTATAATCGCGGACCCAGCGGATGAAGCCGACGCCCTCCTCGCGGCGGTCGGGCTTGGCCCACTCGGGCTTCCCTTCCAGGGCGTGCACCTGGATGCCGGCCTCGCGGGCCATGCGTATGAAGCGGCGGTAAGACTCCGCTTCCTGCTCCTCATCAATCTGCAGATAGATCAGATTGATCCGCTGCGCTTGCGCGAAGGAGACGATATCGGCCGGCGCTTCCGCCATCCATTTCGTCTCCCACAGCCAGGTCGCCCGCGTATTCTCCGTTCCGGCCTGGCTGAGCAGCAGAGCAGCGACCGCCAAACAGCAGAGCAGCACGGCCACCTTCAGCCCGTGCTGCCCAGTAAGGAACGAGGGCCGCCAACCGCCTTCCTCGTTCCTGCGGAACAGCCACAGAAGCGGTCTAGACCAGAACAACCTGATCCCACTCACTCTGAATTTGCTGCACCGAATTGCCCAGCTTGAAAATATTCGGCCGCTCGATGCCCTTGAAGGCGTTGCGGGTATCCAGAATCGGAATGCCCAGATCGGCAAGTTCTTCATAATCGAATGACTGGTGGCTCGTAATCAGCACCATGCAGTCATACGTTCCGAAGTCCTGCAGATTGTAGTCGATAGTACGCACCATTTTACCCGACTTGCTGATGAAGTGAGTGGCATGCGGATCGTAATAATCGACATTGGCGCCGCTCGCCTTGAACAGCTCGTACACTTCCAGTCCTGGCGATTCCCGCAGATCGTCGATGTCGGATTTGTACGCCATCCCGAGGATGAGGATCTTGGAATGATTGAGCGATTTGGAGCTCTGATTCAGAATCCGTCCGGTCTTCTCCACGACATAGTATGGCATGTTCGCATTGATCGATTGGGCAATATCGATGAATTTGCTGTAGAAGCGGAAGCCCTTCGCCTTCCAAGACAGATACATTGGATCAAGCGGGATGCAGTGGCCGCCGATCCCCGGTCCCGGGTAGAACGGCATGAATCCGAACGGCTTCGTCGAAGCCGCTTCGATGACTTCCCAGATGTCGATGCTCATCCGGTCGCACATCATCGCCATCTCGTTGATGAAGGCAATATTGATGCTGCGGAACGTGTTCTCCAGCAGCTTGGACATTTCGGCCACCTTCGTGGACGAGACCGGCACGACCTCCATGACGACGCGGCTATAGAGTGCGGCCCCCAGCTCCAGGCAGGTCGGGGTGGCCCCGCCGATGACCTTCGGCGTGTTGAACGTATTGTATTTCGTGTTGGAAGGATCGACCCGCTCCGGCGAGAAGCAGAGGAAGAAATCCTCTCCCGCACGGTAGCCCAGCTTCTCGATCTCCCGTTGAATGAGCTCCTCCGTCGTGCCCGGATAAGTCGTGCTCTCGAGCGTAATGAGGCTCCCCTTCTTCATATACTGCTTCAATTGATCCACGACTTGCGTAATGTACGACGTATCCGGATCCTGATTCTCGCTCAGCGGCGTCGGGACGCAAATGCTGACCGCATCCATTTCGCGGATATGCTCATACTCGTTCGTAGCCATGAACCGACCTGTGTCCATGCATTGTTGCAGCGTCTCATCGCTGACGTCCTTGATGTAGGAGTGTCCTTTGCGGATGCTGGCGATCTTCGAAGGGTTCAGGTCAATTCCGATGACGCGGAACCCTTGCTTGCACATCTCGACCGCGAGCGGCAGACCGACATATCCGAGACCAATGACTCCGACGACAGACGATTGATTTTCGATGTTGTGTTTCAAATTGGCGGCATACATGTTCACAGGCTTCACCTTCCATAGAAGAATTGGATTATCGTGTTTGTTCCCACAGTCCGCTTGCCGGCCCGCGGGAACGCACTTATATATCTATTTAAAAACAGCTTCTGATTCTAGCGTCCAAATCTGCCGGCGAGAACGGCTTCGTAATATAGTCGCTCACGCCCTGCTGGAAGCAGTGCTCGATCGTACTTCCTACGCGCTGCTCCGACAGAATGACGATTTTGGGCTCTTTGGCCAGTTCCATCTTCTGAATCTGGGAAATGAACGGCAAGCCATTCAACCCGTACAGATTGAGCTCGGTGACGATCAGGTCGTAGCCTTCCTTCCGGATCATGTCCAGGGCGGTTATCGCATCGGTTGCCGCATGCACCTCATAGCCCTGGAGCTTGAGCTGAATCTGCAGGAACTCGCGCACGCTGTCGTCATGGTCGACGATGAGAATTTTCTTCGCATCAGGCGCCTCCAGCTCATCGTGCAGGACGCAAATGCCGGCGGTGCCGTCCATCATCTTCAGCTCCGACCAGCGATCGAAGAGGAGCGATTTCGCTTCCGCCGGGTTGTCCGGGGCGGCGATCGCGCATACGATCGGCTTGCCGACATGGCTCTGCTCAAGCAGCATCTTCAGCTGCAGCGCATGATAGTGGGTCATGTCGAGCGCGGAGTCCGGCAGCAGCACGGCCAGAATGTCATGGGCCGCATCGCGCAGCAGCTCGAAGCGAAGATTCCGGTCAGCCGAGAGCCACTCCCGTGCCTGCGCTTCCCAGTTCGAACCGAACGGTTGAGCGTGAAGGAGAATCACCCCCAGGCGGTCGCTGTCAGTGGCGCACAAGCGTTGGACCTTTTCTTTGACAGACGGTGCAGCTTCCGGTTTCATTACCGTGTTCAGCATTTTCGGAAATACCACCTTTCCCAACTGTTATCGTCAAGCCGATTTGGCCGGCTTGCTGTCCTCTTGCCAGCTCTGGCGGGTCATGGCCCCCCACGAGTTGTTGTTCTGGAAATATTGAATATGGCCTTGAATCCGCCATAGACTTCCCAACTGACGATAGCCGAAGAACATGAGCACGCTGAATGCGAGCATGCGCAGCAGGTCGCTGATCCGCGGATATCGCTTGAAGGCGATCTCCTCCAGCAGCAGCGAACCGATGGCAAGCAGCATGCCGGACAAGAAATTAATCAGCATGAAGATAAGCACGATAGGCCATTGCGTCATGTCCAAGAACGCATACCCGATTAGGGCAAGCAAGCCCGTGACTTTGAAATACGGATTCAGCGCCTCGAACAGGATCGTATACGGCATCGAGAGCAAGCCGAATACTTTGTACTTCGGACGGAATGCCATGTCGTAGTTCTCGATCATGTTTTTCAGATTGCCGCGTCCCCAGCGCTTCCGCTGATTGGACAAAATATGATACGTATCCGGCGCCTGCGTCCAGCAGACCGCTTCCGGGCAGAACGCGACACGGTACGGCAGTTTATTTTCCAGCATATAACGGTGCAGCTTGATAATGATGTTCATGTCCTCGCCCGGATACCCTTCGCGGTACCCGCCGACCTTGATGACATAATCCTTGCGGAACAGGCCGAACGCGCCCGAGACGATGATCAACCCGTTGATCGCGCCCCAGCCGATGCGGCCGCCGAGGAACGCCTTCAAATACTCCAGCGTCTGGAACATCGGCCACCACTTCTTCGGCAGTCTCACGTCGGTGACGGTGCCGTTCTCGATCTTGCAGCCATTGGCGATCCGCACATTGCCTCCGATGGCGACATACTCCTCCGGATTGGACATGTACAGGTTCGCCATTTGGATAAGCGAGTCTTTCTCCAGCAGCGAGTCGGCGTCGATCGACGAGATGAGCGGATAGTGGGAGAAGTTGATCCCCGCGTTGAGCGAGTCGGCCTTCCCGCCATTCGCCTTGTCGATAAGATACAGATTCGGATATTCCGGATTGTAATAGACGCCCCGGAACTTCGTGCAATTGACCGCGTAGCGCACAGCCAGATTGTCCATACGGTACATCCCGAACTCCTCGATCATCACCTGCAGCGTATTATCGCTGGAGCCGTCATTGACGACGATAATCTCGTAGGTCGAATAGTTGAGCGTCATAAGCGACTTCACATTCTCGATAATCGTCAATTCTTCATTATAGGCAGGCACGAGCAGCGATACCGGCGGTACATGCTCCGAGCCTGCGAGATTGCTGCGCAGCGCATATCGCTTGCGGCGAACAATTGAGGAAATGCTCTTAAAAGAACACAGCATTATGCCGAAATAAATAGAGTTGACAATAATGACGTAGTACATGACGACGATGCCATAGACAAGCAGCAGATCTCTAAGCAGAATAATCGCCTCCTACCCTGCCAAGTAGCGGAGCGATCGCGGCCTCGCCGAAATACTGCTCATAGATGATCCGCTTCGGCTGATATCCGGCACCCTGCTCTCGCCGGCCGGCAAAGAAGTGTTCGCGCAGAAGCTCCTTGTGTATGCGATCTTTCGCCATGTCCGACTTGAAGTGATCGTCGGTCTCCAGTGCTGCTTCGCACAGCGCATGGAAGCCTTCATCCCCCATATTGGACAGGCTGTTCGCACTGTAGTAGCGAACCCACCAATTGGAATCGGTCAATGCTTGCTTGAGCACCGGGATTCGATCCGTGTTCTTGGAATGTCCGAGCGCTTCTGCCACAGCGGCTCGGATCTCCCATTCCGGATCCTTGATCCATTCGCGGATGTTGTTCTCGGTCAGCGCATGTCCGGCGCGAACGAGCATTTTGACCGCGAGGGCCCGGATCTCTTTGTCATGACTGTCAACGAGCGGAAGCAGGGCGGGCGTCAGCGCGACGTCCGTCTGTCCGCTTAAGGCGAGCAAAGCCGCCTTGACCATATTGTCCGACTCGTCCTTGAGACAGCGGACGAGCATCGGGGTCGCGTTCACCCGCGTCTCTTCCAACACCTCCGCAGCCAGCAAATGGCTTTGGCGGTGGCGCGTCAACTGCTGAAGCATCGTATGGAGCTGCTCCGCCTCGTTGGCGCATTTGGCCACGGAACGCGCCAGCACCTGCAGGAGCGGACCGTCCTTCTCCTGCATCATCGCCTTCATCAGATGGGGAACCGCCCGCTCGGAGCGCATTCCGCCCAGCCGGAACGCCGCCTTCATCTGCTTGGAGTAGAACAGGCTGCCTAACTCCTTAATATCGCGGTCCACCAGACCCATGTCTTCACAGAGCGCCGTCAGCTTCTGCTGCTGCTCCCCGCTGAATTTGTCCATCCATTCCATCAGCTTCTCCTGAATCACCCTCATCTCCAGCGTACGAAGAGGCCCCTTGGGAGGCTGGAACGGATCCGGGTCCAGCATATGTCTCTGCAAATACACGAAATAGGGCTGATGCTTCTCCAAATAAATCTCCTGATGCTTGGCTAGCCGGTTATTGCGTGCTTTCATCAATAACAAAATGAGTACACCGATGCCAATCAAGCCAAGACAAACGTAAATGAAGCCGAGAGCGACTCCCAAACTGGAAAACATGTACGTGTGCCTCCTTTGTCGGTATCAAGTGCAGCTTGGGCCTCTACTCTGCACCCAACTGCTCGAATATATTTTTCATGTCGGTATAGCTTTGCTTCAACCGTTCGGTATAGCCAACCTGCTCCCAGTCATCCCATTGGTATACTGGGATATTTCGGAAAGCGTATGATACGGCCTTCTTCCCGGATGAAGCTTGTTCCCGTTCCGACAGCCAAGGCAGGAACCGGATGCCTTCCGTCTTCACGGTCGTGAACGTCCGCTTGTCCTTGACCGGGTCATAGCTGATAACCTGCTTCGAACTCGGGTCGGCGAAGCCGAACAGCATCCAAGGGATGCGCATCTCGATGACATCTTCCTTATACTGCCACGCGGCAAGCGATTGATATTGTTCATCGTGCGGATTATTCGTCCCGCGGATCAGCTTGCCTACCGTCACATCCTGGAACGGATGCGCCGTTCGCGTATCCGGCGGCTCCATCTTCAGGCTGACAGCCAATTTCCACGGATTGAAGATCCCTGAATTATCTTGAAGCTCTTTCTTGTCCGGATCCACCATCCAATAGCCAGACGGACCATACAGCCGATTGTTGAAATCATAGTTGGACGCGATGCGGATCTCGCTGTCCTGATCCGTGCCGAGCGTGATGAGCGTCTCCAGCCCTTCATCCAGCTTCAGGCCCGGGAGTTCCGGCATGGTGCGGTTGCCCCCCTCCAGCACGCTGGAGCCAATATGCAGCTTCTGCGTCTTCGGATCGAATGGCTTGTCCAGCTTGAGCGCAAGATAGACGTAGGCTTCATCATGGGTCGCCCACATCTCCCGGATGCCCGGAAGCTCGGTCTTCAATTGAACCTTGTCCTCCAGGGCCTCCCAGTCGCTCCAATCGCCATCAAGCACGATCTGTTCTTCCTTGCTCGAATACATGCCGAGAATGCCGAACAATTGCTCATTCGTCAGCACGTTCAGCCAGTAGGAACGGCGATCCTCCGGAATTTCGAAGCGCATCGTGTTCCAGGTCTTCTTGAACCATTCATCCTGCCACATGAACAGAATCGCGCCGGCGAACTCCTCGTCATAAATATCCTTCGTCAAGGAGGCGTTAATGCGGCCCTGCTCCCGCTCGTCATGTCCTCCCTGATTGCGGCCTCCCATGCCCAGATGGGAAATGCCGATCGAGGCCGGCACCCCGTATTCGGTAATCATGACCGGCATATCGGGATACTCCGCCTTCAACAGGCGCAAATACGCTTTATACGTATTGAATTGTCCATTCTCATCCTTCACCGTCTGCAACGTCTTGTCCAGATGGAAAAAGTCCGGGTAATACGGATATACGTGGTATGCCGCGAAATATCCGGCCTTCCAGTCAACCGGCTGAATATGGCGCGCGTCGACGCTGACCATATCTTCCTGGAACAGCGGTTCGCCGGGATGCGTCAGCACGTCGGTCGTCACCCAGTTGGTGAACGTCATCGGATGCTGCCAGCCGTATTGGTTCTCCAGCTCTGCCGCATGATCAATCATTTCTGCCAGCCAGCTCTCGAATGGCGATGCCTTCTCCGTCGCCTGGAACCGGCTTCCTTGGTAGGGCTTCAGCTCCTTATGCAGGCGGTTCGTATTATCGACCATCGTCGGGTCCCACTCAGTCCCGAGATGCCAGGCCATCAAATACTGCCCCGCATTCTGCTTGTACTTTCCCCCTGCTGTCCCCGGCTTGCCCGGGATATCCAGATCCCCATAGACGGCCTTGACCGCCTTCTCGATTTCCTGCTTGAACTCCTGTTGGATCTCCGGAAGATACGCATCCTGCTTCTCGATGAGCTGCTCCTCCGGGGACCAGATTCCTTGTATAAAATAAAGCGGGCGTTCCGCTTCCTCCCGATTGAACTTCACTAGCGCCTTATAGAAGACCGGCTGGTGCACCGTATAGACGCGGATAACATTGGCGCCCATATCATGAATTTGGCGGAACCAGCGCAGATACGTCTCCTCGTCGACCGGAAATTCACCCGGGAAGTGTCCCGGAACCGTCGCCCCAAGATTGACTCCTTTCACAAATAACGGTTCGAACTGCTCATTCCTGTATTCGAGGAATTGATCTCCTTCCGTCTTGAACTTCAGCTTGATGCCGCTCGCATCAGCATAGGCAATCTGCTTCGGATACAGCAGACCGGGTAAATAATACCCCGCCAGCCCGCCGGCAGCGAGAAGCAAGACAACAACTGTAATGAGATTCCACTTCATTCTCCGGCTCATGGATCGTAGTATTTGTTCACCCTTTCCTGCACAACGTAATTCCTGTGACTTATCCAGTGCCGCGGAAATCAAGCGCAACACCTAACACTAACTATAACCAAGAAAACCAATGGTTTAACATGGTTATTTAGACTCTTTTTGTTCAGGACCCTTGAGTCAAAAAAATGGTTCTAAGCGGGCGGAAGGCAGTGGCCCGTGATCAGACAGTCTATTCGGTTAGTCCCGTCTATCAGTGAGGACAAAAGCAGGAGTCTGGTTCTGGTTTTCTTTATTTGACATGGTTAGACGCGTTCCTCCTTTAAAAGTTTCGGTATTGTAACCATTTTACCAATAATACCTAGTTTTCTCGTTCTTTAGTCATATTTATATTAACATTCATTGCATTAAAATGTTTTTAACAATTTCTAGTTAATTTCTACTATTTTCATATTAAAATAATCCTGAAAATGGATAATCTAAAATGGATAAAAAAGGACTACTTCTCTTCCCTCTCTCCGAAAAAGAAAAATCCTTGCATCTTTGTATGCAAGGACTGAATAATTCTCAGTTGGAACATAATTCGCTCACGTATACAATAACGAAATAACCAGTAATTGATACAGAACAAGCGGCAAAATGACATCACTATAAGCCGCTGAACCGGGGAATGCCCGTCGATCCATCGGCATCCGGGTGTGCAGATAGAGAAAGCCCTGGTCAACATTCACAATAACGCCATCGTACACATGACCGTCTATCGTCTGAATCCGCACATACCGCTTCTTATACATATGGCCGACATACTGGACCCGTGCCCGTATGGAATGCAAGGTTTGCACCGTACTTGGCTCCGCCTGATAGATAGCTTGTTGATGCGGGGACGAGGAATCATGGGCTGAATATGACTGATACAAGGGCCTGAACCTCCGATCGGATTGAAATAAGGTACATTTCACCTTATGCGCATTCTTCAGGCATCAGCACCGGAAATTACCGCTGCTCGTCCGCCGCACCGGCAACCCGCATACCAATATATAACGGGAGCGGGCCAGCCGAATGATGGCCCGCCCGCCCGGTAGAGAAGAGAGCGGAGGTTATTCGATTACTCCTTGCTGCGGTAGTAGACATGGTGAAGCTGGAGGGACTGATCCTCTCCGATATCCAATAAGCCGTACGAATACTTCGGTTGAAGCCGTTTGTCCGTCGGGGAGCCGGGATTGAAGAGCAGAATCCCCTCCCTTTCTTCCATATACGGGATATGCGAATGGCCGAAGACAATGATATCGACACCTTGATTGCGGAAAGTGTGGAAGGCGGTATCCTTCGCCGATCGTCCTGCCCCGTCCCCATGAACGAGGCCTATCCGGATACCGCCAGCCTCGATGATTTTGCGGCGGCCGAAGCGCTTCACAATAGCCGTACCGTCATTATTCCCGGCGACGCCGTCAACCGGGGCCAGCGACTCGAACATCGGGATGACGCTTGACGATGTCCAGTCTCCCGCATGCAGGATGAGGTCAACGCCGCGCAGCCCTTTGGCCAGAGCGCGAGGCAGCTTCTGTCCCCGATGGGGCATATGGGTATCCGACACGATTCCGATGCGCATAGGCTCTCCTTCCTCCTTTTCTTTTTCCTAAAATAGGACTCACTCACAGCCTTCGGCTTGATTGATATCTATTGTGGCATAACTCCCGCCTCACGTCGATCCCATTGCCGCGTAATCCCATTCGCTCAGCGCGGGATGGGACACGGGGCGGCGGGCCCTTTGGGCACAGTATCCCATTCGCTTAGCGCGGGATAGGGCACAGGCCGGCAGGCCCTTTCGGGCATTGTCCCATTCGCTCAGCGCGGGATAGGACACAGGGCGGTGGGCCCTTTGGGCACAGTATCCCATTCGCTCAGCGCGGGATGGGACACGGGGCGGCGGGCCCTTTCGGGCATTGTCCCATTCGCTCAGCACGGGATGGGATACGGACCGGCAGGCGCACGGGATAGGACACAGACCGCCCGAACGGGCGGGGTGGAGAGTTCAGCACTAAGTACATGCTCATTCTTAGAGCGGCAACCGAATGTTGGCACGGGTTCTTTCCCTTTTTGCGTATATGATGTTCAGCTTTGCGTGTAGGATGTTCAGCGGATGCGATATTCGTCCCTTTTCTGAAGCAAGGGGATAGTGGCCGTAAGGGGGGCGTAAGGCATACCCTCCTATTCGACATTTCCCTTCCACCGATTTCACCGCATGCCAGTCTTCTCCTTGGCGGGTGCTATTTACCGTTTTTCTTCCTATTATATGCATCATTCCCCTTCAACACGCCCAAAAGAAAAAGAAACCCGAAGTCTTAGCAAAGACCGGGTTTCTCGCAAAGTCAACCGACACATGTTGTCCATGTCCGGCGGATTCTCTTTTCTTCAATGGCTTTGAGCCAAAGCTATACGTTCTCGTATTGCAGCTTCTGCTTCATCTCGAAGCGCTCCAGAGCAAGCTGAATGAGACGATCGAGCAGAGCCGGATACGTGATGCCCATCTCCTGCCATAAGATCGGGTACATGCTGATCGGAGTGAAGCCTGGCATCGTATTGACTTCATTAATTAGGACGGCCATGTCGGAACGGCGGACGAAGAAGTCCACGCGCGACAGTCCGGAGCCGTCGATGGCACGGTATGCCTGCAGCGCCATCTCGCGGATGCGCTCCAGCAGTTCCTCGTCCAGGGGCGCAGGGATAGCGATTTCTGATTTGCCGTCGATATATTTTGCCTTATAATCATAAAATTCGTTAGACGAGATAATCTCCCCCGGTATGGACGCTTGCGGCTCGTCATTGCCAAGAACACTCACTTCAACTTCCCGTGCGTCAACGAATTCCTCTACAATAATCTTCCGATCGTATTGCAGCGCGAACTCAATCGCCTGCTTCAATTCCGCTGCATCGCGGGCTTTGGAAATACCGACCGAGGACCCAAGATTGGCCGGCTTCACGAAGCATGGATAGCCCAGCTCAGTCTGCACCCGGTCCATAATCTCCGCTTGCTTCTGATCCCACTCCCAGTGAAGAAAATACTCGTATTTGCACTGAGGCAATCCCGCTTGGGCAAAGACTTGCTTCATGACGGCTTTGTCCATTCCGACGGAAGAGGCGAGCACCCCCGCTCCGACATACGGGATGCCGGCCATCTCGAACAGTCCCTGGATAGTGCCGTCTTCGCCGTTCGTGCCGTGCAGAAGCGGGAATATTACATCGATCTGGCGCCTCTGGCGCCGGCTCACGCCGTCCTCCGACGCCCCTTCTGCGCTGTCTATGCCCGCGAACAGCATCTCCATCGCCGTTACGGTTCCCCCTCTAAGCGATTCCAGCGTCAGTTCCTCTTGGTTCGCGAACGGCCGGTCCCGCCATGTGCCGACCCGCCACTCTCCCTTTTTCGTAATATAAAAAGGAAGGATCTCATACTTGCCGTAATCCATCGCTCCCATCACCGCAAAGGCTGTAGCCATCGATACTTCATGTTCCCCTGATTTGCCGCCGTAGATGAGTCCGACGCGCAATTTGCGTTCTTGTTCCATGTTCCCCTCCGGTTAGCGCCTGATGCGCCTGTTGTCTTCTCCCAGAATGCCCGTCACGCCTCGCACATCGGGCCACACCGCAATAAGCGGGAACGGATTGTCTCCTTCCCCGCCTGGCAACCTAAAATGCATTGACAATATGGAAAAAGCGGTACCGCGTCGCTTCCGTCCATGCATACGAGTCCTGGTAATCCCAGTACCGGTGGCGGCTGCTTACCGTGTGAGCGTTCACCAGCGGCATGCCGTTCGCATCGAAGGCGGTGACAATGGTCGTATGCTGGTAATGGCCGTTGCCGTCCCAATCATACGCGATCACGTCACCGAGCTGCAGATCACTCGGATGCTCGACCAGTTCGGCCCGCAGGCCGTACGTGTTGTTCGTCAAATGCCGCTCCAAACTGTTGGCGACCGCCCAACTGTAGCTCCACGCTTCCTGGCCGTTAACCATGCCTTTATACCACCAGCCCGAATCTCTTCTACCAGTATAGTTCATCGGTGCGCTGCCTGCAAAGAGACATTGCGAGATATAATTGGTGCAATCGACCTCGAAGCTAAGGAAACGCGGGTTCGGTTCATTCCACCATTCATCCGCATAGGCGACTGCTTTGTCGCGGCGGTACGGGATGGCCCGCAGCGAGCCGGGCGGCCCAAGCACATTCCGGTTCAACAGCGGCAGCGAGCGGTTCGAACGCGATGCCCGATCCTGCTCAGCTCCGACGAGCTGCTGTCCCCGCCTCTCCGGCACCGGAACCTCCACCTTGGACACGACCCACCCGGTTCCTTCCTTGAGCAAGGTCAGCCGTTCTCTCTCAATTCTCTCATCCTTCAGAGGCAGCCCCTTCTGCTCATAGCCTCGCCGGATATGGAATTCGAGGTCTACCGTAACCTCCTGATCGGCCTCATGGGTGCGCAGGAGCTTCGCCTTCGTCTCGCACTTGGTCGGACTGGCCCCCCTGCTCTCGTACCACGAGACCAGCCTCCGCGCCCGTTCGCTCGTGAGGAGCGCATGTTCCATGTCGGTCACCGGTGCCTGGATGGCCCGGGGCCGTTCGTCGATCTCAGAACGATTATGCTGATCTACGTACAAATAAAGAGTCGTTTTCCAATCGTGACGCATCTCCTCTCTCCACCTCCTTCACTCACATTTGTCGCGTCAGCCGCGGATTGGAGCCTATCGCTCCTTTCTCTTCGCCGGCCCGGTATTTTGCTATCCATTGTATGCAGAAATGCCGCTTCGCATGTCGAAGCGGTAGATTTAGGCGTGTTTGTACGGGAAAAGCTCTTTACGGTGTCTCACGAACACGATATACTAAAGATGTAAGCAATTATGAAATCGGGTTTCACCAGATGAAACGGACAACGTAAAACAAATGAAGCATGACAGCATGAAGCTCCATGACGGGCTTCGGATGAACAGAATTTAGAAGGAGGTAATTTTCAATGGCAAGAACAGATGCTTTCTCTACGGCCCGCGAACTGAAGGTCGACGGCAAGTCGTACCGCTACTACAGCCTGGAAGCATTGGGCGCGCAAGGCTACCAAGGAATTGATCGCCTTCCGTTCTCGATCAAAGTCCTGCTTGAGGCTGCCGTTCGCCAATTCGATGGCCGGGCGATTACGAAAGATCACGTCAATCAAATTGCAAAATGGGCGGAAGGTCAAGATGAAAATAAGGAAATTCCGTTCATTCCATCCCGCATCGTTCTTCAGGACTTCACCGGCGTTCCGGTTGTCGTCGACCTGGCGGCTATGCGTGATACGGTGAAAAAAGCGGGCGGCGATCCGAAGCGCATCAATCCGCTCGTTCCGGTCGATCTCGTTATCGACCACTCGGTAATGGTCGACGCTTTCGGTTCGGATCAAGCTTTGGAATATAACATGAACGTGGAATTCGAGCGCAACGAAGAGCGCTACCGCTTCCTGCGCTGGGCTCAGACGGCATTCGATAATTTCCGTGCGGTGCCGCCGGCTACCGGTATCGTTCACCAGGTGAACCTGGAATATCTGGCTTCCGTGGCCGCGACCAAGGAAGTCGACGGCGTAACCGAAGTCTTCCCTGACTCCCTCGTCGGTACGGATTCCCATACGACGATGATCAACGGTCTCGGCGTGGTTGGCTGGGGCGTTGGCGGGATCGAGGCTGAAGCCGGCATGCTCGGCCAGCCGCTCTACTTCATTACGCCGGAAGTCATCGGCTTCAAATTGACGGGAACGCTTGCAGAGGGCGCGACAGCGACCGACCTGGCGCTGACCGTTACGCAAATGCTGCGCAAAAAGGGCGTCGTCGGCAAATTCGTCGAGTTCTTCGGACCGGGCCTTGAATCGATCAGCCTGGCGGACCGGGCGACCGTCGCCAATATGGCTCCGGAATACGGCGCGACGATCGGATTTTTCCCGGTAGACCATGAGACGTTGAACTATCTTCGCCTCACCGGCCGCACCGAGGAGCAAGTCGCTCTCGTGGAAGCCTACTACAAGGCGCAAGGCATGTTCCGCTATGCGGATACGCCGGACCCTGTCTTCACCGATATCATTGAGCTGGATCTGAGCTCGGTCGTGCCGAGCCTTGCCGGACCGAAGCGTCCGCAAGACCGCGTCGAGCTGTCGAATATGAAGCAATCCTTCCTCGATATCGTCCGCACGCCGGTCGACAAAGGCGGATACGGCTTGAGCGACAGCAAAATCGAACAGAAAGTGCCAGTATCTCATCCGAACGGTGAGACAAGCCAACTGTCGACAGGCGCCGTCGTCATCGCGGCGATTACGAGCTGCACGAACACATCCAACCCAAGCGTTATGATCGGTGCGGGCCTCGTGGCGAAGAAGGCTGTCGAGCGCGGACTGCGCAAGCCGGCTTACGTGAAGAGCAGCTTGACTCCGGGTTCCTTGGTTGTAACGGAATATTTGAAGAAATCCGGTCTGATGGATTCGCTGGAGCAGCTCGGCTTCCATGTCGCCGGCTACGGCTGCGCAACGTGTATCGGGAACTCCGGTCCGCTGCCGGATGAAGTGGGCCAAGCGATTGCCGATCATGACATGACGGTCGCGGCGGTTCTGTCCGGTAACCGGAACTTCGAGGGCCGCATTCACGCGCAAGTAAAAGCGAACTACCTGGCTTCGCCTCCGCTCGTCGTCGCCTACGCGCTCGCGGGCACAGTCAATATCGACCTGGATAACGAGCCAATCGGCTACGACAAGAACAACCAGCCTGTATATTTGAAAGATATCTGGCCTTCTTCGGAAGAGATCAAGCAGGCGATGGCGCAAGCGATCAACGCTTCGATGTTCCGCGACAAATACGAGCATGTCTTCACGCAGAACGAGCGCTGGAATGCGATTCCGGTTCCGGAAGGCGAGCTGTATGAGTGGGATGGGAAGTCTACCTATATCCAAAATCCGCCGTTCTTCGAGAATCTGGGTACTCAGCTCGGAGACATCGCCGATATCGAGAATGCCCGCGTCCTGGCGCTGCTTGGCGATTCCGTGACCACGGACCACATCTCGCCGGCCGGCAATATCAAAGCGGACAGCCCGGCAGGGGAATACCTGATCGCGAACGGCGTTCAGCGCAAAGACTTCAACTCTTACGGTTCCCGCCGCGGCAACCACGAGGTAATGATGCGCGGAACGTTCGCGAACATCCGCATCCGCAACCAGGTGGCTCCGGGCACCGAGGGCGGCGTCACGAAGTATTTGCCGAACGACGAGATTATGTCCATTTACGATGCGTCCATGAAATATCAAGGAGAGAACACGAACCTTGTTGTCCTTGCCGGTAAAGAATACGGCACAGGCAGCTCCCGCGACTGGGCGGCGAAGGGAACATACCTCCTTGGCGTCAAAGCGGTCATCGCCGAAAGCTTCGAGCGTATCCACCGCAGCAATCTGGTCGGCATGGGCGTGCTTCCGCTACAGTTCCAGGAAGGCCACAGCTGGAAGGCGCTCGGCATCGACGGCACGGAAGTGTTCAGCATCAACGGCTTGTCGAACGACATTCAGCCGGGGCAAACGCTGCAAGTCACAGCGACTCGCCAAGACGGCACGACATTCGAATTCCCGGTTACGGTCCGTCTGGACAGCATGGTCGACGTGGATTACTACCACAACGGCGGCATCCTGCAAACCGTACTGCGGCAAATGATTGCCGGAGAAAAGGCGAACGCGTAAGCGAATGGCGCTTGACTGCATAACGGTTGAAAAATAATAACGGAGCTGTTCCCGTAGGTCCATGACCGCCGGGAGCAGCTCTTTTTTGTTCGCGCCTGCAGCCTGTATTATCCCGCCGCAATTATTTCTTCCTGCCCCCGCTGCCAACCGCTTCCCAACAGCTAGGCTCCCGCATAGGATGAACTATCTTGAGACCAAGGCATATCCTGCGGAGGCGATTCTATGACAGTCGCGTTAACTGGCATTCACGCCGTCTATTTGCTCTTCGTCGCCCTCATTATTCTGTGCCTCGTCCTGCGGCGGGACACCACGATCGTCTGCCTGATCGGCATCTTTGCGTTAGGACTGCTCGCCACCTCATCGGCCAGTTCCGCGGTGAGCGGCATGTTCACGAGCTTCATCTATGCGCTTGAGCATTTGCTGAGGACGATCCTCATTATCTCCATCATCGTCGCGATGAGCCGCGTCATGCTCGCGTCCGGCGTGAACGAGACCATGATCTCCCCGTTCACTCGGCTCATGCGGGGACCGGGGCCGGCCTATTGGACGGTCGGGATCCTTATGTTCCTCATCAGCCTGTTCTTCTGGCCTTCTCCGGCCGTCGCCCTTATCGGCGCCGTCCTGCTGCCGGCTGCGGTCCGCGTCGGCCTTCCGCCGCTGGCGGTCGCCATGGCCATGAACCTGTTCGGCCACGGCATCGCGCTGTCCGGCGATTTCGTCATCCAGGGCGCGCCGAAGCTGACCGCCGACGCCGCAGGCGTGCCTGTGCAGCAGGTGCTGCAGGCAAGCGTGCCGCTCATCCTCGTCATGGGCGCGGTGACGGTCGCCGTCTCCTACTGGATGATGCGCCGCGACATGCAGGCCGGCCGGCTGACGATGGCGACCGGTCTGGCGAACAATGCCGCCGGCAGCGAGCCGGCGCGCCTGCCTCTATCCGCCCGGGCCAAGACGGCGGTGGCGCTGCTCATCCCGTTGCTGTTCGCCATCGATGTCACCCTGCTGTTCCGCCTCCATCTGCAAGGCGGGGAGGCAACCGCCCTTATCGGCGGAACGGCCATCGCGATTCTCGTGCTCCTGACCGGACTCACCCACCGGAAGCAGGCGCTGGAGGCCACAACCTCCTATCTGATCGAAGGGCTGCAGTTCGGCTTCAAGGTGTTCGGCCCGGTCATTCCGATCGCCGCCTTCTTCTATCTCGGCGATGCGGCCTTTTTCGATCTGTTCCATCACGGGCTGCCGGCAGGGTCCCATGGAATCGTCAATGATCTGGGCGTCGCGCTGGCCCATAGTGTGCCGCTTCACCCGGCGGTCGGAGCCGGGACGCTGGCCGTCGTCGGCGCCATTACGGGCCTGGACGGCTCCGGGTTCTCCGGCATCTCGCTCGCCGGATCGGTCGCCTCCCTGTTCGGAACCGCCAGCGGCGATGGAACAGCGACCTTGACGGCGCTCGGCCAGATCGCGGGCATCTGGGTCGGCGGCGGAACACTCATCCCATGGGCGCTGATCCCTGCGGCCGCTATCTGCGGCGTCAGTCCATTCGAGCTGGCCCGCCGCAATCTGATTCCCGTCCTCGTCGGCCTAGCGGCAACTATGCTCGCCGCCATTCTTCTGTTGGCGCTTCACTAAGAGCGACAGCGGAGGACATGCGGCAGCAGGACGGGAAGTGACTGGCGTCTGCGCCAAAATGAGAGTACGATAGAAGGAGCAATTATCCAGGAACTAGCTAGGAGGTAGCATTATGCTCCGGATCGGAATTATCGGACTCGATACATCCCACGTCACGGCCTTCACTGCGCTGTTGAATGACGCCACTCATCCCTATCATGTGCCAGGCGGGCAGGTCGTTGCCGCCTATCAAGGCGGGACGCCTGGGCTGGAGCTAAGCATGTCCCGTTTGAAAGCGTATACAGATGAGCTCATCGGGCAATACAGCGTCACTCTCGTGCCGGATCTCCCGTCATTGGCGGAGCAATGCGATGTCCTGCTGCTGGAGTCGGTCGACGGCGGCGTGCATGAAGCGCAGTTCGCGGCGGTGGCGCCCTTCGCCAAGCCCGTCTTCATCGACAAGCCGCTGGCGCTCTCCACCGCCTCCGCCAGCCGCATCGCAGACCTCGCCGCCCGTTACGGCACGCCGGTGATGAGCAGCTCCGCGCTGCGCTATGCGGAAGCGCTTACCTCGGCGGTGAAGGAAGTGACTGCGGAGGCGGAAGGCGGGCCCTATGTGCAAGGCGTGGACGCCTTCGGCCCGACGCCGCGGGGAGATGGCGCGCCAGGGCTGTTCTATTACGGCATCCACTGTGCGGAGATGCTGTACGCGGCCATGGGGCCCGGCTGCCGGGAAGTCCGGGCGGAAGCGATTCCCGGCGGGGAGTGCATTACCGCCCGCTGGGAAGACGGGCGCATGGCGACGATCCGCGGCCGCCAGGGCGGACCGTTCGGCGCGCTCGTTCATGGCGAGCGCCAATCGCGCTATGCGGATGTGGCGGCCGATGCCAAGCCATTCTATGCGAGCCTGCTGGAACGGGTCATGACGTTCTTCCAGACCCGGGCGCCGGACGTCCCGCTCGCGGAGACGCTGGAGCTTATCGCCTTCCTGGAAGCGGCCAATGCAAGCCTCGCCGAGAATCGTACGGTAAGGCTGCCTTAGTTGAAGCACAAGAAAACGCCCCCTGACGCGTTCCCTTCCCAGGGGAGCATCCAGGGGGGCGGCGAATGCCGCGTGTTCCGTTAGACAAAGCAAGCAAGCGGAACCTGACGTGCGGCTCCTTTCCACCCGGGGCCGCTACCTTTTCTGAGGCTCGATGCCCCGTTCCGGCGTACGGCCGGTTCCCTCTCTATCGTTCTGCTGCCCGCGCGAACGGCTCTGTCTTCTTCGCGCATATACGACCAGGCCGATGATAAGCAAGACGGGCAGCAGCATGAGAACGAGGGTAACGAGCATATTTTCCCATACAAAAACCAAGGTGATAACCCTCCCTTCGATTCATGCCGGATGCGAGAGAACTCCTTCTTCCCCTGCAACACTATATCAGTCTATACGTGTATATCGATAATGCGTTGCACCGAACCAAAAAAGACAGCCTTCGCTACTGGAGCGGGGCTGCCTGAAACATGAAAAGCATGGATGTATAAGCGTGTCGTCCACGCTAACTTATGACAGAATAAGCGGCAGGGACTTCACGCCGAACACAAGCTGGCTGTCAAGGCGTTCCAGCCGGCAGGAGCGATCGCGGCGGTAGTTCGGGAAGCGGTCAAGCAACGCGTTCAGGGCAATCTTCGCCTCCAGCCGGGCGAGCTGAGCGCCGAGGCAGAAGTGAATGCCGTGGCCAAACGCGACATGCGGGTTCGGATGGCGGCGGATATTGAAGACGGATGGCTTCTCGAAGACCGATTCGTCATGATTGGCCGAACCGATCCAGAGGAGCACATATTGCCCCTCCTTCAATAGCTGTCCATCGATCTCTACATCCTCCTTAATGCGGCGTTCCATAACCTGGACGGGCGACGCATAGCGCAGCACCTCCTCGAGCGCCCCTGGCAATAGCGAGCGCTCCTCTCGGACATCGCTCCAGGCCTCGCGGTCGCTGTCGAAGCAGAGCAGGGCTGAGGAGAGAAGATTCGTCGTCGTCTCGTTGCCCGCGACGAGCAGCAGAATGCAGAAGCCGATCAGTTCGATGGAGGACAGCGGCTCCCCGCCGGCGGTCGCATGCACTAGCCGGGTGATGAGATCGTCCTGCGGATTGTGGCGGCGCTCTGCGGCAATCGCTTCGAAGTAGACGGACATCTCCTTCTGGCAATGGACATAGCGCTCATAGTCATTGCTCACCAGCGCGTCCGACCATTCCCGGAATTGTTCGCGATCGCTGGCCGGAATGCCGAGCATCTCCGCAATGATTATGACCGGAAGCGGACCGGTGAACTCGCGCACCGCATCCATCCGCCCCTCCTGTGCCGCCTTATCCAGCAGCTCATGCGTCACCGCTTCGATGCGCGGAATCATCTCTTCAATCGCCCGGGGCGTGAATGCTGTCGTTACGAGCGTACGCAGCTGGCGATGCTTCGGCGGATCGGTACGCAAAATGCTGAATTCGATCGGCGCCTTCTCCTCCGTCATCGCACTCGATGAGAAATGATCATGATCGGCAAAAATCTCCTTGAGCCGATCATACCGGTACACATTCCACACATCATTCTCCAGCGCCAGCGGACTCTCCGCCCGCATTTTCGCAAAATGAGACAGCGGCAGCAAATCATGTTCACGTGCCCACTCCATCGCTCAGTCTCTCCTCTCTTCCCATGCGTTAGATCTAGATTCCATGAATGTACCATACATCCATAGGCTGCGAATCAGCCTTTGGACGGACATTTTCCAATTCCCCCTTGCCAGTGCAACAAGCCTCCACTGCGGGATGCGTTACCCGTTAGATTATGTACATTGGAAATCATCTCTTCTCGTTGCCGCTCCATCTCTCATATCATGATTGATAGGCCGCTTGCGGCGGAATCCCGAACTCGTTCTGCGTCATGTCGCACAGCTTGGCATAGGTGGCTTCCACCGCATTCCGGTCCCCCAACTCCGCGTATAACCGCATCAGCATGTAGTAGCCGGATTCAATTCGAGGATAGACATTGACCTGACGGTGATAGACCTCGAGCGCAGCCGGGAAATCGTTGTCAGCCACGTAGTAGTCAGCCACCTCGTTCACGAGATGGAGCCACAAGGAGCGAAGGCGCTGCCGTTCTCCCTCCGCCCACAAGTAACTGCAATCGGCCAAATAATCGCCGCTGTACTGCTGCAGCAGCTCCCGATAGGCCAGAATCTTATCCTGACCAACAGGAGGCAGCGCTTCTGTCTCCTGCTCCCATTGCACGCAGTCGATGACCACGTCTTGGAGGACCAGCATATAACTGTCCTCGCAGTTGATGATCTTCATCTGGTCGAGGTAAGGCTCCAATGCTTTGCGCACTTGATAAATGGCCGTATACAATTGGGCATACCCTTTCTTGGCATTCATGTCCGGCCATAGCAGCTCGAGAAGAATTTCTTTGCGAACCTGCCGTCCCCGATGATGCAGCAAATAGGCGAACAGTTCTTGGGCTTTGGACGTTCGCCACCGGATCGGCTTCTGCGACGGATGTTCGAACTCGATATGCAGGTTCCATCTCTTCCAATTCCTTCAGGGCCCGCTTCGGATCCTGATAGGTTCCTTCTATTACTATTTTCCCTATCTCAGCCAACAGGTCATTCAAATAAGAAAGCGCCAAATACTCATCATCGATCAATATGGCTCTCATCGGCCTTCCCTCCGCAGGTTATATAGTTGAGACCCCTTCGTTCGGCAGCCAGGCTCATGAAAGATATCGATATCTAACTATGATACGCCCCGACATCAATCTTACCCGAAGGAATGTGCCCTATTTCACTTGGGCATGTGCTTCGGTTGTTTCTATTATATACGCTGCAGGATATCTCCTTTACTAGATTATACGAGAAGGATTGTTAAATTGTTCCTCTAGGCGGCACTAATGATTCCAATGGCTTGCCATCCGATCAACAAGAAAACAGGGCGCAGCAGATTTCACACTGCCCGCCCTGTTTTGTTGTTCCGGCTTAGTTATCGATCAGTAAATTATAAATGGCTTGCGCAGCTTCCGCGCGATTCGCCGCGGCTCCCGGAACGAACCGTCCTGTCGCCCGGCCCTTCATCAAGCCCAAGCCGGACGCGGCGTTCACATGATCGACGGCCCAGCGTGAGATCCGGTCCGCATCGCTGAATGTCCCTTTCGCGTTGGCGGCAAGCTTCTTGCCAGTCTTCACTTCATAAGCTTTGACCAGCATGACCGCCATCTCTTCCCGCGTAACCGTGCCCGCGGGATCGAAGCGGTTCGCGCCCTTGCCGCTGACGATCCCCGCCTCATGCGCCGCCGCGACCGGCGCGGCGTACCATGCCTCCGCATCGACGTCGGCAAATACGTTGCCGCTCGTCCCGGCCAGCTGCAACGCCTGCGCCAGCAGCGCGGTGAATTCCGCCCGGGTAATGGCCCGCGCCGGGTCGAACTTCGTTGCGCTCGTGCCGCTTATGATCCGCTTCAGCGCAAGCTCCTGAATGACGCCATAAGCCCAATGGCCAGAAAGCAGATCGGTGAACGGCTTCGTCATTTCGAGCACCGCATAGGTGCCGAACTGGCGGATAAGGGCAGCCCGCTCGGCACGAGCGTAGTCTCCCTCTGCCTGCACGGCCGCTCCGCTGTCAGAGATCGAATAGATTCCTGCCCATCTCGGGTTGATACCCGAATTGGCGGTGAGCCGAAGCGTAATCGGCTGATCGAAGGAGGTCAGCTTCTCCGTCGTCCCGTTCGCGAGCGTGATCATAAGGCCAAGGTCATATATATCGCCGGCCAGCCTCACCTTCATGCCGGATGCCCTCCCGGCCTTGGCGATCATGCCGTTCGCCTTCTCCTTCGCGAGCGGTGCCAGCTTCAGGGAGATAACCGATCCTTGCTTCTCGCTGTCCGTCCATTTGTTGATCAACTGCTTCATCAATTCGGAAGGAACCTCGAGCGAGATATGCTCCGACTTTACTTCCAGCTTATTCTGAAGCAGCAGTCCGTACGTATTGGACGGGAACTTCACTTCGCTAGTCCCGGCCGGCATCTCGAAGACGATGGTGCCTCGTCCGTCAGCAGCCAGCTTTTCCGGTGTCGCCGTTACGGTTCCCGGCTTATCTTCGGCAGGCTGTGGACTTGGCGCTGGAGTTGGATTCGAGCGTGAATCGGAACTCGAGCTTGACCCGGAGCTGGAGCTCGATCCGGAACCCGAACCTGTCCCGGGGTCCGGATTCGGCTTCGGCCCGGGCTCTTCCGGAATCTTGCCGCCCTTCAGATCAGTAATCCGCCCTTCCACGCTGGCGTTGATGGTGCCGACGCGATCAAGATGCTCGATGAACACTTCATAATCGACAATGTTCAGTTCATAGAAGCGGCCGTCGTTCTTCGCCTGCTTCATCGAGCGGTAGAAGTCTCCCCCGTCCGCCATGAACGAGTTCGTCGCCACGATGTAATAGCCTTGCGGATCGATATCGGTATAAGTCCCGCCGTCATTTTTCACCTGCACCTTGACGATCCGTTCGCCTGTCTGGGTGACCTCGCCGGTCACGGCGTCGATCGTCTCGCCCTTCTTCGCGGAGTCGTAATAGAAGCGCATGCCCGACACTTGCGGGAAGCGTCCCTGGCCCGTCTCCACGCCGCTGACGCCGTTCTCCAGGGCAGCGATAATTTCCTCGCCCGTCATCTTCACGGCGGACAGATTGTTGCCGAACGGCATGACCGTCAGCAGATCGCCCAGCGTAATGTCACCCGCCTGGATGGAAGCCCGAATGCCGCCCCCATTTTGGATCGTTACGTAACCTTTGACGTCTGTCTCGTTCAACAAGCGCTGCACCTTCGCGCGCATGCTGTCGGCAATCAGATTGCCCAGATTGGTCTCCTGCTTGCGCACGCTGCCGCGCTCGCCGTCCAGGAACATCTTCGTCTTGCCGATGACCTGCTTCTTGAATTCCTCCAGCGGTCCGGCATACTCGGCCAGCTTCGCCGCAGCCTCCGCATCGTCGGCCAAGACATACTGGCCCGCGGCATCCTTCGCATCAATATCGGTCAGCTTGCCGCTCCACTCCGTCAATGCCCCGTTGCGGTCGAAGGTGACATCCAACTCGCCGAGATAACGCCCGTATTCCCCGGTCTGGACGATCAAGGTCCGCTCACCGCCTGCCCGTTCGATGACGACCGGCTCCGTTAATTTGGTATGCGAATGGCCGCCGATGATGATGTCGATGCCTTCCACGCTCTCCGCCAGCGCCCGGTCGACTTCATAACCGAGATGGGTTAGCGCAATAATTTTGTCGATTCCTTCTTCGCGCAGCATGGCCACCGTTGCCCGGGCGCTCTCCGCGTAATTGCGGAAGGCGATATGCTCGCCCGGAGAAGCCAGAAATGCCGTATCCTCCGTCGTCAAGCCGAATACGCCGACCTTCTCGCCATCCACATCGAGGATAATCGCCGGGTAAATGCTTGCTTCCGCTCCCGGATGGCCGATCTCATGATGGAACAGGCCCTGCAGTTCCGGCTCCTTATCGAAATCGATATTGGCGCTGACGAACGGGAACTTCGCCTGCTTGATGAAGTTCGCCAGCTTCGCCGGCCCAGCATCGAATTCATGGTTGCCGAAGGTCATCGCATCGTAGCCGATCAGGTTCATGAAGTCCACATCCGCCATGCCTTCATACTTGTTGAAGTACAACGTGCCAGAAAATACATCGCCCGCATCGAGCAAAAGGGAATGATCCGCCTCCGCGCGCGCTTCCTTGATCGCCGTAATGCGGCGCGGCACACTGTCCAGATGCGCATGCGTATCATTCGTATGAAGCAGCCTTAGATGGAAGTCGTCAACATCCGGCTTGCCGAACTGAAGCTGAGCAAGCAGCGGATCATGATCGCTTACCCGTCCATGCGCTTCCATGAAATCGGCATTGATATGCACGATGTCCAGCTTTGCGCGCTTGGCCAGCTTGTGATCGACCAAAATATGATCCAGCGTCTGCGAGTTGCCTTCATAAATATAAGAGTAGCGCTCGGCTTCCGGCAGTCCGTCTACCAGATTGATCAATTCATTCCCCGCGACAATCCGCAATGTGTCGGAGAATTGGAAATCATTCAAATCCCCCATCAGCACGACGTTCGTCTGCGGGTTGCGAGTCAGCACTTCGCTCACGAAGCCGTGAACGAGCGCGGCTTGCTTCGCACGCTGCACTTCACTCGAACGCTGCGGAGGCTGAATGCCTCCATACGGCGCATGATCCCCGCCCTTCGAATTGAAGTGGTTGGCGATGACCAGCACCCGTTCGCCCCGGAACAGGAACTCTGCGGCCAGCGGCTTGCGCGAGCTGTTGAACGCTTCGTTCGCCGGCTCAATCCGCCCCGGGTTGAATGATAATCCGTCTGGACCGTAACGGACGGCGGTCGTCGCGTCGCCCTTCCCATTTTGTTGGCTGCCGGCCAGCGTGACCCGCTCCGGATTGTACAGGAACCCGACGCGAATATTGCCTCCCGGCGCGCCCCCATCCTTTTTATCCTCCGGATTGATATCCGTATAGTGATAGACCGGACCGCCGGCCGCTTGAATCGCCCCGATGATCGCTTCATAGTTGCGGCTGGCATCGATGACGCCATTATCCGTTTCCCCGTTATTGTCCTGCACTTCCATTAATCCGATAATATCCGGAGATTTCAGGTTGCGCACAATAACGTCTCCGATTTTGCGGGTTTTCTCTTTTCCCTTGGCGCTCGGATCGTTCCAATAATTTTCGACATTGAAAGAAGCGACCGTCAACTTCTCGCTGTCCGTCACGATGCTCGTCACCGCAGGCTCCCCCTTGCCGCTCTCCACCTCCGGCAGCCGTTCCGGCAGCAGCTTATAATTACTGAAGGAGTAGGCGATGACGCCGGTGATCGGTTCTATAAATCGATCACCCGTCTTGACGACCGGATTCGGCTTCGGCGTAACATAATCAAGGGATATCAGCACGCGCTGCGGATTAAGGCTGCCCTCGGTCAGGACGAGGCCGCCCGCCGGAGACACAACGGGATGACTGCCCTCCTGCCGCACGTAGACCGGAATCTCATATTTATAAGGGCCGATAATGTCCGGGTTCTCGATCATGACGCGCATCCCTTCCAGACTCTCGTACAGATCGAGCGCATTGCGCTCCGGAGCGTAATAAGCATCGGTCAATTGATAACCGTCCGTAATGATCGATGGCGGAATCACTCGATCCTTCCCCAGCACAACGGGGGGAGGCAGATCCTGATCATGCGAAATAATATCCACGCTCGAAGCCGCGATTTCCGTCGTCGTCAGATCGACCGGATTGCTGGAATACGTCTTTTCCTTATATTCCTTGACTACGCCGGATACCTTGACTTGGTCCCCGACCTTCACCGGGCTGTCCTTGTGATAGACGAGAATGGCGTCCGATGCCCGGCCATCCTTGCTGTACCGGTCCGGATTGCTTTCCTGGATATAGAAGTTGCTTTTATCCCGCTTGAACGTCACGATGCCTTCCACGCCCGTCACGGCTTGATCCGCGTACGGAGAGCGGTGGCCTTCGCCCTGAATGTCGTGGATCAGGAGATTGCCCGTATCCTTCAGCACCTTGTACGTGAACGTATAGACCGCACTGGCCGCTCCGTCCTTCACGACGATGGCTTTGACCGCCGTATCCTCTATGATCGCAATCGGCGCTTCATAGCGGGCGCTGGCCTGCGTCGGCTCCGTTCCATCCAGCGTATAGTAGATGACGCCGCCGGAAGCCGGCGTGCTAAGCGCGATCTCGGTGCTCTTCGCGACATTCCCGGATGGAAGGCTTGCCGTTACCGACAGCTCGGTCTCTACCACATCCGCGTACGCGCGCGGAATCAGCTGGTACCCGTACGAGCTATGATAGGACAAGACCCCGGTAATCCTCTCGTAGGTGCGGTTGACCGTGAACGCTGCGGGAACGTTTTTGGCGTAAATGACAATGCCTGCGCCGAGCTTGTCGGTGGCATAGTAGGTAGATCCGCTGCTTCGGTCAATCGCAGCCGCGGCGACTTCCACCAGTTGGCCTTCGTACAGCTTCCCGGCATTCTGGGCAAAATCGGCTGAAGTGATCGGCTTCGTCGCCGGCAGAGGCAAACCCGGTTCCACGATCCGGAGGCTCCCGCCCGGCTCCTTGTTCAACTGCAGCAGGCCGCTATACAGCTCCAGCTTGCCCTGAACCTCGATCTTATCTCCTTGCTCGGCCGTTATATTCTGGCCGCGGACGACAATCCCTGCCGTATCGTCCTGAATATACAGATTGGAGAAGCCGCTGCCCGTGTCTTCCCTATAAGTAACAATGCCTTGCACCAGGGCGGCATCGCCCGCATTACGCCCTCTTGCCTCCGCAATGCTGGAGACCCCCACAACCGAATAAGTGAATTCGGAAATATCGCTGTCCTTCAGTCCATCCTGCTTGGCATAGGCCTTGATGGTCGTCGGGCCTGTAATCTCGATCGGCTCCGTATACGGAACGAACTCGGACTTATCGGAGCTGCCATTCAAATTGTAGTAGACGGAAGCGGTCACCGTTGGCGACGAGAGACTCACCTGCGTCCCCGCTTGCACCGCTCCGGAAGGCGGAGCGGCAATTACGGAAGCCGCTTGATCCGGAGGCGTGACGATGACCTTTTCCATGGAGGATGGGGACATGATGCCCCGATGAGGCTTGAAGTACTCGGCCAGCGTGCCGGTGACTCGAAGCTTGGATCCGAGCAGGCCCGGATTCGATTGCAGGCCGAACTGTTGTCTGAATGGAGAAGCAATCTGGACGAATAGCGTCTTGTCCTCTGCCGTCTCCGCTGCGCTATCCGCAATCACCAGATTGGTATCTGAGTTGAATTTCGTGCTGTCTTGCGTAAATGATTTGCTGCCGGTTGCAAAGCCGACAACATACCCTTCCACCGAGTAGGACTTGCCGTCATTGTTCTTCCCGATCGCATCGGCAACAGTAAGTATCGCCTCCGCTGCAGCGGCAGTTCCTGCGGTCCATCCCGCAGGCGCAATCGAAGACAGCAGCAATACCGCCGCTATAATGATACTGATTGACTTGGTCCAGATCCGATGTACCATTTTGTCGCTCCCTTCCCAATATGGGTTATCATTACAAATCGTAGCTTGTCTGTATAACCTTGGTGTTAGGGGACTGTAAAAAATATATGAAGATGCGCGGCTCGTTCATGCCGGAATTGCCTTAACACTTCCCCCTTATCATTCCACAAAAAGAATCCTTGAAGGACAGGGAGTCAATCAAGGGGAACAACGCGATATTTTTCTTATTTTTCATCCCTTATTGCCGCTATCCCCTTCGATCAGAAGCAAGCGGCTGGTTCTCTTAACGTTGCGGCCGTCTCATTCATCATCCTCTTTTCGTTGACTCATCCGCATCCTAAACATCCGTTCGCTCGATTCATTCGATTGAAATATACTTGGGAGGAATAAAGTCCGCCAGCCATATCGTATGATTGCCCGGATAAAACATAATCCCTTCGTTCCGGGCCGTCTCGGCATCCACCTTCAACAACACCGGGGCCGCATCTCTCCGTTTCCCGACCATCATGGCCGTCTCTTTGTCGGCGGAGACATGAACATATTGTCTTCCCATCGGCCGTATTCCTTCGTCCAAGATTTGCGCCACAAAGCGTCTCGCCGTTCCGTGATACACGACGGAGGGAGGCTTCTCTGCCTTCTTGACAATTTTGCTGGGCACCGAATGCCCGTATAACGCTCTAATTTTCCCGTCCGCAACCTCAAGCCGTTGCTTGTCCGCTGTTGCCATGATAGTATGGATGTCCTGTTCATGAACAGCTTCCCAACGTTGGTCCAGACGAAGCGCCAGCAGCAGCTGCTCCAGGCTTACCCAGCCTTCCTCATCCAGTTCCAATTCATACTCCCAAGGGGCATGCCTCAGCGCATAGGATATTTCCTTGCTTAATTTGAACAAATCTATCTTCTGTCTGGTCATAAAAAGCGCCTCCATAACGTCAAATCTACTGTTTCTATACGGCGCTGTCCCGGCAATCGATTCAATTGGTTTAGGACTAGCCGTATTGTAAAAAAGAAGCTTGTAGGGGCTTCAAGCCTTATGCTGATTGAAATCCCGGATTGAAATTAGCTGGTTAGTAAAATGTTACGAACTCGATATGGTTCCCATTTTGATTAATCAAAACCAAGTTCCCCTCCCCCACATATTGTCAATCAAGCGCAATCGAGCACAATCGAGGATGGACAATCGAGCATACCTCCAGGTTGAAAATACTCGCCTTTACATTCAGGGACCTCCAATGGTGCAAAACTACAGCATTTTTATTGAAGCCAATTTTGTAAAATAGGAATCCTGCAAATTTACAGGAATTTCTTCCATTATAGCCCGAATTAGAGACATATCGAGTAAAAAGATGCGCATTTGCAGGAATTCCATCCAAGATGCCCCATATCGGGACAAAAAGATGCATTTTTGCAGGATTGCTTCCGATCCGTTGCCGATACCGACGCTGGCCCCGACGCCGCCGACGCCGATGCCGATGCTGCAACCGCGGAAAAATAAAAACGATCACCCCCCGAACCAACTTCAGGGGTGATCGCCTATTCCACATGCGATTATCTCGCTATGCTATGCTACTCCGGCTGCATCCTGTACTACCCGGACGCTTGCGCGGCCAGCATGGCGCCCGCAAGCCGGCCATGCAGCGCTTGCAGCTGCCTGCACGCTTGCATCCGCATGCACGCTTGCGCCGCCTTACGCCTTCCCGGACGGGACCGCGCCCGCCAGCTCGCCATACATCGCTTGCAGGTCGATGACCTGGCCGCCCTGGAGGCGGGATTGCTCGGCCGCGAAGGCCATCAGATGGCTGCGCACGGATACCGAGGCGGAGGAGAGGCTCTCTGTGCCGGAGCCTAAGCCGCGCACTTCCTTCAGGAACGAGCGTACGATGCCCGAGTCGCCGCCGCCGTGGCCCGTGATGGACGGAGCGAGCTGAACGCTCCGCTTCTCCTTCGTCACGAAGTCGGTGATCGTGAACGAGTCATCCTCCATATTGCCGCGGATGTCGCCCTTCGTGCCCATCACCTGCACGATGCGCGTATTATCGTGCGTGAAGCCGCACATGCTGAACATCGCGGTCGCCCCGCTCGCGAATTCGAGATTGACGACCTGATGGTCGACGACGTTGTTGTCCGTCTGATAGACGCAGCGCCCGTACGGACCTTCCCAGAGCGCCTTCAGGATGCCTTCCTTCGTATAGTCATCCGTAATCTTGCGCGCCCAGTCGATGCCCTCGCCAAGATAATAACGCGGCGCATGGTACTGGCAGCTCTGCTCCGCCGGACAGCCCTCGATGCAGCGGGCCGGCGCCCCTTCCGGCTTATGCCCTTCATGGAAATGCATCAGCGAGCCGAACGAGCTGACCCGCACGCAGGGCTCATTCATCAGATACGCCAAAATATCCATGTCATGGCACGACTTCTGCAAAATCATCGGGCTCGATTCATCGCTGTTGCGCCAGTTCCCTCTGACGAAGCTGTGCGACATATGCATATTGCCTACATTCTCGTTCAATTGAATGGATACGATATCGCCAATCGCGCCGCGATCGATCTCCCGCTTCATCGCCGCCCAGAAGGACGTGTAGCGCAGCACATGGCATATCGTCAGCAGCCGGTTATGCTTCTTCGCCGCCAGCTCCATCTCGACGCATTCCCGCGGCTCCGGCGACATCGGCTTCTCCAGCAGCACATGATAACCGAGCTCCAGCGCCCGCAGCGTCGGCTCATAATGCATGCGGTCCATCGTGCAGATGATGGCTACATCGGCACGCCGATCCCCTTCCAGGATCGCTTCCCATGTCTCGAACTGCTGCGACTCGTTCAGGCCGAACTGCTCGGCGAAGGCTTGCCGCCGCTCGGCATTCGGATCGGCGACGCCGACAAGCTGCAGCTCATGCGGATTATCCAGGGCATACGGAGAATAAGCGCGCGCACCCCGGTCGCCTGCACCTATGACAATGGCTGTAACCGGATTCATAATGACATCTCTCCTTTGGACGACGCAGAGAAACGCCAGCACTCAGCGGCGTTCCTCCGGCATACTCTGCTTATTTTGCTTGGGTGGCTTGGTAAGCCTGATTCATTTCGTCAATAACTTTGATTAAATCCTTATCTTTTTTGATTGTTTCGATAAATTTATCATACTCCTCAATCGTCTCTTTGCCAATAATTACTTTTGTACGCATATCGTCAACTTTTTTCTTTATCTCCGGAAAATAGCGATTATACGCTTCCGAGTAGAGGCCCCGCTCCGGTTCCGGCACGACATGCTTCTTCCGCTCGTTCACGATTTGGACGTTGCGTTCGTACAGATCATCCGGCATGCCGACGGCCCCGATGGCCATATCGTCGCTAATCAGATGGAAGAGGCTCGACATGTTGCCGTCTCCCGTCAAATCTTGCTTCGCCTGCTCCGTAGGCACGATCTTCCCGTTCTCTTCCTTGTAATGGATATCTTTCAGACCATAATAGGTCAAAATATTCCCTTCCGGGCTGTTGCCGTAATCGAACAGCTCGAGAATTTTCTTCACCTTGTCCTCCGGCACCTTCTTCGGAATCAAATACACGCCGTAGTACGAAGCCCCGGATGGCGTATATTTATAGCCGTTCGGATTCTCCAAGTATGGCAGCGGATACAGATCCGCCTTCGGGTCGATGTCGCGCAGCAGCTTGCCGGTTACCCAGACATGGTTCATGGACAAGCCCGTGCCGCCGACCTTGCCGCTGCGGAACGCATCCAGGATTTGCGAAAATTTCAATATGGCGAAATCCTTCGGGAACAACCCCGCATCGTATGCTTTCTTAATCCAGAGGAGCGCGTCGCGGGAGGCGTCCTCCGTAATAATCGGCACAAGCTTGCCATCCTTCAGCTTCCAATTGCCCTGCGTCTCGTTGAAAATATTGTAGACAAAGCCCATCGAGCTAGGAGAGGCCGCATACGGAATCTCATCCGCCTGTCCGTTGCCGTTCGGATCGTTCTCCTTGAACGCCTTCAGCACATCGAACAGGGAGTCGAGCGACGTCGGCACCTCCAGATTCAGCGCATCGAGCCAGTCTTTGCGGAGCATCGCGAAGGCGCCGCCCCCGAAGCTAGGGTAATAGCGCGGAATGACGTAATTTTGGCCTTCGATCTTCGTCTCGTCCCACATCGACGCCTTATCCCCGTCCGTCAAGTTCGGGTAATCCTTGATGAATGGGGTCACATCCCAGAAGACGCCCTGCTTGATCATTTTCTGCAGCTGCGCGTTGTTGAGCGACTCCACGAAGACGACATCCGGCATGTCGCCGGAAGCGAGCATGACATTGACCTTGTCCTCGATCGTCGTCGGCGTCAGCCAGGTGATATCCAGCTCCGTGTTGGTGCGCTTCTCGAGCTCTGTCCAGATCGGGCTGCTGTTGTTGACCATGTCTGTCGCATAGTTCAACGTCTGAATCGAGATCTTCGTCGGACCGTCCCCTCCGGACGAAGCGCTTTTGCCTTCGCCGCCGCATGCCGTCAGGAGCAGCGAGCAGGCGAGCAGAATGAGCATCGATGTTGTCAACGCGGAAGCCAGCTTGCGTGGTTGCTTGTGAATCATCGTAGACCCTCCTTTTTTACGTGAACATGCTTTTTGTGCATCCTTATCTCGTCATTCTTTGACAGAGCCAACCATCGCGCCCTTGGCGAAATGCTTCTGCAAGAATGGATACACCATCATAATCGGCAGCGTCGCGATGACGACCGCGGCCATTTTGAGCGTCTCGGTCGGCATCTGGCGGTTCACATGGAAGTCCATGCCGCCACCTGTTCCGCCGCCCATCGCCGTCGGGTCGACCAGCATATTTTGCAGGAGCACCTGCAGCGGCCATTTGCTCTGGTCGTTGATGAACATGAGCGCATTGAAGTAGGTGTTCCAGTAGCCTACCGCGAAGAAGAGGCCGAAGGCGACCAGCGCCGGCAGGGACAAGGGAAGCATAATGCGCCAGAACACCCCGATCTCGTTGCAGCCGTCGATGCGGCCGGCTTCCTCGAGGCTGTCCGGGATGCTGTCGAAGAATCCTTTCATCAGCAGGACGTACCAGGCACTCGTCAGGCTCGGCAAAATAAGCGACCAGACGCTGTCGATCAAGCCCAGATTGCGGACGACCAGGTACAGCGGCACCAGCCCTGGCTGGAACAGGAACGTAATCAGAATCATCATCATAATGGCTTTGCGGAAGCGAAGCCGCTTGCGGGACAGCGCATAAGCGAGTCCTCCCGATACGATCAGGCTGAACGCCGTGCCCACGGTCGCCAGGAAGGCGCTGATTCCGAGCGAGCTCATGAACAGCCCGTTGGACAGCAAATATTTATAGGCGTCCAGCGTCCATTGCTGCGGGAACAGGATCAGCGGCCGCGTGTAATATTCCGTCGGATCCGTGAACGACAGCACAATCGTATAGTAAATGGGGAATACGGTAGCGATACTGAACAGAATCAGCACCGTCACATTGCTCGCTTGGAACAACCGATCCCGCCACTGTTCTCTCATGGCATTCGACCCCTTTCCTGCTTTTCTAATAGAGACTATTCAATAAGTTAGTACAGACTATCTTGACCGAACCGCTTCGCCACCTTGTTCGCCGTCACGACGAGAATGACGCCGACGACCGACTTGAATAGCCCGATAGCCGTGCTGTAGCTGAATTCGCCCTGCTTGATCCCGATGCGGTACACATACGTGTCGAACACATCCGCCACATGCGTGACCGCCGAATTCATCATCAGATAGATCTGCTCAAAGCCGGTATCCATAATCGTGCCGAGGCGGAGAATGAACAGAATCATGATGACGTTGCGCATGCCCGGCAGCGTAATATGCCAGATGCGGCGCATCCGCCCCGCTCCGTCCATGACGGCCGCTTCATACAGCTGCGGATCGATGCCGGCGATCGCCGCCAGGAATATAATCGTGCCCCAGCCGACTTCCTTCCATATCGATTGCGCCGTCAGCAAGCCCCAGAAATAATTCGGGTTGGACAAAATGTCGACCGTCTCCTTGCCCATCGATACGAGCAGCTTGTTCACCATCCCCTCCGATTGGGAGAACATGAGGAACGTCAAGCCATAAATAAGCACCCAGGACAGAAAATGCGGAATATAGATGAGCGACTGCACCGTGCGCTTCAACACCAAGTTCCGCACCTCGTTCAGCATGAGGGACAGAATGATCGGCGCCGGAAAAAAGAAAAGGAGATTCAGGAAGCTGATCGCCAGCGTATTCCGCAGTAAAATATAGAAATCTTCATTGGCGAAAAAGCGGCTGAAATGCTCGAACCCGACCCAGGGACTCCTGGTGACGCCGAAGTACGGAGAGTAATCCTGGAAGGCAATGACCAGATTCGTAATCGGAATGTACTTGAAGATCAGAAAAAACAGCAGTCCCGGCAGGGCTAACAAATATAAATACTTGTCACGCTTCAGATCAGACCATAGCTTACGCTTGCCGGCACGAGCACGGACACGGGGCGCAGGACCTGCTGTTCGCTCGGCGGCGATATTCGTTGGCTGTGAGCTCATCGGTCTCCCTCGCTTTCTATTCGAATCGAAGCTTCATGGCTTGGTAATGCCAATGTAAACGCTGTCACGATTCCGTGCAATTTGACTTTTTTTCCAGATTAGCTTTATCCCTTTACCGCTATGATGGGCCAAGCCGAGAAGCCGCGCCCTGCCTGGACAGAGCGCAGCTGCTGCCTCTTTTCGGCCCGATCCGATTTCCTGCCGTTGCACTTTTTTTCCGGGCCTCTCCACGCTTGTGTCCCCCTTGTCCAACGGGACATTTTCGATTGAAAGCCTTTTCAATCTGCATGTCATTCAGTATGATGAAGACAACGGCATCCGGACTTCCGCGATCCGAATCCGCTGCATGATGGGAGGATCACCGTTGAGACGACAATGGATAAGCCTGTTGTCTTCGAAAGGCGTGTTGTATTGGAAAACCATCGCGATGGCTGTGCTGTTGACCTGTCTTCCGCTGACGGTCATCAGCGCGGCTTATTTATATATCGGGAACCAGCATATGGTGAACCAGTTCCAGCAGAAGAATGAGGACGCGCTCCAGGATGCGGCGAAGCAGATTGACGAGCAATTTTCCCAGCTTGTCCAATACGCGCTGAACATGGTCGTGAAGCCGCATTTCAAGCCGTCCGTGTCCGACATGGATTTCGGGCTTCAATTCGAGGAGACGCTCCAGCTTCTTGATACGCTCACCTTAATCGAAAATGCCGATCCGCTGATCGATCAAGTGTACCTGTACGTGCAGAAGCAGAACAAAGTGCTGCAGCCTTCTCTTGGCCTTCGCACGCTGGAGGATACGCAGGATGCCGAGCGCTGGGGCCGGCTGCTGCAGGAGGAGAAGGGCATCTACTGGGTGCATGATCTCGTGCGCCCGTTCGCCAAAGGCGGCGCGCCGCACGCGATCGTCCTCAAGCTCCCGTTCAACGGATCAACCTCCTTCGGCGCGATCGTCATCTACATCAATCCGTCGAAGCTGCATATTTTCGCCAATACAGACAACGTGTCGTATGTGCTGGACGCGGAGGGGCATGTCATCGGCCATTCCGCGAAGACCGCGGAGCATCCGGAGGCGCTGCCGCTCATTCTTGAGCATCTGCAGGAAGAGACTGCCCCGGCCGAACCGGGACGCCTTCCTCCGCCGCGAACATGGCAGATGCCGATCGAAGGCGGGGACTCGCTGCTCGTCAATACCGTCTCCTTCGAGAAAATGGGGGGAGCATGGACCTATATCGCGGGAACCCCGCTGTCGGTCATTACGGCCCCTACCCGGCCGTATACCCATGTCGTGCTCGTCCTATGGGGCTTCGCCCTGTTGGCGGCGCTCGCGCTCAGCTGGTTCGCTTCGCGCCGGATGTACCGGCCGATTCGCCGGGTCGTCACGATGCTCGGCGGCTGGCGGACGCCGGAGTCCGCAGTCCATAATGAGCTGGACTATATCGAGAAGGAATGGAAGCAGTACCGGTTCGCGAACGAGACGCTGCAGAGCCGCCTCGATCAATCCATCCCTTCCGTGCGCGAAGCATTCATCAACCAGTTCGTGACCGGACAGGCTTCGCATCTGACCGAGCGGGAGATTCGCGAGAAGCTGAGGCTGCTGCAGGTGAATATCGAGGGGAAGCGCTTCGCGGCCGTCGTTGTGCAGCCGCATGCGTTGGGGGATGGCCGGGAGCCGTTCTCCGACCGGGATGAGCATCTGATGGCGTTCGCGGCCATCAATATCGTGCAGGAGCTGTCCGAGCAGGCGGCCGATTACGTCCACCTGATCAACTTCCTTGACAGCTCCTTCGGCGCCGTCCTCATCCTGCCCGGAGCGGAGCCGGACGAATCCCGGAGCCGGATCGAGCAGCTCTGTGATCAATGCCTGCGCGCTCTGCGCGACGTGCTCCGTCTGGAGGCGACGATCGTCGTCAGCGGGCCGACTTCCTCCTGGCTCGATGTGCCGTATGCGCTTGAGCAGGCACGGCGCGCCCTGCGGCACCGCACCTTCGATTCCGGCAGCCAGCTGCTGGAGGCAGAGCATGTCCTGTCCCAGACCGCAGGCAACGTCGAATTCCCGCTAGAGCTGGAGCAGGACATCATTCACGCCCTGAATATGGGCCTGGAAGAGGAAGCCGTGCAAGGGGTGGAGCAGTTCGTCACCGCTCTCCATGGCGGCGGGGCGGCCGAATGGCTGATCCACCAAGCCTTAATGCGGCTCGTCGGCAACATTCACCGCGCGATGCTTCAGGCCGGGCACAATCCGTATGCGGTGTTCGATGCGGCGGGCCTGCAGGAGGAGCTGAACGGGCTGCGCGACACGCGCGCCTGCCTGACCTGGTTCCATACCCGCATCATCCGGCCGTACATCGCCTCGCTGAACAAGAGCTACAGCGCGACCATGAAGCGGCTGGTCGAGGAGATGCTGGAACGCATCGGCCATGATTATATGAGCGATCTGTCGCTCGACATCGTCGCCGCGGAGGCCGGCGTGAGCGCATCCCAGCTCAGCAAGGCCTTCAAGCAGATGACCGGCTCCAACTATGTCGATTACTTGACGTCGATCAAGATGAATAAATGCAAGGAACTGCTCCTGTCCACCGATATGAAAATCAACGAGATCGCGGAAGCGGTCGGCTACCAGCCCTCATACTTCAACCGGATGTTCAAGAAGATGGAAGGCATGACGCCCGGCCAATACCGGCAGCAGCATGCGGGATAAGGCCGTCCCCGCCGGAGAAGAGGCTGTTCAGTTCGTGGATTCCCAGTATGAAGAGTCGGGCCAGAGCAGACTTCGCCCCAACCAAAAACGGGCTGGTCAAGGGTTTCATCCCTGACCGGCCCGTTTGTTGATGCGGTCTTCCGCACAGCACGTTATCTGAAGCAACTAACGTAACCCCATGCCTCGGCTTCAAAAGCTCATGCCTAGGAACTGTCCCATTAGCAGCCTTTACCTGCTAATGGGACAGCCTCTCGTTATACCTGCATTGCGGCCTCTTATCCGATCGAGCGCAGCATCGTCGCCATCCGGCGGGCGGCCTCCGTCAACTGCGGCGCATAAGCCTCCAGTGTCTGGAGCGACATCCGGCTGACCGGGCCGGAGACCGACAGCGCCGCCGCCAGCTTGCCGCTGCGGTCGAATATCGGCACCGAGACCGCGGCCGCTCCTGGCTCACGCTCCTCGATGCTCACCGCGTACCCTTGACGGCGCACCTCTTCCAGCTGCCGCATACACGCCTCGCTGTCGACACTGGGCGGCCAAAAGGCATCCCGAAGCGCCGCGTCGCGCTCGGCCGGATCGGCGAAGGCAAGCAGCACCTTGCTCGATGCGCCGACGAACAGCGGGAGCCGCGCTCCGACCGGGGCCACTCGCCGAATCGCCTGGTTGCTCTGCACCGCCTGAATGCGAATCCGATCCGAGCCGTCGCGCACATACAGGCTCACCGTCTCCCCCAGCCGGTCGCGCAGCGCCTCCATCTCAGGAAGCAGAAGTTGGGCGGCGTCGCCAACCTGCGTCAGGTTCGCGGACAACTCCCATACCCGGTAGCCAAGGCGGTACTTGTCGCCGTTGCGCAGCACGAAGCCGCGCTCCTCCAGCGTCGTGAGCAGCCGGTGCACGGTGCTCTTATTCAAGTTGACCCGCGCGGCCAGCTCGGTCAAGCTCATCTCATATTGCTCCGTGAAGCACATCAAAATATCGAGCGCCCGTTCCACGGCACGAACGGTTAATTTTCCTCGTTCCTCCACGTCATCTCCCTCTTTCGTTCCATTGAGTGAAACTACGTTACATCTAGTATAACCCCCTTTTCCGATGCCGTAAAGGGACGGACCGCCGATCGTCACCCCGACCAACGTCCCTGATTTCGACATTCTTTACACATGGATTGCAATGTTACGAGACGATTACAAACACCTTACAAAACGTGCACTTTTATTGACGTTATGCGGCTCGCGGCATACGATAATAATACATTTCGGATCAAATGAAACGATTTCACTAGCAAGCTTTTATATAACGTGAACCAAGACTTTCGTTCTAGTTAATGTCAATTTATGTCGATACCTCGCATTGCGAGCTTTTCTCCCTTTCCCGCACATCCAGAAGGAGGTCATGCCTATGAGCACACCTGTCGTCACACCCGCGCTTCAACCGGAATGGCTCGGGCCCTCGGGTCTGGCGCCTGCGGCCGCGCGCCGCATCCGTCTGAAGCATATCGTGATCGCCCTGTCCTTGTCGACGGTGTTCGCCGCATCGGTTATCTTCCTCGCCCTGCACGGCTTTATCGCCTGGATGTTCGCGAATCCGCAGGTGCCTCCGCTCTTTTCCAATCCGATGGAGGCCAAGGGAATGCCTTACGAGACGGTGACCTTTCCGGCAGCCGACGGCCATACGCTCGTCGACGGGTGGTATATTCCTTCGGACTCCGCTTCGTCGCGGACCATCATTTTCAGCCATGGCTATGGCGCGAACCGCGAAGAATACTGGGTGCCGATGTACGATCTGGCCCAGTTCGCCCACCGGCTTGACTATAACGTCATCATGTTCGATTATGGCTTCGCTTCGGAGCAGCACAAGACAACCGCCACCGGAGGCAAGCTGGAGAAGGAGCAGCTGCTTGGCGCCGTGAACCTGGCCAAGGAACAGGGAGCCTCACACATCGTCGTCTGGGGCTTCTCGATGGGAGCCGGAACCGCCCTGCAGGCCGCGCTGTTGACCGATGACATTGATGCGATGATACTGGACAGCACCTTCCTGCTGGAGCCGGATACGCTGTACCACAACCTGAAGCAGTACGTGCCGCTTCCGAAGCGTCCGTCACTTGATCTGCTGCGCTTCTTCTTCCCGGCGCTGAACGGCACCAGTCTGGCGCAGATCCCGTATACCGAGGTGAAGGCAACCAGCTACGAGATGCCAACGCTCATCATTCATGGAACCGCGGATACGAAGGCGCCATACGAGATCGCCGAACAGATTGCGGCCCATCAGAGCAATAAGCTGTCAGAATCCTGGATTGTGCCCAATGTGCAGCATGAGCTCATCTACCGCACGCACCGCAAAGACTACCTCGGCAAGGCCGCCTCATTTCTGAGTGCAGCCTACCGCGCCGATGCCGCATCGATGATCGCCCGCCCGTAAGCCTTATGGCTTGCGGGTTTTTTGCAGTTCTCCGGCGCAGCGGGAGAAGCATAAGCCAACCTGTCGGCGGAATAGGCTAGTAACAAGAGGTCATGGATGCGCGTTTCATTGACATGTAGAGGAGGAACGCTCGTTGGAGTACATATATGGGTCACTTATGCCTGTCCGCGTGCTGGAAGAGGTCGTATTTTGGAAAAAACAAGAACGCGAGCATATCGAGGTCATTCTCGCCATCGTACCGCAGCTAGAGCCGGAATATGTCCAAGTGCTCCGGGAATGGGAGCCGGTCTTCACCAAAACCGAGGAAGCTGCCTCAGCCTGGCTCCAGTTCATTCTGTCGCAAGGGGGAAGCACGCTTCCCGATACGATGCACAAGATCGAGCTGCTGCTCAAGGCATCCGTCTATCAATCCGAGCAGTTCGTGAAGCATCTGGAGACGATGAAGAAGTATAGCCGTGCCGTGCATAGCGTGCCGCTCGCCCCGATTGTATTCGATCATATCGCCAGTGAATCCGCCTATTTCCTGAACGTCGTGCACGCTCTGAAAGACAAGCCGCTGTCTTCCTTCGCTTCGCCGGACGCACCGGGGGCGCACGCCGCTCCGCCCGGCAGCGCCGTACAGCCGAAGGCGTTCATCCACGAAGTCCCGCCGCTCGACGGCGGCAGCAGCTCCGGCTCCCCGCCGGAAGAGGAAAATCCCTTGACAGCCTGCAACAGTGAACCCGAGGATACTTCCCGCGAACCGGCGGCAACCCTACCGCAATCGCCTGCTTCCGGCATTCTGGCTTACATCGGTTCGGCTCAGACACCCCAGACGCCTCTGACGGCCCAGGACCAGGACCAGGCAGCCCAGGCGGTCCAGCCAGCAGAGGAACAGGAAGCTAAGCCGGTACAGAAGCAGGACGAAGCCCGGACCGCCCCTGACAATGTACCCTTCGGCTACTCGGTGTACCGGGAGGTGACGTATGCCCCGACGGGAGGATGGCCGCCCGGCCATCCTCAACATCAGCCGCTGATGCCGGAGTACTATCTGCGCGGGGACATGGCCTCCGTCCCGATCGGCGGCCATACGCTGCCGCCATTGCCATATTCGTATGATGCGTTGGAGCCGTATATCGACGAGACGACGATGCGGGTACATCATGACAAGCACCACCAGAGCTATGTCGACGGCTTGAACCGGGCCGAACGCGCATTGGCGGAAGCACGGCGCACCGGCCGCTTCGATCTGGTGAAGCACTGGTCGAATGAGCTTGCGTTTAACGGCGCAGGCCACTATTTGCACACGATTTTCTGGAATACGATGAATCCGGTGGGCGGCGGCCAACCGACCGGAGAACTGCTCGATCAGATTACGCGTGACTTCGGAAGCTTCAAGGCGTTCAAAATGCATTTCTCCAAGGCCGCGGAGAAGGTCCAGGGCGGCGGGTGGACGATTCTCGTCTGGAGCCCGCGCAGCCGCCGCTTGGAGATTTTGCAGGCGGAGAAGCATCAGAATCTGTCGCAGTGGGACGTCATCCCGCTCCTTCCGATCGACGTATGGGAGCATGCCTACTATTTGAAGCACAAGAACGAGCGGGCCAAATATATCGAGGATTGGTGGCATGTCGTCAACTGGCCGGCGGTCGACGAACGGTTCCAGGCGGCGCGGACCCTGGCATGGAAGCCGTACTAATGTCTGCGAAATCGCCGGATTCCCCAGGAGAGCAACTGACGGCCGCATTTTCGATATTGCGTCTTCTCCCTCCCGTTCGGTACAATAGAAGAGGATACGCGAACTTACGTGCGGCCTTCAGGCCGCCTTTTTTTTGCGTGAGGAGAGACTGCCCCGCCTGCGGGCGAGCAAGTCCTCACGACGCAGATAACCGACAGGGGTGAAGGGCAATGTTGAAACCGATACTCAAATGGGCGGGAGGCAAGCGCCAACTGCTCCCCGACATCCGCCGCCGTCTGCCGCGCCTCGACTGGTCGCAGGCGGCCTATTATGAGCCGTTCATCGGCGGCGCCGCGCTGCTGTTCGATCTGATGCCGCCGCGCGCCTGCATCAACGACGTGAACGGCGAGCTGATCAATTTGTATGAGACGATTCGCCGGGAGCCGGAAGCGCTCATCGACGCGCTGCGGGTTCACCGGAACGAAGAGAGCTATTACTATGAAGTCCGCTCCTGGGACCGGAATCTGGAGGAATACGCGCAGCTGAACGCCGTTACCCGGGCCGCCCGGCTCGTCTATTTGAACCGGACATGTTATAACGGCCTGTACCGGGTCAACGCGAAGGGACAGAACAACGTTCCCTTCGGACGCTACAAGCAGCCGGATATCGTCCAGGAAGAGACGATCCGCGCCTTGGCTTCCTACTTCCAAGAGGCGGATATCGCCATGACGGTCGGCGACTTCGAGCGAGCCGTGGAATCGGCGCAGGCGGGAGACTTCGTCTACTTCGATCCGCCATACGACGTCTTGACCAAGACGGCCGCCTTCACCTCCTATGCGAAGGACGGCTTCGGACGGGACGAGCAGCTGCGGCTGGCCAACCTGTTCCGCGAGCTGGACGGCCGCGGCGTGTATGTGATGCTGTCCAACCATGCGACAGACTATATTCGCGAGCTGTATGAAGGCTTCCCGCTCCATATCGTACAAGCCCGCCGCAATATCAACTCTAAGGCGACCGCCCGCGGCGCGGTGGACGAAGTGCTTGTCATGAATTATCAACCCCAATAATAAGGCGGGGACAGGGACGGCTCATGCACCACAAGGTGAGCTCAGGGGGAATGAAAGACATGACGGCAAGCCGCTGAGGAAAAGATGTCACCGGGGAGAAGCCATTTGACCGTTACGATATGTTGAATGTCAAGGAGGGGCCTGCCGCACACCGATAGGAACGGCGGACCGCCCCTCTCCCTCAATCCAGATTATAGCGTTCCCTGGCCCGCTTCACCGCCTCCTCCGCCTTGTCTCTCCGTGGCAGCTTCGAGTTTATCCGCCAGCAGAAGCAGCAGATTGCACATCAGCAGCACGATTATAATCAGCTCCACCACTTGCCTTCCCTCTTTTTTCCCTATGTACAAATAAGCTGCCGCGCCGCATGGGCGCCCTTGCGGCGAACCCATGCAGCGCTAGACAGCTTATATCTCCTTGCCCTTCCGTTCCAGAGCCGGTTCTCGATTCAGGCCTGTGCCTGCCCTTCATCCGCTCCCGCAAGTGCGGCTTCCAGCCATGGACTCGGCCGCCCCATATAGTAGATATGGAGCTCATGCATCGCCCGCGTGCACGCCACATACAGCAGCTTGCGCTCGCTCTCCCGGCCATAGCCTTCATCGGATGCATTGTACAGCACGACGGCATCGAACTCGACGCCCTTGGCCAGGTACGACGGAATGACTAGGGCGCCCGCTTCGAAGGTCACCGTCTCCTGATGTACGAGCCGCAGCGGCACAACATCCTTCAGCGCCTCGTACGCCTCGCGGCTCTCCTGAGCCGTCGTGCAGAGCAGAGCGACATTGCGGTGCCCGGCGGCGAGCAGCTCGCGCATCCGCGCGGCGATCCGGGAGTTCAATTCCTCCCTGTCCTCTAATCCCGTCAGCGTCGGCGCCGGACCTTCGCGCTCGAACGTATCGATCCGCTCGCCGCCCGGAATGATGCGGCGGGCCAGCTCCATAATCGGCCGGGTCGAACGATAGCTTCGGGTCAACTGGAACGACTCCGCCTCCTCGGCCGGGAATACTTCCGCCAACGCCGGAAGCGGTACCGATGCCGCTCCTTCGGCATGCGGGTAAATCGCCTGATCCTCATCCCCCAGGACCGTGAACCGGGCACGGGGGAACAGACGCTTGAGGAAATGAAGCTGGAAGACCCCATAGTCCTGGCCTTCATCCACAAAGACATGCCGGATCGACGTATTCATATGGAAGCCTTCCAGACATTCATTCAAATACAAGTATGGCGTCGCATCCTCGACAGTCATCTCGCCCCGGTTCATCCGTTCGGCCGTCAGGGCGCAGATGCCGGCCCAACGCTCAGGCAGCCCCTCTTCTCCGGCCAGGCTGGCCGCGAAGTCCGGACTGGCGAACAATTGGGTGTAGATGGCCGGCATATCGACGAAGCGGAAGCGCTTGATGTCCGCCCGAAGCGGCTTGAAGCGCTCATTCACGATCTGGCGGGCGAGCCATTCACGTTCGCGATCGAAGTCATCGAACGTCTCCTCCTGATATCTTTGACGACGCTGCACCTCCTGGAACGCCTTGACATAATCCTCATTGTCGAGCAGCTCGATCTCTTCCTCTACCCAGTTCGACTTCCGTTCCCGGCGCGCGGCGGCGGCCAGCTCGCCCCGCAGCCATTCCGCTATCTGGCTCAGCCGGTTCGAGATTGACAGGGACGCATCCAGCTCATAAAAGTGCCGCAGCATCGCTTCCCCCGATATGAGCGTCCGATCCTGGAAGCGAAGATCTCGGAATCGCATGCCTTCCTGTCCGAGCCGCTCTACATAACGCCCGAGCAGCCGGAAGAAAGATGCCCCCGCCTTATAGCGAATGCCTTCCATTCGCGCCGCGTATTCCGGTTGTTCCCCGGCGCTCAGCGCATATTCCATCTGCTCGGCCGGATGCTCCAGCCGGAAGGAATCAGCCAAGCGATGCTCCACATACTCCTGATACGTCGTCTGCCGCATATTCCGTTCCCCCAATTCCGGCAGAACGGTCGAGACATAGCGGTTGAACATCGGATTCGGCGAGAACAGCACGATCTCATCGGCCTGCAGCGTATCCCGGTACCGGTACAGCAAAAACGCGATCCGCTGCAGGGCGGTCGATGTCTTGCCGCTGCCTGCCGGGCCGGTGACGACCATGAGCCGCTTTTGCTCGTTGCGGATGATACGGTTCTGCTCCCGCTGGATCGTCCCGACGATGCTTTTCAGATGCGCGCTGGACGGCCGGCTGAGAATCTGCCGCAGGAGCTCGTCGCCAATCGTAAGCCCCGTATCGAACATGCCCCGGAACCGGCCCTCCGTGATGATGAATTGGCGCTTGAGCCCCATCTCCCCCGACAGGAGGCCGGCCGGCGTCTCATAGTGGGCCGGGCCCGGCGAATAGTCATAATATAGGCTGGACACAGGCGCACGCCAATCATAGACGAGGAAGTTGTCGTCCTTGTCCCGGAACGAGCCGATTCCGATATACACTCGCTCTGCCTCTGCTTCCCCCTCCTCCCGGAAATCAATCCTCGCGAAATAAGGGGACTGCGCCATCCGCTTCCATACATCAAGCTGCTGGGCCGCATGCAGATGCCTGCGCTCCCGCTCCGCCAAGACTTCCGCCTGCTGCTTCAAGCTGGCATGCGTCTCGATAGCTTCATTCGCATCATCCAGATTGACCTTGACGTCGTCCCAGAACTCGCGGCGGATACCCACGACTTCGCGCTTGACCGCGCCCATCTCTTCCTGCAGCGGAATGATGCGCTGCTCAATCTTCTCTATTACCTCGACAGCCCGCGCTTCCTCCAACTGCCGCTCCCGATGATTCGGGTCCATCTGATCACCCGCTTTACTATAGATTATGATTTTGCGGCACCGGGTGCTTAACCAGTTGACAACACCCCGTGCGTTATGATATTATATATTTGGGTAAAAATATATTTGTTCATAACACTCTTGTGCCGCACCTGATATCGTACCATAGGATGGATGCGGCTGCAAGCGATGGACAAGCTATTAAGCATGCTTTATGTTACATAGACAACCTATTTTTGGTATGGTTGAATGAGAAGCACGACCGGAGGCGATTATCTGCCCCCGGTCTTTTTTATTGCGCTGATTTCCAAGCCTGTAGAACTTTTACCTTACGATTGGATGAACGGAGGTTCAAGCCTGCGAGCAGCATCATCAACACGGCACATAATCGGCGGTGCGGCTCTCTCCTTCCGTTACCGGAATATGCTGAAAGGCAGCGAAATCGAATAAGCCCATATCCGTCAGCTTCAGTTCGGGTATAACGGGCAAGCATAGGAACGACAGCGTAACAAATGGATTGAACTCGCTTGAAGCGCCGATCCGCGCCAGAGCGTGATGGAGTTCTTCCATATGACGGAGCACCTTGGCATAATCGGCAGTGGACATTAAGCCTGCCAATGGAAGCTCGATGGCCGCCAGCACGACGCCGTCGCTGGCTACGACCAATCCGCCCTCCAGATCGCGCAGCGCCTGTATGGCGGTCAGCATATCCCGATCGTTGCTGCCGGCCACGACGAGGTTGTGGGAGTCATGCGCCACGGTAGAGGCGATCGCTCCGCATTCAATGCCAAATCCCTTGACGATGCCCAGTCCGATGCATCCGGTACGATGATGCCGCTCCAACACGGCGATCTTCAATTGATCCTTGGCCACCGAAGGGCGGAAGCAGCCATCCTCCGCATCCACCTCCTCCACGAGGCGCGTCGTAATGAGGCTGTTCGGATTGATGCCGATAATATGGCAGCGGCGCTCTTCCTGCAGCCGGATTTGCAAATCCCGCTCCGTTATCTCGGGCAGATGAACCGACTTCAATAGTCCAGCCGGGATTTTGGCCGTTTGCGGCTGCGGCCCGATATATTGGCCGTTCTCGCCGACCAGTCTGCCCGCTTTGTACACCTGGGCAATCGTCAAGCGCTCGAGATCGTCGAGCAGCAAGAAGTCGGCCTCGTACCCGGGAGCGATCGCGCCTTTGGTCTGCAATCCGTAGCATTCGGCCGCATTCAGAGAAGCCATCTGGATCGCTTGCAGCGGGTCAAGCCCGCAGCGTATGGCCAGACGCGCGTTATGATCAACGCTGCCCTCCTCCAGCAGCTCGTCCAAATGCTTGTCATCGGTGCAGAACACGCAGCGGCGCGCGTTGCTGGCGGTCACGGCCGGGATGAGCGCTTCGACATCCTTGGCGACCGAGCCTTCGCGAATCATCACGTACATGCCCCGCCGCAGCCGCGCCTTGGCTTCCTCAGCCGTTACGCATTCATGGTCGTTGCGGATGCCGACCGCCCGGTACACATTAATGGCCTCTTCATCCAGTCCAGCGCCGTGACCGTCAATCATTCCGCCATGCCGATGAGAGGACATCAATTTGTCCAGCATATCGTCATCGCCGCGGCGCACGGATGGATAATCCATCACCTCGGCCAGCCCCAATACCCGGGGGTGGTCGTAGAATGCGTCCAGACTGGCCGCATCGAGCTTCGCTCCAGCGTGCTCGAACGGCGTGCATGGCACGCAGGACGGCAGCATGACATATACGTCCAGCGGCAGATTCTCGGAAGCGTCCAGCATATATTGAATGCCGTCCGTCCCGGCCACATTCGCGATCTCGTGCGGATCGGCGATGACGGACGTGACGCCGTGAGGGAGCACGACGCGGGCGAATTCAGCAGGCGTCACCATGGCGGATTCAATATGAACATGTGTATCGATGAAGGACGGGGCGATATAGCGTCCCTCCGCATCGATGACGCGGGCGCCTTCATAGCTGCCGCCGATGCCTGCGATCATGCCGTCCACAATCGCGACATCCCCTTCGATGATGTCGAGGTTGAAAACATCGACGATTTTCCCGTTCGTGATGACAAGGTCGGCAGGCGCCGTTCTGGCGGCTGCGGCAATCCGCTTGCTCCAATGTTGCTTGCTCCAATTCATTCGATTTCACATTCCTTTGTTTTTTTATAGGATGATTGCGCGCTTCGGATACAACAAAAAAACTCTAGTCCAGCAACTAGAGTTTGACGGCAAGGAGCAAGAACAGCCTGTCCCAGCGGGGAGCCATCCTCCGCGGCAGGCATTCTCTTCCTCGTAGTCAAACTATTTACGGTAGTTTGGTAGAGACGGTTGGACCCTATTTCCAAAATTATACGAAGAATATAATATTTAATTCTCTACATTGTATCGACCGGGCCTATTTCCGTCAATGGATGCAAACGAAGTAAAAAGATGCCAGGCCCAACAATCGGCCATAATCAAAAAACGGGCCAGTTGAAGGATATCCTTAACTGGCCCGCTGGCTGCCGCGCATTCTGCAAGAACACCCGGCATAGCAATCAAGATTCGTGGTTAGCAAAATAGTCGAACAGATCTGCCTGTGCTTCCTCCAGATAGACGAGGCGCGGCTCGCGTTCGATTTTGATCTTTAGGCGCTGCGCCGTCTTCTCGAACAAATCGAGACCTTCGTTCGACCGGATAATAAGCTTTTGCGGGCGCGCCCCTTTCTCCTCGATTAACTGAATCATATGATCAATGAATTCCTGCTCGAAATTCCCTTCATAAGCGACATGGAAGCCGACCGCGCTGCGGGTCTGGCGATCCACCCACAGACAGAGCCTCGGGTAATACGGCCGCTCGGCCTCGCCCTGCACCGCGACAGGGGCGAAGAAATAATCGGTCTCCCACTGTCCCCGCTTCTCCGGAATGCGGCGCACAAGGTCCATCAGCTTCGCGTCATCGCTGTATTCATACTTCGCCGGGCGCTTCAGGACGAACTCGGGATCGCGCCAGCCTTCGCTCCATTCCCCGTTCTCCTGCGCGCGGACCAACAGCTGCCCGGAGACCGGCGGCACGAACAGCTGCTCGTCCTTCTTGCATCGAGCAGCCAGCTCCACCGCTTGCTCCAAGGCGTTCGTCAGGAAGCAGACCTGCTTCCGGTCAAGCGTCCATGGTACAAGCCCCGGATCGTAAGCCCGGAACAGCGGCCAAGCATTGCGGCCGCGGAAGCGGAAGCCAAGCTCTTTGATTTGCGCCAGATCCTGCTTGTCCAGCTCGGTCCGATCCTCGAACGTCACCATGATGCATTTTTGCCGGTTCAGCCAAGCATAAGGCTCATCCCGATCCAGCATCATATCCTGCAGGCTCTCCAGACCTTCGCCTCCGCGAAAGACAGCCAGGCCGAACAACTCTTCGTTCGAACCCATGATCGTGCAATAGCCGACCTCTCCATCCTCCGGGTTGCACACGCCGAAGATCTCGGCATCGGACACCCACTTCCAGCTTCCTTGCTTCTTGAAGGCTGCCGCCGCTTCATAGAGGCGATGCCATTCCGCCTGTTCTTCGGTTAATTCCACCGCTTCTTCCTTGCGTTCCATCTGTTCTACATCCGTCTTTGTCATAGAATTCCCTTCGTCCTCCTCTTCCATGCTGCGCTCTGCCGCAAGCGCTCCTCAATCCCAAAACGCCGCATCTCTCTATACCTTCTTGCAGGCCAAGCAAAAAACCCGCCCCTTTGCCCGGAACGGGTTCCATTGGTTCTGCTCAAACCCTAAAGCACCAATTTACTGCTTAATCAGTGACAAAAATTCCGCGCGCTGCGCCGCATCGTCCTTGAAGCTGCCCCGCGTCGACATCGTAACCGTCTTGCTGCCAGGCTTCTTGACGCCGCGGGAACACATGCACAAATGCTCGCCCTCGACAACCACCATCACGCCATGCGGCTTTAACACTTCTTCCATAATATCCGCGATACTCGCCGTGACCCGCTCCTGCACCTGCAGACGGCGCGTGACTGCTTCGACCAGCCGCGCCAGCTTGCTCAGGCCGGCCACCTGTCCGCTTGGAATATAGCCGATATGCACCTTGCCGAAGAACGGCGCCATATGATGCTCGCACAAGCTGTAATACGTTATGTCCTTGACGATGACAAGCTCCTCATGGGCTTCGTCGAAGGTAACCCCGAGCACGTCGCGCGGGTCAACCTCATACCCGCCGAAGATCTCCTCGTACATGCGGGTGACACGCGCCGGCGTCTCCTGCAGACCTTCCCGATCGACATCCTCGCCGATCAGCCTCAAAATTTCTTTTACGTGATGTTCGATCTTCTCGCGATTCTCACCGACTTTTGAATTAACATAGTCTTTCAAGCCAGCCATAATTGTGCCTCCTCCCGCCTGCCGTGCCCATGGACGCGGGCAGTTCCGTTATTTCATTTTCTCTTTTTTTGCTGCATCATTTTCTGTGCTTGCTGCATCTGCTTCGCATTCAAATTATAGCCCATTTGCTTTGCCATTTTTTGAAGCATTTGCGGATCCGATTGCATCTTCTCCATCTGCTTGCGCAAGTAGAACACTCCGCCGGCAAAGCCGATAATGAGGCCTACGATGAGTGCGATTATCCCTACAACCCAAATCATCTGCTTATGGTCACCCCAACAAAAAAATTAGTTACATGAGCTAATTCACAAAACGCCTTTCATTGCATATCTTGCAAACCGGCATTGTGAACACTCACTTCGATCTATCCGTGAGAAGGCATGGCTTCGCGGAACTCGTCCGCCATTATGATAGCATGTCCCTTCCAATATGACAAACGAATGGAATCTATCCGGGGTTGCCCCTGTGTCTCATTGCCCGCAAGACACGCCCTCAAGACGAAGCAGCGTGACTTTCTTGTCCATGCCGCCGCCATATCCGACCAGCTGTCCGTCGGCACCGATCACGCGGTGGCAAGGCACGATAATGGAGAGCGGATTGCGATTATTCGCTCCGCCGACGGCCCGTACCGCCCCCGGATTGCCGATCGCTTCCGCGATCTGCTTATAGGACCGGGTCTCCCCATAAGGGATGCCGGTCAAGGCTTGCCATACCTGACGCTGGAACGGTGTCCCCTGGATATCCAGCGTCAGATCGAATTCGCGCCGCGTTCCCGCGAAATACTCCTCCAACTGGCGCTTGGCCGCCTGCAGCCGCTCCGGATGGCGCTGCAGCACGACGCGGCCGTAGCTGCGGGCTGCCCGCCGCTGCAGCCCCTCGGCCACCGACAACGCGTCTCCGAACTCGATCGCGAACAATCCAGTCGCGGTCGCGGCCAACGTCAGCGGCCCAAGCGGGCTCTCCATCTCTTGCACATACAGCGGCTCATGCTGAGCTTCGGCGCGCTCCTGCGCTTGCATCACAGCTTCCTTCACCTTCGGCTCCTCCTCGCGGCTTAGCGCCGCCTTCAATATTCGCTTGGCGTCCGGACCGGAGATCTGGCCGAGGGCCCATGCCGCCGCGGCGCGGATATCCGGCCGCTCATCCGTGCGCAGCAGCCCTTCCAGGGCCGGGACGGCCTGGCGGTCGCGGAAATTGCCGAGCGCCGCAATCGCGTTGCGCTGGATCGGCTTCTTCCCGCGCCACGCCGCCGCGCTGCTGCCGAACCGGGACTTGAATTCCCGGTTCGACAGCGACAGCAGCGGCACGAGCAGCGGCTTCGCCTGCTCCGGATCCGGCTGCATCTCGGCATGATGGGTCCAATTCAGCCCGCGGTTCTTCGGGCATACGATCTGACAGGTATCGCAGCCATACAGCCGGTTGCCTATCTTGACCATCATCTCATGCGGCAGCATCTCCTTCGACTGCGTCTGGAACGAGATGCAGCGCTGCGCATTCAGCTGCCCCGGACCGGCGAAGGCTGCTGTCGGGCAGGCATCGAGGCAGCGTGTGCACTCCCCGCAATCCTCGGTCAACGGGTGATCGGGCGGCAGCGGCAGATTCGTAATCATTTCCCCCAAGTAAATCCACGATCCCCACTTCGGGGAAATAATCGAGCAGTTTTTGCCGCTGAAGCCGATGCCGGAACGCTCGGCGACCGCCCGGTCGCACATCTCGCCGGTGTCGACCATGCTCTTCACCCGCACCTCCGGCACCCTCTCGCGCAGGAACTGCTCCAGCCGCTGCAGCCGATCCCTCAGCACATGGTGGTAATCCAATCCCCATGCGGTCCGGGCGAACATTCCTCTGTAAGCCCCCGCCTCCGACTTCGGACCGGCCTCCATCTTGGATGGATAAGCAACCGCAATCGCGATAATGGAGCGCGCCCCGTCCAGCAGCAGCGCCGGCTGCGTCCGCTTGTCCAGATCCGGCTCCTCGAAGCCGGATGCATAGCCTTGATCGATAGAATGCTGCAGGCGCGCCTTCAATTCGGTGAACGGGTCTGCCGTCGTGAAGCCGATCTGGTCAATACCCATGGAAGCCGCTGCATCCATAATCTCCTGCTTGAGCCGCTGCCAGCGTTCCGCTTCCCGGATCGCATTGGCCTCGGGCGCTTGATCTGTTCCGCATGGAGTCCATCGTTTCGTTTGCTTTTGTTCCGCCATCCCGTTCACCTCCTTCATTGATACCGCTGCGCGGATCGCGCCGCTCTAAATGCAGAACGGCCCCCTAGCTCCGGGTACCGGATTCCCCAGAGCAGGCGCCGCTCCTGTTACGGTCTGACTTCCCTGCATTTCCATTCATCCCTGCCGCATTCCTTGCTCCCCCGGCCTCCAGCCTGCATAGGAATTCCCTCATTCCGGCTGGATCGCCTGCTTCCAGTCTTCGTAGTACCGGCGCACCTCATCGTCCCAGAACGGAGGCCGGCGATGCCGAATCCGTTCCAGCACCGCGTCCAGGCCGGCGCTAATCTTGCGCTCCACCAGATCAGGATAGTGGTACACATGCCGGTTCTGTTCATACTCGTCCTGGTCCACCACATTCACCTGGCCGCCGGGCATCTGAATGACGTCCAGATCGTAATCGATATAGGTGAAAATGTTGTCCGTGCGATATGGCGGCGAGGCAATATTGCAGTAGTAGCGAATGCCGTGATCCTCAATCAGCGCCACCACATTGAACCACTGCTTCGGAATGAGGAACGTAACGGCAGGAATTTTGCTGTTCCATTGCTTCCCGTCCGCTTCCCTGATCGGTGTCTGGCTGTTAATCAGCACGAACATTCCTTCAGCAGCATGCTCGGGATGCACGAGCGAGGAGGGAACGATCCAGTTCTCCAGCCACATCCGGTGCAAATGGCCATCGTGTTTGAAACTTTTCACAAGGGCTTTCTCATAACGTTCCATACGTTTTCCTCGGCTTTACTTCATTTCTCATCACTTATTATTAATAGAAAAGCATATCTTCACCCCGATTGCAACGGTTGTAAAGATATGCCTTCCCATTCGACGACAAATGTTCAATTTAGAGACAGCTAGCCGGCAACAATCCGAAGCTGCTTCAATGAACGCAAGACATGCTGGGCCCCGTATCCCAATGCCTCGAACCAAGGCAATACGAATTCCGTATGCTCATCCGCAGCAATCATAATGTTGCGGACCTTGCGCTGCTGGAATCTCTGTTCCATTCCGGCGACAAGCCCTTTGCCTACGCCTTGGTTGCGGAATTCCGGGTGCACCGCCAGACGATAATAGTACCCGTTGTTGCGATCGATGGTGCCGATAGCCAGCCCGACCATGATCGTCTCCCCATTCGGGTTCTCCTGTTCCGCGATGAGCACAAGCTCTCCGTCCAAGGACAACTGGCGCGCAAAGGCATCCAGTGTCTTCTCGCAGCATTCCTCGGACAACGATTCCTTCAATAACTGAGTAGCCGGCAAATAATCCGCCAAACGAAAGGATCGAACGTTCATGTCTTACTCTCCCTCATCCTGAGCTTGGTGTAAAATATACGGTTCTCTTCTCTATCTGTGAACAAACAGTCTACGCCAACGGACATCCTTTTTGCTCTCATTCCATTATATATAGTATTTACAAATACGACAAAAATCGCGAAATTCCTTCTTTATCATTCAGATTCCAGGAAAAACGCCGAAAAAACACGGTTTTTCTCGTGTAAGCGTTTTATATAAAGCGTTTACATTACTTTAGGGTCCATAGGTATAAAAAATTGGCAAATGTGCCAATTTTGTGACCATTGTTTTGAAGCATGTGCTACGTTTGAAAGCCTCATGTAATGGGTAATGATATAAAGTCAGCGTCCTATGACAAAGCTCTGACTTTTGAAACATTTATGTTGATTTATTAGCCCGACTCATGGTTAAATGAGAATATATCACTTACATATTTTTTGGGAGGAATGAACGATGGCACACCAATTACCAGCTCTTCCGTATGCGAACAATGCTCTTGAGCCTCACATTGACGAGACGACGATGATGATTCACCATGACCGTCACCACAACACCTATGTGACGAACCTGAATGCGGCATTGGAGTCTGCACCTGAATTGCAGTCCAAATCCGTTGAGGAACTCATCTCCGATCTGAACAGCGTGCCTGAGAGCATCCGTACGGCAGTCCGCAACAACGGCGGCGGCCACGCGAACCACTCCCTGTTCTGGGAGACAATCGGACCGAACGGCGGCGGACAGCCGTCCGGCAAGTTGGCTGAAGCAATCGACAAGGAGCTTGGCGGATTCGACAAGTTCAAGGAAGATTTCGCGAAGGCAGCTACGACTCGCTTCGGCTCCGGCTGGGCTTGGCTGGCAGTCGATAAGGACGGCAAGCTGTCCGTATCCAGCACGCCGAACCAAGACAGCCCGCTGATGGAAGGCAAGACTCCGCTTCTCGGCCTGGACGTATGGGAGCATGCATACTACCTGAAATATCAGAACAAGCGCCCAGATTACATCGCTGCGTTCTGGAACGTCGTCAACTGGCCGGCAGTTGAGAAGAACTACGAAGCCGCTACAAAATAAGGAATGAAATAAGGGACAGTCCCTCGGGTCTTATCAGACCTTGGGGACGGTCCCTTTTTGCATGTCCGTGCCGGACCGTTCCTTCTGCTCCTTCCGGCGCCGGCTCGCCCGATAACGGTATGCCGCATACATTCCGCCCGCCATCGCCGCATAGAGAAGCAGGACAGCCGGAATCTTCATGCCGTCCTCCAACAGCTGCTCCCCGATGAAAGCAAAGACCAGCATCACCGGCAGCTTGCCTGCCGCTGTAGCGAGCAAAAAAGAGACGAACGGCACAGACACAAGCGCCGCATATACGTTGATCGCGATAGCAGGGAGTACCGGAATCGTACGGGCGATGAAGATGGATGTCACCGGGTGATGTTCCATCGTGGCGTTCAGCTTGTGCAGCAGTGCGACCCGATCCAGATAGCGCCTGCCCTGCTCCTTCCAACCATGCCGAACCCCAAGGAACATGACGGCCGCCCCCAGCGTCGAAGCGGCTGTGTTCATCAACCCGCCCAGCCAGAGTCCGTACGCGGCTCCCATAATGCCCCCGACGACGCCGAATGGGATAACGGGAAAAAGAGAAGCAATCGACGCTAGGACGAACATTTGCACAGCGGTAGCCGCATCCCGGGAGGACTTCAAGCTCTCTATCCATTGAAGCAGCTCCTCGCGCCAGAACCAGACTCCGGCCATAGCCAGCATATAGATGGCGGCGGTGGCCCATTTCCCCATGCCTTCACCTCTCTTTTCTCTAACGGTACAAACCCTTATTCATTCTATTGCAAAATGTCCCCATAATCTATTTCTCCTAACTTGTATGACCTAGAGTATGGTCAGACGGCACCGCCGTATAGGCGCGAAGCCCTATCATTCTGCAATCATTTTATCATAACGAATGAAAGAGCGGTTATCATTCTCCGTCCTCCTCTTCCAAGCCGGTCCATAACAGGTTTTTTCTTGGAAATAACGCCTTTTCTCTTTTAACTTTATTCCATTTTGAATAAAAGTCGGTTATACTAGCAAAAGAGGCATAGCAAAGCCTATCAGCCACAAGAATGGGGATGAAGCGATGAGCGACACTCCGAACGCCGGAAAATCACCGGGATATCCCGCTCTTCTTTTGCAATTATTTATTACGTTTCTCAAAATCGGCCCGACCACCTTCGGCGGCGGGTATGCGATTCTGCCGGTCATCGACCGGGAAGTGACCCAGAAGCGCCAATGGCTCGGGGCGCAGGAAATGGGGGAAATCACCGCCTTGTCCGGGGCCGCCCCCGGGGGAATCGGCCTAAATGTTGCCGGTCTTGTCGGCTACCGGATTGCCGGCCTTCCCGGCCTCATCGTAGCCATTGCGGGCATTGCCATGCCCACCGTCTTCATTATGCTCGCGCTCGGAATGACAGCCGCTTGGTTCCGCACCAACCCTTACGTGCAAGGAGCACTTGCAGGCATTAAACCGACGGTCATCGCCCTGATCGTATACGCCGCCTTCCGCATGGGGAAAGATGCCTTGCGCCACGTCTTCGGCTGGACGGTATCCTTATTGTCCGTCGCCCTGCTGCTGTGGACCCCGTTCAATCCGATTGCCGTGCTTGCCATCGGAGCGGCTGCCGGCCTCGTATCGGAATGGTTCCGGCACCGCAGATTACGCCGGCATGACGGCCCCTATGCCGCCTCTTCTCTCCATCCGCCTTCCTCCTCCCGGCAGGTCAAGCGGGAACAAGGATAGACGATATCAATCCCGAATCGGCCAGAAAGAAGGATGCAGCATGCTATGGGACTTATTTTGGACGTTTTTCAAGCTGGGCTTCGTCTCGTTCGGCGGCGGCTATGCCATGCTGCCGGTGATCGAGCATGAAGCGCTAAGCCACCAATGGCTGACCGCCTCGCAATATACGGAAGCCGTTGCCTTGGCTGGCATGGCTCCCGGACCTATCGCGATGAACAGCGCCGTATACGTTGGCTATACCGCGGCGGGCTGGCCGGGCAGCCTCATGGCCGCGTTCGGCATCGCACTGCCGTCGGCCATCATCATGTTCGTCGTTGCCATATTTTTCCACCGCGTGTATGATAATCATTGGGTGCAGTCCGCATTGGACGGCATGAAGCCGGCTGTCGTGGCGCTGATTGCATTGGCGGCCGTCAACATGACGCGGGGCGCAGGCTACCTGGATGGCTGGACGATCAGTTCGGCCTGGCCGGTCATTTTGTTTATCACGGCCTTGTTCGCACTGATTTGGCTTCGATTGCATCCAATCACGGTCATTATATTGTCTGGAATAGTGGGGATGGTAATCTATGGGTAACGTATTGGAGCAACGCATCCCTTCCAAAAAGGGAAAAGAACTGTTTCAACGGATTCGCCGGGCGCCGGAAATATCGAAAAATGATTTGGTCAGCGACAGCGGGCTTACCGTCAGCACGCTGACCCGTGTACTGGAGGAGCTGACGGCGCTCGGCCTTATTGTAGAGAGCGGCTTCGGCGCCTCCACGGGCGGACGGCGTCCAATCTTGTACCGTGTTCGCGCAGAATACGGCTATGCCTTTGGTCTCGACATCTCCCGGACCTCTTCCCGGCTCGTCCTGCTGGACACGGCCGGACAGATGAAGGCGGTCCACGTCATCGAGATGAACGACCAGATGACGCCGGATCGGCTAACCGAGCGTGTGGCGGCTCATATTCATACATGGATGGACGAGTACCGGCTGAATTCGGACACGGCACTCGGTCTTGGCATTGGCGCTGTCGGACCGCTCAACCGGTTTGACGGCGTCATTTTGCAACCAGAGTACTTCCCTGCGCCCGGCTGGGAGAACGTCCCTATCGTCGCCGAGCTCGAACGGCAGCTGCAGCTGCCCGTGCTGCTGGACAATGGCGCGAATACCGCCATCCGGGCCGAGGCATGGGCGAACCGCTCCATGGATGTGCGCCACATGCTGTACGTTCATGTCGGGATCGGCCTCCGCTCGGCGATGATGTCCGACGGCAAGCTCATCTATGGAGCCGTTGATATGGAAGGGGCGCTCGGCCAAATGATCATTCAGGCCGACGGCATCCCTAACCGCTCCGCGAACGGCAATTATGGCTGCCTCGACTCCTATGCCACCATTTACGCGCTGGAGCGCGAGGCGAACGCGATGCTTCGCATCGGCCGGCGCAGCCTGCTGGAACATATCGTGCCCCGCGGAGAGCCCGCCGGGTTCCCGCATATTATCGAGGCGCTGAAGAAGCACGATCCGCTCGTTACCGAACTGGTTACCCAAGCGGCAACCTACTTCGGGGTCGGCCTTGCCAACCTGCTCAATGTGCTCCATCCGGAGCGCGTCGTGCTGGGCGGACCGTTCATGAATAGTAACGATCTCTATTTCTATACCGCGACGCAGACAGCGATTCGCAAAACCTATCATTACCCGCAATATCAGGTCGTCTTCAGCAAGGGCAGCTACGGCGAAGAAGCCCTTGCCGTCGGCGGAGCGCTCATGGTGCTGGATCAGCTGACGGCGCCCGTCCCGCCTTCCCAGGCGATGCACATGTAGCACAATACCAAGGCCTATAAACACTAGAGTGCACATCGCACATACCAAGCACGCAGCAACGCACAATATGAACACGACATAGACCGTAAAATACAGTTTACAATCGTATTGTCCAAGCGATTCTATTTCAGCCAAGGAGGCGATCACGATGACTCAGATCAACCAACATCCGGACGATTCACCGCGGCCTTGCTGCTCCGCAGCACGCGGCACCTCCCTCTCGGCAGAACCACCAGCCGGAGATCGCCTGAACGAATCACCCCGTCCCGACTGTTCCGGCCTGCATGCCTCCGCTTCTTCAACGGGCCTGGACAATACGGGGGCTGCCGTCTCGCTGGACGAGTCGGCCCAGGCCGCACGGAAGCTGCTGGCCACTTTGGACGGAGGAACTCCGCCGCGTCCGTCCCTTAATAGCTTCATCCTCCTGGAAGGCGGCACCTTCGCCATGGGCTCGGAGGATGCCGAGTCGTTCCCGGCGGACGGGGAAGGACCAATCCGGGAAGTGACGGTCGGCCCCTTCCGGATTGCTCCTTATGCCGTCACCAATGAAGAATTCGCCCGCTTCGTCGCAGCCACGGGCTATGTAACCGAAGCGGAGCGCTTCGGCTGGTCCTACGTCTTCCATCTGCTGGCTCCCGATCTGGAGGAGAAGCACATCATCGGCCGCCCGCAGGGAACCCCCTGGTGGCTTGGCGTTCGCCAGGCCTGCTGGCATCGTCCGGAAGGCCCCGGCACTAGCGTCGCCGAACGGATGAACCATCCCGTCATCCACGTGTCATGGCATGATGCCCAGGCCTACTGCGAATGGGCCGGTACGCGCCTCCCCACCGAGAGCGAGTGGGAGTTCGCCGCCCGCGGCGGACTGGAACGCCGACGCTATCCTTGGGGCGATCTGCTGAAGCCGGACGGGGATCATCGCTGCAACATATGGCAGGGCAAATTCCCCGTCAAAAACAACGCCAGCGACGGATACATCGCCACCGCTCCCGTCGACGCCTTCGAGCCGAACGGCTACGGGCTGTACAACGTCGCCGGCAACGTATGGGAATGGTGCGCGGATTGGTTCACCGCCAACCCGGACGAGCGCGGCCCGGCCGTTCAGCCTCGCGGACCAGAGACAGGAGCGGAACGCGTCATGAAGGGCGGCTCCTACCTATGCCACAAATCATACTGTAACCGCTACCGCGTCGGCGCACGGAGCAAAAACACCCCCGACAGCTCAACCGGCAACCTCGGCTTCCGCTGCGCAGCCGACGCCCCCTGATTCCTTTTCACGAAAATGCCCTTGCTGCCGCAGAGAGTCACACCATTAGCCGGAGGCCTCCTTGCCTCCGGTTTTTTTGCCGTTTACTTGAGAGCCTTCGCCCCCCCTGGGCTGCTTACCTTCCGTTGTCCCGCCTATTGGCCACTCCCGTTGTCCTCCTATTGCTGACTCCCGCCGTCACAGTCAAATACCTCCGCCACACCCGGCCATCAAGCACGTTACTCCTCAGCACCACCCTGGCAATGCCGAACTTCGACCCTGCCCACGTCTGAGTTCACTAGTGAGTTCACGTTAGCATCTATTAACATCGCCTATTTCCCTGTATTTCCCTTTTTGCTTTGCCCAGACGTTCCTTCTTGTCGAATCACACAGTGCCTATATTTATGTCCTTTTGTCCATTATCCCCTCCACTCAAGCTGATTCAACGGGATAGTGACGCAAAGGCAATAGATAGGCATTCATTTCAAAAAAGTATGCTTGTTATCGATGAAACATCTCACCTTACGTCTTTTAACATGGCTTCTAACACAGCTTCGGAAAGTAAAGTATTAGGGGGTTAAAGTTCTTCAGATAGGAAGATAAAGAGCGGAGACGGTAACGACCAATTTATTGGATTAATTTTCAAACAATTACTTGAAACAAGAACGTTAGTTCGGTATAATGGTGCAGGAATGTATGTTCCCGTATTTTTCGAGGAGGGAAACGGTATGAGCAGCTGGGAGTCGATTCATAGCGTGGAAGAACTACTCCAATTGTTACATAACGAAGCCGAGATCAATTCTTTCTTGTTTCATATGAAGTGGCCTTCTGGGTTTGTATGCCCGCGTTGCCATCATGGGGAGGCTTATGTCATCAAGACTCGTCGGCTGCCTCTGTATGATTGCCGCGCATGCCGCCATCAGACTTCCCTTATAGCAGGAACGATAATGGAGGGAAGCCGTACGGCGCTATGGAAGTGGCTTACGGCAATCTGGCTCGTCTCTCGTACCGACCTGTCTTTCAATGCGGTTCAACTCCGGTCCCTCATTCAAGTAACTTATAAGACGGCCTGGTCAATGCTTCATAAGATTCGAACGGCCATTAGCCGTGCCGACACTGCTCAACCATTGGAGGGAGCGGTGCATGGCATCGTCGCTTTCTATGGTCGTCCCTTTTATTCGCCTATCCTTCTCCATGAGCGCGAGAGCCCGATCATTGTTGCTGAGTCCGGCATCGCGGAGTCCGCCAATTCTGATTCCACCAACTCCGATTCCGCCAATTCACTTTCTGTTATAGAAATGAACGAACAAGTCACCCATACCCGGAGGATTAAGATGAAGATCGTTGACCGGATGCATTGCTCCGGCAAATCGCTCTTGCGCACAGGCTGCGATGAATTCGCCAAGCTGCATGCCCATTGCGATTCTACCGTCTCCATTACTCGTTATTACTTCCACGTCCGGCGCAAGGGCTTCCTGTATCAGACATTTAAGCGTGCCTGGCAATGGATGAATAATACGTTTCACGGCATTGGATCTACTTACCTCCAACTGTACTTGGATGAGTTCTGTTTCCGCCATAATGCAGCAGCCGATGGAACAGCATCGCGGAGCAATTTATTGCGTTCATGCTTGTCGTTCCGTAATGCGCGTGGCTCGAACACCTCTTATGTAATTCCCGCTGCATAGGCAGTTGTTGATGTCATAAAACTATGCATATGGTTGAAACGCCCTTCTATTGCACGATGACAATAGGCCATTCGTTCGGATGCCCATCTGCATGTATCTTCTGCATGCCCATAACGCGGCCCTCGCCTTGCGAGCGTCGATGCGCTGCCTACGGGTTTTCAATCCCCAAGGCTAGTCTCGCCACATTCAACTGGGCGGAGCTTCACCTTTAGGGGGTCCATCAACGATCACTCTGCCGTTTCGTTTACTTCTTCTTTGGATTTGGTCTCCTGATTGCTTTGGGTGATAAATGGTGCGCTTCAACTAAAAAAGAAGGTAGTTTTTTATATGGGAACACGCCTGCCCGATGATGCGATGAATGGCGATGACTGCGATTAGACTAGGCACGGTAAGGTTGATATACTGCAGTTTTGTGCTCCGAAAAATTTTTCAGTTGGCGCCATTGTGAAGTAGCAAGAACGCCGCCGCCGCTACCGTACCCCTTTTTTCTGATTGGATGGGATAATGGCCAAAAGAGCTCTAAACCCTACTGTTCTGTACGGTGTCCCTCAACCAAAAAATTGAGGTCTTCCCATACTCCATGTCGTCCCGGCCGGAGAGGACTGGGCCGTTACTTCCCCCGTTTCCCTGCGTACAGCCGGTTCTGCCCAATCTGTTCAATCGGCTCAATCTCCTTCTTCTCCTGGAAATAAGCCTATATCTATTATTGCCTGTTCGAGAGACGAATCACGTCGAGCAGTGAGACATATTGATGGGTGGCTTCGTGGACGAGATGGCTGTCAGTCACATGGTCAATGAACAGCTTTCCGTCCAGATGGTCCATCTCATGCTGGATGCAGCGGGCCAGGAGGTTTTCTCCCTCCAGCGTGACTGTCTCTCCGTTGCGATCCATGCTGCTGATTTTGACGTACTGATATCGCTTTACGCGGCCGTAATAACCGGGATAGGATAGGCACCCTTCCATCCCATCTTCTTCCCCCTCAGCCTCCAGGAGCTGCGGGTTAATCAATTCGATCAGCCCATCGCCGCAGTCCATGACGAGCACGCGCCGGAGCACGCCGATTTGCGGCGCGGCCAGGCCTGCCCGGCCAGGGCGGGCATAGAGGGTATCTTTCAAATCATCCAGCAGCGCCAAAATCCGGCAGTTCACCTCGGTAACAGGACGGCATACTTTGCGTAGTATCGGATCTCCAAAAGGAAGGATTTCTCGTTGAGCCATAAACACACTCACCCTCATTTCAAATCGAAAAGGCAGGATGACGTCTACCGTCGGCCTGCCTTTTCGTAATGGTGCTATTATATCATAGGTTCGCTGCAGAAATAAAAATACTATCCGTTCTGTCCTCGCTCGGCGAAATATGCATGCAATAGTCGTAAAAATAAGTTCGGGAACGCCAGCCGCTCCATCTCTTCCGGCCCGATCCAAGCATATTTGCCGCCGGTAATCGCGTCTGGCGCCTCCTCGATTACGCAGCGGTACACGCGCATCTGCCAGTGGATATGGCTGAACGTATGCTCGGCGTCGGTCCAATGCCCGAGCGGCCGCAGCCGTACGCCCTCCGGCTGCAGTCCGTGCCGCAGCGCCCCCATCGCTTCTTCCTCGCGCAAATCGAGCAGTCCTCCCGTCTTCGGGGCCAGTAAATGGGGCAGCTCCCACATGCGGGCCAACAGTCCGGTGTCCGGGCGCTGGCGCACCAGCACCTTGCCCGCATGCTCCCCTGCGCCTTCCACGATGGCTGCATAGCGAAGCTCCGGCTTCGGCGGCTTCGCCTTCGTCTTCACCGGCAGCATCAACTCCTCGCCGGCAATCCGCCCGGCACAATGCTCCATGACCGGGCATGGCAGGCACGCCGGGGATTTGGGCGTGCAGACGAGCGCGCCCAGCTCCATCAGCGCCTGGTTGAATTCCGAGGCACAGCCCTCCGGAATCAATTCCTGCGCCAGATGCTCCATATGCGCGCGGGTGCCGGCCTTGGCGATGTCGTCATGCAGGCGGAAGTAACGCGACAGCACCCGCATGACATTGCCATCGACGGCCGGCTCGGGCCGGTTGAACGCGATGCTCATAATTGCACCCGTGGTATACGGCCCGATACCCTTCAAGGCTGAAACCTTGGCCTTGTCGTCCGGGATGCTGCCGCCGTATTGCTCCTTGACTTCACGCGCGGCAGCTTGAAGATTGCGGGCTCGGGAATAGTAGCCGAGCCCTTCCCATGCCTTCAGCACCTCTTCTTCCGCTGCTTCGGCCAGCGCCTCGACCGTCGGGAAAAGAGCGATGAATCGCTCGAAGTAAGGCTTGACGGTCTCGACGCGAGTCTGCTGGAGCATAATTTCCGATACCCATGTATAATACGGATTCGAATGGCGCCGCCAAGGCAGATCCCGCCGGTTCGCACGGTACCAACTCAGCAGCTCCCGGCTGAAATAACGTTTTTGCTCGTTCATGACGGCCTCCCGTTCTCGTTTGTTAAAATTAAGGATCTTACTTTTTAACGATCTTAACGATAAACAACCTTACGCATTTGTTCAATCCCCTCCCCCGCTTTTTTGCCGCATCCCGATAGACTGACGAGCAGCCCTCACACAAAATAGAAAGCGTTTTTCCCCAATAACCAACAAAACGAAGTGATTATGTGATATATTTGTACACATCGTAATATAACCAAGGGTTTTTATTTCGCAATGATGGAATATCGCTGTTTTCCCGACAAAATAATTATCCTTGGTCTCCGTTTATACTATCTTAGAAAGGAGATGCGTTCGTGACTCTCTTTGCTTTTGAAATGCTGCTGATTTCCGTCTTCGCCGGAATCGTCGGCTCCGTGCTTGGGCTGGGCGGTGGCATTATTGTCACTCCCGCATTGACGCTGCTGTTCGGCGTCGACATTAATCATGCCATCGGAGCCAGCATTATCTCCGTCATCGCGACGTCCAGCGGCTCTGCTATCGCTTATATCAAAGACCGGATTACGAATCTCCGCGTCGGCATGTTCCTTGAAATTGCGACGACGGTAGGCGCCATTACCGGTGCTTTTTTGGGGGCGATTATCGCGCCTGACTGGCTCTATGTCATCTTCGGCTTGCTGCTGCTGTACTCTGCCTTGGCCATGCTGAAGAAGGGCAAGTCCGACCTGCCTGCCGAAGTCGAACCCCATCCGTTGGCGACGAAGCTGAATCTGCACAGCCATTATTATGACAAGGCGATTCAGCAGGAAGTGCATTATCAGGTCGCCAACCCTTACGGCGGCTTCGGCGTCATGTACGGCGCAGGCGTCATCTCGGGCCTGCTCGGCATCGGCAGCGGAAGCTTCAAGGTTATGGCCATGGATCTGTTCATGAAGCTGCCGCTCAAAGTATCCAGCGCAACCAGCAATCTGATGATGGGGGTAACGGCGGCGGCCAGTGCCGGCGTCTACCTGTTCCGGGGCGACATCGATCCCGTCATCTCCGCTCCGGTCGCCCTCGGCGTCTTGATTGGAGCCACCCTGGGCACACGCATTATGCAGCGCTTGAAAAATAAGACGATTCGCAAGCTTTTCGTACCGATACTGGCCTATGTCGCCATCCAAATGATTATACAAGGGTTAGGTGGTAAAGGATGAACGAACCGAAGGATAAAGAGAAGGAAATGCTTGATGTGGAGGCCGCAGTCAGTTCATTTTTGCGAATCGGCGTCCTGACGAGCGCGGCCGTTATCGTGACCGGACTCATTCTGTTCCTAATTACGGGAGTGAGCGGCTACCCGGAGGGTGAATATCCGACCACCGTCACGACGATGATACAAGGCATCGCCGCCGGCAAAGCCTACGCGATTATGATGGGCGGCTTGCTGCTTCTCATCATGACCCCGGTCGTGCGGGTTTTTATTTCGATCTTCGTCTTTGCCAAAGAGAAAGACTATATGTACGTCGCTATCACATCGCTCGTCTTCGTCATTCTGATGATAAGTCTGGCGATAGGCAGAGCAGGCTAACGAACTTGAGGAGGTGTTCGCATGTTCTCCTTCGACGATATCCCCCCTTCATCGCTCGATGAGATTGATAAGATGATCTTGTCGGCGCTGCACAGCAACAGCCGGATCTCGTATACCGATCTGGCCAAGAAGGTCAACCTGTCCCGTGTGGCCGTACAGGCCCGGGTACAGGCGATGATAGAAGACGGTTTATTGGAGAAATTCACGATCGTCATCAATCCGGAAAAATTGGGCATCCGGGTGTCGGCTTTTTTCAATGTCGAGGTGGAGCCCCAATACTTGATGAAGGTCGCAGAGCAATTAGCGAATGAGTCCTGCGTGACGAGCCTGTATCATATGACGGGCCCGAGCAAGCTGCATATGCATGGGCTGTTCGCTTCGAACCGGGAGATGGAGCAATTTCTGCAAGAGAAGCTGTACCCCCTTCCCGGCATTATGAGCGTGGAGACGCAAATTTTGATCAAGCGGTATAAGAGCCGGATGGGCATGAAGCTGTAGGCCAGTTGTGAACCTTCTGCAACATTGTGGCGGAAAGCTTGCTTTTGGAGGAATTCCTTTCCTATACTGAGTACAAGATCATAGACAATTCGGAAAGTACGGGAAAGGAAGGGGTCCATGCGTACACGCAAATTATCGGCGCGCGCCGCGGCATGCGGAGCGCTGCTGCTCGGAATCAGCACGCTGCTTGCCGCTTGCGGCGGATCGTCGTCCGCCTCAACGCTGGAAGGGCCGGAGGAAGCCGTCGCTGTCTACAAGCAGCGCTGCATGCAATGTCACGGCGATGCACTGCAAGGCATGATGGGGCCGGAATCGAACCTGCAAAAGGTCGGGGAACGGCTGTCGAAGGAAGACATCGTGAATATGATCAATAACGGGGGCACCCGCATGCCTGCGCAGCGCCACATCGATCCGGAGGACATTGACAAGGTCGCCGAGTGGCTGGCCGGAAAAAAGTAGCTGAGCATGGTTAGAGGAACGGCTCGAGGAACGGTTCGAGGCACGGCTCGTGCGGCTCGAGGTGCGGCTGCCGGGCCGGACAGGCATAACGCAGACGGAAGCGTAGAATACGCTCCTGTCTGCGTTTTGTGTTGATGGCTGTTAAGAGGTTGATGCGACAGGCAACGTAAAGGTCAGCATAACGCCGCCCTCGATATTGGCAATGGAATACCGGCTCTGATGCCGATCGAGCAGATGCTTGACAATTGATAAGCCGATGCCATTGCCCCCTCCCTGGCTGCTGCTGCCTGATGTATCCGCACGATAGAACGCATCCCACAAATGAGGAAGATGCTCTTCGGCGATCGGCTGGCCTTCATTCTGGACGTCAATCCGGACGAATCCGGGGTCATCGCCGCATTGCACCCGAATGTCGATCCGCCCTCCCTCCGGGGTATGGTGAATCGCGTTCGTCAACATATTTGTGACGATTTGCTCCAGCCGCTGCGGATCGGACCGCACCATAACCTCATCCTCCGGCAGCCAGTCCAATCGCAAGTGCCGGCCCGGAGCAAGCGATTCCACCGATTGCATCACGTACGCCAGCGTGGAGTAAAGCGGAACGTTGCTCCACCGGAGATCGAAGTGCCCGCTTTCCAGTTGGGACAGGTCCAGCAGATCCTTCACAAGGCGGGACATCCGCTCCGCTTCATTCACGATGACCGAGGCGTACTTGTCCCGCTTCGCTCCTTGGCCCACATTGTCGCGGAGCATTTCCGCGTACCCTTGAATCAGACTGACTGGCGTCTTCAGCTCGTGAGACACGTTGGCGACGAACCGCTTCCGCAGCAGCTCCAGCCGCTTCTCCTTCTCGATATCGCGATGCAGCTGTTCGTTCGCAGCCTGCAATTCGCCCATCGTGCCGTTCAACTCGGTGGCCAAATAGTCAAAGGTGGCGGCCAGCTCCCCGATCTCATCGTCGCGCTTCATCTCGGTGCGCACGGAGAAATCGAGCCGCGCCAGCCGCTTCGCCATCTCGTTCAGCTTGACGAGCGGCCGGGAGATCATGCGCGTGAACAGAAAAGCAAAGCCGAGCAGCGGAATAACCGCCGCAAGGAAAAAATAGCGGTAGAACCCGCCCAGCAAGGAAGCGGCATCGGACACGGGCTGCGGCGATGAAAACGTATATATATACTCCTGTCTTTCTCCTTCCTCCGAGATTGGCGCCAAGGCAGCCCAGCACTTCCCGTCACCTTCCCCGTCTAAGAACACAACAGCAGTTCCGTCCCGCCCCTGCATATCCTTCAATTTGTTCATGCTTGGAGTAATGCAATTTAGATACGGCGGAGTCCCTTCGTCGGGCCAATTGCTCAGAAGCTTCGCTAGCCTGCCCTCCTTCCTTTCGATGATAGTCCAGGAATAATGCTCCCGATCGAACTTGGCGATCCGTTCTAGCCAATCGCTATCGGACTTCATTTCTCGAATTTCCTCGTACATGCCGTGAAAGTCCTTCTCCAACTTGGCCGCCCGCACCTTCAGCGAATAGTCCTCGAAAAAGAGCAATTGCAAAACCATGAACAGCGCAGTGAACGCCAGGAAGCCGACGGCCGTAATCCAGTATACTTTTTTCGCCAAGCTCCAAGCCCGTATTCGTTTTTTCATCGGTATTTATACCCGTTCCCTCTCACGGTGACGATGCGCCCCGCTTCATCGCCCAGCTTGCGGCGCAGCCGCTTGATGTGCGTGTCTACCGTGCGCACGTCTCCATAATAATCCATCCCCCACACCCGATCGAGGATGATATCGCGGGTCAACACTTGATTGGGATGATCGGCTAGGCAACGAAGCAGCTCAAATTCTTTCGAGGTCAATGGAAGCTCGATTCCATCCTTGCGTACCTCGCGCGCCGTATCGTCAATGACCAATTGGTCGTTGCCGCTCAGCCCTTCCGCCTCTTCGTTTTTCCAGCGGTTCAGGAGCACGCGGATCTTGGCCGATAGCACCTTCAGACTGAACGGCTTCGTCACATAGTCATCGGCGCCGTAACTATAGCCCGTCAACTCGTCCTCTTCTTCCGCCTTCGCCGTCAGCATGACGATAATCGCATCGGATTGAGCTCGAATCTCCTCGCAGACTTCAAATCCATCCTTCCCCGGCATCATCACATCGAGGACGACCAGATCTATCGGCTGGCTGTCTATCAAGTTGACCGCCTCTTCTCCTCCCCCGGCTTGAAGCACATCATATCCTTCGTCTTCCAAAAAATCGGAAATCAATTCACGCATCAGCGGCTCATCATCAACAACGAGTATGGTATGAATCATCTTTATTTGTTATCTCCTTCTGCTTCATGAACGTTTATCCTGCCCCGCTCCCCCTTGTCAGTCAAGCGCTCCGCGGACTCAGTCGCATCTCTGCCTCACGATAGAGGTCCAGCACTCACAGCACACTTGCCACACGACTGACACAAAGGAGAAGTAAGCTATAATCTGCGCGATAGAATTCACCAATCATTATGGAGGACGGGATATGAGATTGCAACACAAGCTGCGCAGCGATGCTGCCGTCGCATTTGTTTTTTTGGCGCCCAGCCTGATCGGCTTTTCGCTCTTCTATATCATCCCTTTTGCGATCGGAGCGGTCTACTCCTTCCAAGACGGATCGCAGGCCGGTCACTTCGTCGGCCTGGCCAATTATGCGGACTTGTTGCGCAGCGAATCGTTCCGTAAAGCAACATGGAATACGCTCTGGTTCACGTCCGTCAGCGTTCCCGTCATGGTCGTCTGCTCGCTGCTGATCGCGGCGGCCCTGAACCGGCAAGTATACTTCCGCAGTTGGCTGCGTATGGCGTACGTCATGCCCCTCGTCGTGCCGGTCGCCTCGGTTGTTCTCGTCTGGCAGACCTTATTCGACTGGAACGGGGGTCTCAATCATCTGCTGGAGCTATGGGGCATGGATCGCGTGGATTGGCTCAATTCGGCCTGGGCCAGGGCAGTCGTGTTGTTTCTCTATATTTGGAAAAATATGGGTTACAATGTTATCCTGTTCCTCGCCGGCTTGCAGCAAATTCCTGCAGATTATTATGAGGTCGCCCGTCTGGAGGGCGCGTCCAGAATGCGCCAGTTTTCGATTACATTGGTCTATCTGGTTCCCACAATGTTTTTCGTGGTCATCATGTCGATCATGCAATCATTCAAAGTATTCCGTGAAACTTACTTGCTCTCAGGCGATTATCCGCATGACAGCATTTATATGCTGCAGCATTACATGAACAATATGTTCTCTGCGCTGGACATTCAGAAGCTGACCTCTGCAGCGATACTGATGGTTGCCGCCATCTGGATCATCGTCGCCGCGCTGTTCCGGGGAGAAAAATGGTTCCGCGGCTTCATGGATTGAAGAAGGGAGAAGCATGTAAAGGAGGTGAGAAGCATGAGTCAAGGCAATGTGCGACCCGGTGACGCCGCCCGGTCGGAAAGAAAGGTCTTTCGGATAAGCACCTTGGTGAACACCGTCATTCTGGCGCTCTTCGCCAGCCTGTTCCTGATGCCTGTCCTCTTGACAGCCGTCAACTCTATCATGACCGAACAGGAGATCCAGCTGAATAACGCTGCTCTCGGACAATTGGACGCCGATACCTTCGTCAATCTGAAATGGATCCCGGACACGGTCTCCCTGGAGCAATTCAAGACGATTCTCATCGGCACTCCGCAATTTCTGCGCATGTTCTGGAATTCAGTCTTCCTGGTCGTGCCGATGATTCTCGGACAAGCCGTTGTGGCCAGCCTGGCGGCGTATGCCTTCACGAAGCTGCGCTTCCGCGGGCGGGATGCGCTATTCTACGTCTATTTGCTCACGATGCTGATGCCGTTCCAGGTGACGATGGTTCCGAACTATATCGTGGCCGATTGGCTAGGATGGATTAACACCCCGGCCTCCATCATCGGGCCAGGCATCTTCGCCGCATTCGGGGTCTTTCTAATGAGGCAGTTCCTGATGAATATTCCGTACGCCTATATCGAAGCAGGCAAAATGGACGGAGCCGGGCATCTCCGCATCTTTACGTCGATCCTTCTTCCGATGATCAAGCCGGGAGCGGCGGCGCTCGTGCTGCTTTTATTCGTCGATTACTGGAATATGGTCGAGCAGCCGCTCATTTTTTTGCATGACACGATCAAGCAGCCGCTTTCCGTCTACTTGTCCCGACTGCGAGGCGACTATATCGGCATCGCCTACGCCTCTTCGGTTATCTATATGGCGCCGATGATTCTCTTGTTCCTGAATGCGGAGCCTTACTTCATCAAAGGGGTGCAACTATCGGGAATAAAGGGTTGACGCAGCTGGCGGGAATCTGACATCTTGCAGCATGCCGGACCGCAAATTCAAACAATTCTCTTACCGAGGAGGGACCGCCGTTGGATAGCAAAGCAGTTGAGGGCCGCATGCGGCGGATTTTGCTCATCGCATTTGTCATATCCCTCGTCTTGCTGACACTGTTCAGCAAGACTATTCAGAGCTTCACGCTCCCCGCTGTCGTGACGACCGCCCCGGAGACGGGCCAATTGAAGATGACGATTGAGGGAGAAGGCAAATTGCGCCCCGCAGACCAGATCGAAGTGAAAAACGAAAAGGGCCTGGAGCTCGCGCGCCTCGCCGTAAAGGAGGGATCACGGGTCAATAAGGGGGATATTATCGCAGAGTATAATAATGGGACGCTGGAGCGCCAAATCAGAGATGCAGAAGCTCAGCTGCAGAAGAGCAAAATCAACGCCGACAAGTTGAAAGAACAATTCATTCAGGCCCGTATCGCGGGAGATGAGTTACAGATCCGCGAAGCAGAGAGGGCGATTGAACTGGATCGCATCGAGCAACAGATTCAAAGCCAACAACTCGCCGATCTGAGAGAAGATTTAAGCAATCATAGATACGAACGGGCACCTTTCGGCGGCATTATCACCGAAGTGAAAGCCTCGGTTGAGGATGCGACGTCCCCCGGTCAGACGATTGCCGTGCTGATGAGAGAGAAAGACGGATATGAGTTTTCCTTCACGCTGCCGGAGCACGAAGCAAAGTGGCTGGAGGAAGGAGAGTCCGTTGATGTGCAACTCACAGGAAAAACCGGCCACCGCCTCAACGGCGCCATTCATTCGATTGATATCGGGGACCCGCAAGCACCCTCTACGGGGACAAGCGTTCCGGGCAGCGATAATAGCGCCGGTGAGTCTGCGGCCGGATCCGCCGCTACCGTCACAATTCGGATTCCAGCAGCGGCGGAAGGCATCAAGCCGGAATCCGGCATGAGAGCCAAGATCTCGATCGAAAAGAAATCGGAGCAAACAGGCTTCCTGATTCAGTCGAAGTGGCTGAAGCAGGACATGGACGGAACCTATCTATTCCTCGTTAAGGAGACACTCGGCGCCTTCGGCAATGAGTACATCGTCTATAAGGCAGCCGTCAACGTGCTGGCCGATTCGGGAGAGCAATCGCTCGTCCAGGGCCTTACCTCCAAAGATAACATTATTACCGAGACGAGCGAGCCCCTGAAAGAAGGCAACCGAGTCCGCGTCAAGTAGCATGGCAGTAAAGACGCAACCATCGCAAATGCAGGAGGAGAATATGATGAGCATGAGAATAAAAAAGAGGAACATAAACACCTATATAGTATGTACTTTCACCATTTTGTCGCTATTCTTGTCGGCATGCAACGGCACATCGGAGGGAACATCCGGCGACTCCTCAGGCAAGAAGCAGATCGTTCTAGCGACGATGAGTCAAAACCGCTTCCTCGACTTCGCCAAGGAGAAATACGAAGCGTTGCACCCCGATATTGAAATTGTGTACAAAGTATATCAAGAAATGGATATTAGAGAAATGGGAAACATGGCACAAATATCCATGCCATCAAAGGAGGACCAGGAGAAATATATCTCTACCATCAATACGGAGATGATGTCGGGCGCGGGCCCGGATATCCTGGACACGACAGAGCTTCCCGTCGACAAATATAAAGAAAAAAACATGCTTGCCAACCTCTACGACATGATGGATCAAGATCAAGACTTTAACAAAAATGAATACTTCCAAAATATATGGAAAAGCACAGAGTTGGATGGCGGGCTCTATACATTTCCGGTCAATTTTTTACTGGAAATGCTCAGTGCCAACGATGAGCTGCTGAAGCAGGGCGGAGTACAGCTTCAAGAGCCGTTGTCCTGGGATGATATCCTGACAGCGACGGAACAAGTAAGACAAGCGGTTGGCAACGATGTTTCTGCCATCAGTGAGAGTTCGCCCGAAGACTTGGCGAGTGAGTTGGTCAGTCTGTATTATTCGCAGCTGGTGGATTCAAAGAACAAAAAAGCCTACTTCGATTCCGATGATTCCCGCCGGTTGATCTTGAAGGTGAAGGAAATATTTGATAGAGGGTTCGCTTGGTCCGGCATGTCCGACATCCAGAGTATGGAGGATTTTTCCGAAAAGATGAAACTTACTATTTTCTCTCCATCCTATATTTCGGATCCAACGTCTTTCGCTTTAAGTGACACATTATACAGCCAGCCCTCTTTCGATGGCAAGAACGAGGAATTAGCATTTCGGACATCGCTGAATTTGGGACTCAACGCGAACTCGGCCATGAAGCAAGAGGCGTGGGATTTCTTGAAGTTCCTCGTGTCCGAAGAAATGCAGCAAGCTCCTGCAAGGATTGGCCTGCCGATAAACAAACAGGTGTACAACGAGATGTTCGATCGTATGCTGGATGATGTCAAGAAGAACGGAAGCGTAACGACACCCCATGGAGAAGAGCCCGTTACGGTGACACCGGAGCAATTGGAGAGCATGCGGCCTCTTGCAGAGAAAGCAAATCAGAAATCGTCCGGGGATCCCAAAATATTGGATATATTCCGTACTGAAATCGCTCCCTACTTCGCCGGCCAGAAGTCGCTTGATGACGTCCTCCGTCTCATCCAGAGCAAAGTGACCACCTACCTGAACGAATAACGACCGCCTAATTCGCATCCTCTTCGGATATGGAACAGCCCCGTGCCTTGCATTAGGATACGGGGCTGTTCCGCCAAGAAGACGCTCTGTGAAGCATGGATCATGCTCTCTATCCGGCGACGCAGGCGCATTGCGTTCCGGCTCTGACCGGGAGCAGGCCGGATGTCAATGCCCCCCGTCCGGCAGCTGCTCTACGATCGCCTGCGCCGAGGCGAGGCTTGGCTGATGGGAGATGCTGACGTGAATGCGGCAGGAAGCGCCGGACAAGCCGAGCCGGCTCCAGGCCGCCTCGCTTAGACCGGCATGCGGCTTGCCGCGCGCATCGGACAATACTTCGATATCCTGGAAGCCGATCTCCGGCCCGATTCCGGTGCCGAACGCCTTCACGACGGCTTCCTTCGCGGCGAACCGTCCGGCCACCCATTCCGTTCGACGCGCTTCCGCTTCCCTTTGCGCAAGGGCCTCCCGCTCGCCTGCAGTCAAGATCCGCTGCAGGAAGCGCTCCCCGCTGGAGCCCTTCAACAGGCGGGCAACCCGCTCCAGCTCCAATATGTCATGCCCGATACCGTAGATCACGAACCTCTTTCCCTTCTTTTCGGTTACGCTTGAATTTTATATAGAGAGCATACAACTGAGAAGCCGTAAGAAGCAAGTTCGCCTCCGGCATCGCGGGCTGGTGTTGTTGCATCCGATTCCGCATGGCCCGTTCGGCTCCCGTGAGCTTAGTTCCCGTCAGGTTGCTTTCCTCTGGGGAAGCCGCCCCACGTCCTGCCGTCTACTCGCTCACACGCCATTTCACCAGCTTGTTAATGACGAACAAGGTGATGATACTGAAGGCGAGCAGGACGACACAGTTCCACATGACGCCGTCGGTCCAACCAATCAGCAGCACAGTACGCATTGCATCGGCCGCATAGGTGGTCGGGAACAGATACGACACCCACTGCAGAGGCAGCGGAAGCTGTTGCATGTCCATCATGACCGGCGACAAGAAGGTGATGAACATCATGAGCACCTGGCAGACCATGTTCGTCAGCTGGTGATTCGGCGACCAGAAGCCGATGCACACCCCGATGCCGACGACGCTGGCGAGCGACAAAATAATGACAAGCGGCAGCCCCCATGACAGCTGGAAGGCGATGCCGTAGCCGATGCTTCCGATGGCAGCCAAAAGGACCGTAGACGGCAGCGTGCTCATCAAGCCGCGCAACAAGTTGGCGGTGACGAAGCTCATTTTGGAGATCGGGAGCGAAGCATAGTACGTAAAGTGGCCTTGATGCTTTTGCCATGAAATCTCCTGGCCCATGCTGTTCATCCCCGTCACGATGATCCCGAAAATCAGATTGCCCGCAATAATGCGGGTAATCATTTCTTCGCTCGGATTGTCCGTGAAGAAGGTCATGAACATCATCATCGTTAACGGGAACATCGTCGCCATCAACAGCACCTATACCCAACTGTTACGAATAATGGCGAATTGAATGCGGAACAGGATGGACAGCTCGGTTAGCGCGCGGCCCGGACCTTGCAGCGGAGCGGATGCCGCTTCCGAATTCGGATGTGGAGTAATCGCCGGATTCATGCTCCCGCCACCTCCTTCTCTACCTCTTGATCAATATGAAAATAGACATCCTCCAGGCTTGGCGGCTTCACGGCGTATTCCTCAATCGGCAGGTCCGGAGAATGAACGATATAATCGAGCACTTGACTGGCATCCTCCTTGTTCACCAGCAGGATGAGCCGGTTCTCTCCGTTGCTGTGCAGCTGCCCCCAGCGCTCCATCGTCCGCATCGTATCCTCGCGGCGTCCGAATTCCGTCGTCAGCTCGAACTTGAGGCGCTGATCGACCTTCTGCTTCAGCTTCACGACCGTATCATTCGCCAGCAGCCGCCCGTGATTGATGACCGCGACCCGATCGACGACCTGCTCCGCCTCCAGCACATTATGCGTGACGAGAATGACGGTAGCGCCCTGCTGATTGCGCTCCTTGATCAGATTCCAGACCAGACGCCGATTGGCCGGATCGAGCTCATTCGTCGGCTCATCGAGAATCAGCACCGGCAGCCGGCCGATCATGACCGTCCCGATGCCGACCATCCGCCGCTGGCCTCCGGATAACTGCCGCAGCAGCTTCCCTCCCTTATCGGCCAGCCCCATCAGCTTCAGCAGTTCCTCGGCTTGCCGCTCGGCCTCCGCCTTGGCCATGCCCCGCAGCCGGCCGGTGAATACGAGCGCTTCGCGCGCCCGGAGCGAGGACAGCACATGCGGCTCCTGCGAATAATAGGCCTTGACCTTTCCCTTTTTATAGAGCTGGCTCACTTGTTCGACCTCATATACGACCGGATCCACCCGTTTCTCCCTCCTCCTTCTTCTATCTATGAGCATACATGGCGCTCCTCTTCCCCTGAAGCGTCCGCCGTCTGAAATCGCATTCATGCTGCGGAACAATTTATGTCTCGGTCTAGAGACCGAGGGGCCGAGCGAACCAAGAGCAGGCCAAAAGCAGGCCAAGAGCGGCCGGTTCCACAGTTCCCGAAATCGCTACGCCGCGGAGCAACCTCCCCAGCCTTTTGCCGAAAGGTATTGTCTCAATCTTCATCATTTGTTAACCTTATATATACTAAAAACAGTTTACATTAAAGACGCAATAAAGTTAACGGACATACCGGAGACGAAGGAGCTGGAGTTCAATGCAAGAGAACCGGAAGCAGCAATTGCTGGATAAGGACCGGGCGTATGTGTGGCATCCCTTTACGCAAATGAAGGATTACGCCGATCGCGACCATGTGCTGATCGAGAAGGCCGAGGGCCTCTTCCTCTATGACGCGGACGGACGGCGGTATTATGATACGGTATCCTCCTGGTGGTGCAATCTTCATGGGCACGGCCATCCGCGCATCAAGGCGGCGATTCGCGATCAGCTTGACGCGTTCGATCACATCATGTTCAGCGGGCTGACGCATGCGCCGGGCATCGAGTTGGCCGAGCAGCTCGTGCGCCTGGCGCCCGAGGGGCTGACGCGGGTGTTCTACTCCGACAACGGCTCGACGGCCGTCGAGGTGGCGCTCAAAATGTCATTCCAATATTGGCAGCATACCGGGCGAACGGAGAAGACGACGTTCGCTTACCTGGACGGGAGCTATCATGGCGACACGTTGGGCGCGGTGAGCGTGGGCGGCGTGGATCGCTACCACGCGCTGTTCCGGCCGCTGCTGTTCCACGGCCACCGCCTGCCGGCGCCCGATCTGCGGCAGGCGCGCACCGCGGGAGCCGATGGCGAACGCGAGGTGGCGGCTCGGGCGCTCGCCGCGGTGCGCGAGCTGTTCGAGCAGAAGGGCTCCACGATCGCAGGCTTGATCGTGGAGCCGATGCTGCAGGGAGCCGGCGGCATGATTATGACGCCGTCCGCCTATCTGCAGGGCGTGCGCGAGCTGTGCAGCCGCTACGGCGTCCACCTCATCGCCGACGAGGTGGCGACGGGTTTCGGGCGAACAGGCGTCATGTTCGCCTGCGAGCATGCCGGGGTCAGCCCCGATATCCTATGCCTGAGCAAGGGGCTGACCGCCGGCGTTATGCCGCTCGCGGCGACGCTGTGCCGCGAGGAGCTGTACGCCGCGTTCTATGACGATGACGCGGCGAAGACCTTTTTCCACGGCCACAGCTTCACCGGCAATCCGGTGGCGTGCGCCGTGGCGTTGGCCTCGCTGCGCCTGTTCGAGGAGGAACGCGTCCTCGAACGGGCGCAGGACAGCATTGCCGCGCTGGCGGATGCCCTGCGCGGCCTGGCCCGCCTGCCGCATGTCGCCCATGTGCGGCAGCTTGGGCTCGTGGCGGCGTTCGACCTGTACCTGGATGCCGAACGCCGCCAGCCCTTCCCGCCCGAGCGGCGCATCGGGGCGGCCATGTACGAGGCGGGCTTCGAGGAGGGACTCATCCTCCGCCCGCTCGGGGACACCCTCTACTATTGGCTTCCATTATGCGCCAAGCCGGACGATGTCCGCGACATCGCCGCCCGCACCGAGCGGGCGCTCCGCCGCGTCCTCGGCTAAACGCCAAGCGGGCGGGAGCTTGATTCATCAGCTCCCGCCCGCCCTATTATCCTGCTCGCTACAGCCTCATCCGAGTCAGGGTCCGGATGATCAGATACCCGAGCAGAGAACAGAACCCGGCCCCAATCAAATATCCCAAGCGGCCCGGGTAGACAAGACCATACCCGATGTTGCCGCCGAGCAGAGCAGCGCACAGGACGAAGCCCCCAATCAGCACCTTCTCCCCCGAAGGAAATACGATCAGCTTGCCGTTGTTCTCCAGCGGATTGCGGTTATACAGGACAAGACCCGCGACAAGCAGCAGCAGAGCGGACACGCCGATGAATCCGTACGGATACCGATCGATTTCTTCCGTAATCCAGCCCAAGAGATTGAGCTTTTCCCATACGGTCCCGCGCAAATCCATATGCTGGTAGATCGGAACCAGAAAGAAAACATAGGCAAGCTGCTTCAGCATCAAAACCATAAAGTCATAAATGCAGAAAAGAATGAAGGTCAGCACCGCCTGGGCGGTCCAACTGCCTGTGAAGGAGCCGATGAACAGCATAAACGTATACGCCGCCAGGACGGCAAAAATAACATGGAACGCATACTTGATAAAGTCCATGACGTGAAAATGAGAGCCGACTGGAGAAACCCACAGCATGACGGCATACAGCACGGTGATAACGAGCACCGACGAGATGATATAAGCTGCGCCGACCATCCATTTGGTGCCATAGATAAGCCACCGGGGATACGGCAAAGCGAACCCCAACTCGCTGATGTGGCCGCGCCGTTCGTAGCCCATCTGCCACAAAGCCAGCAAAAAGCAGATCAGCGCAAGCCCGAACTGGAAAATGGCATACTTCTCGGAAAACGCCCAACTCACCGCATTATCCGGGTCGCGGTCGAATATCGAGGCGTTATTCTGGATATACCCCGGCGTCTGGAACCACCATTGCTGCATATGTGTTAACAATACGGCAAAGAACCCAAGCAGCAGCATCAACCCGAGCAATCCCCATGTCTGACGGATCTCTTTCCGCCACAGCGGCCGGACAAACCAATTATGCAGCACCCCCGTCACCTCCCGACTTCCATGTGAACCAATCTTCCAGTGAGAGCGGGAGCTCGTCGATGAGCATCGGTTCTTCCCCCTTCAACGCCTCCAAGGCCGCTTCCGATTCCACAATCACCGTGTACACGCGGCCGACCTGCTGGAGGACGAACACGTCCGGCTCATAGAGCCAGGCTGGCGGCTCCGGCTTGCCGAACACGATCTGCAGCTTCTTGATCTGCTGCCGCAGCTGCTCCAGCTCCCACACTTCCTCGGTCCGTCCTTCCCGCAGCAGGACGACCGTATCCGCGATGCGGTCCAACTCGTGCAGCATATGCGATGAGATGAGGATGGACGACTCTTCATCGAGCGATCCGACAATCAGACTTAACAGCTGCTTCTTCGCTATCGCGTCTATCCCGTTCGTTGGCTCGTCGAATAGAATCAGCCGCGCTTTCGTAGCCAACCCGAGGGCCGTGCTGAACAGCATCTTCATTCCCTTCGACAACGACCGTACCCGCTTGTGCAGCGGGAGCTTGAATTCTTCCATCGCCTCCGTAAAATAAAAAAGATCAAAATTCGGGTAAATTTGCGCGTACCAGCTGGCGCATTCCCGAATCGTATACGATTCCAGCGCCGTCGGCGCATCCGGGACGAAGACGATATCCCGCTTCAGCTCCGGATAGCGGTGCACGCTAATCCCGTCGAAAGCGACGCTGCCCTGATCTGGGCTATAGATGCCGACCATCGTCCGCATCAGCGTCGTCTTGCCGGTTCCGTTCCGCCCCACGAGCCCGACGATGCGCCCCGGCTCGATAGCGAAGCTGACGCCGCGCAGGATGGGCTTGCCTTCAATCGATTTATGTACAGCCTCCACTTGCATCATGATTCTTCCCTCCACCATTCATGACATGCCTGCTCGACCATGTTCAGCAGGCTGGACGGCTCCAGTCCGAGATGCTTCGCTTCCAGGGCGACGCGCTTGACGTCCTCTCTCAGCTTCTTCATCCGTTCCTCCGCCATGCCGGGAGACGCCGCTTCCGCGACAAACGTGCCTTTGCCCCGCATCGTCACAATCACCCCTTGCCTTTCGAGCTCCTGATAAGCCTTGCTGACCGTATTCGGATTAACCAGCAGCATGGCGGACAGCTCACGTACCGAGGGCACCTTCTCTCCGGCTTCTAGTGCTCCCGTCGCGACGAGCGCTTTCATCTGGTCCACAATCTGCTCATATATCGGCGAAGCGCTCTGCTCTTGCAGGCGAAACATAGGCACCCTCCCTTTCTGCTGATCGAACCAAAAGTAAAGTGTATTGTAAATACTAGTACACATAGTACACGATCACAGATATTGCTGTCAATATGAAAATGACATTCTGCTCCAATTCAGGGGTATGGTACAATGGGGAAAAATAAGATGGAAAGCAAGGAGGCTGGCTAGATTGAAATATGGATTCACCTATTCAGGACAGGACGGCCGCATCCTGCGCGGGGACGTCTTTCTGCCTGCGCAACCGCAGCGTCCGGCGGTGCTCCTCATTGCTCACGGATATAAAGGGTTCAAGGATTGGGGAATGTTCCCTTATGCGGCGGAGCAGATCGCCAATCGCAGCGGGCTGCTGACGATAACATTTAATTTTTCACATAATGGCGTCGGCTCTTCGCTTGACCGCTTCGATCAGCCGGAGCGCTTCGCGATCAATACGTACGGAGAGGAGCAGACCGACCTTGCCATGCTGCTCGCTTGGATTCGTTCCCCCGGATTCCCCGAATGGCTGGATGCCCAAGGAGGAAGCTTCCCTTACTCGAGGGAGATGCCGCTGTATCTGCTCGGCCACAGCCGGGGCGGGGCAAGCTGCTTGCTGTATGCGCTGGAGCATCCGGAGAGCATCGCAGGCGTGCTTACATGGAATGGCGTGACGAATATGGATTTATTCTCAGCGGAGCAGAAGCAGGAAATGCGAGATAAGGGGCAATCCAAGGTCATTAATGCCCGCACGGGCGAAGCGCTTCCGTTGTCCCGTCTGCTGATGGACGACCTGGAAGCCAATCGCGATAAATATGACCTGATTCATCGCGTGCGCCATGCCTGCTTCCCTTTGGCGCTCATCCAGGGCTCGGATGATCTGCCCGGCTTTCGAGACGGATCGGCCCGTCTGGTCGCCAACTATCCGGAAGCGGATTGGATTACGATCGAAGGGGGCGGCCATACCTTCAACACGGTCCATCCTTTCCAAGGCACGACACCGGAGCTGGAAGCCGCCATTGACGCAACCGTTCAGTGGCTGCAGGCCCGTTAATTTTCACACATAGACAGGAGATGCTGTGTACTTATGTTGACCCCGCGCCAGCTCGCTGTGTCGGTCCTGACGACGATTGGCGGCCTTACCGCCGCCTATCTGCTCGGACTGCCGCATATTGCCGGCTTTGCTGCCGGCTTCCTTGTGCTTGCCCTCTTCTCGCGCAAGCAGGGTCATCCCTGGCCCGACCTGCTTCGCTATATGCATGCCGGCGCCCTCCATACGATGGAAGTCGTCTGGATTCTGCTTATGGTCGGCCTGATGATTCCGGCCTGGACGATCAGCGGAACCATCCCTTATCTAATCGAACAGGGACTATCGTGGATCCATCCGGCTTGGATGACGACGCTCACCTTCTGGTTGTCGGCTCTGTTTTCCATGCTGCTGGGCACCTCGACGGGGACTTTGAGTGCGGTAGGCATTCCGATGATGGGAGTCGCCGCGATGGCTGGCGTGCCGCTGCCTCTTATGGCCGGGGCACTCGTATCCGGTGCGTTCGTCGGCGATCGCACCTCCCCCTTTTCCAGCGCCCACCGCTTGGTCGCCGATTCGACGGGAACCCCCGTCCGGCTCCAGGCCCGGGCGATGCTCCCCACAACCCTGCTCGGCCTGGGCGCGGCTACGGCCGTCTTCGCCTTGTTCGACTGGACAGGAGCGTGGGTCGTTCCGGCCGAAGCATTGCAGATGGAAGCCTATCGCGATGCCTTTGCCTTTCACCCGCTGCTGATGCTGCCCGCTCTCGTCCTGGTCGCAGCGATCTTGTTCCGGCTCAAGACGCGTTACGCCTTCCTGCTCTCCATTGTGACGGCGATCCTTCTCGGCACCTGGCTCCAGGGCGCCGATCCGCTGACATGGTGGAACGGCTTGCTGTGGGGATATGACCATGCCTCACTGCCCTCGCTGCATACGAAGGGCGTGCTGAATATGGTCGACCTCGTCCTGCTGATTGCGATGGCCGGCGCATTCAACGGCATACTGGAGTCGACGCGCACCCTGGAGCCGTATATGGCCTCCTTTTTGGGCGCGAAGCCGTCCCTGCCCGGAGCCACCGCGCGCATCGGCTTATTCGGCTTCATCCTGGCGCTGGTCTCCTGCACGCAGACTCTGCCCATCATGATGTCAGGCCGGAGCGTGCTGCCGCTGTGGACCACCCGCTTCCCGCCAGCGCAGCTCTCCCGTATCGTCGCCGACACGGCGCTCGTCCTCGCTGCCCTGATTCCGTGGAATATGCTGGCCGTCCTCTGCGCCACGATTCTAAACGTGCCTGTTCATCAATACGCGCCCTTTGCCGTCTTTCTATGGATACTGCCGCTGTGCACGTGGCTCGTCTCCTTCCTGATCGGGCGGAAGCGAAGTGCAGCGCAATACAGCCAGACACTCTCAGGCTGAACAAACAAGAATGGCCGCCGACGGGGCGTCACGGCTAAGACTGCCGCCAAGCGGCTCTTCCCTTGGTCAGGACGAATCCTATCTGGGTCCGGCGGCTCTGGTTTCGGCCGTCCTGTCGCCATGTCCTGTCACCGTCGTGCTGTCGCCGTAGTCCCGTCACCGTCGTCCTGTCACCGCCATCCTGTCACCGCCATCCTGTCACCGCCGTCCTGTCACCGTCGTCCCGGCACCCTCGTCCCATATCGTCTCCCGCCGCAGCTCGCCCCAACTCCTTTATGCCGCTATCCCCTATGCTCATATTTGATGTTGGCTTGCCGGTTCGCCAGCTTCCAGGGTGATTGTTGGGGGGGATTCATTTGGGGGGAGTGGATATTGGACAGCATCTCTTTTTGGGCCTTTTCGTCACTATCCCCATAGCTCCCTCTAGAGGCAGCACTTTTCTCTTGCATACTCGCTTATTCGCAGGATTTCATCTTCCTTTGAGAAGCAGTAACAGGATTTAGAATCGGCAGGTGAACCCGAAATCGGTTCAACGGCATGCGGGAATAGAGGGATCAATCCAAATCCCATTTTATTCCTTGCATGTCGCACGTTTCTCCACAATCCTCTGAGGATTCACGCTCCCATGTCTCAGCGGGTCTACGCCCTTACCTTCCTTCGTTATACCTGCTCAAGGAGTGGAGGTCGATCATGTTCAGTAAACGGGTCCAGGCCCTTTAGCGACGGGAACTCGATCCTCCGTGCGATTTGAATTCCTGCGAACGAGCCAGTATGCAACTACTACTACTTCAGATAAACGATTGCGCAGACGGTGTCACTATGCCGCTCTAGTCAATGGATTTGCCCTCCCTTCTTGAAATGCTTCTCCTGTCCGAGCCATGGCAACCAGAATACGCGCTAGTTTGCCTATAAGCTTGAATACCGATCTCTGTTTTTTCATCTTCCGTACCTCTACGTTCTGCCGATGCCATTTTTTAAAGGATGGATGGTGAGCGACCAAGTTCATGACAGCCAAGTACAAATACTTACGGAGTTGCCTCCGCCCGCGTTTGGAGATGACGACTTGCCCCTTCTTCTTTCCTGACATGCTTTCGGCCAGATTTAGGCCTGCCATCGACAGCAGTTGGCGGCCATGATTGAATTGCCGCAAGTCGCCTGCATTGGCTAAGAGGACTGCAATATAGAGGGGACTTAGCCCCTTAATGGAGGAAAATAACTCCACAGTCTCCGGAATTTCCTCCAGCAGCGCAGCTATCTCACGGTCTATTTCCTGCAAGCGCTCAGTGAGACGTTCATAATCTTCCACCAGGCGGCTTACTTCACGTCTCGCTTCTTCATTAGCATCCGCAGCGCCAACAGACAGACGGCAGGCCTCCAATAGCTCCTGTGCCTTCAGCAGGCCGGTTCTCCCGCCGGCACGTTGCATCCGTTTCTTCCAGGCATGCACGAGGTCTTCAGCAGTATGCTTCAGAACATCGGCTGGAAGCGGAAAATCCTTTAACGTAGCGAGCGGACGAGGCTGCTCCCAATACTTGAAGACCTGAGTGAACTCAGGAAAATAGATATCCATCCAGCGAATGAGACGGTTCATGATATTCCCGCGGATGTCGGCCCAGTATTCCCTTTCGTTAACGACTACGCGAAGACGTCTGTAAAAAGGCTCCTGCTTGTTATAGTCGCTGTAATACCCTCGTGAAACGACATCCGCAATCACGAGAGCGTCCTTGGCATCATTTTTCGACTGCGAATTATCCCGATTTTCTTTGTTCCGCTTCGTAGTAAGTGGATTGACCAAAACGACTTTAATCCCCTTTTCTGAAAGCCAGTCGGCAAGATTAAGCCAGTAATGCCCCGTAGACTCCAAGCCAACAATCTCTTCAGACAGCTCACTTTTCTTTGTAAATCACGAATCCAGTTCAATAATTTACTGAAACCGAATTGATTATTTTCAAATGCTAATCCACGGCCCTGTTCGATTCCACGGAAATTGACGGCTCGTGCAACATGTGTATTCTTAGCAATGTCAATCCCAACTACAAGGTGAATCGTGGTAATTCGTTCAACTCGTTGATTATATGCGGTAGATTGTTTAAACTTCATATAGAGCGTCCTCCTTGGATGATGGGTTTTTTAGGGCTATGACCCGTTGACACCCCCATTGTACAAGGGACGCTCCTTTTTTTTCAAAGCCAGAATCTTGGCTCTGACAGGAATGTTCATAATACTATTTACTCCCACTCGATATTGCGGTGCTGCCCGGTTCGGTTAACGGCTTCTCTGACTGTTGACTATGTAATTTCTTCAATTCGGAAAATGATGTCTGATTGCGGGGGGTGCTAGGAAGTATGTTTTCTGCTCCTTTTCCAAAACACGGTCTCCTTCTATATCTCACCGCAACCAAGCTGTTCCTCTCTTCTTTTATGAGTCGAGGGGATAATGAACAAAAGGCCTTGAATACATACTTTTCTCCCGCCCCTGAAAGAGGTGTCTTCTGATTCAAATGCGGCAGCCAACCCGACATTAATCAAAAAAACGCCGTTTCATACTTTCCCCTATTATGTATAAGTTCAAATATGCTGCTGAGTTGTTGGGATAGTGACAGAAAGAGAAGGAACCACGATATGCTAAGGAGAGCCAGTGTCCTCTAGCCAGAGGGAGCGAGCTCTGCGTTCGGCATAGCTTGAGCTTGCTTGCACCGGTTTATAAACATATAAAAAAAAGACAAGCATGGTTCATGTGCTTGTCTTCTTTGATCAAACGCGAATATGGCAGGTCTGGGCCTGGCCTATTTTGAATGACGGTTAGATTCCAGGAATCGGGGCGCGTTTGTGCTCGGTTTTGCGATAGTGCTGTTCGAGCTTCGCTTGAACGTCGGCAGGAACCGGCTTGCCCTCCAGATAGTCGCTGTTGTGCTCGTAGGAGACACCCAGCTCTTTCTCGTCGGTCTGCCCCTCCCAGAGGCCGGCGGTCGGCACTTTGTCGATGACGCTGCGCGGGACGCCAAGCCGTTCGGCAAGCTGACGAATTTGGCGCTTGTTCAGGGAGGACAGCGGAGTGATGTCTACGGCTCCGTCGCCCCATTTGGTGTAGAAGCCGGTCAACGCTTCGGATGCATGGTCCGTACCGACGACGATCAGGTTCAGGTCGAACGCCAGTGCATATTGGGCGACCATCCGAATCCGCGCTTTGATGTTCCCTTTGCCGGGAATGCTGATATGGCGCGGTTGACCGAGTCCTTTGAAGCCTTGCTCGACCTCCAGCGCAACCTCGTTCACCGCCTCTTCGATGTTGGTCTCGACGGTATGCTTCAACTGGAACGCTTCCGCGACGGCATAGCTGTCCGCAATGTCAACCTGCTCCCCATAAGGCTGGAACACGCCCAGCGTCATGTACTCCTGGCCGGATTCCGCAGACAGCTCGTCGGTGGCGCGTTTGCACAAGCCGGCGGCGACCGCGCTGTCGATTCCGCCGCTAATGGCGATCAGCAGCCCTTTCGCGCCTGCATTGGTCACATACTGCTTCAAAAAATCAACACGTCTGCGGATTTCGGCATCTGCATCGATTTGGGGCTTGACTCCGAATCGGCTGATGATTTCCTCTTGTAGGCTCATCTGGATATCTCCCTTCGATCCATCCTGGTTAACGATCTGCTCGTATTTATGGAAACATCCCCGCATCAGAGCAACGCGGGGATGAGACTGCGCCTTAGCGGCAGTGGCGATCAAATGCTGCTGTCAGATCCGCTGCAATCTGCTCGGCAGAGCGGTCTTCTACGCTGTGGCGTTCGATAAAATGCACCAATTTGCCATCCTTCATCAAGGCAATGGATGGGGAAGACGGCGGATACGGCGCAAAGTATTCGCGCGCTTGTGCCGTAGCTTCTTTGTCCTGCCCTGCAAAGACGGTGAACAAATGATCCGGCGTCACTTCATGCTCCAACGCTTTGCGCACGCCCGGACGGCATTGTCCCGCCGCACAGCCGCACACGGAGTTCACGACTATAAGCGCAGTTCCCTTCGCCGTCGGCAGCTTCGCTTCCACCTCTTCCGGCGTCCGCAATTCTTCGAAGCCAATTGATGTCAATTCGTTGCGCATCGGCTGCACCATATCGCGCATATATTGCTCAAAAGACATAGACATTCTTCACTTCACTCCTAACCCGTTAAATAATTACCCCGATAGACGTCACCAGATAGTGCTATCGTTAATATTTTAACCATTTGCACAGGAGTAAAGCAAGGGAAAGCCGTTCCTTCCGGAAGCGGCTTTCCCTGATCTTGCGCCGTTGGCGCTTATGTGGACGGACGATTCGGTCCTTCCAGCTTCTTGTCAACCGGTATTTTGCCGCGTGTATCGGCTGTGCGGTTGGCTTGTTCCTGCTGCTTTTGCTCCTTGGAATGACTCTCTTGCATCTCCATAGGCCTCCTTCATGCAGTCTCGCATCTAGTATGCGCACCTGCAGAAGAGCCTATCCTTCCTCCATGTCCGCGGAGCGCTCAGGCGGTGTGTCCGTCCCCTTCTCCTTCTCCGCCTCCGAGTCCGTCTTCGTGTCCGTCTTCGTGTCCGTCTTCGTGTCCGTCTCCGAGTCCATCTCCGAGTCCATCTCCGAGTCCGTCTCCGTGTCGGTCTTCTCCCGGTGCCGAACAACCAAATATCCAGCGGCCAATAGAACAACGCACAGCCATTGCGCCGGAGCGAGCCCCATCCATATCGTCTCATGAGTCTGCAGGAAGCTGGCAAGCATGCCGAACGCCCCTGCGGGGACGAAGGTCCACTGCGCATCCGACAAGCTGCCGGACGGACGCCGCCTCATCCAAATTCCCGCCAGCAACAGCAGGGCGATCATGGACTCGACAGGCGGCAGGCCTCTGGGCAAGATGCCGCTGGGCATCGGCAGCGCCGTATACCCCGGGGCCGCGCCATCCTGCAGCGCGTACAGCCAGCCATAAACCGCGAGGAATGCCAGCAGCCCATAGGCGAGCAAATCCGACAGCACCGGATACGACAACCCGTTCCGTCTCATGTATATGGTCGTCCAGACGATGAGGGCGAGCACGAGCAGCACATTGCCGTTCGCGGACGTGCCGCTCAGAAATAACAGCGTGCGGGGCTGTTCCCATAGAATCGACGGCGCATCCCACAGGAAGCCGAGCTTCGCATTCAACATGCAGATGAAGGCGACCCCGTAGGCCCAGTCCGCATAGCGGCGATCCACTCCCTTGTCCATGCGGACCCGGAACGAGATGACGAGCGCCGCGATCAGGAAGGACGCGAAGCTTGCCAGCAAATCGCCGTTGATCGTCAAGCTGCCAATCTGGATTACGTTCACACGCCCACCTCCCTCATCTATGATAGCTGACGACTAGAGCGCGTTCAACGCTTCCTGCGGATGGTGTTCCTTCTCCCGCTGCGGTTCTCTCCGCCGCTTCGGATCGAGATGGAAGGTGACGATGAACGTGGTCCCTCTCTCCGACGTATCAATCTCGATCGTTCCTTCATGCCGTTCGACGATGCTCAAGCAGAGCGGCAAGCCAAGTCCGGTACCTTTCGACTTGGTCGTATAGAACGGCTCGAACAGCTTTTCCAAGACGGAATCTGGAATTCCTGTCCCGGTATCGCTTACAAGCAGCTGCACGCCTTGGGGCACGGCACGGGTCGTGATCGTTAATGTCCCCCGCTTCTCCATCGACTCCATCGATTCCAGCGCATTGCGCGACAGATTCAGAATAAGCTGCTTCATTTCCTTCGTATCCAAATACAGATCCGGAATATCCTCGCCCAATTGATAGATGATCTCCTGGCCGCGCAGGTTGGCGTCCGCCCACAGCAGCGGGGACAGCTGCTTCATAATATCGTGCAGATGGACCATTTCCTTCTCCACGATGCGGTTCTGCGCCAGCGCCAGGAAATCGTTGATGATTCCGTTGGCCCGGTCGATCTCGTCCATCACAATCCGGTAATAGTCCTTCATATTGTCGGGACTCTTCTCTTGGATCAATTGCATGAACCCGCGAATGACCGCCATCGGATTGCGGATCTCGTGCGTAATGCTGGCAGCCATCTGGCCGACCAGATGCAGCCGCTCCATGTTGCCGATCTCGGCGCGCAGCTTGGACAGTTCGGTCACATCATGGGCCATGCCTACCGCGCCGACAATTTCCCCGGTCTCTTGACTGTAGATGGACTTGGCCAGAATGTAGTAGTCGCGTTCACCAAGGCGAGTGACCTCGCCTTCGACCGCCCCTTTTTGCAAAGCCCATTGAAGGATAATAAACTTATTCGGCTCATCTCCCATTTTGTGCAGCAGATCCCGCAAAGGACGCCCCATTAATTGCGCCCTCGTCACGCCGGGAACCTGCAGCTGGATCCCTTCGATCATCATGTCGTTGAGGGCGGTGATGCGGGTATCCGCATCGATGGCAATGACGCAGAGCGGAGCCGTATTGAGAATCTGCTTGAGCTTCTCGACCTCCTCCCGGTATTGACGGGAGACAATCCGGTATCCCTGCTGCAGGAAGGTCTTCTCCCTCGTACCTTCCATCATGTACAGCACCAAGCACGCGGTTAGCAGAAACACGATGCCGAATAAGACGAGACAGGATAAGCCTAAGTCCCCCGCAGCTCTGTCGGCCGGAACGGTCCAGACATACGCTGCATAGACAATGCTGTAGACGAGCATGCCGAGCAGCGAAAAGGAAATAATGATGGCAAGCCGCATTCGCAAGCCAGACTGACGGAATTTGTTAATCGTAATAAACAATAGCGGGGTTAAATAGATCAGGGCATCGCCCCATTGGTTCCCCGTCGGTTGATATAGTGGAAAAGCGATAATAAAAACGGTATAGAGGGCCACCATAACCAATCCGATGCGGTATCCGCCGTATAGCACGCCCAGCATAAAAGGAATCAGCCGAAAATCGAATGGCTGCGAAGCCTCCGGATGATGGAAGGAGAACAGGATGCACAGAAACACGGAAATCACGGAAGCAACTCCAACAGCAAGCCGGGTCAGCAGCGGCCGCGCCGACCGAATGGAGCACAGCTGGCAGGAGAACGCCGGAATACAAGCAATCAGAACTTGCAGAAGGGTTTCCTTCAAAGCGATGTACATGATTTCTCTCCTCTGGCATGTTGTGGAATGCATTGATTAAAACATAAATGGCCAAGTTTGACAATGGAGCAAGCCGATCTTTTAGGCATTTTTCTACATTTTGCGCTACAATAAGGAACGAAACGACGGTGAAGGAGCATACGACATGAAAGAGACCGATATTATAGTTATCGGCGGCGGACCGTCAGGATTGATGGCCTGTATTGCTGCTGCGGGTGAAGGAGCGGACGTGCTGCTGATCGATAAAGGGGACAAGCTGGGCCGCAAGCTCGGCATTTCGGGCGGCGGACGGTGCAACGTAACGAATAATAAAGATTTGGATGAGCTGATTCGGCATATTCCGGGGAACGGGAGATTTTTACATAGCGCGTTTTCTCACTTCAATAATCAGGATATTATCCGCTTCTTCGAAGGACTCGGCATCGCGTTGAAGGAGGAGGATAACGGCCGGATGTTCCCGGTGTCCGACAAGGCGAAGACCGTGGTCGAAGCGCTTATCGGGGAAGTGCGCACGCGGGGCGTCACGATGATGACGAATCGGCCCGTAGCTGAGGTGCTCTATGCGGACGGCGCCGTGCAGGGCGTCCGCCTGTCGGATGGCGCGGTCATCCGCGCGAAGGCGGTCATCGTCGCGACCGGAGGCAAGTCCGTGCCCCGCACGGGTTCTACCGGCGATGGCTATCCTTGGGCCGAGGCTGCCGGGCATACGATCACCGAGCTGTATCCGACAGAGGTGCCGTTGACCTCACAAGCTTATTTCATCCGCGAGAAGCTGCTGCAGGGCCTGTCGCTTCAAAATATCCGTCTTGCGGTGTGGAACGCCAAGGGCAAAAAAATCATTCAGCACGATGGAGATCTTCTGTTTACGCATTTCGGGCTGTCCGGGCCGGCCGCGCTCCGCTGCAGCCAGTTCGTCGTCAAGGAGCGGAAGCGATCCGGACAAGAGACCGTGCTGCTGACTATCAATATGAAGCCGGAGCTTAGTCCGGAGGAGCTGGAGCGGCAGCTAATGGACAGATGGAGCCAGGAACCGAAGAAGGCGATCAAAAATATGCTCCGGCACCTGGTGCCTGAGCGGATGGTGCCCATCCTGCTCCAGCAGGCCGGCATCGAGGAGAGTGTAACTTGCGATCATATCCGCAAGCAGCCGCTGCAAGAGCTCTGCCGGCTGATTACGTCCTTCCCCGTCAAGGTGAACGGCACCTTGTCTCTGGAGGAAGCGTTCGTCACGGGCGGCGGGGTTAATTTGAAGGAGATTGACCCGCGCACAATGGAATCGAGGCTGATGAGAGGGCTCTTTTTCTGCGGCGAGATTCTCGATGTGCACGGGTATACGGGCGGTTATAACATTACGGCCGCATTCGCTACCGGATATACGGCCGGGAAGCATGCCGCCGCCCTTCCATAACAAGCAAAGCGGCTTCGCCCCCTGTCGCCGGGGAGCGAAGCCGCTTCTTGCGTTGCCCTAGATATGAATCCCTCCAGGGAACTGGTTCGTATCGTCATTCCAGCCCATCGCGTCCTCTTCCCGCGCCGCGAGATCATCATGACTCGATGCGGCCAAGGCATACCGGTCGTCGTCTGCCCAATCCTCATTGATCACATGTGCCGGAATCGGAATGAGATCGATATTATAGGCATCATTCACGATTGCGGATTCGGTCATATCTCCCTCTTCCACAAGCGTGCCGCCGTGCGCTTCGGCAATTTCAATCGCCGAGGCCAGATCTCTTTTCTCCACATGAATATGAAGCTCCGTGCCCTGATGGCCGTCATAGACCGGCGCATAACCAAGCTCTTCCAAGGTGTCGAAGGCCAATCGGGCACTCGCGGCATCCGAGAACCGGAACCGGATAGCGGCTGCTTCCATGTCTTGCCCTCCTCTTTCTCCGCTTTGGACATAATATGCCCGCAAGACCGGAATCTCATCCGTTCATCGGTTCACGCGCCGAATTGGTTCTCCTTCTCTTCCTTCTCTTCCTTCGTCTTCTGCTTCCAGCCCTTCATCTGCACGATGATCGTTCCAATCGCGCCGGCGGCCAGTCCTCCTATAAGCCCCATGCCGACTGCCACCAGCGGCGGCGCAATGAACAACCCGCCTGCGAGCGCCCAGAGGAAGCCGGGAACAGACGCCAGCACCTGGACCATGTGAGCCGCCGCCTGCTGCAGATGCGACGAGCGGAACGAGAACATTGAAGGCACGTCTCCTTCAATGAATTCCCTCCAATAGAGGCTCAGCCAATAGCTGAGCACGCCGCACAGGACCGGAACGATTAAATAATACAAGGTTGGCGAAGAAATGACGGAGACAACGACTGCGGACAAGCCAACCCCGGCGAACCGCAGATAAAACATAAAATGATTGCGGCTGCGCAGCAGCGACTTGACGGCCAAAGAGCCAATGACCTGTCCGCCATGCTTCCGCTTCATGAAATACCCCGAGCGCGGGAACAGCAATCCCCGCTTCCGCTTGCGCCGCGCAGGCTTGTCCATGCTCTGCGAGAGCAGCAGCGCGGTCAGTCTCATCCGTGACTGGCTCTCCAGCTCGACATCGCGCTCGAAGGCATGGGTGACATGCAGGCGATACCGGATGAACGGCACGGTCAGGATACAGAGCAGCAACGCTCCGCCCAGTGGCAGCAATGGATGAATGGACAAAATGTAGACGAGGCCGCAATAGGCGGCAATCACCACAGCGCCCGCCAACAGACCGAGGCCCCACCGCCGCCAGCCATGCCATTCCGTCTGTACGCGGTTGCGAACGCATGCCGCTACCGCGGTTAAGGAGGCGATTCCCGCGCCAAAAGCCGCTAATTCCCCGGCAGACAGGCCGTAGCCTTTCATCAGCCAAGGGGCCGCCACCACGCCGATAAGGCCGGTCATCACGATGCTGCGCACCGTGTACATCAGTACTCCGAAGGCGGCCAGCCGTCTCCACCATGCTTTCTTTTGCCTGAGGAACAGCACGTCGCCCGCTTCGCTCCACGTATGAAGCGTGCCGGTCAGCACCGGCAGGAGGAACGGCAGCAGCCATACTTCCCTCGGCAAGGCCACCCAGGATGCCGGCAGCGGAAGGGTCCACCAATCATAGTAAAACTTGATGCCGAGCAGCAGCGCCGGAATGGCGATATAGAGCCACACGGTCCAGTCCAGCGCGGAGCGGAGCGCCTTCCATTGGTACTCGGCATTCGTCCGCCACCGGTACTGAGCGAGCCTCCACGGCCCGGAGACCGGCCGCTTCACGTCAGCACCTCGAAGCAGTCGAACAGCGTCCCTTCCGGCAGCCCGCTCGTTCCACGCACCTGCTCCAACGTGCCGGAGGCGACAATGCGCCCCTGATGGATCAGCACGAAGGAATCGCAGACCCGCTCGGCCGTATCCAGCACATGCGTGCTCATGAGGACGCCGGCTCCCCGCTTCCGCTCCTCCTCCAGCATCCGGAGGAAGCGCCGGGTCGCCCGCGGGTCCAGGCCGACGAACGGCTCGTCCACAATATATAAGGAAGGCTTGAGCAGGAAGGCGATAATTAACATCAGCTTCTGCTGCATTCCTTTGGAGAAGCTGGTCGGCAAATGATGCTTCACCTCGGTTAATTGAAAGATGCCCAGCAGTTCCTCTGCCCGCTCCCGGAACTCGGCTTCCGGCAGCTCATGGGCAGCAGCGGCCAGCTCCAGATGCTCCCACAGCGTCATCGAATCATACAGAACGGGCTGCTCCGGCACATAGGCGTAGGTCCCCGATCCGTCCCCGATGCGAATGGTCCCCTTGACCTCGCGCATAATGCCAAGAATGGACTTGATGGTCGTGCTCTTGCCGGCCCCGTTCGGCCCGATGAGTCCGACAAGCTCCCCCGCTTGGACTTGAAAGGAGATGTTGCGTATCGTCGGATCTCCTTTGTCATAGCCCGCTTCTTCGATTCGTGTATCCAATACGATCATGCCAGCACCTTCTTCTGCTTGCTTGTTCTCTTATCGGCTTACGGCACTAAGAGAACGATTTTCCCTACATTTTCATTACGCTCCATCCGCTGATGCGCTTCATTTATTTGCTCGGGCTGCCAGACCGAGTCGATGACCGGCAGGCACTCTCCACGCTCCAGCCATGGCCCGGCGAATCTCCAGAACGCCTTCGTCAATTCGCTCTTGCGCTTCGGAGGCAAGCCGCGCAGCGTACTCCCGATAACATGCAAGCGGCGCAGCATGACGGACATGAAGTCCACCTCCGCCTTCGAGCCGCCCAGCGTTCCAATCAGGACCAGCCTGCCGTCCATCGCCATGCAGCGCATATGATCGTTCCAATACGCGGCGCATACCGGATCCAGCACGACATTTACGCCGGCGCCCTCCGTCCAGGACAGCACCGTCTCTGCCAACGGCTCAGTCCTATAGTTCAAGACGAGCTCTGCCCCCAATGCCGTCAGCCGCTCGCACTTCTCCTCCGTCCCGGCCGTGGCGGCGACTCTCGCCCCCGCAGCCCGCGCGAGCTGAATCGCGGCCGTCCCCACGCCGCTTGCCCCGGCATGAATCAGCACCGCTTCCCCGCCTTCCAGCCTCCCAAGCTGGAACAGGTTCAAATAGGCCGTCAAATAAGCCTCCGGCAGCGCCGCGGCCTGCTCCAAGGTGAACGCCGCCGGGACGGGCAGCGCCATATCGGCCGGGATCACCGCATATTGAGCATAGCCTCCTCCCGGAAGCAGCGCCGCGACCCGGTCTCCCGGCTCCCATCCCGTTACTCCCGGTCCGGCCGCTTCCACCGTACCCGCCATTTCGAGACCGAGTACGGGAGACGCCCCCGCCGGCACCGGATATTTTCCGCGCTTCTGCAGCAGATCGGCCCGATTCAGCGCCGTGGCATGCACCCGGACGAGCAATTCTCCTTCGCCGCAGCGCGGCGCCTCCATCTCCTTCCATGTCAGGTGAAGGTCCGGCTCCACATGACAAGCCAGCATATTGGTCGGATTGGTCATTTTGTTCCGCCTCCTTAGGTATGCTCTTCTCCATTATCCACCGAATGGAGCTGAACGATCTCGATCAAATTTAATATTCAAAATTTATTGCACTTTTAGCCCAAAAGTGTGATCTATGACATGTTGGACATCAACTTAAGCTTATACGATGAAGAGGTAACCAGTAAAGCGAGGTGGAAAGGACTATGTCTGAACGGGCGCAACGCGATACCGACGAAGCCCTGCATTTGTTCCGCGTATTCTCCAAAGCTTTCAAGAGCGTCTCCGATCATGCCGCTGCAGGCTGCAAAAAACAAGGCTACAACCCGACCGACTTTGCCGTACTCGAAATGCTCTATCATAAAGGACCACAGCCGATCCAACAAATTGGGGCGAAGCTGCTGCTGCAGAGCGGAAATGTCACCTATGTCATCGACAAGCTCGTACGCAACGGCCTGGTGCAGCGCCACCCATGCTCCAAGGATCGGCGGGTCATCTTCGCCGAATTGACGGAACAGGGCCGGACAGAGATGCAGAAAATTTTGCCGAAGCAGGCTCAGACCCTGCGCCGGGCATTAAGCGGACTGACCTTGGAAGAGAAGGCCCAAGCGATACTTCTGCTCAAAAAGCTGGGTATTCAGGCGGAAAAGCTCAGTCTTGTCACAAAAAAAGAGGGGTAAAACAAGAAGAAACGGCCGCGGTTGCGAAGGCCGTTTCTTTGCTTGTTGCGAGTCATATTAAGCCTGTCCTCCCGCCGCTTCCGCGATGGCTCTCCTGTCCGCATATTGGGAGAATTGACGGAAGCGCGCCGCGAACTCCGCAGCAGGCAGCGGATGACTGATATAGTAGCCTTGGAAATGGTTGCAGCCTAACGACTCCAAGTAATGGAACTCCTCGGCCGTCTCCACCCCTTCCGCGATGACGGTAAGATTCAAGCTATGGCCGAGCTGAATGACAGCCTGCACAATCGACGCATTGACCGGATCCGCAGACAGATGTCTGACGAAGGAACGATCTATCTTCAACGTATGGACCGGCAATGTTTTCAGCCGCTCCAGCGATGAGTAGCCGGTCCCGAAGTCGTCGATGGCGATGTTCATGCCGCGCCGCTTCAGCTGCCGCAGAACATGGTTGGCTTGCCCGACATGCTTATGCACATAGCCTTCCGTAATCTCCAGCACCAATTGCTCCGGTTCGAACTGCGTCTCCTGCACGATTCGCTCCACCATCGCCACGAAATCCTGATTCAAAAACTGCCTCAGCGACACGTTCACCGACAGGCGCAGCGGCGGCATACCCTGCTCCCTCCATTGGCGATGCTGCATGCATGCGCTGCGCAGCACCCACTCGCCAATCGGAATGATTAAACCGGTTTCTTCCGCGACCGGAATGAACTGCGAAGGCGAAATATAGCCTTGCTGCGGGTGCAGCCAACGCAGCAGCACTTCGGCGGCCACGACCTTCCCTGCGCAATCGACAATCGGCTGATAATGAAGCGTCAGCTCATCGCGCTCCATCGCCTTGTACAGCAAGCTTTCAAGCAGCATGCGGCCGGAAGCCAGATCCGGATGAATCTGATCGAAGAACATATAGGTCTGCCCGCCCCGCTCCTTCGCCGCATACATCGCCGTATCGGCTTGCTTGAACAGGGCGGTCAGCGTATTCCCGTCATCGGGATAAAGCGCGATCCCGGTTGAAGCCGAGACGAACAGCTCATGCGCGTGAATGCAGAAGCGCTCGCGGAAGTGCTGAAGGATGCGCTGCGCCAATTTTTTGGCCTCCTCGCGTGTTCCCTGCTCCAGCAAAATGACGAACTCATCGCCGCCCAGCCGGGCGCACAGATGGGTTCCTTCCTGCTTCGACAGACAATGGAGCAGGCGCTGCCCGGCTCGAACGAGCAGCATATCGCCGATCTTGTGACCGAGCGAGTCGTTAATGTATTTGAAGCGATCGAGATCGATGAACAGCAAAGCCATCGGTGTGGCATCTACATCCGCCCGTTCCAGCGCCTTATCCATCTCTATCGTAAAATAATGGCGGTTCGGCAGCTGGGTGAGCGGATCATAATAGGCCAACCGCTGCAAGTGCTCTTCCGATTTTTCCAGCAGCTTCGTCTGCTGCACAAGATGCTCATTCATGAGGCGAAGCTCCCGGAACTGCGCGGTAAGCCTCTCGGCCATGGCGCGGAAATTCAACATCAGGGAGCGAAGCTCCCGGATGCGGCTATGCGGCCATGCTTGCCTCTCCCAGTCCGTGATCGTATCCGGATCAACGCTCGTCATCCGGTTCAATCCGTCAAGAGAACGAATGAGAGGACGGCTGACCATGACCGCTATCCCTGCTACAATGCCCCATACAACCAGCATAAGAGCCAGTTCCCAGACATATGAAGAGAGAATCCCCGGAAGGAACGCATCATTCGGAAGAAAGGCGGTAACCGCCCCAGCCCTTCCGGCCTCGCCATAGCGTGCCAATACATAATAGCCGTCCTTCCAGCGGCCGGTTGCGTAATGGTAGTTCTCCGTCCCCGGCAGGACGCGATAGAAGCCGGCAACCCGGATCCGATCCACTCCATCTCCTGACGCTAACGTTTTGGGCAGGGGAAGAACGGTTCGCACCGCTCCCGCCTCCTCATACAATCGCTGCCGGTAATCTGCCCACATCCGGTCGCTCCAGGCGAACAGTTCGCCATGCTCGTCCGTCAACGCGAACTTGATGACGCCGTACATCGACTCCTCCTTCAGGAGGCTCTCCACCAGCGATACATTCCCCCATACGCTAGGCGCATTCGCCGGGAGCCGCCGATTCGATCCTTCCAGCTCACGCAGCGCTTCCTCGACCCGGATCGACTGCTCCTCCAAGAGGGCATATGCTTCGCGCTCCACTTCGGTCAGCAAACCGCTGCTGCCCAGCTTAATATGCAAGAGGAAGGAGAGCAGAACAGCGGCCAGCGCCAGATGAACGATAACGCGCTGAAGAGAAATCGGCCGGTTGGCGCTGCGTCCGAGCAGGCGCTGCCACGGTACATAGGCAAGCAGCATATCGGCGAGAAACGCATTAACGATGCCGTTCACAGCGGACATCATATATTGAAGCATGGCCTCTGTCCCGAACACGCCGGTTCGCATCAAGAACAGCAGCACGATTCCCGGAGCTCCGACCGCAAGCCAGAACAAGCTGTCCCAGAACAACAGCCTCCGTCTGCGCTGATAGAGGAAACCCACAACGGCAAGCTCCATTCCGATGAACGCCAGTGTATCGATATCATAACCAGCGACATAGAGGACCAGTGCGGCCAGTCCGGCGAACGCCATCGTTCGGACGGCATCGAATAAGACGAGAGCCACAAGGAAGAAAGCCCCGCTCAGAGCAAATTCCACGCCGAACGGGAACTTGATTGCCACTTGGGAGCCGATAACCCCCAGCAGAATAAGCGAGATGTAAACAAGACCCGTACGGCTTGAGTTCGGCAGTACCGAGGTATACGGCATAGAGGACGACTCCTTTGGCTGAAGGTAGTTCGACAATTCCCCTATATCCATTCGACACAAATCCATATTTTCCTACTTTATGCATAAAAAAACCGCCCCGGAAGGGACGGCAAATGCTGGCAGGCGGTTCATTCAGTCGGTGCGAACGAATCCACCATCCACTTTGAGAATTTTTCTTTTTCTTCAAATTGCGGATAATGAGCGGATTGGTCGTACGTAATAAATTCCTTTTTATCTGCATCAATCTGGTCAAAGTATGTTTTGGCTGATTTCATGGAAGTCATGTAGTCGTATTGTCCCATTATAAAATACACCGGTAAATCTAGTTTTGTGATGATCGTAGGCAGAGGTTTTTTGAATGCCTGCCCTATTAAAATTTCTTGTACATAGGATACGCCACGGTTATAACGGATGCGATCTAATAAGTTATACTCCGGTCCGAACAACAAACCATTAGCCATGTCCGCGTTAGCATCGATCCGTCTTGCAGCACCGCCATATTTTCGGACATAATGGCGCGGAGTTAACATAGCGCCGCTTTGAACTTTTTCAGTTAACCCTTGTAAATACTCGACGTCGGTTGTATTACCGCTCAATTTTGCTTGATCAATCGTGAAATTCAGACCATGCAATTCGCTGTCTAACGTATTGGCCATCTGTCCAATGCCGATATAGGCTTCATATTTTTCAGGAGCTTGTTGCGCAGCCTGGATGCCAATATATGTTCCAAAGGAATGTCCGGCTAGTATGACCTTCTGTTGACTGAAACGATTGGATATGTAATCCGTCAAAGCTAATAAATCTTTCACTAATAGATCAGTCGAAAGGTTGGAATAATCTTCTCCAAAGTGATATGATTTCCCGCTAGCTCTTTGGTCGTAACGGACAACCGTGAAATTCTTCTCCAATAGGTCTTGGTATTTGGTTACATAGGGTATTTCGGAAACACCTGGACCCCCGTGTACAAAGATTACAATAGGATTGTTCTACGACGCGGCCTTTTTCTTGGCAATCTGAGAATAGGAGTAATATCCATAAAGTAACTATCGAGTACTCTTGGCAGCATTAATGACTTCAATTGCTTTTTCCATATAGATATCGCGCCCTTCACGAAGCTCTTTAATCGTTCGCTTCACCGGAATCGTGGGCTGAATACCGATGAGATGATGCTGGCTGCCGTCATGCTTCAATACTCTCATTCCTGTCCATCGAACATCAATGCCACCCGGTAAGTTAATATGGTTAATGTTCCCGTTTACGCCTGCCGTCGTTTCTCCGACAATTTCTCCTAATCGGTAATGTTCAACGCTGCCCATTACCACTTCTACTAAGCTATAGGAGGCGCCATATGTAAGAAACACGATCTTCCCTTTGAATTTGGGTTGCAGCGGTTCGATCGCCGATTGCAGGTTAAGGTAAGAGTCATTTCTTTGATCGCGGTCCGGGTATAGAAATATAGGGATATCGAATTTTGGCGTTGTAATCTGCCAATCGATTAAATAAGACAACATTTCTGGGTGAATAATTTCGTTCCGGGTAGGATAGCCTCTTAAATCGAATATAACTCCTTTTGCATTTGCCAGCTCATTAAGCCTCTCCTTAAATAGGTCAGGCGTTACTTGTGCTGTGTTGACATAATATATTTCGTCTGCAACTTTATCAATAGAGACAGAGCGAACAAATTCATCGACCACTTTATCCCTGTCCGAGAAAGGAATACAGATGTTAAATTTGCTTTCTCCGCGTTGAACCGTCAGCTTTGCTTCCTTTCCGATGTACCCGGCCACAAATTGCTGGGCAGCCGTCCAGCGTTTAAATTGCATCGTGCCGGAAATATATTTTTCCAGTTGCTTAAAATAAGATGTGGCGCTCTGCCCGTCAATATTTACGATGATATCCCCCGGCTTCAGATCAATGCCTTCTTTTGCATTCGCAATGACGACTTGCTCTTCAATCCATTGAACGCTAATAGGGAGGTAAGCCTGCTCACGACTCTGATTTATATGCTGAACCAAGCTATGCCCATCTTGCGTTTTCTCTAACATTTGTCTCATCGTTTGAAAAAACTGATCTGCTGTGCTATCTTTCAAGCTTTGCTCCAATGTCTTCGTTAACGTTTGCTCCCAATCAACCTTGACTACATCGAAATAAGGATAAAAATGCTGAAGTACATTCCAAGTTATAACAATGTCTGCTAAACGGACATTTTCATCATCTAATGGAGCTTTTGTTACATCGATGCTCGCCAACTGCTTTTGAAGCTGCTTCAATGCGTGTATCGATTTTGGTGTTGCGCCGAGCGTTCCCTTATCGTTCCGGTATAAAACCAGCGGGATGTGTGCATATACATCCGGAGTAATCTGTTTGGTAACCGTTTCTCCTGCCTGCAAGACCCGATCCGTAAGCTTAAATTCTTCAATTATGAATTTAAGACTACTAGGATCGTCAGATTGTAGCCGTAAACTCTTGTATATAGAATTCTCAGCCTTCAATCCGACGCCAATGTGAAGCCACGCTGTCAAATTTTTGGCTTCTGCAGGCGGGCTGAGCCGAGTTGCCTTGTCTTGCTTCGTGAGGTTCATCGTCGGAGCAATCGGGTAGAAAAGCTCTCCCAATGTTGTCGTTAATTCATCTTTTGTTTTTGCAGACCTTACTTTGCCCACCCCATGGATAGCAAAACGCTTCCAATCAATCTGCGTGTTCTCATCGCTTGGGTGAAAAAACCTTACATATCCATACAGCTTGGCAAACGCCCGAATGTTCATAAGCTCTTGATGAGAATTGCTTTCCTTTTCCTTCGCCAAAGCGGGTACCGCTGACATGAGAAAAACGATTGCGGTTAAAACGAGAAGACTTGCCTTTTTCACTTGCCATTCTCCTTGTCCCTATTTTGGTCAGCCAGCTATGTATTCATTGCTTTCTTTAACCGACTATTTTTTCACACACCAACTACCTCCTCAAGTGCTAATTATAATGAGTAATATTCTTCCAAGTAATGACCGCCAGGCCAGTTTATTATTAGACCTGCGCCCAGGATTTGGACTAGACCTTTACTCAAAGCTCCATCTTTAGACATAAAAAACCGCCCCGTAAGGGACGGTCGGTTCCGTGCTATTTACTCTTCAGCTTGCCCTTCGGCATCAGCAAGGTGCAGCCGAGGCAGATGACGGCGACGGCCGCCATCACGAGGAACACATTCTCAAGCCCGGTCTCCAGGAATGTGCGCAGGCTGTTCATGACATCCGGCGCCAGTTGGCTCGCGCTCTCCGGGTTCAACAGCTTGTTCAGGTCATCGTCCGAAATACGGGAAGCGATGTCCGGCCCGGCTTGTCTGACCATGGACGCGATGCGTTCATTCAGGAAGGTGCCGAGCGCCGCGATACCGATGGTCTGGCCGAGCGTCCGCACGAACGTGTTCAGCGCCGTGGAAGCGCCGCGCATATTCCAGTCGACCGACGACTGGACGATAATCGTGAACACCGTAATCGAGAACCCGAAGCCAAGTCCCGATACCGTCATCAGCGCGACGATGACCCACATCGACGTCGCGCCCGTGATGGAGGCCAGCCATATCGATCCGGCGGCAATTAGCGTCATGCCGAGGGAGGAGGTTAACCGCGGGCCGCTCTTGATCAGCATCCGGCCTCCAATGATCGAGCCGATGAGCCAGCCGATGGACATCGGCGTCAGCGCCATCCCGGAGCTGGTGGCGCTATGCCCCATGACGCCCTGAATCCAGAGCGGCATGTACGAATTGATGCCAATCAGCACGCTGCTGACGAGGAAGCCGACGAGATTGGAGATGGCGATGTCCCTAACGCGGAACAGCTGGAACGGAACCATCGGTTCCTGCGCTGTTTTTTCGATACGGTAGAACCAGATGAGGAACACCACAGCCAAGCCGAGCAGCGCGAACATCCAGGGGGATGTCCAGGCAATGTTCTGCCCGCCGGTAATAATGGCGAACAATAAGGCCGTCATCCCGATCGAGAAGGTCGCCGCACCAGCGTAATCGATTGGCTTGTCCTTCTTCTCCACCTTCTCATGGAATAGCTTGGCGATCATCCATACCGAAATAATGCCGAACGGCACGTTGAAGAAGAATATCCAGTGCCAGGAGAGCGAATCGACAAAAAATCCGCCGACCAACGGGCCGACCAGACCGGCTATGCCCCAGATGGAGCTGAACAGCCCCTGGATTTTGGCGCGTTCCTCCAAAGTAAAGATATCCGCCACGATGGTGAAGGTGGCGGGCATGACAGCGCCGGCGCCGATGCCTTGTATAGCCCGGAACAGAATCATTTGCGTCATATTCGAAGATAAGCCGCACAGCATGGATCCGCCGACGAATAAAATAGAGCCGAAAATAAAGATCTTTTTGCGGCCGAACAGATCGGCCAGCTTGCCGAACAAAGGCGTCGAGATGGCCGTCGTCAGCAAGTAGGCAGAATAGACCCAACTGATCAGCTTGAGTCCGCCCAGATCAGAGACGATCTGCGGCATCGCGGTGCTGACGACCGTAACCTCAATCGCCGCCAAAAATGTAGATAATAACAAGGCCAGCGTCACGAGCTTCCGTTCGCGCCCGGCCTGCATCGTTGCAGTGCTTCCCATTGCCTCATTCCCCTTCTCTCTTGCTCTCCGCTTCCATTCACAATGGTCCTGTATATCGTCACGCATGTTGCCGCTATCTGCTATCTTAGCATGCCTTGTCCGGGCCGCGATCCAAGCGGAATCGCTTAACGCTGTTCCGGCCCGGCACTCCGCTGTCCGGCCGCGCCAAGCCAGCAGCCCGCCTCCATATAGGCTGCAGCCAGCTGCGGATAAGCGGCCTCATCCCATATGTCATCATGGGTGATGACGATCAAGCCGCAGCCCCGCTCGGCCTGTGCAAGGCACCAATCGCGTATCAACGCGGCGCTCCCGGCATCGAGACCTGCTGTCGGCTCATCGAGCAGCAGCAGGGCGGGCCGGTGCAGGCCGGCCAACCCAACGCTGAGCAGCCGGGTCGCTCCGGCAGGCAGATCGTGAGGATGGCGGCGGCGGTAACGGGATAGGCCCGTAGCACGGAGCAGTTCCTCTGCCATCGCCGCAACGGATTCCTCCCTGTAGGCCTGCGCCGGCGGTAACGGGGCATGCAAGCGGGTGCTCCGCCAAGCCATGGCGGCAGCATCGAGCACTTCCTCTTCGACGGTACGGCCGAACAATCCGGCTTCCGGCTGCTGCGGCACATACCCGATCAGCCGGGCCGCTTCGTAGACGGAGCAGCGCGGCAGCAGCTTGCCGGCCAGCCGGATCTCCCCGGACATTCGCCCCGCTTGTCGTGGCATTCCCTTCGTCAGGAGCTTGAACAAGGTAGATTTGCCTGCTCCGTTCGGTCCGCGAAGAAGCATGCATTGTCCCGGATACAGCTCGAACGAGACCTCGCGAAGCGCCTGCCCCCGAACGTTCGATCTGGCATTATCCTTATCCTTCCTCCTTTTCCCATAACGGAACGACACGTCCCTGACTTGCAGGATAGGCGCTTCCCCTGAATACTCCCCGATCAGTTGGGCGGACCTATGTGCGATGACTCCGGAGCCCCTGTCATCCGGTACGGCGATCGGCTGGCAAGACGGGCGTGCCGCGGTGGACGTCCGCAGCTTGTTCAGGGCGCCTGCCGCTTCCGCTTCTTGTAGCGCGCCATCTAAGATGATACGGCCTTCCTCAAGCAGCAGCAGCCGCACATCGGGCAGTTGCCCGATCCAATCCTCCAGCCGGGCCCCGGCCAGCACCGCCGTGCGCCCGGCCTGCTGCCCTGTACGAAGCGTCTTCAGGAGACGCTCCCGGGATGCCGCATCCAGATGGCTCCACGCCTGGTCCAGGATGAGCAGCTCCGGCTCCATCGCCTTGACCGCAGCGATAGCCGTCCGCTGCTTCTCTCCCCCTGACAGATCCGTGATCGGCGCCTCCCGCAGCGCTTGGAGCCCGAACGCATCAAGCTGCTCCTCCACCCGGCGCATGACCTCATCTGCAGACACACCCATATTTTCCGGGGCGAAGGCCAACTCGTCCTCCACCGTGCCGACGATAAGCTGCGAATCGGCATCCTGCAAGGCCAAGCCGGCCACTGCGGGCGGCTGGCCCTCCGGTGGCTCCGTCTTCCCTTGCAGCGTGCCTTCATGGGGCTGCATCACGCCGGCCAGCAGCTTGCACAGCGTCGTCTTGCCGCTGCCATTCGCTCCGGCGATATAGACGATATCGCCCCGGTGGAGCGTGAAGCTGCAATCGCGCAGGGCCGGCTCGTCCGCGCCCAAATAGGTAAAGGTCACGCGCTCGATGCGCATGACCTCTTCACGCAGTAATTCCATCGTGGCAGCCCCCTATCTCCGATGCTCGCGGCAGGCCTTCCCCAGAGCGAACGGGCGGACAGCCCGCGCGGGTGCCAGCCGATCGCCAATCAGCTTCGTTAATGCGCCGCAGAGCACAAGGCCGCTGAGACAGCGAATCACGAGCGTCGCAATCAATACCCACGTCTCATAATAAATGTAGCCGAACATGAAGGCGGAGACGACGAACCAGATCGGCACCGCCGCCAAGCCGATAAAGAGCATGGACGGCCAGTCGTATCGCCGGTAACGGAACAGATAGAGCAGCGGCTCAATAGCGATGCCGTAGCATAGCGCGGCCGCAATCGCCGACCAGGGGCCGTAGGCGGTACCGACCAGAATCTGCACGACGGCGCCGAGCGCGTAGGTCAGCATCGCCGCGCCTGGCTTGCGAATAATATAGGCGGCCAGCAGGCCGTAAATCATATATAACCCAACGATGGATGACGTCAGTATCGGCCCGCCCAACGAGTGCAGCAGCTTGTTCAGCCAGGACAAGCCGCTCGTCAGCACCCCGTTCGCCGCGGCCAGCAGGGCCATGAGCACCCATTCGCTCAAGGTCAGCGAACGCCATAATCGCGTATTGGATGATGTCATCTGTGGTCAACTCTCCCTTATGTTCTCCCGAATGCGAAAGGATACGATGGTCCGGCATCCCTTGTCTTCTATACACGTTACAAGTCATGCGCTGGAAATGCAAGTAAAAAAGCGGGGCCTGTCTACGCCCTGAGCCTGAAGCCCCCGGCCGGCAAAGGCTGCCGGCCGCTGCTAGCCGCACCACCAGGTGGCGGCGGCTCCTAGCACCGAGGCGAGAGCCAGTCCGATGCCCGGCGCCGCGAAGACAAGCTGGCGCCGATACGTCCGCGGGGCGGCGCCGAACCGCTTCGCCTCCATCGCCGTGGCAATGTCCTGCACGCGGCGAAGCGTGTGCGCAGCCGCTCCAGCGATGACGCGCTGCAGCCGCTCAAGCCGTTCCGCCGAGCTATACGGCGGAACGAGGCGGCGCAGGCGCTCGGCGTGCCGGATGCGGGCCGTCTCGGCCAACAGAATCGGCACGAAGCGCAGCGCGATCGCCGCCGCGTACGCGAAGCGGTACGGCAGCCGCAAGTAGCGCGACATGGCGAGGACGACATCGCGCGGCGCCGTCGTCCCCGCATAGACGAGCGATGACAGGAACAACGTCATCGCCCTGAGCGTCAGCGCGGCCGACTGGAGACCGGCTTCCCGCGTCAAGGTCAGCTTCCCTGCCGTCAGCCACGGCGTATCGCCAGGCAGGACCAGCCACTGGAACAGCAGAAGCGGAAGGGCGAATCCGCCGATCCATGAGCTCACCAACCTCCAGCGCTGCGCTGTCCACCCGCTTCCGCTCAGCGCGATGAGCAGGATGGCAAGGAACCAGCCGGCCTGCCACTCCACCTTTATGCTGATCATGACGGCCAGTCCGGTGCTTAGCAGCCAGACGCCCTTCGTCAAGGGGTCGATGCGAAGCAGCCAGCTCATAAGTCCTCCCCCCTTATCTTACAAGCGTCCGCCGGGGCGGGCTTCCAGCCTTCGGAACCGGCACGAACGCATAAAAACATACGGCCTAACCCAACTTAATACAGATTGGGAGGACCCGGCGCCTCCCTTGCCCGTCCGCCGAAAAATTCACTTAGCATCATACCGCTTAACCTGAAGAAAGTAAAGATGGAGCAAACGCGGCAAAGCCCTTTCGCAGGCGCCGCAGCGTATGGAAAGGAGTCCAGTCATGGCGGTGCAAGACATAGCGAAGTCGCGTCGCAACATGGTTCTCATCGGTCTCATTATGGGGATGTTTTTCAGCTCACTCGAACAGACGGTAGTGGGCACGGCCATGCCGACCATTATTAAGGACTTAAGCGGATTCGCCATCTTCGCCTGGGTGACAACGGCGTACATGATCTGTTCGACTACCGTCATCCCGCTCTCCGGCAAGCTGGCTGATCTGTTCGGGAGCCGGTTTATTTATTTGACCGGATGGATTATTTTCGTCATCGGTTCATTTCTGTGCGCCACCGCAGTCAACATGGGACAGTTGATCGGCTACCGCGCCATTCAGGGGATTGGAGGCGGCCTGCTGATGCCGATGTCCCAGACGATTATCGGGATGATGTTCACCCCGGCGCAGCGGGCGAAGTGGCAGGGCGCGTTCGGGGCCATCTTCGGGCTTAGCTCCATCGTCGGGCCTTTTCTCGGCGGCTTGATCGTCGATCATATTAGCTGGCACTGGATCTTTCTCATCAACGTCCCCTTCGGCCTCGTCTCGACGGCGCTCATTTTTATCGGGATGAAATCGATGGGCAGCCCACGCGGCAAGAGCAAAAAGGTTCATATTGACTGGCTCGGCATCTTCACGCTCATTCCGGGGATCGTGCTGGTGCTGTATGGCCTGTCACTGGATCATGCGAAGTATGCCTGGACATCCCCTTACAGCCTGTTTATTTTCGGCGCGGCCTTGATCCTGTTCCTCGTCTTCATTCCGATCGAGCACCGGGCGGCCGATCCGCTGATCGACATGTCGCTGTTCCGCAGCCGCGTCTTCAATGTGGCCGTCGGACTCGGCTTCCTGGTCGGACTTGGAATGTTCGGCGCCATTATGTTCGTGCCGATGTTCATGCAGGGCGTCCTCGGGGTGACGCCGACCCAGGCTGGCTCCACCATGACCCCGATGATGATCGCGCTCATTATCGCCAGCGTGCTCGGTGGCCGGCTTGTGCTGAAGCTCCCTTACCGCACCGTCATGGCTTCCGGGATGGTGATCAGCGCCTTTGGCTTCTTGCTCATGTCCACGATGGGCATCCATACGACCCCGCTTACGGCCTACGGCTTCATGATGGTGCTCGGCTTCGGCATGGGTCTGGTCATGCCGCTCATTACCATCGTGGTCCAAAACGCCTTCCCCCGCGAGCAGCTCGGAACCGTCACCTCGGCCACGACCTTTTTCCGTTCCATTGGCAGCACCATTGGCACAACGCTATTCAACGTCATCATGAACGCCGATATCGCAAGGAACATCACCGCGGCCATGCAGAAAGCCGATCCGGTGACGCAAGCCGTCCTCGACCGAATTGGGACGGATTCGAACACCCTATACCAACTTCTGATTAACCCAGCTATGCTGCCGCTCGAAGGCGAAGCCAAAATCGCCGTGCTCGACACGCTCAAGGAAGCGTGGTCGGCATCTTTCGCAACCGTCTTTTTGACGGGACTCGGGTTCATCATCGCCGGCATCGTCATTTCCCTGCTGATCGGCAGCGGCCGCATCTCCCGCGACGACCCAGGCCGTAAGCGCAACCCGGGCTCTGCCACGGAAGGCTCGGAGAGGAATTCAGCCCAACCGGCCTAGAGACAGCAAGCTGCAAGCTGTATCTCCGAGGGGAGACCGGCCTGCAGCTTGATTTCTTATGTCATCGAAAAAAGAGAATATCCGGGATCGTAAAAAGGATTGAGAGGGGTAAAACCAACAGAAAACTGTGCTTGATATCGTGCAGCCCGAACCGATATTCCGGCTTGGGATGATGACTAATTGAGGCAACAACACTTACACAAATACTGATTCCAAACGCAAGCATAAAATTTTGGGCGAATATCATCATCATACGACTCAGTCCCTCTTTGGGATGATTTCATGCATCATCCTTATACGATATGCACCAAGCCCACTTCAGGCTGGCTTTTCATGTTAGTATCTCCCCTCTAATGAGACAAAAAGGCGCCTCTCCAAGGAGAAGCGCCTTTCAACTTATAACATGCTTTACACGACACTAGCATCGGATTATTGCTTGCGCATATACGTCCGATACCAGAGTCCGAACACGTACAGCACCCAGATTTTACGGGAGTAGTCGCCTTGGCCGTTGCGGTGGCGGGTGAACATCTCTTCTACCGCGCTCAGGTTGACGAGCGGATCGATGCCGCTCGCAGCCAGCTCCTCCCACATGATGCCGGCCCGCTCCGTGCGCAGCCAATCTCGCATCGGGACAGGGAAGCCGAGCTTCGGCCGGTGGAGCACCGAATCCGGAATAATGCCCTCCATCGCTTTGCGCAGCGCGTACTTCGTCGTCTTCTCGGCAATCCGGTAGGAAGCAGGAATCGTACGGGCCACGTCAAATACTTTGCGGTCCAGGAACGGGACGCGCAGCTCCAGCGAATGCGCCATCGTCAGCTTGTCCGCCTTCATCAGAATGTCGCCCGGCATCCACAGATTCATATCGATATACTGCATCCGCGACACCGGATCCAGATGACGAGTACGGTCATAATAACGGCCCGCGATCTCGAACGGCTTCTGATAGGCCGCAATCTCATCCGCGCTGACGCGCAGCAGCTCCGCCTTCGCATCGTCGGTCATAATATTGGCATTGCCCAGGAAGCGCTCCTCCAGCGGAGTCGTTCCCCGGAGCAAGTAGTTTTTCCCGTAGAAAGAAAACGGTACGGCACGCACCATCTTGTTCACCACGCGCTGCATTCCTTCCGGCATCCAGGACAGATAGCGCAGCGAATGCGGCTCGCGATAGATGCGGTAGCCGCCGAAGAGCTCGTCCGCGCCTTCCCCGGACAGCACGACCGTAACATGCTCCTTCGCCAGCCGCGCGACCTCATACAGTGCGATCGCGGACGGATCGGCCACAGGCTCGTCCAGATGCCAGATCGCGCGCGGCACGGCGTCGAAATACATCTCCTGCGTAATGATCCGATCGTAGTGATCGGTATCGATCTGCCGGGCCGTATCGCGGGCGATAATCGTCTCATCGTTCGGTCCCTCGAAGCCGACGCTGAATGTCTTGATCGGCTCGATGGAACGCATGAGCGTGGACGTAATCGTCGAGTCGATGCCGCTCGACAGGAAGCACCCGCGCTGCACCTCGCTGTGCAGATGATGCTCTACCGAGTCGCGCATGACGTGACGAATCTCGTCGAGAACCTGAGTAAGCGGGCGATCCACCGGTTCGAACATCGGGTCCCAATATTTCTCGATTACAGGCTGCTCGCCCAGCGGAATCGTCATCGAATGAGCCGGCGGCAGCTTATAGATGCCGGCGTACATCGTCTCCGGATCCGGAACATATTGGAAGGTCAAATAGTTGTAAAAGCCGTTCATATTGACCTGACGGGCCACGCCCGGAACGGCCAGAATGCTCTTGATCTCCGAGCCGAAGACGAGCATCTCGTCGTTCATGTAATAATACAGCGGCTTGATGCCGAAATGATCGCGGGCCAGGAACAGCTCCTGCTTGTTCCGATCCCAGATCGCGAAGCCGAACATCCCCCGGAGATGGTTGACGCACTTCGTTCCGTATTCTTCATACAGGTGCAGGATACATTCCGTATCTGTATTGGTTTTGAATTGATGGCCGCGGCTGAGGAGATCCTCACGCAGCTCCAAATAGTTATAAATCTCGCCATTAAAAATAATCCATACCGAATCATCCTCGTTGCTTAGCGGCTGCGCGCCTTCAGCAACGTCAATGATGGACAGCCGGCGGAAGCCCAGGCCGACCCGGTCGCCGATCCACAGCTTCGCATCGTCCGGCCCCCGGTGATGGATCAAATCCATCATGCTGCGAATGAGATGTTCGGATGGTTGTTGATCATGAAAATGATAGATTCCGGCAATGCCACACATCGGTTCCAAATCCTTTCGATCATTGCATACGTATATGCATGAAGTATGTCAACATATAGTTGGCGCTAGTCGGCACTTGCCGCAATCGCGGCATTGCTAGCTGGATATCGTATACAGGCCTTGACATTTTTAGACCCGTACTGATTCATTATATACGTTTTTGACGAAATGCGACACAGGCCTCGCGCCAATTCGCCACAATCTCCGGATTCGACGCGAAATGCAGATGCGTATACCCGGCTACGAGCGGCAGCCCGGCCGGATGCACCGCTCCTTCCGGCTTCTCTCCGGCCCTTCCCCGGGACAGATAGGCCGGAGGATAAGCTTGCTTCAGCCCGGCCTTAGGCTCCTCAATCGTCGAATAATGGAACTCATGTCCTCTCGCCGTCCCGTCCCGCAGCAGGAAGTTGCCGTCCGTGCCGGTCACCTCCCGGTAGCCCAGCGCGGCCAGCTTCATGCCCATCCGCGTCTCGCCCGGAAGCAGGCCGGCCAGCGGGCAGACTTCGCCGTCAACGGTGATGAGCCGCTCCATCAGCAGCATATATCCGCCGCATTCGGCGAACGTCGGCATGCCCGCCTCCACAGCTTCCCGAATCGATCCGAGCGTCCGGGCGCAGCGCGCCAACTGCTCGGCAAAAGCTTCCGGGAAGCCGCCCCCGATGTAAAGCCCGTCGGCATCCTCGGGCACCGGCTCGTCCAGGAGCGGCGAGAACCGCACCAGCTCGAAGCCGGCCTCTTCGAGCAGCTCCAGATTATCCGCGTAATAGAAATGAAACGCGGCATCATGAGCGAGCGCCAACCTCAGCCGCCGCTCCGCCCCGCCGGTCAGCGCCGCCGTGCCGGCTCCTTCCGCCGGGCGCGCTTCTCCAGCGGGTATAGCCTCCGTGTCCGTCCGCTCCCTGGGGCCGCCGCCGTTGGCAATTTCCTCCCGAGCCGCCGTATAGACCGTCGCGATGCGAAGCAGCGCCTCCATATCCGTATGCGCCTCGACAGCGTCGGCCATCCGGTCGAACAGCGTCTCCAGCCCGCCTCGCTCCACAGCCGGCACAAGGCCGAGATGCCGCTCCGGCACCTGCAATCCGTCTTCCCGCAGCACGTAGCCCACCAGCGGCACGCCGCATACCTGCTCTACCGCTTCACGGATCAGCTTGCCATGGCCTTCACTGCCAACCCGGTTCGCGATGACGCCCGCCAGGCGCACCTCGGGATCAAGCTGCTGGAAGCCGAGGACGATCGCCGCGGCGCTTCGTCCCATGCCTGACGCATCAATGACGAGCAGCACCGGACAGTCGAGCTGCTTCGCAATCGAAGCCGCGCTCCCCTCATCGCTGTCGGCGCGGCGCCCGTCGTACATCCCCATCACGCCCTCGATAAGCGCGATATCCGCCTCTGCGGAGTGGCGGAGGAAGGTCGACCTCATCGCTTCCGATCCGCACATCCATTCGTCCAAATTGCGAGAACTTGCTCCGCATACGGCGGTATGATAAGTCGGATCGATGTAATCCGGCCCGCATTTGAACGGTTGGACCTTCCAGCCCTGACGGGTAAGCGCCCGCATCAGCCCAAGGGTGACCGTCGTCTTCCCGGTCCCGCTTCCGGTTCCGGCAATTAGCAGCCGGCGCGGCCCCTTTTTCGGATTCCGCTCGATAAATGTCGAATGAGTTGAATGAAGTTCGGACATGGTGTCTTATCCTTTCGCATCTCTTTTTCCCCATTGTACAGAACCTCCACCGTGAACGCCAACCGGGATTGCGCAGGCGCGCGGCAGCAGCCTTATCCGGGGATGTGTAAATTGCCATTTTCCTGCACACCCTAATACCATCGTATCGACAATAACTGACAAGGGGAACAAGCGGATATGATCTACATCTTCCTGGCCTGCACGCTCATCATTATCTTCGTTCTCATCGCCTGGATCGTTCCAAGATATGCCGTCTTCCAGATGACCCGCAAAAGACCGGCCACCTACGACAATTGCTTCGACCTGCTGGAGCGGTACCGCGTCTTCAGCAAGCAAGAATTCGACGATTGCGATAAAGAAGAAATTTTTATTCGCAGCCACGACGGATTGAAGCTTCACGGCAATTACATTGAAAAGCACCCCTATTCTGATCGGATCGTCATTATCGTCCACGGCTACACATCCGCTCTTCCGTGGTCGGCCCAATTTATGGACATGTTCTTCAAGCTCGGGTACAATGCCCTGCTTATCGATCAGCGGCGGCACGGACAGAGCGAGGGGATCCGCACCACCTTCGGATTGAAGGAAAAGCGCGACATCGAAGCCTGGGTAGACTGGATTATCGCGAATAAAGGAAAGGACTGCACCATCGGGCTGCATGGCCAGTCTTTTGGCGGGGGCACCGTGCTGGAGTACGCAGCCAATTCACATCCGTTCGTGAAATTCATCGTGGCCGACTGTCCCTATTCCGATCTGACAGAGCTCATACGCCATCAGGTCTCCGTACTGAATCGCCTTCCGGCCTGGCCCTTCATGAAGCTGATCGACATTCTGCTGGAGAGCAAAGCCGGATTCAGCATGAAAGATGTCAGCCCGCTCAAGGTAATGGAGACCTGCAAGCTCCCCATCCTGTTCATCCACGGAGCAGCGGATATTTTCGTCCCGACTCATATGAGTATCGATATGTATGAGGCTAAGCCCGAGCCGAAGGAACTGCTGCTGATCGACGAGGCCACCCATGGGGTTGCCTACTGCTACGACAAAGAACGGTATGCCGACAAAGTAACCCAATTCGTTATCCAACATACCGGCCTCCCCACCGCCCGCGAAATGGAGGAAATCGATCCGAGCAAGCACCAAGACGCCGCCTCGGTTCAGCAGCCGTATCCTGTATACCAGGTCCAAGAAGAACCATCGCATGCATCCATGCATCGCGCTACATGACGATTGACAGCCAAGCTAACCGGGGAGTACATGCTCATCAACTCCCCGATATCCCCTTCCCTCAGAAGTTAAGAGCCTGATTACCGAAGGTTATCACGAGTATCACGAGTATCACGGGCATCACGGTCTCACGGGTAGCGCGCCTCCATCCTCTTATCGACGACTCCTCTTCCACAGCAGCCTCTTTATTCCCTTTTGGACACTATCCCATCGGCTCATGCTCCCGGGAGAACCTGTACATCAGCACGGCAATATTGTTGGACGCCTTTCTCTTGGTTTGCCTCAATAATTCCTCCATCCCTTGCGCCTGCTGTCCTACCGGACTGTTCTCGTTCCTGAGCCGCTGGCAGATTGCCCGCATGTGCGTTTCCCATATGGCCTCCCCATCAACGATTACATCTCCGCAGAGCTCCCCTCTCAAGTCCTTTTGGTCACAATCCCATCGGCTCATAAATTTGGGGAAGGCGGTACATCAACGTGGCATCTCCATGTCTGTCTCGTTCTTGCCCACAACTCTTTTCTCGCCGCTACATGTCCCCCTGCACCTGACGGATGAAGGCCTATTTTCGAGAAAACACGCTGAATAAAAGTAGCTCGTCTCTACATTCATACCGGACGATTTTATTCCTGAGCCGTTGGGAGATTGCCAATAAGGACCCTACGCACAAGTTTCCCGTTTCTGAGCCTTGGGAAGATTGACCATAAGGACCGGGCCGCATGCACTAGTTCCTTTTTCTGAGCCGTGGGGAGACTGACCGTAAGGATCACACGAACCTGCTTCCCTTCCTGAGCCGCTGGGAGATTGACCATAAGCACCGCCCCCCACCTGCTACCTTTCTGAGCCACGGGGAGAACGTCCATAAGAGGCATATCCCCTCCACCACTATTCCCATCCTCCAAAATAAAAAGCGGCACCCGCAAGTCTGGATGCCGCTATGTATTCAATCTGTTAAGTCTGAGCCGGGGCGGTTGCGAGCTGGAACAGCAGGATGTCGTAGTCTTCAGCCTTGAGGCTGTACAGAGCTTCGGGAGAAGCTCCTAGTTCCGGATCGCATTCCTGTATGTCTCCGTACCGGAAGACGCGATCGAGGGCGGCCTGTACCTGGGCGGATTTGCCCTCGGCCTTCATGATCTGCATCAATTCGTAGTCGCGGATGCCGCGCTGAAGCCATTTGTAACGCAGGGACAGCAGCGGCTTGCCGAGCGGGCCCGGGTAGATGAAGTTCGTATCCCCGGCCTTCCATATTTCAGAGCGGTAAGCGATCCGCTCCAGCGGCTTATCCGGCCAGACCGTGTAGTTCCAGCGCAAGAAGCCATCCGTGCCGAGGCGCTCGGCGAACCAGGCGATAAGCCGGCTCTCCAGCGGCGGGGAAGCCAGGAACGTATTCGGGCGTGCCGGGTTGCAGCAGACGTAATAGAGCAGCTTGCCCTCAATCGACGCACGCTGATCCATCAGCCGCTGATGCTCCTTCACGGCACAATTGAACAAGGGCACATAGTCGGATACGCCTTCCAAGCCTTTTTCCACAAATTCCACATGGTTGATCGCGACCTTGTAACGGAAGGAAGGTGCTGCGTCGCGCAGCCAGGTCAGGCGGCGATTGAACAAATCATACTCTGCCGGCTCGTCTGCTAAAATGCGGACGCGCTCGATACGGCCAGTCGTGACAAAATGCTGCTCCAGCGCCTCAACATACGCCTTCAAATCCTGCTCTTCGCGTATAAAACGGTACGTTCCTCTCGCTTCATCGTAGTAACGAACCCGCACCCCGTCGGGAGCACCCTCGACAACGGAACCGTATCCCGATTCAGCTTCCTGCCAAATGTTCAATAGTCCGAAGACCTCAATCTCCTCGCAAATGCCATGCTTCTCTCCCAGCGCAATGTAGCGGTTCAAGGCGGAAAAATCATAATGAAAAACTCCGTCCGCGCTTCTGCTAACGGCGACGATGCTGTACTCGAACAGATCGGACGGCTCGCGGTCGTTATGCGAGAATTGCCCGGACCACGGAATCTCGGATACGATGACGGTCAATGCCTTCTGACCTAGCCGGGCCATGCTCTCCAGGTAACCATCCAGCACGGAGAAATGCTCTTCCGTCCAGTATCCGGTATGGTATTTGCGCGCAATATTGGAGCTATGCTGCCACAAATCAAGAAAAAACCGGTAATCGCGCGGCTCGGGCAACCTCTCCGGCAAGACGGTCCATCGGAAGTCGCATTCTCCTGTCAGCTGTTCGTCCTCGAACAACGTATGCGTGTAGATGCGCACCTTGCCTTCGTACGTTCCCGGCTTCATCTTCTCGTCCGCATGCCATTCCACCCATACCGGCTGCACCTGCCGGGCTTGCACATGAATATGGGCATCCTCCAGCAGCAGATCGGCCTTCGGCGTGCCGTCGTCATCTTCGATGAAGCCGACAAGCTTGATCTCCGGCTGCACATGGACGCCCTCGGCCGTCACTTCAATTCGGGCGATCCGAAGCGCGCCCCCCTTCCAGAAGAGCGCATCCGGCCGTGTCGTCAGCAGGAAAGGCTGATCATCCGCCACCAGCACCTGGAACGCGGCGCTGTCCCGCCTGCAGCTGGCTATCTCATGAGGAGAATTGCCGTCAGCCTCATGCTGGGTGTAATGGCTCCATCCCTTCCATGTGCGCATTTCCTTATGGAACATATTTTTCAAGCCAATATACATTAAGCTCACACTCCTCTGCCGCTCGCATAGTTCACAGCGCTGGCGAACCGAACTAAAGCCTATTTATTTCGACAGCGACGGAGCTGCCTCAAAGCGCAGCGGCTCCCCTTCTCGGTGCAGCTCGAACACGACAATCTCATTCTCGCCCTGGCGCAGAACCGGGGCCGGAACATAGAGCGCTTGCTGCGGGCCTACTTCCCAATAACGGCCCAGATTGAAGCCGTTCACGAAGACAACGCCCTTCTTCCATCCTTCCAGACGAAGGAAGGTATCCTTCGGCTCATCCTCAATAACGAGCTTCGCCTCATAGAATCCCGGTTGCTCCTCTTCCCATGCCCTAGCCCCCGCTGTATCGAAGCTCAAGCCGGCCAGCGTCTCCAACTCCAGCGAACGAACCTCCCAATGGAACAGGAACTGTCCATTCAGGCGCACCCCATGCGTAATGCCTTTGCGGTCATACAGTTGAGGCCCGTAATTGACCCGCCCCATATTCTCGACCAGAATGTCCAGTTGGGCGCCGTCCTCCGGTACCGTGACCGGAAGCGATTGCGGATTCCAGCGCTCCACGACGCCAATCAGCTTGCGATCGAGAAACACCAGTGCCCGATCCCGCACATCCTGAATCGTTAACCGGCTCTCCGGACGCGGTCCGCTGATGCGAGTCGAATACACGATGAAGCCATTGTTCTGGCCGTACTTCTCCATCGGTTCCGGACAAATGCTATCCTTGACCTCCGTCATCGGCTCCAGCGTATCGAACAGCTTCACGCGGCGGGTAACCGGGACGGAGCCATAGTCCGCCTTCGGCGTATTCGCCGGCAGCTCACCTTCCGGAAGAGAGACATACTTGCCAATAACTTCACGGAACGCATGGTACTTCGGGGTCAAATCGCCGGCCTCGCTAATCGCGGCATCATAATCATAGCTTGTAACGGTCGGTTCATATTTATCGCTGTGGTTGGCGCCGCTGCCGAAGCCGAAGTTCGTCCCCCCGTGCACCATATAGAAATTAACGGAGGCGCCCATGCCGAGCATGTCGTCAAGCACGCGAGCCGCATCCTTCGCATCGCGGGTATGGTGGGGTTCGAACCAATGGTCGAACCAGCCGTTCCAATATTCCATGCACATGAGCGGGCCATCCGGTTGGTACTCCTTCAGCTTGTCGAACGCTTCCTTCGGTCGGGAACCGAAGTTAACGGTCGCAAGCACGCCTTCCGCCATGCCCCCCTGCAGCATGTCATCCTGAGGGCCGTCCGAGGTGAACAGCAGCACATCGACTCCACGCTCGATCAGCATCGCCCGCTGCGCTTGCAGATACGCTTGGTCGTTACCGTAGCTCCCATACTCATTCTCGATCTGAACAGCAATAATCGGGCCGCCCTTGGTAGCCAACAGCGGTGTCAATTGAGGGAGCAGCGCATCATAATAAGCTGACACCTTCTCCAAAAAACGCGGATCGTTGCAACGCAATCTCATGTCATCCTTCAACAGCCAAGCCGGCAGGCCGCCGAATTCCCACTCGGCGCAAATGTACGGGCTTGGACGGACAATCACATACAAGCCAAGCTCGCCGGCGAGACGGACGAACTCCGCCACATCTGCCATGCGTTCGAAATGGAACTCGCCCTCGCGCGGCTCATGCACATTCCAGGCCACGTAGGTCTCGATGCAGTTGCAGCCCATCGCTTTGATTTTGCGCAGCCGATCCTCCCAATAGGCCGGCACGATGCGAAAATAATGTATCGCACCGGAAATAAGCTGAATGGGGCGGTCGCCCATCTTAAATTGCCCTTCGTCATAAGAAAGCGTTGTCATTGGCTTCTCTCCTTCGCCGATATCATCCTGAATCATACCTGCTCCTTCGATCTGCAGCAGACCTTACCTTCATGATAGCGGTTTTCCAGCAAATGAACATGCAATTTTTTTACCACCTGCATGCACAAATGTTGCAAAAAGAGACTTGCCCCGCTCATACCGGTGCAAGTCTCGTTCAACTTCATTATTTCATTCGGCTTGAGCTCAGCCTCGGAACACTTCCGTCTGACGCTTCAAGCGTACTGCCTGCTCACGCAGCACCTCCGAGGATGCCGCGATTTCCTGCATCATCGCGGTCTGCTCCTGCGTGGCGCTCGCCACCTGCCTTGTGCCTGACGCCATCTCTCCCACGACGACGGCCATCTGCTTCGTCTGCCCGAGGGTAGCGGCAAATTGCTCGGTCTGCTGTCCGACCGCCGATGCAATGTCGCGCATCGAGGAGGATGCCCGCCGGGTCACTTCCGCTATCGTGTGAAGCGCTTCCGCGGCATCGTCTTTTTTCCCCGCTTCGACGCTGACCATCTCCACCTGTGCGGTAATGAGCCGAACCGCTTCCTCAACCTGGGACTGCATATGTACGATGCGCTCGTTAATGCTGCCGACAGCTTCTGCACTCTGTTCAGCGAGCTTGCGCACCTGAGAGGCGATAACCGCGAAGCCGGCACCCTGCTCTCCGGCCCGGGCCGCTTCAATGGAAGCATTCAGGGCGAGAAGATGCGTCTGATCCGCGATCTCCCGTACGGCAATGGAGATATCCCCAATCTGGGCGGCCTGATCATTTAAGCGCTCCACCGTCTGGATGGAGGCTTGGCCGGATTCCGCGGCATGAAGCATGCCGTCGATAATCGACTTGAGCATGTCCTCACTGTTGGCCAGCGCTCCCAGCATGTCGGAGGTCATCCGCTCGGTGTCGCTTGCCTGGCGCTGCACGTCCACCGCGGATTCGTGGATCCGCTCGACCGTCGCCGCCGATTCGGCCGTCCATTCGGCCTGCTGCTCAGCCCCCCGGTTCATCTCCTCCGCCGTCCGTGAAATATGCTCAATCTGCTCAGCTGCCGCCGACATCGCATCCCCCAGCATCTCCGTATTGCGCGTCGTAATCTCCACGCTCAGCTTAATCTCCGCAATCATGCTCCGCAGATTCCGTATCATCGTCCCGAACGATTCGACGAGTATGCGTATCTCATCATGGAACCGGTAGGCCGGTATGTCGACATTCAGATTGCCCTGCGCCGCTTCGTCAGCCGCCTTCGCCAACTGGGTCAGCGGCTTGACGATGAAGCGGGCGGCCAGCCAGCCGAGAAAACATGTCCAGAAGATGCCAAGCGCAAAAATAATGGCATCATAGACAACGGCGTTCATATCCGGCGCCAATACCGGCTTCAAAATAAAGATGAAAAATCCGCTGGTCGCATACGTGACCGCCGATACGATCAGCAACCCCAACACCATTTTCGTCTGAAATCCGAATTTCATCTTGTCATCTCCCCATGATTGATGAACGGTATGGTTTGTCTCTACTCTTCGGATTCGTCCTTACTCGCGGTGAACAACAGGATCGTAATCAAGACAAAAGCAACGAGAGCCAACAACGGAATCGTAATCCAACCGAATAAATCAAGGTAATCGGAACCGCAAGGCACGCCGGTCCGGCAAGGCGAAATCTCCTCCATGCCTGGAACCTTCTGCACCATGTAATGATAAATGGACACCGAGCCTCCGATAATCGACAGCGGCAAGGTGTAGCGGAAAATCCCCCGGTCACCGCGGTAAGCGGCAATCCCCAGCAGCAGAACCAGCGGGTACATGAAGATACGCTGTACCCAGCACAGCTTGCATGGCTCCCAGAGCAGAATTTCGCTCATGTATAAGCTGCCGCCCGTCGCGATGATCGCGACGAGCCAAGCGAGATGCAAAGCATATCTTCGAATGCTCGACATAGCGGTTCCCCCAGTTCCGTTTATTGCGCCTTCTCTAAAGCTTTATCGATCATCGCTTTGAGGCTTTCATAATCTAGATAATTGCCGTTGAACTCCACGCCGTCCACGAACACCGCCGGCGTGCCGTGAACCCGGGCCTGAGCCGCCTGCTGCTCGTCCTTCATCACTTCATCCCGCATTGTGCGATCCTGAAGCGCCTTTTCCAGCTGGGCCGTATCGAGATCCGGCACCGTCCGCTGGGCAAAATCGATGAGGAACGGCGCTGTGGCCCAGTCTTGCCTCTCTTCCTGCTGTGCACGGTACAGCTCATGATGGAACGACCAGAACGCTTCCGGCTGCTGGCGGAACACCTCTTCGGCCGTCTCGGCCGCCAATTCGGAGCCCGGAATGACGAGCTTATTCAAAAACGTGAATTTCACTTTGCCAGTGTCAATATAGTCCGCTTTCAATTGAGGGTATATGGTGTCATTCCAAATTTTGCAGGCCGGGCACTTGTAATCGCCGAATTCCACTATCGATACAGCGGCATCGGCATTCCCAAGCGTAGGCTGTCCCTCGATGTTGAATTCAACCGGAGGCTGGTTCGCTATCTCTTCCTGCTTCATTTTCTCCCCTTGCTGATTCAATACATAAATGAGAACGGCCAAGACGACAATCGCGATGGGGATCATTAACAAAAAGGCCCGGTCATTTCCTTTTTTTCCTTTGCGCGAGCTTGAGGTCGCTCGGTGTTTCGTAGTTTTTGCCAATGGATTCACCCTTTTCTACTTGTTTCTTCCTTTCTTAACTTTAATAGATATACGGACAATTTTCCATTTGTTTTAATAAATTTCTCTTCAAATCTGTGAGGTATGTCACTGTTTGTTAACATAACAAATCAAGTTATTGCGATTGGCTATAAATATGATAGGACTTATATATTTCAGCAATAAAGAGATCTGTGCCATAATCAAACCATACTGAAGCCGAAAAGGAGCGAGCCAGGAATGGCAGACGAGTGGCGTCCTGAACTGTATGACAGCAAGCTTGGATTCGTGTCCGCCCATGGACAACATGTGATTGGACTGCTCCAGCCGAAAGCGGGAGAATCCGTGCTGGATGTCGGCTGCGGCACCGGCGATCTCACGGCCCGCATCCGGGAGAGCGGGGCTCATGTGGTCGGCATCGACAAATCGGAAGCGATGATTGCACAGGCGCGCAGCAAATACCCGGATTTGCGCTTCATCGTCGCAGACGCGGAATGCCCCCTGCCTGAAGCGGTGGCGGAAGCGTTTGATGCGGTCTTCTCGAACGCGGCGCTGCACTGGATGAAGGCGGCGGACCATGTTCTCGCCGAGATATGGCGATGCTTGCGGCCGGGAGGGCGGTTCGTCGGGGAGTTCGGCGGCCGGGGGAATATCCGCACCGTGGAGCAAGCTATCGAAGATGTGCTGCTTGCCGAATACGGAATCGATGCCGCTGCCTTCCATCCGTGGTCTTTCCCTTCCTTGGGAGAGTATGCCGCGCGGCTGGAGGCGGCCGGCTTCCAGGTCGATATGGCCGTTCATTTCAATCGGCCTACCGCTCTTCCGGATGGCGATGCCGGAATGGATTGCTGGCTGGAGAGCTTCGCTAAGCCCTTCGTCCGCGCCGTAGGAGAGAAGGAGTCAGGCCGCCTGTTCCGTCTCGTTAAGGAACGGTGTCGTCCTTCGTTGTACAGCGGGGACGAATGGACCTTGGACTACGCAAGGCTTCGGTTCGCGGCGCATAAGACGCTGCGCGAATGAAGCACAAGAGCGCGAGCGGTTCATCCGGCTCGCGCTCTTCTCTTGGCGTTCAGCGTTCAGCGTTCAGCGTTTAGCGTTCAGCGTTTAGCGGGGCGCGGGGCGAATCGAGGCTTAGTGGCCGTGGCCGCCATGCCCCGTTCCGGACTGCGGCTCGATTTCGAGCAGCGCATCCAGGGCGCTCTGCACGCTCGGCATGACCGTCTCCTCCGCTCCGGTCAGCCAGGCCGCATTGAACGGCCCTTCGACCGGCGTCTCCTTATAGCGGGGCCGAACCGATTCGAGATAGGCCTGCAGCTGCGGCGGGACCTTGCTTCCGCTCGTCCACAGCAGCGGAGCGTGCTTGCCCAGATGAGCGAACGGCGCCTGAATGACCGCCAGCTCTTCATCTCCTTCGCGCACGAAGGAGAAATTGTGCCCCGGCGTCCTAATCCTCCATCCGAAGCCTGTCTGCGGATCGTAGTACTTGGCGAACGCGATCGCCAGCTCGATCGGACTGTCCGCCGCTATCCGCTCCACTCTGCCAAAAGCCTTTAATTGCTCCAGCACTTCCTCGGGAATGAGCTCCTTCGGGCCTAGCACATACATTACGGCTTTTTTGCGCCGCTTGGCGAGGGCATCGGCGGTCGCCTGCGGAATGCCCTGCCTGCTAACATAGAGCACCGGCTCCGGCATATGGGCAATCCAGCTGACAGCCGGCATCGCGTAGTCCGCCTCTTCGCTGGAAGCGATAATGACCGAGGACGGCTGTTCCTTGCTTACGCGCGTATAATAGGCGTCGATGGCCGAGGCGACGCGAGCCGGATCATCGCCTTGAATCGCATCGACCTTCAGATCCAGCCCGCGAAGCTCCTTGAGGACGTCATCACTCACCTTCCCGACGACAATGGCCTGGACGCCGTTATTGTCGGGAGAGCCGGCAGGCTTCAGCCGCTTCAGCTCGGCCAATGTATCGTTGGGAATGCCATCGGCATCAAGATAGAGCAAGGGCCCGTTATTCGGAAAGTGGATTAAATCGGCTGCCGCCATCGCAACGGCCCAATCCTCCTTCGGCACCAGCACGACGGCGTTCGGCCGCTGATTATCCGTTTCGGCAGGCCATACCGTACGCGACACGTAGACGGCGGCCTTCACCGGATCGTTCGTATTAATGCGGACCATATTTTTCGTGGCGATCCAGGGCGCATCATGTGCCCGCTCCTCCGCCAGCGGCTCGCCGGCATGGAATGCGGCCTCTCCGGTCACCGGCTCGCTCTTCTCGCAGCCGGCAGCAAGCAGCAGGACGCCGGCAAGCAGTACGGCTGCCCAAGGCAGACGGGCAATCCGCCCGATGCCCTGACCGTGACCCCGCAGCGAACGGAGGCCTGCCCTCCAGACCGATTCCCGGGTCCTGCGGCGGTTGGAGCGATCGCCTTGTTCGACTGTCGTCATTACAAACCCACTCCTTACTTCATACATTCTGTAAAGTTATTTCCATAGTTGTCCCCATTTACACGATCCGGCCTCCAGCTTCTTGTTCCGGCGCCCACCCGCTGCCCTTTCTTCCCCTTATATCCTCCGCCATTCCTGCCAACTGCGCCCGAACGGCAAAAAAAGACCTCCCCTCGCGTCTCTTCCGAGACGTCAAGGGAAGGCCTGAATATTGCGTTATGGCAAGTTCGGATTTAGTTGACGCCGCCGACATCTTTATCTTTGCCGAGCAGGATGGTCAAGCCCAACAATGTAACGAGGATAGTCGCTCCCATATCCGAGAGGATGGCGATCCACAGCGTGAGCAGCCCTGGAATGGTGAGCAGCAGCGCCGCGATCTTCAAGCCGAGCGCGATGCCGATATTCCAGCGGATAATCCGGTTAACGTGCTTCGAGATCCGGATCGCATTCGGCAGCTTGCCGAGGTGATCCTGCATCAGCACGATATCGGCCGTCTCGACGGCGCTGTCCGTCCCTTTGCCCATGGCGATGCCGAGCTGGGCGGATGCGAGCGCCGGCGCATCGTTGATGCCGTCGCCGACCATGGCGACCTTGTACTTCGCGGCCAGTTCCTTAATCTTGCCGACCTTCTGCTGCGGCAGCAGCTGCGCGAACCAGTCGGTCACGCCAACCGCATCCGCGACCTGCTTCGCTGATTGAGCGTGGTCGCCCGTCAGCATCACCGTATGCTTCACGCCGGCTTCATGCAGCGCAGCCACGGTAGCGCGGCTCTCCGGACGAATCTCGTCCGCGAGCCCGAACAGGCCAAGCGGCTCTCCATCCTGCTCGGAGACGACGGCGACCAGGGTCAAGCCCTTCGCCTTCATGCGTTCCGCTTCGTCCCGGGCCTGCCGGATGCGCTCGGCGGCTGCTCCGCTCGCCTGGACGATGTCCAGCACGCGCTCGCTGCCTACCCAATACACGGAACCTCCGACGACCGCCCGGATGCCTTCCCCGGGCACAGTCTCGCTCTCCGACGGCTCATCGAACGCCGTCTCCCGCTTCACTTCCAGATGGCGTATAATCGCCTTCGCCAATGGGTGAAGCGAAGCCTGCTCGACCGCGCCGGCAATCCGGTAGAAGCGGCCCGCATCGTAGACGGCCTCCTCGTGCACGGCCGGTTCGCCTTTGGTCAGCGTACCGGTCTTGTCGAAGGCCAGCGCTTCGATCTTGCCAAGCTGCTCCAGATGAACGCCGCCTTTGACGAGAATCCCGTTGCGGGCGTTCCGGGTAATGCCGCTCACAATGGCGATTGGCGACGACAGCACCAGGGCGCACGGACAACCGACAATCAGCACCGCCAAGCCTTGATACAGCCATTTATACCAATCCCCGTCGAAGAAGAGAGGCGGGATAACGATGACAAGCGCCGCGACAGCCATAATAATCGGCGTATATACCTTGGCGAAGCGGTCGATGAACAGCTCCGTCGGCGTCTTCGTGTCCTGCGCCTCCTGCACGAGGTGCAAAATCTTGGCGAGCGACGAATCCTCATACGCCTTGTCGATCCGCACCTTCAGGACCCCGTCCGTATTCACGCTGCCGCCGAATACGGTATCCTGAACTTCCTTCGCGACGGGAAGCGATTCGCCCGTAATCGCCGCTTCGTCGACGGCGCTCCGCCCTTCCATGACCGTCCCGTCGGACGGAATCTTCTCGCCCGGACGGACGAGAACAACATCGCCAACGACCAACTGCTCGATCGGAATCGACACCGTCTGCTCATTCCGGATGACGGTTGCTTCCTTCGGAGCGACGGCAAGCAGGGTCTCCATCGAACGGCGGGCCCGTTCCATACCGTAGCCTTCCAGCATCTCATTCAGCCCGAAGAGAATTGCGACCAGCGTCGCTTCCTTCCATTCCCCGATGAGCACTGCTCCGGTCAACGCAACCGTCATCAATGTATCCATCGTAAAGCGCAACCGCAGCAGATTGCGGGCGCCCTTCAAAAACGTAACATAGCCGCTAAGCGCCATCGCAGCCAGATAGATGACAATGAGGACGGGGCCCGGCAGGCGGCCGTCCAGTACGAAGGTCGATAAGTACAAGGCGCCGGAAATGCCGAGAAACCATTTCATCCGATTCATGTTGCCATGGCTGTGATCATGGCCATGGCCGTGTCCTTCCTCATCGTGATGCCCATGAACATGGCTGTGCGCTCCCTCGGAGCAGCAGCCGTCGCCGTGCGAATGGCCATGGGCATGGGCGCCTGCGGCTGCCGCTCCGGCCGCTTGCGATGCTTCCACCAGTCGCGCCCCATCCGAACGAAGGATACGCCGCACTTTATCCATATCAACGCGCCGATGCATTTTCAAGGTCGAGCTGTTATAACTGAGCACGGTATCTTCTCCGAACTCCAGCCTGCGGATCTCCTCCTGCAGCCCGGCCGCGCAATTGGCGCAAGACAGCCCTTGCACTTTGTACACAACGCGTTCGTCAGCGTCTGTTCTCTCCCGCTCCTGTGTCTTCATGGCAATGTTCCTCCCTCATATGCTCCAATGTCATGCGAATCAAGGTCCGAATATGGTGGTCCGCCAGGGAATAGAAGACATTCTTCCCTTCCTTGCGCGAGGTCGCGATCCCCAGCGACTTCATCAAGCGCAAATGATGCGACGTGGTCGCAATCGACTGCTTCGTCAGAATAGACATATCGCATACGCACAGCTCGCCGCCCTCATCCAGCAGCCACGCCATCTTCATCCGCGTCGGATCGGACAGCGCCTTGAACATCTGCGCCATGCCTTGAACCTCTTCCTCCTGCACACGTCCTTGCAGCTGCCGAATCTTCTCCGCGTCATAGCATACAATATCGCACACGTCGTCTTTGCTTGTTCCGGAGCCATTCATATCGGCCTGCTGCCGCTTCTCTTCCAACAAGGTCACCACTCCATTCCATTTCGTTATGTGAGGTTTAATGTAGAACATGAAATCGTAAAAGGATAAGTAAAATGGAGCACTCTTCAAACAATCAAACGAATGATTGAATATGTCCTTATCTGTACTATATCCGATCTCCTTCTAACATTCAAGTGATTGTTTGACTATGAATTTATTTTTAGGCGAGGGCCCTATCTCCGCAACCAAGCAAGGCTTATATTCATTATCTCCCAGTTTCCGATTTATCTTGTTATACAGCACAAAACCGCCAGGAACGAGGGACTCTCTCCTGACGGTTCTATTCCATTTGTCCCTGCCGTCCGCAGCGACTTCATGCGGCGCCATCGTTCCGGCGTCCTGCCCCGCTGCCCGGCTAGCGACTGATTCCCGCAGGCCTTCTACCGCTCCACTGCGTCGCCTTCAACAGCTATGTACATCTCCGTCTGCATCGAATTCAACAGCCATCTACAGCTCTGTCTGATTCGCCACCAGCAGCGGCACGGCCTCCTTGTCAACGACGGAGACATAGGGATCGCCCTGTATGTAATAACGCCACAGCTTGTCCGCGAATTCTTCCGCATACGGAATATTGATGCGCGGGGCGGCGACGATCCGATCCGCGCCCGGGCAGATCCCTGCTTCCAGCCACAGCTCCTCGCTGTCCGTCAAATCCAGGGCATTGCACTGCTTGTCGATATTCAGCGCCATACAGAGCTTGCCGGGGCCGTTACACAGATCGGCCGGCTTGCGGGAGCGGATCACGCGGAACGAGCGCATCCTCGCTTCGTCCTCCGGCGTGCAAGGAGCCACGGCCCGAATAAGCACCGCCTCCGGCTTGTCCTTCTGCTCCGCAACCACATTCAGGCAATGATACATGCCATAAATAAAATAGACATACGAAGTTCCGCCATCTGCGAACATCGGCTCCGTCCGGGCTGTGCGCAGTCCGCCGTAAGCGTGGCAGCCCTTGTCCTCGGGGCCTACATAGGCCTCCGTCTCCACGATGCGGCTGCGAATGATGCCCGCCTCCGTGCGCCGGACGAGCACCATGCCGAGCAGGGTCTGCGCCAGCGACACGGCATCCATCCGATATAGAGACCGAGGCAGCCGTTCCCCCGGCTCCAACTGGTGACATAACGTATATTCGCCCTTCCCGGCCTCGGTCTGACTGCGGATGTCCTCTTCTCGCTCCATCTCTATTCTTCCGCTCCTCTCCTGCTCTTTTCTTGACGCTATGATAGCATATTCCTTGCCCTGGAATGAGGGGAGTCATCCGGAAGCGCGCTTGAACAAGCACGGGACAGAGCAGCGCCCGGATGGCTGCAGAACCGCATCTGCTAAGCCGCATTGGCTGTGAAGGGCAGCGGAACTTCTACCGCTGAGCGGTATAGGCTCTGGAGGCGGCGGAATTCCTTCCGCTGAGCGGTATAGGCCCTGGAGGGCGGCGGAAGTCCTACCGCTGAGCGGATCCGGGTCCGAAGCTACGGCTTCACATAGGCGTATTTCAAATCCGTCGCTTCCTTAATGCAATCCGATGTGTCATACTCGTCGTTATTGACGAGGACGGTGACAGGATAAGCCGTCATGCCTGCGGGATCATACGGGACCAGGAGCCGGGCCAGCGCCTCGACCTCGGTCACGGCCGGATCGAGCCACGCGCCGATCGCCTCCCTCTCCAGAATGGCTGGCATATGCCCGTCGAACTCCGCGACCAGATCGTTCGCCCGGGTCATGACGATCGTGCAGGTGGAATGGGCCTGCCCCTTGGCATCCTTCCATTGCTCATACAGCCCGGCGACGCCGAATACGTCCTTGCCGCCAAGCACCGTCCGGACAGGGAAGCTCTTCTTCCCTTCCCGCCGCCAATAATAGAAGCCGCTGCACGGAATAATGCATCGTTGACGCTCGACGACCTTCCAATAGGCCGGATTGCCCTGCACGGAATAAATGTCTGCATTCAGGGAGTCTTTGCCCCAGAATGGGACCATTCCCCAGCGGTATTCATCAAGAATCCGCACACCATTCCGCTGCAGCACGACGGGAACGGTCTGGGTGGGACTGATATTATAGCGGTGACGGTAATGAATCATGACCTTATCGACCTCAAATTGCTCAATGATATCCGGCAAATCAGCGGTGAGCGAGAACCTTCTGCACATCCTGCATCCTCCTTTTGCTTGACCCTCTTGCCCTTGTCCTTGTCCTTGTCCGTTGAGGGCGTCACAAGCCCTCTTCCCTTGTTGCGCCTGCATCGGGTGCCCTGACGGTACAGGGAGCTCCGGCATCCGCGGTTCCGACATCTGCAACTCCGGCCCGGCGGCTATGGCGTCCGCAACTCTGGCATCCCCAACCCCGGCATCGGCGGCTACGGCATCCGCAACTCTGGCATCCCCAACTCCGGCACCGGCGGCTACGGCATCCCCAACTCTGGCATCCCCAACCCCGGCATCGGGAAATCCGGATCGTGAACAAGAACTCCGCTTAGGTTTTGTAAAAAAAGGAAAGTTATGCAGATATCCAGTGGAAAACAACAGCCTGCTCTAACGTGCCGGGCAAGCAGCTATCATCAGTCATCTTCTTAGGCGGTTCAGACGGCAGCCCATCTACGTAATTCGCGAGCCCTCGGCTTGGAGCGCTGCCCCTTCACCGTTCCGCCCCGCCAATGCTGCAGAAGTGCAGGAATTTTTCTACGATTAAAATCTCCGAAGATCAATCCTGCAAATATACATCAATTTCACCCCGATTCAGTTCCGGCAGCGCTAAAACAGGGAAATTCCTGCAATCCGGCAGGAATTTTCGCGTTTTGGCCCGGCGTGGCCATAAAATACTGTAAAATTGCAGGAATTGGCCCGATAACCCGGCAGACGGCATTGGGAACCTTCTTCCCCGCCGTGGGTATCCAGGGTACGGGGGGCATGCAGGGTACGGAGGAATGACGGGCAGGCAGACTGCGAGAAAATGACGGAGGATTGGGCATCCTTGGGCGCGCCAATAATGCGGGGGAGGCGGGACCCCGTCTCCCTTTGCTTCCACCCGGAACGTGCCGCTAGCCAATGCCCGACCAGGACACCCGCAAATGCAAGGTACAGCAGATGCTATGCACGGCAGACGCTAGGCACGGCAGATGCAAAGCACAGCAGACGCTAGGCACAGCAGACGCTAGGCACGGCAGACGCTAGGCATGGAAGCGATGCAATGCCAAAAAGGCGCCCCCTGGCCTAAAGCGGGGACGCCTCTGTTATTCCATCCAATGACTCCGCAGGGCGAACAGCTCGCGCAGCTCCGTCGTGGACATTTCCGTGATCCATTTGTCGCCGCTGCTCATCACCTGCTCGCTCAGCTGCAGCTTCTGCTCGATCATATCATCGATCCGCTCCTCCAGCGTGCCAAGCGCAATCAGCTTGTGCACCTGAACGTTGCGGGTCTGGCCGATGCGGTAAGCCCGGTCGGACGCCTGATTCTCGACCGCCGGATTCCACCACCGATCATAGTGGAACACATGATTCGCCGCCGTCAGATTCAATCCCGTTCCGCCGGCCTTCAACGAGAGAATGAAAGCCGATGCCCGCCCAGCGCCAGTATCGCCCTCCTCCTGGAACTGCTCGACCATCCGATCCCGATCCTTCTTCGGCACGCCGCCGTGCAGGAACGGCACCCGTTCGCCGGTCTCCCGCTCCAGCACCGCCTGCAGCAGGCGGCCCGTCTCCGCATACTGCGTGAAGATGAGGCAGCGCTCGCCTTCCGAACGAAGCTCCTCCAGCATCTCCAGCAGGCGGACCAGCTTGCCCGAGCGTTCCGGCCTCCATCCAGGCGGCCCTTCCTTGCGCAGCATCGCGGGATGATTGCACACCTGCTTCAGCTTCGTGAGGGCCGCGAGAATATGAGCGCGCCGCTCCAGCATATCCATCCGCTCATCCATCCGCTCGATCGGCGCGAACAGATCCTGCAGCGTCTGCTCGTATAAGGACGCCTGCTCCGCCGTCAGCGGAACATACACCTTCGCCTCGTGCTTCTCCGGCAGATTGAGCTGGATATGCGGGTCGCTCTTCATGCGCCGCAGCAGGAACGGCTGCACTAGCCGCTGCACCAGCTGCATCCATTCCGTGTCGCGAGTCCGCTCGATCGGCAAAATGTAGGTCTGGCGGAAATGGGCGAGCGACCCCAGATAGCCCGGGTTCAAGAAATCAAAGATGGACCACAGCTCGGTCAAATGATTCTCGATCGGCGTTCCCGTCAAGGCGATTCGGTGTCTGGCCTGCAGCTTGCGAATGGCCACCGATTGCTTGGCATACGGGTTCTTGATATTTTGCGCTTCGTCGAGACAGAGCGAGTTCCAGACGATCTGCCGCAGCTCCTCCCGATCCTTGAGCGCCAGCGTATACGTCGTAATGACGACATCCGCTTGCCGGGCCGCAGCAGCGAAGCCTTCTCCCTTGGCCCGATCAAGCCCGTAATGCAAATGCACCTTCAAGCTCGGCGCAAAGCGCTCCAGCTCCTTCTGCCAGTTCCCCATCAGCGAGGTCGGGCAGATGAGCAAGGATGGAACCCGCTCCGGTTCCTCCTCTTGAATGCGGAGCATATAGGCAATCCATTGTATGGTCTTGCCGAGCCCCATATCGTCGGCAAGACAGGCGCCCAGCCCGAAGCGCCGCATGAAGGCAAGCCAGGAGAAGCCCTGGACCTGGTAGCTGCGCAGCTCGCCGCGCAGGCCGGCAGGCGGCTCGCACAGCGGAATGGAGTCGTGATGCTTCAGCTTGTCGATGAACGTCTGAATATAGCCGTTCAGCTCCAGCTCCAGGCGAACGGCGTCCTCCCGCTGCAGCGGATCCTCCTCTTCCAGCGCTTCCCGCTCAGCGGCCAGCTGCAGTTCCAGCACTTCGCCCAGCGACAGACCGTCCCGCTCCGCCTTCATCATGATGCGCCGAATCCGCGCAGCTTCCTCCGGGTTCAGCGCTACCCATTGCCCGTTCTGGTAAATGAGCCGCCGATCCTCTTCAAGCAGGGCGCGGAATTGCTCCTCGGTGAACTGGGCGTCGCCGATGGCGAGCTTCCAGTCGAACTGCACCATCTGCTCCAGTCCGATATAGGACGTCCCGGCGAAGCCGTTCCCGGATAGCTTCGCCTTCAGCCGCGTCTGCAAGCGGCGCGCCCGCTGCCACCAGACCGGAACGGCGACCAGAATGCCCGCATCGGTCAGAACAAGGCTGCCCTCCGCGAGGAAGCGCCACGCCTCCGCCTCAGTCAGCTGCGTCTTGATCCCGCCGCCGGCCTCTTCCGGGGCAAGCCAAGGAAGGAGACGGACAATTTTGTCCGTCTCATGATGCACGCGGCTGTCGACATAGGGCTGCCACGCCTCCGGGAATTGGCCCTCCGCGGCGTCAGCCCGGTAGCCCCGGCCTTCGGGAATATACGCGCAGGCCAACTGCACGGCAGGCTGCTGCTTGTCTTGAAGCAGCACGCGCAACCGCCACGGAGCGCGTTCCTCCTCCGGCTCGTCCAGCCGCAGCATGAGGCGGAACGGCGTCTCGTCCCTCACCCAGCCGATCGCCTCCAGCCAGTCGGCCTCCTCCCACCAGTCCGCAGACCGTTCGGGAAGGCGCAGCGTCTCGATACCCGGCCTCACAGACGCGATCATCCGCCATACATTCGGGTGATCGTCGCGCCGGTCCTGGGCGTCAGCCATCAGTTCATCGAACCAGCGGGCCAGGCCCGGATCCCCAAGGGCGGCCGCTTCTTGCTCCATCGCTTCCAGAGCCAGGCGCTCCTCCATCGTCAGCTGCAGATCCCAGCCTCGCTTCCCCTGCTTCCACAAATCAAATGACGGCCGGTACCGGCCATCCCGCAGCACTTCCGCATAGATATGGGCGGCCGATGCCGCGATGCGGAAGCTGTCTCCACATGCAATCCCCGCCCACCGGACGGAGATCGGCTCTTCCGCCAGCTCCAGGAGCATGACGGGAGAGACGGCAATCCCCGAGACGCGCCCTTCCTCCGCCTCGTCCAGCATCGTGCCGTAAAAGGAAGGCTGGTGCCAGCCGAACAGCGTATGCTTGAACGTCCGCAAGGCCCGTCTGAACTCTCCGTGATGGAGCAGAAACCCGCCCTGCCGGCGGGAGAGGCATTCCACCTTCCAAGCTCCCTGTTCCTTCATGTCAAGAGCGCTCCTTCTCGTAACTCTTTGTGCAGCGCCCGCAAGCGCGCATAGCGGGCCGTGAACCGCTCCATGAACAGCTCCCACGTCCCGGCCGCGCCGCAGGCTTCATAGAGCGGCTTCAACCGCTGAAGCAAGCCCGCAGCCTCGCGGTAATGCTCCTTCGTCCGTTCCTCGATATGCCGTTCAATCGCCTGATGGAACAACGGCAGCAGCAGCTCCGGGGCGGCGCGCTCCATCGCTTCCAGTTCGCCAGCGGCGATCTCGGCTGGCGAGATCCGCTGCAGCAGCTGAATTTCCGCCCAATCGCGGTACCGCGCCTGCTCCAGCAAAAAGGAAGACAAGTACGGGTAAATGCCAGGCAGGAGGGACAGGACGAGCGATTCCAGACCGTCCTTGCCGGGCATCCGTTCGTAGACCCGCTTCCAAAATTCCCAATATTGCTCCAGATCGGCGCTCTGGCCGGACTGCCGGATAAGGGGAGCGAGGGCGCCCAGCCAATAGACAATCCGATCATAGCGCCCGGAGCGCTCATGCTCGCTCAGGTATCCCCAGTACCGGCCAGGATCGTTGTGATAGGTCAGCTCGCTCAGCCGCTTCACCGCCTCGGCTTCGCGTCCGAGCAGCACCTCCAAATGGACCAGCGCCACCCGGATTGCGTCCCGGCGCCGCGGACGCAGCGAAGAGACGGGGACAAGCATCCGCTCCAGCCTGCGGTGCGCCTCCTCCATCCAGTCCGGACGGTTCAATACCGTCGACCAGAGCAAGGCGAGCACGTCCAGCCCGTCGACCGCCGATTCCTCTTCCGACAAGGCCACCGCTTCCGCTATCTCGCCCAGGGCGGCTATATGCTGCACGTAAGGCGCAGGCGTAGCGGACAGGTCGTAAGACTCCGCCAGCCGCCGCAGCTCCTCCATATAGGGCCGAACCGTCTCCTCGGCCGGAGCGTCCCTCCCCGGATAGCTCCGGGAGCTGCCCTGGCCGTACCGGATGGACAGCTGCCGCAGCAAGAAAAGCAGAACATGCATGCGGTACAACGGAACAACCTCCTTGGGAAAGCGATCTCCCTCGCGGTACAATTCATTTTGCGCCCAGGCCGCGATATCGGTCACAGGAGAATGGTAATCGGTGAAGGGCTTGCTATATTTTCGCTGAAAAAAATCATGCCATTCTTGCGCCGGAGCCGATGGGGACAGACTCATCTGCCAAGCCTTCTTCCGCCGCTCGAGCTCCGCCTTATGCTCCGCCCGCTTGCGCAGCACCATGCGTTGGCGTTCTTCTTCGATATAGACCTGGCGGAATTCCGCCAGATACAATTCCGGCTTCTTCCCCAACTCGTCACACAGCTGAAAATAGACGGCGGCCATATGTTTGCAGCCGCCCTCCTCCGGGCAGGTGCACTCGCTCCGCTTGACGGCGGTGCAGTTGAACCGGACACGGTAGCGCTTCGTCTCATACACCTCGGCCGCTATCCACTGAACCGGCTCCGCCCCGCCGCCGGCCTGTTCTTCCGCCGTCATATCCAGCACGGCTTGCTTGCGATAGTAGCGCCAGCCCTGTTCCAAAGTAGCGTAGCGAAAACGGCGCTTCATCTGCTCGGTGACACGGTTGAATGTCTTAACGGATAATCCCAGTTGTGACAAGCGCACGTACCTCCACTTTCACGGCTTCTCATGGAGAAGGCCGCATTCTGTATCCTTTCAGTTTACACAAAATCAACGAAAGATAGAAGAAAAGAGAGTAAAAACCGGCCTGTGAAGCGCAAGGGGAATATCCCCGAATCGAAGGGAGCACCCGGAGGCCACGCCAAAAAAGAGGGCGCGGGAACATCCCGGACCGCCCTCTTGCGCCACGCTGCCCTATCCATTACTTTGCCTGGATGCTCGTCGTGCCGAACTCCTTTACCTCCAGCTTCAGATTGTACCGGATGTCGGCATCCGCGAAGATGTCATCCCAATCCTGCTTCCACTTTACCCACATGCGAGGATAATGAATGCGGACATAATCGCCCAGGCCGAGAACGTCGGCCCGGTACTCCTTCTGCACCTTGTGCAGCATCTCGCCGATTCGCCTCTTCATCTGCCCGGCCGTATCCGCCTCGACCTGATGAAGATACCGGGGGTCGAAATTGTTGCCTTCGCCAGACCACTGTTCGCCAAGCCGGCCTTCAGATTCGATCTGAATATCGAATGCAATCTTGCCCTTGTCGATGCGAGAACGGATATGGCTCTTGAGCGACATAATTTCGTAGGCGATAACCTCTCCAGTCCGCTTGTCATGAGACTTGAGGATTCCTCCTTTTACTTTCCCGGTGAGCCAGTTAACGGCCTCCAGTTCCTCCTCATCAAGAAATCCGATCAGCTTGCCCGTCTTGCCATAGATGACCGCCGCCCCGGCTAGCTTGACTTCCCCTTCCGCCGCAGCGACATTCTGCAGCAGGAAGCTGGACGACGTATTCATCTTGGGGATGACCTTCGTCAACGACACCGGTGGCAGCAGCCGGCTGCTACGGTCCCGGTTGTTAGTGATGCCGTTCAGCCGCATGGCCGGGAAATCCGTTTTGTCTTTGAGCTCTAGCGTCTTGCGGGCCTCTCCCTTGCTGATGAAGAGGAGGCAGCTCGGCCGGAACTTCTGCTCCCGCAGGAAAAAGTCCAGCAGCCTATGAAGGCTGTAAGTCCGCGCCATCTTATCGCTGATCACGATGACCTTATGATGCTGGCCGAAAATCGGACGGGCGCGGCTCAATACGATTTCCCGCGTCATCTCAAAAAGCGAGTCTCCCGTTATTGAGATATTGGTGTAATTTTTCTGCTTGCTGGAGGAGCCTGTCCCCGCGCCCGTGCTGTAGCCGGGATCGACGACCTGAAAGGTCATCATCAGCACGTTCTTCTTCGGATAATCGCCGCCTTTTTGCTCCAGACCCTGCTGCAGCATCGTCTCCTCGCCCACATCCACTGCGGTTGCGACCGCCATTCCCAACTCCTCGATCTCCTTTGCGCTCCAGCAGCCGGCCGTCAGGACGAGCAGCGCAATCATCGCACATGACAGCGAGGTCTTCCAACTATGTCGTGTCCAGCTCACGCTTCCCACCCCGCAGCTTCACGATCCCGAGCAGGACGGCGGGCAGCACGCCGAACAGCACGATTCCGGCATTCCCGATATTGCCGGCGAACCGGAACAGATCGTCAATATTTTTCGGCAGCATGGCGACAATGAACACGATCGGGAGCATGACATACTGTATCGGGCCAATCTCTTTTTTTAGCATGGTCGCCACCCCCTGAGCCGCTGCATAATGCGTAATGACATACGTTGCAAAAATTTGCATAATCCAGATGACGAGCAACAGCGATTCATACCGTTCGAAAAAAACACCCGGAAAATCAAAGCTCCGGATTAATGTAATCGTGGGCCACGCGCGGGTTACAGCGCCTTCTACCGACAACGCCCCGATCACCATCACGACCGTCGTTACATAGAAGAGAATCGGAATGGACACCCCGAACACCACCGCTCTGGCCGCTTGCCGAGGACGAAGCATATAAGCCTGCAAAATGAGCATAATCTCATACCCGGTGAAGGACAGTCCCGTTGTCCTGACGCCCTTCAGTACGGGCGTGAGGCCAGAGCCAAGCACTGGGCGCAAATTGTCGATATCGAATACTTTGAAGCTCATGGCGGCGGTGAACACAAAGATTATGACCGTAATTGGAAAAATGATCTCGAACAATCGGCCAATAGCGAAGAGGCCGCCAAGAATCAGGTACAGTCCGACCCACAGGAAGGACAGCATGATCGCCCACCGCGGGGTTCCATCCAGCAGGAACAATTCCGTCACTTCGGCCAGCGAACGCACGACATTTCCGGCTGTAGCGATGAAATAGGCGATGACAATAAGATTGATGACTTGGGAGAGCCATTTCCCGATAATCAATTCGCTGTATTCATAGAAGGTCTTGCCCGGGTAATACTGTCCGAGCTTGACAATAATGATGCCGGCCAGCATCGCCAGCAAGCCGCCGATAATAACGGAGAGCCAAATATCCGGTGTCTGCACCTTCTCTGCCGCCGTCCGGGGCAGCATCAAGATGCCGACCCCAAGTATAAAGTTCACGATGAACACGGCCGCTTGCCGCGTCGTGATGCCCTGCTCTCTGCCCATCTCCACGTTTCTTCATTCCTCCTGCTGCTTTTTGCGTTTCTTATCCAAGACGTGCAACATCTTCGGCCGGCGGGTCATCCACCGCAGCGGCGCCCGCACGAGAAAGTCCTTCCAATCTTGAATCTGATAGGGCGCCGCAGGGCTCACATAAGGGATGCCGAAGCTCTTCAGCTTCACCATATGGCTGCACAGCGCCAGGAAGAACAGCACGACGCCATACAGGCCGAAGACGGCGGCGAAGAACATGGCCGCGAAGCGAAGCATCCTCAATGTGATGCCGGCGTTGTACTGCGGGATCGCAAAGGAGGATATCGCGGTAAGGCCAACGACGATAATCATAATCGGGCTGATGATGCCGGCTCGGACTGCTGCTTCGCCAATGACCAGGCCGCCGACAATGCCGATCGTCTGGCCGATCGGCTTCGGCAGCCTGAGACCGGCTTCCCGCAAGATTTCCAAGGCCACTTCCATTATCAATGCTTCGATCAGCGCCGGGAACGGCACCCCCGACCGCGTCTCGGCAATGGACAGCGCGAGCTTCGTCGGAATCAAGCCCTGGTGGAAGGAGATGAAGGAAATATATAACGATGGAGCGAACATTGAAATGAATGCCGCGAAATAACGAAGGATGCGAAGCAGCGTGGCGGGCATCCAGCGTTCATAATAATCCTCCGGGCTCTGCAGCAGCATATGGAAGGTGACCGGGACGATGAGGGCGAACGGGGTTCCGTCCAACATAAGCGCCACACGCCCTTCCAGCAGGGCGGCGAGCACGCGGTCAACCCGCTCCGTGCTCTGCACCTGCGGGAACGGAGACAGGAAGTTGTCCTCCACGATCTGCTCGATATAGCCGGTATCCTGAATATCACCCATATCCAGACGCTTGATTCTTGCCATCACCTCGCGCACAAGATCGGGATCGGCAATATCGGAAATATAGGTGATTAGCAGGTCCTTCTGAATTCGCTTGCCGACGCGGATCCGGGCAAGAACCAGATTCTCGTTGTCGCCATGCTGCCGCAGCAGAGCGGAATTCTCGTCAATACTCTCATTGAAGCCAAGACGGGGTCCCCGCACCATTAATTCGGACGGCGGCTCCTCTATGCCCCGCGTAATTTCTTTTTTCGTCGACAGAATGAGGGCGCCCGGATAATGTTCGATCAGCAGCACGGTATTGCCCCGCAGCAGCTCGGAGGCGGCCTGGTCCAAGGTGTCTGCTTCCTTCACCGTACTGACTGCCAGCACATGCTCCACAATAAAGGTCTTGGAGTACGGCGGGCCGGAGGCTTCCGATCCGCTCTCCATCTGCGCCAAATCGCCCATGAGCGATTTCAATATATGAGTTTCAATTAAATCCTTATCAGAAATGCCGTTGACGAAAAAAACCGCCGCCTGCTGGCTTGTCTTGCCGAGACAAAATGCGCGCATGGAAACATCGCTCTGATGACTGAATTGATTCTGAACCAGCGCCATATCGGCACGCAGATCCCCGGCAAACTGTGCAGGCTGGTCTGTTATTCCGTCCTCCTGCTCTGATTGATCCCGATTCGGATGCCTGCTCTTGCTTACGGCCAGGGAGATTCCATAGGGCACGCACAGCCCGATTACGGCCTGCAGCCATATTTCCCAGCTTGGAAAATAGGACACTATCGCATTCCACATTCATGATCACCTGTCAGTACTATGCATCGTTGCTAATCATCCTATTCATCCGGCGCGGGCGGAATCCGTCCCTCTCCCATGCCAAAAAAGCCGACACCGGCACTATGCCGTTGTCAGCCTTCCATGCAAGCTATAATGTGGTAATAGCCGAATTCGCTTGGATGTGTCCCATGCCGAATCCAGCCCGGAGCGGCTCTTATTCCTTAATCATCCGCAAAGAGGATTCGCGCACAATCAACCGATGGGGAATGATGAGCCGCTGCTGCATCGGTTCGCCCTTGATCGACCGGATAAGCGTCTGGGATGCAGTATAGCCTAACTGGTAGATGCCGATATCTACCGAGGTAATCGGCGGCGTCGCCAGCTCGGACAGCGGGATATTGTTGAAGCTGACGAGGCTCAGATCATCCGGCACGCGGTAGCCAAGCTCCATCAACCCCCGCAGCACGCCGAAGGCGACCACATCGTCGATAGCGACCAGAGCGGTTGGGCGCTCCGGCAGGCTCATGAAGAACGACATGGCCCGGTAACCGCTCTCCTGCAGGAACTCGCCTTCCACAATCCATTCCGGCCGGCCTTCCATGCCCGCCTCCTTAAGCGCGGCTTGATATCCTGCCATCCGATCCTTCGAAATCATCAGATTGGAAGGACCGCTTACGAAGCCGATGCGGCGGTGCCCCTGATCGATTAGATGGCGGGTCGCGTCATAGGCGGCCTGCACATTATCATTATTGACGGACAAAATATCCGGGTGCTCCTCGCTCCGCCCGATAAGGACGAATGGAAATTGCAGCTCCTCCAGGAACGACACGATCGGGTCGTTGCGCCGGGAATAGAGCAGGATGACCCCGTCAACCCGCTTGCCCTTGACCAGCCGGGTTATGGCTTCAAGCTCCTCCTGCTCCGTCGCTCCCGTCGTCATCAGCAGATCGAAGCCCGCGCGGCTCGCTTGCGTGACCAAGCCGCGCATCACTTCGGAGAAGAACAGGTTCAGAAATAATTCCTCCGCCGGCCGGTGAAGCAGCACGGCGATCGTATTGCTTACTTTGGAGACCAGGCTCTTCGCCATCACGTTCGGATGATAGCCGAGATCAGCCATCACTTCGCGCACCCGCTGTGCCGTTTTGGCACTGATACGGGGGTGGTTGGATAATACTCGCGATACCGTCGAAGGAGAGACTCCCGCTTGCTTGGCGACATCGATGATTGTTACGGACATAACTGCTTCCTCCTTCGTCTTGTATCTATCTTGATATTATCGTAAACCATTATAAGAAATAAGACATGTTCCTCCCTGCCCAGACCATGCCCCCTCTACTTCAACAGCACGGAGCTATAAGGCGGCAGCGTCACGACGCCGTCGCGCAGCGCCGCCATCTCCTTCGTCGACCGGACCATCTCCCCGAACGGCAGATCCGGGCGGGCACCGAGGTCGACGGTCTGCTCACGGACGGACAAGTTATGAAGGACGAGCACTTGATCGTTCTCATTCAGCCGAATGAAGGCCAGCACTTCATTCGGCACGCCTGCATACGGCAGGATCGCCCCATCGGCCAACAGCGGTTCCTCGTTGCGCCACGCGATCATTGTCTGATAATGCCGCAGCAGCGAGGACGGATCCTTCAGCTGCTCCTCGACCGGCACGACGCCATCCGCATGCTTCGGCGGCTGCCATCGGGTCTGTCCCGCGGCCTTGCTGTCCGAAGACCAGAGCATCGGCTCGCGAATCTGCTCATCCGGCTTCACTCCGCGCATCCCGATCTCTTCTCCATAATAGATGTATGGAGTGCCCGGCATCGTTAATAAGAGCGAGGCCGCCATCTTCGCCCGTTCCCCATGGCCGTCCAGTTCGCTCATCACCCGGTTCTGATCATGATTGGTCAGGAACGGGGCGTCGACGAAGGCGCCGTCCGATTGCTTGCTGAAGAAGGAGTATGTCTTGCTTAGCACTGACGGGATCGTGGAGGCGCGCTCCAGCTTGGCGGCGTTGACCAGCATCTTCGCCAGATCGAAGTTGAATCCCGAATCGAGCGCGTGATTCAGATATGGCCCGACGACGCTCGCGGAATCCCATATCTCCCCGATCAGATATGCATCGGGATTGATCTCATTGAGACCGCGGCGGAATTCCTGCCACCAGGCCTGGTTCTTCTTCACCACGTCCGGATTGTTGACAGACGATTGGAAGTCCTCATAGATATGCTTCGCCGCATCGAGACGGAATCCGTCCGCGCCCTGCTTCAGCCAGAATTGTCCGATCTTGATCATCTCGGCGCGCACAGCGGGATGATCCAGATTCAGATCCGGCATTCCTTCCCAGAAAACCCCGACATATTTGTTGGCGCCCGTTCCGTGCCATGCCTGCTGTCCCCAGGCCCCCAATTGGGATTCCTCCGGGCGGGTGCCGTCGGCAAAAATATACCACTCCCGGTACGGGCTGTTCTTGTCCCCAAGTGCGGACTTGAACCACGGGTGCTCGCTGCTCGAATGGTTCACGACCAGATCGATAATGACTTCGATGCCGCGCTCATGCGCCGCTTCCGTCAACGCCCGGAAATCATCCAGCGTCCCGTATTCCGGATTCACCTCATAGTAGTCCGTGACATCATATCCGTGATAGCTCGGTGACGGATGGATCGGCATCAGCCAGATGCCCTTAATGCCGAGATCCTGCAAATAATCGAGCCGTTCGATCACACCGCGCAGATCGCCGATGCCGTCACCGTCCGAATCGTGGAAGGAGCGGACGAAGATCTCGTAATAGACGCCCCGGCTCTTCCCCATCGCCGGCTGAGCGCGGTCCAGGGCAAAGGCGGCTGCGCCTGCTGCGCTGTCCGCCCGTTGGCCCGCCGCGCTATCCGTCGGAGCAGGTCCCGGTCCCGGCTCGGTAGACGCGCATCCCGCGGCTAACACCGCCGCCAGACAGAACGCAGCCAAGGCGCCCAGCATCCGCCGGATGAAGACGGCCGTACCCTGCCGATTCCGGCATGAGGTGTTCCATGTCCTCATCCCTTATCCGCTCCCGCCGTCAGACCTTCGACCAGGAAACGCTGCATCGACATGAACAGGATCGTGATCGGCAGCGCGACGAGCACGCAGCCCGCGGCGAAGATGGTGAACTGCGTCGCGAACTGATCGCTGACCATGCTGTACAGTCCGACTGCCAGCGTCTGCTTCTCCTTCGTGCGCAGCACCATCTGCGCGAAGATGAAGTCATTGAAGGCGCCAGCGAACGAGGTCACGCTGAGGAAGACGATCAGCGGGCGCGACAAGGGCAGGAAGATGCGGAAGAACACGGTAAGATGGTTCGCTCCATCGATCCGCGCCGCTTCTTCCAAGCTTTTGGGAATCGTGTCGAAGTAGCCCTTGACCAGCAAATACCCCATCGCTGCGCCTGCTGAGTAGACGAGCATCAAGGCCGAGTGCTTGTTCAGCAGGTTCATGTTCAGCAGTAAAATGTACACGGCAATCATGCTCATGAAGGAAGGGAACATGCCGAGTATGAACAGAAAGCTCATGATTCCTTTGCGTCCGTAGAAGCGGAAGCGCGAGAAGGCATACCCCGTCAACAGGACGAACAAGGTGCTGAAGACCATCGAGACGACGGCGATTTTGATCGTGTTAACGTACCAGTCGGCGAACGGGAACTTAATGAACAGCTGACGGTAATGCTCGAGCGTGAACCGATCCGGGATCAGCGACTCGCTGAACAAGGATGTCCCTGGCCGGAAGGAGGACAGAATCACCCAAATTGCCGGATACAGGGCGAACAGGGCGATAAGCACAAGCAGGATATGGGTAATGACGGACCAAGTCTTTTTTCTCCATCGGTTCATCGGTAAACATCCTCCTCTCGGAACGAGCGCGTGCGCCGGAAATTCCACAATGAGATCGTAGCGAGAATGACAAAGATGATAATGCTGACGACCGCAGCGAAATTGTACTTGCCGTTGTTAATCGACAAATTGTACAGCCATGTAATCAAAATATCCGTCTCGCCGGCAAATTGGTAGTCGCTATTGGCCGGCCGCCCGTTCGTCATCAAATAGATGACATTGAAGTTGTTGAAGTTCCCGGCGAACTGGCCGATCAGAATCGGCGCAAGCGAGAACATGACGCTCGGGAACGTAATCTTGCGGAACTTCTGGAACGGCGATGCCCCGTCGACTTCGGCCGCCTCGTACAAATCCCGCGGAATCGTCGTCAGTATCCCGATGATGAGCAGCATGGACACCGGGAACCCGAGCCATAGATTGACGAGCAGAATCGTCACCTTCGCCCAGACCGGATCAGAGAGCCAATTCGGGCCCTCCAGCCCGAGCCAGCGCAAATACTGGTTCACCGGCCCGAACTGCGCGTTGAACATATTACGCATAATGAGCAGGGAGACGAAGCCCGGAATCGCGAACGGCAGCATATACAGCGTGCGCCACATCGCCTTGAAGCGCGTAATTGGCTGCTGCACGAGCAAGGCGACCGCGAAGCCGCCGAAGAACGTCGTCACGGTGGACAGAATGGCCCATACGACCGTCCAGGAGAAGACGCCGTAGAACGTTTTGGCCCAGGCGCTGAGCGCGAACAAATCTTTGAAGGTCGATAACCCGACCCAATCCACCAGATTCGCGGGGGGCAGATTTTTCGGCGAAGAATAGTTCGTGAAGGCAATCAAGATATTGAATATAAGCGGCAGCACGCTGAAGAAAAACACGAACAAGAGCGGCGGGAACAAAATCAGCTGCGCAAAATTTTTCTCGAACACATGCTTCAACGATTCCACGAACGTATGCGGGCGTCCGCCGGCTTCCCTCAGGGCCCCGTTCCGGTAGGCATCCCGAATGTTGTAAATATAGAGCATGATGAAGACGATGACGACGAATACGATAATGAGTCCCTCAATCAGCAGAAAGATCGAGTGATCGCCGGCAACCCGTTGATACACTTTGCCGACCAGCTTCAGCTCCTGCTTCCGTTCCCCAAGCGTAGCCAGACCCCATAATGCATGCCCGAGATTCATAACGGCGAAATACAAGCCTCCGGCATACATGGCCAGGAGAACGAGGCCTTTACCCAACTGCCGATTGTAGATCTGACCAGCGCCCATAATAACGGCGGATAGCACGGCGGCGATGCCGCGGTGTCTGTTCATGATTCAATCCCCCCGATGAATGAGACCGTCACCTGCCCGCAAAGGGGAGGTGACGGCGCTCGAAGTGATGACCGATCTTATCAGCCCTGTTGGGCAATCGCGGTTTTGACGTCCTCCACCGCTTTTTTTAGAATGGCCTCTACGTTGCCGCCATCCCAGATCGGCTCCAGCGTGGCGGTCAGCGGTCCCCACACAGAACGCATTTCAATAATGTACGGCATCGCCTCCACGTGTTTGAACTGCTCCAGGAACGCCAGCGCGTTCGGATTCGCCTGGATGGCCGGCTCGTTCTCCATGCCGTTGCGCGCCGGGATAATGCCTGACAGCTCGTAGTTCTTCACCATCGCTTCCTGAGAGGTGACATGATGGATGAACAGCTTCGCCGCATTCGGATATTCGGAGAAGGTGCTCACGAAGTAGGCTTTGACCCCCAGGAACGGCTTCGGCGCCTTGCCGTTCGGCATCGCCGGCATCGGCACTGCGCCGACCTCGAAGCCGAGCTTCTCCTTCGTGAAGTTGCTCAGCTGCCAGATGCCGTCCATATTGATCGGCAGCTTGCCGGTCTGGAACAGACTTGTTTTGACATCTCCGCTCGCGTCCGCTGCCTTGATCGGAATCGCTTCGTTCAAGCTCTGGAAAAATTGGAACGCTTCTATCGCTTCCGGCGTCGCCAGGCCGATATCGGCCGGATCGGTGCCGTTCTTGCCGAAGACATAAGCGCCGTTGCCGGCCATAAAGGCATAGTTGTAGTAGAAGTTATTGACTTCATACAAGAACCCGAATTTATTGTTCTTCGCATCGTTGTATTTTTTCGCAAAAGCGATGATGCTGTCCCATGAGGCCAGCTCTTCTTCCTTCACTAAGTCTTTGTTGTAATACAGCAAGTACGTCTCCATATTGCGCGGATAGCCGTAGATGATACCGTCCAATGATACCGCTTCCACAGCAGCCGGCGCGAAATTGTTCATCGTATCTTCCGCATAGAAATCATTCGGCATGACGAGACCCGCAGCTACCGCCTCCCCCAAATGATCATGCGGCATCACCATAATATCAGCGCCAAGCCCGGCCGGCCCGTCTGTCTTCACCTTGGCCATCTGCTCGCCGGATCCGATCTCCTGTATCTCGACCGGAATGTCATACTTCGCCGTGAACTCCTGGGCCATCGTCTCCAGGAACTCCATCTGCTCCGGACCTTCCCAGATGACCAGCTTCGCTCCCGGCTCAGGAACAAGCTCCTCGTCGCCAGCCGCTTCGCCGCCCGGCGCCGTCTCATTGGTCTCGCCCTGTGCCGCCGGCTCCTCTGCTGCAGGCGCCCCGCTATCCCGCGGTCCGCACGCCGAAATCATCAACAACATCATGACCATTACGATGAACATGCTTCCAAGCTTTCTTCCCTTCATGTTCATACCCCTCTCCCTGGTTAGTTCGGATGACGTCTTTTTAATGCAAACGTTTGTCTTCCTCGATGTACTATCTCTTCTTTTTCGCTTGAATCCTTCAAATTCCAAATAAGATCCATTTAAAGAAAAAAATGAAAGATCGGATAAAATGAACATTTATTCATTTGATGAAAATGGCAACCCCCCCTATACAATCGAAAAAATCCCCTTGTGAAAACAACAGCTTTATTTCTTGTGCACATTGTCCGCTTCGTCGGTTGTCCATATCGCGAGCCGGGAGGGTCTTCTTCGGCGCCGCATCAGACGGCCTCACTACCCGATTCATTCAAACGCTTGCACAAATGGACAAAAGACACCCTGCCGTCCGCATCATCCCCTTATCCGGCAATAGCTTCGCTGGCACATCGTTATACAAAATAACCCCGGTATCTCTTTAATCAAGCTTCAAAGAGAATACCGGGGTTGTTCGGCTAAGCTGCCGAAAGCATTGCCCTTAAATTGTCGTCTGGCTTAGTTGCATTATATACGTTTTCATTGAGCATTGTCAATATCGCTTTTCATATGAAGGACCGCAAAACCGAAGCCATCCAAGGCCAACTCCAGCATGTCTGGCTGGGCATCGATGCGAATGCCTTCTCCATATTCCAGCGACCATGAACGCTCTGCTTCCGTTCCCGTCTCCAGCCGAAGCTCTGCCGGAGCATCGCCTGCATTCATCGCGATTAAGAAGCTGCCATCGGCTCCTGTTAATTCATACATCAGAGTCCTTCCATCCGCTTCGGCATGCAGGAAGCGAATGCGCGCGGAGCGGAGCGCCTCATGCTTGCGGCGAAGCGCGATAATGCGCTGATAGAAGGCGAACAGATCGCGGTCTTGTTCCGCTTCATCCCATACCATGCATTTGCGGCAGCCCGGATCCGGTCCGCCCTCCAGGCCGATCTCGTCTCCATAGTAGATGCAAGGCGTGCCCGGATAAGTGAACTGGAACAGCGCCGCCAGCTTCATCGGACGAACGTCTCTCTCACAGAGCGTCAGCAGGCGCGGCGTATCGTGGCTGTCGAGCAGATTGAAGGACACTTCGGTCACTGGCTGCGGATAGCTGGCCAGTATCGACCCGATGGAATCCGCGAATACGCGGGCATCTGTCGTCTGCCGGGCGAAGAAGTTCAACACCGCATCCGTGAACGGGTAATTCATGACGGCATCGAACTGGTCCCCCTGCAGCCACGCCATCGAATCATGCCATATTTCTCCCAATATATAGGCGTCACGATTTGCTTGCTTGACGACTTGCCGGAATTCGCGCCAGAATTGATGATCGACCTCGTTGGCCACATCCAGCCTCCAGCCGTCAATGCCGATCTCCTCTACCCAATATCTCGCCACCTCCAGCAAATACCGCTTCACCTCTGGATGACTCGTATTGAGCTTCGGCATCAGCGGCTCGAAGGAGAACGTCTCATAGGTCGGCTTGCCGTCCACGACGCGGAGCGGATAGTCTTTCACATAGAACCAGTCCGCGTACGGAGATTCGCTCCCCTTCTCCATCACATCGACGAATGGAGGAAACGTCCGGCCGGCATGATTGAACACGGCATCCAGCAGAACCCGGATTCCCCGTTCATGGCACGCCTCGACCAATTCCTTCAGCTTTTCATTCGTGCCGAAATGCCTGTCCACCTTCAAATAATCCCGCGTGTCATACTTATGGTTCGTCGTCGCTTCGAAGACCGGCGTGAAGTAAATGGCATTAATGCCCAACTCCGATAAATAATCCAGATGATCCAGAACCCCTTGCAGGTCGCCGCCGAAGAAATTCCCCGGCTTCGGTTCCCCGCCCCATTCCTCGGTCTTCTCCGGATCGTTGGCTGGATCGCCGTTCGCGAACCGCTCCGGGAAAATCTGATAGAAGACGGCCTCCTTCACCCACGCAGGCGCTTCGAACATATCGTGCGGATGGAGGAACGGATACTCGAACGATTCGAAGTAATCCCAAGGCAGGTCCTCGAAAAAGCCGCGTTCCGTCAAATACACCTGCTCGTCCTTGCCCTGAATTCGGAACGCGTAGCGCAGCCGCCGGTATGGCGGACGGTACGCAGCCTCCCAATAATCGAACAAGGCATCCGAAGCAAAAATATGCATCGGAATGAACTCTGTCGAATCTTTGAACGCATATTTGTCCACCACGATCGCTTCCACCTTGACGGCATCATCCCGCTTCGTGCGGAGCCGGAGATGAATCGTCTCGCAATCATAGGCATACGACCAATTTTGCTTGGAACGATGATACACCGCTTCCCTTAACATGTGCCCACTCCCTTGTACATCATCTCAATATGCCATAACCGAGGCGTCGCCGGACAACAAAAAAAGGCACAGCCAGCGCGATAAATCACGAGGTTGTACCTGTCCGGTAGCATTGCCTTTAAGTTATTTAGCTGTATTATAGCCGGAACCGTCCGGTTTGGCTATAGCTTTTTCCGCTTTATGATTAATTTTTTCCTTGCCTGCTCATTCTAAGGATGTCAATCAGACCCAAAAAGGATGATCTCCATGAACCGCGGATCTGAGTTTATCACCTATCTGCAGCTTTGCTTCATCATGATGCTGTCAACAGGCTTACTGAATCATGTCATCATTATTCCGCTCATGCTTCAGCAAGCCGGCCGTGACGGATGGTTGAGCGTTATTATGCTGGCGCTTATCGTTCTGGCTTGGATACCCTTGCTCCAGAGGCTGATGAAGGCCAAGGGACAGCAGGCCTTGTTCCCTTGGATGAAGGCTACCTTCGGCCCGGCGGTTGCCTGGTGCGTCACGGCCATTGTTGGGCTGTACCTATGGATCAGCGCGTTTGTCACGGTGAAGGATACCGCGAACTGGGCCAAAACATCGTATTTGCCGCAGACCCCCTTTTTCCTTATTACGGTATCGCTCTTGCTTCTCTGTATTTTCGGGGCACTAGCCGGGCTTCGATCCATTGCCATTTGTTCGGGGATCCTGCTTCCGTTTGTCGTCCTGTTCGGATACTTCATCATGTTCGCCAATGCCAGATACAAAGACTACTCCTTAATGTTCCCGCTGTTCGAGCACGGGTATATGCCGGTGGTTCGCGGAACGGTGTACATCGGAGCGGGTTTGGCCGAACTGTTCCTCCTGCTTCTTATCCAGCACCGGATTTCCAAGACGCCCCGCTTCCGGGGACTCGCTGTGCTTGCTCTTATTTTATGCGGGTTGACAATAGGGCCGCTTATTGGCTCGATTACGAATTTCGGCATCAAGGAAGCGGCCAACATCCGTTACCCGGCATTCGAGCAGTGGAGATTGGTTACGGTCAGCAAATATATCGAACATATCGATTTTCTGTCCATTTATCAATGGATGTCGGGCGCGTTTATCCGCATTTCGTTCATGGTCTTTCTGATCGTGGAGCTGCTTCCGCTCAAGTCACTGTACCACCGGCTGCTCATGTGCATATTTTCGGGAGTGACCTTGCTGATTGCCGTCAATTTGCACCTAAACGATATGCTGTTTTTCAAATTTCTCGAAATCTTCTTTTTGCCTGGAACGACAGCAATCTTTCTCCTGTTGTCCCTGTTCCTGTTCCTGATGAGCTGGTTCCGTTCCCGGCGCGGCACGAAGCCGCGCCCCAAAGATTTATAGCAAGGAGGCTGCAACTATGGGCGCCAATTCGTCATCCCCTACTCCGCTTACGCTCAAAGTCATTCACGATTATTTCGCGGAATGCTCCGATATCAAGTCAGAAAACTACGAATTCGGTTCAGCGGAAAGGACGTTCCAGATCACCTTAATCTACTGCTCCGGGCTCACCGATATGAAGCAGTTGAACCAGGCTGTCGTTCCGGCGCTGCATCGCATGCTGCAAGAGGCCTCCTCCGTCTCCCAAGCGGTGAGCCGCAACCGGCTCATCCCTCTGCTTCCTTTGCCTCCGGGGGCAGGATTGATAGAGATGGAACGGAAGCTGTTCGCTGGAGAGCTGCTTGTCTATGTGCATGGCGACAATGAAGTCTACTTCATCGATATTTGCGAGCGGCCAGAGCGGCAGCCGGAAGAATCCAATACGGAAGTTTCCATCAAAGGTCCAAAGGATGGATTTACGGAGAATCTGGCCACGAATGTGGCGCTCGTCCGCAAGCGCCTTCGCACCCAGTCAGTGAACTACGAAACGTTTATTATCGGCAGGCGCTCGCAGACCGAGGTCGGACTGCTCTACATGCAGGATGTCATTCGGCCACATCTGGTCGATACCGTAAGGAAGCAGCTCTACTCGATTGACACCGATATCATCGTCGGCAGCTCCCAACTGGGTGAATTGATGCTGAACTCCAATTATTCCATGTTCCCGCTGATGGATTACATCGGACGCCCCGATTATGTGGTCGAATCGTTAAGCAGAGGCCGATTCGTCATTCTCGTCGACGGATCGCCTATGGCGCTTATCGGTCCTTCCAGCCTGTGGCTGCTGCTGAAGTCGCCGGAGGATATCCATTTCCCGGTGTTCTTCGTGGTGCTCCAGCGCATCATCCGCTTAAGCGGTCTGATCATCTCTCTCTTCACTCCCGGCTTCTGGCTTGCCCTTACCGCCTACAATGTGGAGCAGCTTCCGTTCCCGCTCCTGGCGACCGTGTCGAATACCCGGACTGGCCTCCCGTTGTCGGCGACGATGGAATTGCTGTTCATGCTGGGCATGTTCGAATTATTCCGTGAAGCCGGCATTCGCTTGCCGAAGGCGGTAGGCCAAACCTTGGCAGTTGTCGGCGGCCTCATCGTGGGAGACGCCTCGATTCGTGCGGGGCTGGCTTCTCCGACGACGCTGGTCGTCGCGGCGGTCACAGCCGTCGCAACATTCACGCTTATCAACCAATCTCTGAGCGGAACGGTTAGCGTGCTGCGGCTGGGCGTGCTGCTGGCCAGCTCGCTGCTGGGCATGTTCGGCTTCTTCCTGGCCGTAATGACCATTTTGCTCTATTTATCATCGATAATGTCTTACGGCATTCCGTATCTTGCCCCCGTATCGCCGCCCCAATGGAGAGACATGTGGAAGGCGCTGCTCCGCGTGCCGCTCAATATGGACAAGTACCGTCCCTCTTATCTGACGAGAGAGCAGGACAACACGAGAAAAGGGGACGATTCTTGAGATGAACGCTAGATGGAAACAGGTTATCATCCTCCCGCTCGCGGCAGTGATTCTTGTCGGTCTGCCCGGCTGCTGGGATGCCAAAAATATTCAGGACATGAACTATATCGCGGCCATCGGGATCGACTACGAGGGCGGGAAATACGTCATCTACACGCAATCGCTCGACTTCATGAACGTCGCCAAGCAAGAGACCAAATCGGCTGAGCCCGCTCCGATCTGGGTTGGACGCGCGACGGGCTACACGTTGGAGATGGCCATTAATGCCATCTACAACGCCTCCCCGCTGCGCGTCCTGTTCGAGCACACATCCGCCGTTATTATTACGGAGAGAGCGATGAAGCATAATGTCAATCATATGTTGGACGCGCTGCGGAGATACCGGGAAGTCCGGTATACGCCGTGGGTATTCGGGACGAAGGAGCCCCTGGACAAGCTGTTGTCGGTTACGAATGTGTTCAATATATCGCCGATCACATCTCTGCTTCATCACCCGGAGGAGGTGTATCAACAGAGCTCCTTCATCGCCCCGATTCAATTACAGAAGATGGCGGCGGAGCTGGGAGAGCCCAACTCTGCCATTATCCTCCCGTCCCTGATCACGCAAGACACGCAATGGGTCAAGAATGGGAAGCCGAGCGGACAGTACTTACTCAACGGGGCTTATATCCTCGTGAACGGCAAGCATAAAAAATGGTTGTCATGGAGAGATCTGATGGGCCTGCGCTGGCTGACAAGGACAACGGCGCGCACGCCCGTCGTCGTCGGCAATAAACGCAAGCCAGACGCTGTCCTGTCGATGTATTATCCGAAGAGCCGGATCCAAGTATCGATGAAAAACAATCAGCCCGTCTTTCACATCAAACTGAAAGTGTCCGGACATCTCGATGAAATGCTGGAAAATGTGCCGCTTGCGAAGCTCCGCCGTATGCTGAACGACAAAATCGAAAAGGATATCCGGAAAACATTCGAGAAGGGATTAGAGGATGGCATTGATATTTATAACTTGAAAAACGAGGTATACCGCAAAAAGCTGACGCTGTGGAAAGCGCTCGGCAACGGAAAAGATATTCGCCTTACCCCCGAGTCCATCGCCTCGATCAAGGTCAGTGCAGAAATTCACCACAGTGGAGCATATAAATATGTCAACCCAAAATAAGCTTCCGGAGATAGCAAGACCCTGTCGGATGTAGACAGGGTCTGTTCTGCTTCCGGTGCGCGCCTTAGCTGGCCGCCGGAGCGGTCGCGCCCAATGATTGCAGGATCGACTCCGGCAGCCACAGCCGATTGTCCGTCAGCTTCGATTGAACCGGCTGCTTCTGTCCATTCACCTGAATCTCGAGCGCATTCAAGATATAGATTACGTTTGCATCGCCTTTGGTCAAGGTGACCGTCTTCGTCTTGTTGTTATAGACGATGTCGATGCCTTGCTCTTCCGCCTTCGCCCGTACCGGAACAAGGACGTCCGAAGCGGATGGCTTCTCCGGCGCGGCCTGCTGCTCCTCGCCCGCCGACATATCCAGCGCGAACTTGGCGAAGCCGTCGCTCTCCAGTTCGATGAAGTGCATGCCTCCAGCTTGAGCCGCTGCCTCTTGAGCCTTCGGAGACGTGCGGAACGTGACATTGGCCTCCCCTTGAATCGGTACGAAGGACCAATTATTATCTGCGGTCGGATTGATTTTTTCGTTCTGCGCGATGTAATCGATCAAGACTTGCCGTGTCTCATCCGGCGAAGAGATTACGATATTGGACCCATCCAGGTTCGGGAAGTTGCCTCCGCCGCTCGCACGGTAATTGTTCGTGGCAATCAGGAACTTCTGCTCCTTCGTCACCGGCTTCCCGTTATATTCCAGATTGACGATCCGGTGCGAATCCGGAGCCGCCAGTTGTCCTTGACGATTGTAGCGGGCCGGCTGCGTCACATCGATCTGATACGTAACGCCGTCGATGACGTCGAACAGGTAGGTAGGGAATTCTTCATTGATGAGCGGCTGCTCTCCTGACTTGCCCGGCACAATCTGGTTGAATTGCCCCGCCGCATGCTCCAGCCATTCTCTGACTTCATCGCCATTGAGCAGCACGACGTTCACCGTATTCGGATACACATACAGATCAGCCGCGCTCTTCACGGCCAGCGTGCCTGCCGGAATATCGGTGAAATAGCTCGGGCCCCAGCGGCCGCCTGCCTTGAACGGAGCTGCCGCCGACAGAACTGGAATTCCGTCATAGGAAGTGCCTTGAATATATTTTTCCGTATACCATTTCTGGGCGTTAGAGACGATCTGAACGGACGGATCGTCGCGCACGACGGAGAAGAAGCTGTTGATCGGCGCCGTCGTCTCCCCAATCGGCTGGCGCACATATTCGATCGTGCCTTCGTGATCCGCCTTTACGGCATCCACAATGCGCTGATCAGCATCGACAAGCGATTTCTTATTCTCCTTATCGTAGATCGGACGGGCTTCGGACTGGCTGTCGACGACCGTCCATTTCCCCCCGGACTTCTCCAAGGTCAGATCGATGATGCCAAGATGATCACCCCAGAATCCCGGCATGACCGCAGGGGTCCCATGTATGGTTCCTTTCTTCACATCGACTCCTTCGATGTTCTCGAAGTCCGAACTCGGGAAGACATTGTGGTCATGCCCGAACATAACTGCGTCGATTCCTGTGACCTGGGTCAAATAGTAGACCGTGTTATCATCATTGCCCTTCCGCGGACTGCTGTCGAAGCCGGAGTGAGGAATCGCGACGATGAGATCGGCGCCTTCCTGCTTCATCTTCGGCACGAATTTCTCCGCAGTCTCGATAATGTCCTTGACGACAACCTTGCCTTCCAGGTTCGCTTTGTCCCACTCCATGACCTTCGGCGGCACAAACCCGATGACCCCGATTTTCAGCGTAGCGTCTTGGCCGGCATCATCCTTGAACGTTCTCGTCAAAATTTCGTACGGCTTGAAATAGTTTTTATCGTTATCCGGGTTGTTGTCTCCATCATCGAAATAGACGTTGGCATTCACGTATGGGAACGCGGACCCTTTCAAGCTGCGATCGAGGAACTCCAGACCATAGTTGAACTCATGATTCCCGATTCCGGCCGCATCGTACTCAAGCAGATTCATCGCTTTGAATACCGGATGGACCTGGCCGTCCTGAAGCGGCTTGATTTGGGCGGCATAATCCCCCAGCGGATTGCCCTGAATCAGGTCGCCGTTGTCGAACAGCATGCTGTTCGTCACCTCTTGACGCGCCTTCATAATGAGCGATGCCGTCTTCGCCAGGCCGAATTCGTCGGTCTCCGTATCCTGGTAGTAATCATGATTGACAATATGTGTATGAATGTCGGTCGTCTCCATTAGCCGCAGCTTCAGCTTCGCCCCTTGCGCCTCCGCCGAGGCCGCCATGGAGAATGTGCTGCTCAGCAGCATGACGGCAAGAAAACATGTTAACGCTTTCAATTTCTTCATTCCAGCAACCCTCCCGTTGTCTTCAATCCCATTTCGGCAATCAAATGATACGAGTGTCTTTACAAAATTTCATCATAATACCCCTTATCTTATGTACAATGCTGCTATTTCCTCTCCCCTCCTACGAAAAACGATAGGTTCAATCATAACATGAACGACTTGCTTTATTACTGTAACCTTTGTTCATCCATTTGGCAATAACCTGTTTCTCATTTTACAAAATAAAAAAAGCCTGCGGCCCATGCGCCATCTCGCCAGCTATCTTGGTTGACTGACGATATCGATGCCCAGCATAGCCAATGCGCCCGCGCCGACCGTCTATACGGCAACGGCTATAGTCTGCCACAAGGTCACATAGCCCTTGGGCGCCCCCGAGACCAGCGAAATGAACGCGCCAATATGATGGCCAAATACTAGCGGACCGATCAACGCCACGCCCGGAACGCCATATTTTCCGAATATCTTCCGGGCACGCTCCATTCGCTTTCCGCTTCTCATTCCCTGCCTGCCGCTACTCCATTTGCCATGCAGAACAATAATGAGCATGATGGACAACCAGTTCCCGATCAGCGCTGCAGCTATGACCGGAATTGGCGAAATCCCAAGCATAACGCCGATTGGCGCAGCTACATATCCTTCCAGAAAAGGAATCATCGAGACGACAAACACAGCTGCCGATTGCAGCAGCACATTGGCCTCTTTCACGTTTTCCAACACATTAAAAATAAAATCCATCCTTCTCTCCCCCCCACATACTGCGCCTCTGCATGAGGCTCGTTCGTGTCCTTGGTGCAGACTTCAGTCTCGCACAACTGCTGCAGATTCACAAGGCAGGACTTATCATACAAGTTTGACTTGACGGTCTCCCGGAAAGAAAACATGGAAGCTGCGCAAAGGGGATACGTTTGACTCCGAAGAGTTAGCCAAGTGCCATTCCCAAGCTTACGGCAGCCTATAACTTAACGGTTCTGGATGAGTATTGGCGAATGGAGTCTGTAAGCTCATAAGTAAGCTTGCCATAATCCCAACATCCTCTTCCCAACTCCCTGTACTTCAATTATAATGATAATCATTATCAATTATAGAAAGAATCAATATACTCTTATCCAACTTCACCGCTGCCAGCCGAGATTTAAGGCTGAACCAGGTGTGGAGCCCGGCATTCTGGTGCTGAATGAGAGACTTGTATAGATATATTATTTGGAGGATTTATAAATGTGGGTCATCTATGCTTTTGGTGCGGCGCTGTTTGCCGGTATTACTTCTATTCTTGCTAAAATCGGAATTCAAAATACTGATTCCAACCTGGCTACCGCCCTCAGGACCGGGATTGTTGTCATTTTTGCCTGGATCATTGTATTTGCGGGAAACATTCACCATACTCTTTACGACATCAGCTTGAATTCCCTTGTCTATCTTATTTTATCAGGGATGACGACTGGCGCTTCTTGGATTTTCTACTTCAGAGCGCTTCAATTAGGAAATGTTAATGTTGTCGTTCCAATTGATAAATCAAGCACGGTTATTACGATGCTCTTCGCGATCATCATGCTGGGCGAGCCGGTCACGATATTAAAAATGATCAGTATGGCGACGATCGGTATTGGAACGTATATGATGATACAAAAACAAGACGTTGAGCAATCCGCCGACAGGAGCAGGAAATGGATTTGGTACGCTGGACTATCTGCTTTTTTCGCAGCAATCACCGCTATATTAGGGAAAGTCGGGATCGAGGATGTTGATTCCAATTTAGGCACCGCCATACGAACGATTGTCGTGCTGATCATGGCTTGGTTGATTGTATTTGCCACCAAAAAACAGAATGGCATCAAAGAAATCGATAAAAAAAGCTGGATTTTCATTACATTGTCAGGTTTGGCCACCGGAATGTCCTGGCTGTTTTATTTCAAGGCATTGCAAGAAGGACAGGCAAGTATTGTCGTGCCCATTGACAAATTGAGTATCATCGTGACGATCATCTTTGCTTATATTGTTTTGAAAGAAAAATTGTCTATGAAGGCTTTTGCAGGTTTCATCTTGATTATTCTTGGTACCTTGTTGTTGCTAATATGAACATTTTTGGCTCCCATCCCACGCTCAACACGGAATTGGCAAAGAAAAAACCAGTAGAAACAAGGAAATTTTGCTTCTACTGGTTTAAAACTTGTCTCAAACCTATACCCTCTCAGTTATCCACCAAATCTGTCTCGACTATTACCGTTACCCACAGAGCTTAGATCTTGTACGCCTTCATCGCCTTACGGATCTCTTTCCACGACGGGCGCTTGCCGTACATCAGGACGCCGGTGCGGTAGATCTTCGCCGCCAGCCAGCCGAACACGAAGACCGAGACGAGCAGGATAACGATCGATGTCCCGAACTCCCACCAGGCTACCTCGCCTGCGCCAAGGCGCAGCAGCATCGAGGTCGGAGTAAAGAACGGAATAAAGGAAGAAATCTTCACCAGCAGCGAATTCGGCGTCGAGACGCTGAAGATGGCAATATAGAACGCCGCCAACGTCAGCATCGTAATCGGCATAATCGCTTGGCCAAGATCTTCTGTCCGGCTAACGATCGAGCCAACCGCCGCGAACAAGGTCGCGTACAGGAAATAGCCCAATACGTAGAGCAGCAAACCGCCGCCTACGACATTCCAATCGATCATCGACATATCGAAGTTAATGGCCTTCAGCGGCGCATTGTTATGCGGCAGCATCAGATTCCCGATCATGACGAGGAAGAAGAGCACAACCTGCATCAATCCGAGGATGAACATCCCGATAATCTTCCCGAACATCTGGGCGAGCGGAGATACGCTCGTAATGAGAATCTCCATAATGCGCGAGCTCTTCTCCTGCGTAACCTCGGACGCGATCATATTCCCCGTCATTGTATTCGTCATGAAGAACAAAATGATGAGCACGGTGACGACCACGATCGATACCCCCTTCTTCGCAGGGTTCTCCTCTTCGCCGGCATTGGCTCCATCCTTCAGGATCGTCTTGTTCTCGACTTGAACCGGCTGGTTCAATTGGGCGATCTGCTCCGGAGTCAGCGAATCCTTGACCAGCCACTCTGTCTTAATCAGCGTGAGCGTGCCCGTCAGCTTTGATTCCTTCTCCATGCCAAGTCCGTCTTTCCCGGAATAGACGACGAGCGGAAATTCCCCCTTCGCCTTGTCCTCGAACATAATATACCCTTCGATCTTCCCGGCCTGCACATCCTTCTTCAATTGCTCCTCCGTCGCATCCGTATACGGCACGAAGCGAAAGTCTGCCTTCTCCTGCTTGGCATAATGGTCCATCAGCGACTTCGCAATGTCCGGATGCGGTCCGGAGACGACACCGATTGTCGCGGGCTCGTTTTTCGAAAATAATGAGATAAAGTACGGAACATTGGCGCCCACGCTAATCAGCAGAGCCAGAACGAGGGTCGAGATGAGAAACGATTTGGTCATTAACTTGGTTCGCAGCGTAAATCCGATAACCGTCCATACATTATTCATTCGAATCACCTCCTACCGCCTTGATGAAGATTTCGTTCAAGGTCGGCTCCTTCACTTCGAAATGCTGAATTGGACCTTGGGCGAGCGCTTTCTGCAAAATCCCCTGCGCCGCAGCCTCGTCGCTGATCCGAATCCGGTAACCTTCCTCCGTCCGGTTCACGTCGGCTACTCCCGGAATCGAACCGAGCCCTTCCACTTCCCCAGCCGTACGAAGCAGCACTTGTTCCCGCGGGTAACGGGACTTCAACTCCCGCAGCGAGCCTTGGACGACTGCATTGCCTTTCTGTAAAATCGTCACATTGCGGCACAGCTCCTCGACATGCTCCATCCGGTGGGTCGAAAACAGGATACTCGTGCCTTGGTCGCGAAGCTCCTTGACGGTCTCCTTCAGCAGTTCGACATTGACCGGGTCAAGTCCGCTGAAGGCCTCATCCAGAATGAGCAGCTTCGGCTTATGCACGATGGCGGCGATGAACCCGATCTTTTGCTGATTCCCTTTGGACAGTTCCTCAATCTTCTTGTTGTAGTTCTCCGGCACATTGAAGCGTTCCAGCCAATATTTGAGATTCCGGTCCGCTTCCTTGCGCGGCATTCCGCGCAATTGCGCCAAGTAGGTCACCTGATCGCTTACCCGAATCTTCGGATACATGCCCCGCTCTTCCGGCAAGTACCCCAGCGTGCGCTGCAGCTCGGTATGGAACGGCTTGCCGTTATAACGGATCTCTCCTCCATCCGGGTAAATAAGACCGAGCACCATGCGCATCGTCGTCGTCTTCCCCGCGCCGTTCGCCCCGAGCAGACCGTAAATTTCCCCCTCTTCGACGTCCAGACTCAAACCGTTGACGGCCGTCTTGTCCCCATACTGCTTCACGACTTGCTTCAACTCCAATGGCTTCATTCGCTTCGAACCTCCTAATTCAACTCGATTAAATACGCCAGAATATCATCCAGCTCGATGCCGGCCGTCTGCCGCGGAATAACCCCATTCTCCTCTAGGAATGCATCGGCCTGATCCGCCTGACTGGCAATCAGCCGCACCCCGTTCCGCTCCTGAATCACCTTGACCACGCCCGGAACGCCGGCATAATCCCCGGCCTCCCCTTCTACCCAGAATTCCTTCCAGGCATCGAACAGAGCATCCTTCTCGATCACGAGCAGCACCTGACCCTTGTGCAGGAACAGAATATAATCGGCCAGCCGCTTCACTTCCTCGATAATATGCGTCGCAATGACAACGGAACGCTGCCCTTCTGCCAAATACGAATTCAAATCTTCGATCATCATCCGCCATGAAATCGGATCGAAGCCGGAAGACGGCTCATCCAGCAGCAGGAGATCCGGCTGCGGGCAGATGGCCAGGATGAGATCGAGCTTGCGGCGCATCCCTTTGGACAGCTTCTTGAGCTTCGTCTTCGGGGGGATATCGTACCGGGCCATCAGATGATGGTACAACTTCCAATCCCAACGCTCATACCAGTAGGCGTTGAAGGATGCCGCCGCTTCCGCGGTGAGATCATCCTCCTCCGAATTGGGGCTCTCCGCCACATAACCGATGCGGGCCTTGACAGACGTGTCCGGCTCCGGTTGATTGACCTCCTGGAAGAGCGCAACGGTGCCGCTGTCCGGCTTAATGAAGCCCATGAACATGCCCATCAGCGTCGACTTCCCGGCCCCGTTCGTTCCCACAATTGCGGTGACGCAGCCCAAGGGAATCTGTATGTTCAACGGTCCAATTTGCAGCCGTTCCCTGCGCTTCACCACGTCCTTCAATACTATGACCGGCTCGGTATTCATCGCATTCTCTCCTTATTCCGGATTACTTCATCTGCTTCTGCCGGATCAGGTCCTCTAGTATGTGCGTTAGCTCTGCCACGGACATCTCCACCCGAATAGCGGCCTCGATTGCTTCCAAGAGCGCGTCTTCCACGGCTTGCTTGCGGTAGCGCTCCCGCTCGCCGGCCCCGACCGGAGCAACGAACGTCCCCGTTCCCTGCCTCGTCCGCAGCAGCCCTTCCGCCTCCAGATCCTGATACACTCTTCGGACCGTAATGACGCTGCACCGCAATTGGTGGGCAAATTCACGAATCGACGGCAGCAGCATCCCTTCATCCAGATAACCGCTCAAAATCAACGCGCGCAGTTGATTCGTAATCTGCGCATATAACGGTTCCGAGCTGTTCTCATCAATGTTGATCGGTATGAACACCGCCTGCCCACCCCCTGACTCTTCATAGTGGTATCGTTGCATTACAGAGCTTGCCCGTCTAATCGAGTTCCCGATTGCGAATCGTGTTCCGGGTGATTGCCATGCCGATAACCAACGCCTGGACAATGACGCCTGCGGCGATCAAGCCGCTTACCCACGGATAATACTTGGCGATATAGATAACGGCCATCATCATGCTTCCCCCGGACAAGGCCACGATAACAGAGAGGGCCAGTATGATGAACATGACAAGAAAGACGAGTCGCAGGTAGCCCCCGGCATGCTTGCCCAGTTCAAACTGGATGTAAACCGTCTGAACCACGAAGGAGTACGCGGTCAGAACGAGCACATAGGCGACGAGCGACAGCGGCGAGAAGGCCGATTGCAGACTGTCGCTGAGCATCAGCTGGAAGGTGAAGAACACTGTCATATTCAGAACGAAGGCAACCGCCAGCATCATATAGCGTGATAAGGCGATCGTACCCACATCAATCGGCAGAATGCGCAGCTTCCTCATCCATTTCGTATAAGAATCCTCCTGCAAATAGCGCGTGTTCCGCCGAGAGAGAAAGAAGCCCAAATTCGGCAAGGTGAGGAGGTAGACAAAATCAAAAACCGCCCGGAGAACTAAAGTATCGCCCTCCTGATCCGATTTCAACAAGCCGTTCAGCATCAGCGTCGAGATAGCCCCCATATAACCACTGAACAGCAAGGTGAACAGCGCTCCCCATTTAAAGCGAAGCAGGTCTGTCTTGACCAGCATCCACGCATCCTTCAACTGCTTATTCACCGATATCCCCTCGCTTCTCGTATCCATCCATAACATGTGAACAACCTCGTGTCTTGTATCTTGAAGCTGCTGCCTCCTTGCAGCACTGTGCTTACTGTTTATATCCTTATACACAGTATAATCACTTCGCCATTTTATTGTCAAGGCACGATTCCGATGATATGCGGCTTCGGGTTGACACCTATAAAAAAAGCATCCCGGGCGAGGAATCTTCGTTCGCGCGGAATGCTTGACAGGAGAAAATACCCTTATGCCGTGCTCCCCTCAACGGAAGCAAGCATAAGGGCTTGATCGCGTACCTAGCCAAAGATCGCATCGATGACCGGCTTCGTGTGGCCACCTGGGTACAGTATATAAAGAAGCGTATATACGGTAACGCCGGTGATGGCTGTAATGAACCAGATGATCGAGGTGATTTTCCCGATTTTGCGGTGCAGCTTGAATTTGGACCGGAATCCGCTGACTAATGTCGTTATGCCGAATACGGCCGCCACGGTAGCGAGCACAATATGGAACAGCAGGAAAATGAGATAGATCGTCTTTAATCCTTCAGGGCCGCCCCAGGATGTGTTGCCTACAAATATAGTTCGTGACACGTAGATGATAAAGAACAGAAGGGCGGCTACGGCTGCCGCGATCATCGTCTTCTTGTGCGCCTCGCGCTTGCCCTTGATAATAAGCGCCCAGCCGATCGCGACCAGAATCGCACTAATGACGATAAATGTCGTGCTTACCGCAGGCATAAGATTATACAAATCCACGAATGGTATGCCTCCTCTACCTCAATTCAGACTTTCCTATTATTATAAACCAATTCTATGAATGGAGCTGCCCATCCGGAAGAGTGTCCACAATATCGTCATCCTCTTTGCTTTCTCTACGGTACCAATGAATGAAGACATAATACAGAATGCAGCCGAACATAATCTCTTGCACCAGCTTCATAATGACGCCTCCGAGCTGCTGATCCTCCTCCGGCGAGAACCAGTTGAAAAATTCAGGGCCGTCAAAAGCGGCCAGCAGCTTGCTCGGATCGCCGGTAAGGCAGTAACCCATCGCTTGGATCCACGTTTCCTTGTCCACATAAGTCGCATACAATGGCTCGCTCGCAAAAATAATAAGCGCGCACGCTGGCGTAATCAGCATGCCGTTCAAGAAAATATAGCCCATTTTCTTGACGTCGCTCAGAATAACCCACTCCGGGACCGGCACGACAATTGGCCACCACATGATCATGGACGCGATGAACAGAACAATATAATAGACGACATGAACCGCGTAATGCGTCATCACGTAATCATGTATTGCCGGCACATGGTAGAACGAGAATAACGCATTGAACAGGACGGCCATAAGAATCGGATGCATGAATCCTTTCAACCACCGCAAGGGCTTGCGATCAAGCAAATACTTCCACAGCCAGGCCGGGACGCCTAATAAAATCAACGGCGGCACAATAATGTACGTTATGGCCATCATCAGCATATGGAACGTCAGCATCATATGGCTCATGATGTTAAGCGGGCCTCCTTGGGCCAAATATAACAGCAGTACGCCGTTAATGAACATGAGCTTCTTGGGTATAGGCACGGGATCAACCTGGGCGAACACTCGTCTATACGGGCCCGTAATTCCCAGATAGAGAATGATAATAAGCACCGAAGAGACAAGAAACAACGGACTCCATACATCATACGGGCTAAAATATTTCGTTAATTCCAACAATCTCGTTCATCTCCTTCTCTTGCGGATGCCATCATTTCGCCACATTTTGCTCTATTACGGAAAAAGAGGCGACGCCTGTACGTCCCCTCTTTCTAAATATCCGATTCGGCTTACCACCAGACCCAATATACGGCCATAATAATTGCCAGGAATGCGACGAAAGCTCCACCTATCATAAAGACAATGGGCAGCATATGGCCTTTGTCCTTCATATGCATCCAGTAGGCCATTTGAATGATGACCTGCAGAACAGCCATAACAAGAAGCAGAATATAGGTGAAGGTTTTGTTCACGATACCGGCGGAAGCTACCATTACAAAGGCGATAAGCGACAGTACGATGGAGAAGATAAAAGCAATGATATGCTTTTGCTTTCCTTCATGCTTATGACGGCGATTTGACGAGTTGGATGCCACATTTTGAGCTGCCATCGCTTATCCCACCTTTCCCATCAAGTAGACAACCGTAAAGATGAATACCCATACGACGTCGATGAAATGCCAGTACATCGCGGACACATAGACTTTAGGCGCTGTAACCAGGTTCAGTCCTTTCTTGAAGAGCTGGCCGATTAGGATGGAGATCCAGACGACGCCGAAGGCAACGTGCGCGCCGTGGAAGCCGACCAGCGTATAGAACGATGTACTGAAGGCGCTTGTCGTGAACGTATGGCCTTCATGGACGTACTCGACGAACTCGTAAATCTCCAATCCGAGGAAGCAGAAGCCAAGGCCGACGGTAACAATCAACCACGTAATCAGAGACTTGATGTCCTTGCGATGCATAGCTTGAACCGCGAATACGCTCGTCAAGGAACTCACCAGCAGGATAGCCGTCGTGGTCGCAATCATCGGAAGCTGGAACAGCTCGCTCGCAGCCGGTCCATCGCCTATCTGATCGCGGAGCGCAAGGAACGTCGCGAACAACGTGCCGAACAACACCGCTTCGCCGCCAAGGAAAAGCCAGAAGCCAATCACTTTATTGCGGCCGTCTAACGTCGCTTTTTCCGGTTCGTGAGGCCAGTGGCCGTCAGCCTGGTGTGCAGGTGCGCTCATGCTTTTACCCCCTTCTGCTCCATCTCTTCCGGTTCAATATGATAGCCGTGATCGTCCTTGAGGGAACGAACGACCATACAGGCGAAAGTAATCACCAATCCAAGAATCGCAATGAGATGGTTGTTGAACAGGAAATTCAACGCCCCATTTTTGAAATCGTCCTTGGCGAACATGAAACCAAAGCCGGCAATGAACAGCCCTACGGACATCATGAACGGCAAGATGGAAGGTGAAGGCATATGGATCGCTCCAACCGGCTCGGCCGGCGTCATCTCCGTACGGCCTTCCATCTTTTCTTTCCACCAAGCATCATAGCCGCGGACAAGCGGCGTCTGCTTGAAGTTGTATTCCGGCGGCGGAGATGGAATCGTCCACTCCAGTGTGCGTCCATCTTCCCAAGGATCGTTGCCGACAACCTGCTTCTGGCGGTGCGAGATAATAACATTGGCCAGGAAGAGCAATACCCCAACCCCCATCATCAGTGCCCCGATGGTACTGACGAGGTTCATCGTATCGAAGCCTTGGTTCGGCAAATACGTAAAGACGCGGCGCTGCATCCCTATCAAGCCTAGGAAGTGCTGGATGAAGAACGTCAGCTGGAAGCCAATCCAGAACATCCAGAACGTGGCCTTGCCTATTGTCTCGTTCAGCATCCGGCCGAACATCTTCGGCCACCAGTAATGGAAGCCTGCGAACAGACCAAGGATAAGCCCGCCTACAATCGTATAGTGGAAGTGAGCTACGACGAAATAGGTGTCGTGGAACTGGAAGTCTGCCGGCGCCGCGGCCAGCATGACCCCGGTGACCCCCCCCATAACGAACGTAGGGATGAAGCCCACTGCAAACAGATTGGCAGTAGTGAACTTGATCGAACCGCCCCATAACGTAAATACCCAGTTAAATATTTTGATCCCCGTCGGAACGGCAATCAGCATCGTCGCTATCGAGAAGAGCGCGTTGGCAACCGGCCCAAGGCCAACCGTGAACATGTGGTGCGCCCAGACCATGAAGCCCAGGAACCCGATAAGCACGGTGGCGAACACCATGGAACTGTACCCGAACAGACGCTTGCGCGAGAATGTGCTGACGACATCCGAGATAATACCGAACGCAGGAAGAATCAGAATATATACTTCAGGGTGACCGAACAACCAGAAAATATGCTGCCATAGAATGACGTTACCTCCATTCGGAGTATAGAAAAAGTTCCCTCCGAAGAGACGGTCGAACATGAGCAATACGAGACCTACCGTAACGGCAGGGAAAGCGAACAAAATGAGCGCGGACGTAATGAACGCCGTCCAGGTAAACATCGGCATCCGCATGAACGACATACCCGGCGCGCGCATGTTGATGATCGTAGCCAGGAAGTTGATCCCGCCGATCAGCGTGCCAAGACCGGAAATCTGCAGACCGAGAACATAGAAGTCAACTCCGTGATGCTGGCTGTACTCCGTGCTGGACAATGGAACATAGGAGGTCCAGCCTGCGTCAGGCACTCCGCCCAACAGCCAGCTCAGGTTGAGAAGCAACCCACCGAAGAAGAATGTCCAGAAGCCGAGCGCATTCAGGAACGGAAACGCAACGTCCCGCGCCCCGATCTGCAGCGGTACTATCGCATTCATGAGGGCGAATATCAGTGGCATGGCGCCCAGGAAGATCATGGTCGTCCCATGCATCGTAATCAATTCGTTGAATAACTGCGCATCCACGAACTCGAAATTCGGTTTGATCAATTGTATACGTATTAAGATGGCCTCAATACCGCCGATACCGAAGAATATCCCTCCGGCAATAAGGTAAAGAATACCTATCTTCTTATGGTCGACCGTCGTCAGCCAATCCATTAAGCCGCGATGACGCTTCACCGTGTGAGCCAAGGTCGTTACCTCCCCTAGAAGATGCTTTTCTATTGCTTATTGATTTCTTTCAGAGAATCAAGTTTGTATTCCGCCAGATATTTCACAATGCCGTCAAGCTCTTGCTCTGACAATACGCCCTCGAATTTAGGCATCGTATTCCCTGGCTTCACCTTCTGCGGATTCAGAATCCACTGGCGCAAATGATCTTCCACCACTTGCTGTTCAATCGGTTCGTCAATCGTATCCCGGTTGAGCATGATGCCGGCGACAGCTTCGCGGCTTCCCGTTCCCTTCAAGTTCGGGCCGAGGGAAGGCGCATTATCGATCGCGTGGCAGGTCAGGCAGTTCTGCTTGAAGCTCTCGGCGACTTGCGCATCGCCTTCGAACGGCTTCGGCTCTGCCTTCATCTCATTAACCCAAGCGTTAAATGTCTCCTCGCTTACCGATTTGACTTTGAACTCCATCAAGGCGTGGGACTGTCCGCACAACTCGGCGCATTTGCCCCGGTATACCCCAACCTGGTTCGCGCTGAAGTACATCTTGTTCACGTTGCCCGACGGGTTGGTGTCCATCTTCCCTGCCAGAGCAGGTACCCAGAACGAGTGAAGAACGTCAACCGTCCGCAATTCGACCGCCACGTTTTTCCCGGCCGGAATGATCATATCCTGTGCTGTATGTACGCCCAGTTCAGGATATTCGAACTCCCACCAGAACTGGTGCGCAGTTACCTTCACCTTGATCGCGTCCGGATCCTTGCTGTAATCTTCAGCGAAGGCAAACACATACTTCACGGTCGGCACTGCCAGAATAATCAAGAGGAGAATCGGAATAACCGTCCAAATAACTTCCATCTTGTGATTGCCTTCTACTTGCTTCGGAATCGATTGGTCACCCGGCCGTCTGCGGAAGCGGATGACGGCATAAATGGAAAGCGCGAATACGGCAACGACTACGAGCGTCATAATCGAAATCGCAATCTTCATCAGACCGAACTGACCCTCTGCTATCGGACCCTGCGGATTGAGAGCGGACAAATCCGCGCGTCCACAAGCACTGAGCAGCAAGACGAGCCCGGCTAACAGAGGAAGGAGTCGCTTCACTGCATGCCACCGTTTCATCATTGATCAACCCCACTTTGTACGTTTTCGCTGATTACCGCATCTCATGCCCCTTCACTTGCCCTTCTGTCCGAATGCATCAGCATACATTCATGCGAACGTATACATTCTGCTCCACGCGCGGGATTCCTGTCCTCTCGGCACGCTGTAATCGCTACGGAAGAAAGGCTTCGACCGTGTAGGTAGCGGCATGTGCATACGCTTACGCATGCCCATGGCTATCCAACCGGTCCCCAAGGAGTCACCGGCTTTAAGCACGGATGTCGTAATCCTGTCAATTAATACAATCACTTACCTAAATATAATTACCAATATTTTATTTGTCAATGTTTCGGAGGGAGTTCACAAAGTGTTCAGAAAGTCATTTTGGCCCGTTATATCAACAAATGCAAACGCTTACAAAATCATTTTACCTCTATCGAAATGTGTCGAAATCAAGAAGATGTTGTCAAATTTTCGATTCTCAAACATTGACGGCGATGCTTCCTGCATACTTATACTCGTTTTTCAGAAAAATAAAGTAAATCTTGAAGGAGGGATGCTTATGTCGTCAAAAAATGGTCACACCCCCAAGCGCAATGTTCACTCAATTGTCACTTATACCGTCTGTGCGCTAAGCATTGCCATCGGCTTGACTGGCTGTATTGGCTACCGCTCCGAGAAAACGAGATCCTATGACGGCAATACAACCGCCAATTACGCGAACCGGAAGACGGTGCAGCCTCTGGAAAAAAGGCCCTCAACCCCAACCGATTCCGATATCGCCACACCCGATTACACCGCCAAAGGCAACAGTCTGGAGCGGAAACGGTTCGACCGCCCGGAATTGCATCGTCCCAATACATTGTATGTGGATCGCCCGCTGAGCGCGCTCGTCAGCAATATTGACGGAATCGCGGTCGGCTATGTTCTGAGATGGAACGACACCGCCTACGTGTCTTTGACTCTCGACGGGACAGCTAACGGGGTGAACGGGCGAGGCGGAAAGGGCACCAGGGAGCAATACGGCATTGGACGAATCGAAACCAGCGGCGTTCTTGATGACGAGATGAAGCGCAAGGTTCCTCGAATTGCGACCAAGCACAGCCCGATGCGCACGCTGGAGCGGATGGACGATCTGTCCGGTGAATTCCTGCATACGGTGGACACGGCAATTCGGCGCCATGACCCGAGTCTCGCCAAAGTATACACGAGCGCCAATAAGGAATTGTTCAATTCCGTCTCGATTCACGCGTTGCGAGCGTACCCGGGGGAGTCGCTGGAATCGGTGCAGGACATCATCCGGGAAGATCTGCGCCGCTATATGCGGTAAGGCCCGCGCCTCGCCGCAGGACGCAAAAAAAGCGCTCCGACCTGTTCGGAGCGCTTCATTATATTTAAGAAATGATGTTTTGATCCTGATTGCTGCACGTCCTGCACGCGGCCGGTGTACATCCATCCGCCTGCTCTCTGCCATGACTGCGTGAATTACGACACGCTGGTGTCGATCTTGCCAAGCTCAAGCTCTACAAGATGAGTCAGTTCGTCTTCATAGCCTCCCATAATCCGATACTTCCGGATATACTCCCTCACAAACTTCCGCGGATTCTTTGGACGGAAAATGCGAGTCATCTCCAACAAACTTTCTTTCACTTCGTTGTGACCTTTCGTTGCCATGAAAATTCCCTCCCAAAAGCGTTGTAGAACATGCTCCGCAATGGAGTACAGCCTGGACGTTTCGCTTCTCTTTCTGGAACTTCGCAACCGTTTCTCTATTATAACATATTCGACAGCGCAGCAAAAACACACCGCTATTGTTCACCAAGCAATGAATCGGGCACCTTGGACATGAACCGCGGCTTCGCTCTTGAAATGACTTCCGGTTCCGCCAGGGACAAGCTCTGTAGCATGCCTTCGGTTCGTCCTTTGCCGCCGCTGGCAAGCAGTTGGCGAACACGCTATAATGGGATAATTAGGAAAGGGGCGTTACGTGTTTGAAGGGATTACGCGGACTTGGATTAGGCAGAGATATCGCATTGCTGGCTATTATTTTGTTCTTTGTGGAATTCGTTCGGGGGGCGGCCCTGATTTCATTTATTCCGATCTACGGGAAAAATACATTGCATATTAGCCTGGCCATTATCGGAACCGCCATTACGGCTCACTATTTAACAGATACGATTCTGAAAATGGGGATTGGATATTTGCTTGACCGCTTCTCCCCCAGGCTCATTATCAATGCTGGATTGTTGATATCCTTCGCGGGCATCGGCCTGTTCTATTACGGTTCAAGCGACTGGCTATTCATCGCAGCGGCCGCCCTGTATGGCGTCGGCATCTCCCCGGTATGGATCGTGTGCCTCACCAAGGTGAAGGAAGAGAACCGGGCCGCGCAAATGGGCTTTCTCTATATGATCTGGCTTGTCGGGATGGGGGCGGGCCCGGTCGTGCTCAATCTGATCGTGGACAAGCATCCGCAGACCGCCTATCTGCTTCTGTTCGCCTTATCGGGTATCGCCTGGGTGCTCAGCTTCTTCGTCGGGGGCGGCAGGCAGCAGTTGGCCGATGCGGCTCCCGTTCCGTTCCGGCAGCAGTGGGACGCTCTGCTCGTGAAGGTGAAGGCGATGAAGCCGCTTCTCCCGGGCATGATCCTGCAGACGCTGGGCGCGAGCATGCTCGTCCCGATTCTGCCGACCTTCGCCGCGGAGGCGCTCTCCTTCTCGAGCCAGCAGTATTCGGTCCTGCTCGTGCTTGGCGGCGGCTTCACCGTGCTCGGACTTGTCCCGATGGGCAAATGGTCGGACCGCGTCGGCCGCAAGCCGTTCCTGATTATCGGCTTCGGCATCTTCGGCCTGGCGCTTGCCTCACTGTCTCTTTATCCATCGGTTATCTTCGCTTACGGACTGGCCGTACTGCTCGGAATATCCTATTCCGCGGTGCTGCCGGCCTGGAACGCGCTGCTGGCGCTATATGTCCCGCCGGGGCATAAAGGTCTGGGCTGGAGCCTGCTCTCCACCGTGGAAGGGATCGGCGTGCTGCTCGGTCCCGTTATCGGAGGTGTCATCGCGAACGTGTCGTCCGCCGGCACAGTCATCTGGATCAGCGCGGGCCTGTTCACCGCGATTTCGATTATTTATTTGTTGTTCCCGTCACGATGGTTTGCAGAAAGGTAACGGACAAGACGAACCCGCCAGGCAACCGTGCCGGGCCCGGATACAATTCCTTGACCGGGGGCATCTATAATAGAGAGCCTGCGCGACGGCACCGCCCTCGCGGCAGACGGATGCTGAAAAAAAGGAGCTGCGCACCGATGACAAAAGAACAGGAGCATAATCAATATAAGATGAATCCCATGTCCCGCGACAGGGTCGAGGTGGACGGCATATATGCGAATGAATGGGGACGGGAAGAAGTGCTTCACCGCGGCCAGCACTTCCCCTCGGATCCGCAATTGGGCGCATCCGAGTGGGAGCTGAAGGAGTTCATGTTCGACAATCACCATGAAGGCCGGACCGATCCCCGGCTCGTGCCTAAAGCGGAAGAAGAACCGCCGAAGCAGACGCATCCGCGCAAGCATACCGATCGGGGCGATAAATAAGATTGACGATAAGGGGGCCTGCGGGCCCCTCGTCTTCTGTTCAGGTTACATACCCGTATTGTATTCGAATCCATTCGGCCAGTTCCTCCGCCAGCTCCTCCGCTCCAAGCAGCCGCCACTCCATATCCGACAACTTGTAATGCTTGATTCTATGGTCGGCTTCGAGGGGAGCGGCCAGCGGATTCTCCCTCATTTCTTCCCATGCCGGCTCCGTATAGACGAACAGCTCCATCCCCTCCGCCCCTCGCCGAAAGACAAGCCGCAGAACCGAGATCAATTCTTGGAAGGAAGAGGCGGCGAAGAATTCAAAAGGCTGCACGAATGAAGAGAAACCGCTTCCATTCCAAGGAACAGAATGAACGCTTCGCAGACGGAAGCCCAACCGGTTCACCGCATCGATGACGATACTCTGCTCCACGCTCGGAATCACTTCAATCCGATCCTCATCCGAAGGCTCCCTCGCCTCTTCGGTCTCCATCGCCGTCTGCAGCCAGACGGACGTATCTCCGATAGTCAAGGGCAAATGGGCCGGAAGCTGGACACAAAAAGGAAGCTCCCTCGCCTCCATCGGCTCCACGCTCACATAGGAACACACGGGATAACGCATCAACGTACAGATCCTCGACATGCCGTCCGGAAGGTACGGCTCCGCATAATCGGTCTGCAAAAGCAACTGAATCCCTTCAATTCTTCGGGACAAGGGGCCGCCGCGAAGCTTCACGATGCCGCGCATCTGCTCGCCCGGCGCATAACGCCCCCGCTCCAGCAAGGTATCAATCTGGCTTCCTCCGTACATCGCGCTTGCCAAGAAACGATTGAACATGGACATGCGGCAGCAGCCTCCCTGGACTCCTTATTGGCGATCACGGTCCATTCGATTACGATGGCCCATTCGATCCATTCGACGAATCCCTTATTTTTCCTGCCCATTGCCGGGATCTTCCTTGCAAAAAGTTCACGCAAACCACCGCTGTTTTGCTATGATAATAGAATCATAGATGACCCTAGTCCATCAATCGCGTTGGACTCGATACGACATAGGAGAGAGCATGATGCTGTGTGTGGTGAACCGCAATGCGGGGAACGGAAGAGGAATAGGGATCTGGCGCAGCGTAGAGGACTGTCTGCGGCGATTCGACATTCCTTACGACTCCAGTATTACACGGACGGCGGAAGAAGCGGAGGAGGCGGTCCGGCACTATATGGAGCGCAATCCCGGCGCTCTCATCGTCGTGATCGGAGGAGACGGCACGATTCATCGCCTGCTGCCGCTGCTAGTCGGAACGGAAGCAACCCTGGGCATTATCCCCGCGGGTTCGGGCAATGATACGGCGCGCGGCTTCTCCCTCCCGATGGATCCGCTGGAGGCGCTGCTTACGATTCTCCATGGACAGCGGTCGATCGTCGATCTGATTTATGCGAACGGCCAATGGACGCTGACCGCGCTCGCGACCGGATTCGATGCGGATGTGGCGCAATACGTGAATGCGAGCCGCTTCAAAAGGTGGTTCAACCGTCTTGGCATCGGCTCGCTCGCGTATCTCTACGGCTTGCTGCACACCTTATTCCGCTTCCAGCCTGCAGACGCGGACATTGTCGTGGACGGCGATGCCCGCTCCTTCAAGGGCGTCTGGCTGGCTGCTATTACGAACGTCCCCTATTACGGAGGCGGTATCCCGATCTGCCCGGATGCGGAAGCCGGGGACGGAGTACTGGACGTGTGCGTCGTGCACGGCTGCAGCCGCTGGGCGCTGCTGCGGCTCTTCCCGACCGTATATTCGGGCCGCCATCGGACGCTTCCGTATGTTACTATGTTGCGCGGCCGGCAGATAGGCATCCACTCCGAGGTCCGCCGCTGGACATACGGAGACGGTGAGTGCGTCTCGGCTACCCCGCTGCACGCCGCTGCCGCTCAAGGCAAGCTGCAGATGATGATTCCGGCGCGCTCACGCTGACCGGCACGCTATGCCCGCTGTCATGATGCCGGAATTATGGCATCATCCGGACAGCCAGTTACTATCGTGAAAGGAGAATGATATCGGATGGCCAAATCAAAAGTAAGCTCTTTTTTTGAAGAGTTCAAGCAATTCGCCGTTCGAGGCAACGTCATCGATCTCGCCGTCGGGGTGATCATCGGAGGCGCCTTCAACAAAATCGTCACCTCTGTTGTCAACGATCTCGTCATGCCGCCGATCGGGAAGCTGCTGGGCGGCGTGAACTTCAAGGATCTGTTCATTCCGCTCGATCCGGATCTGGTCGTGAACGGACAACCCGTCTCTTCCATGTCGCTTGCCCAAGCGCAAGAAGCCGGAGTTGCCGTCATTGCCTACGGACAATTCATCAATGTTGTCATCGATTTCCTGATTGTGGCCCTCTGCGTATTCCTCATCGTGAAGGGTACGAATATGCTGCACCGCCGGAACAAAGCAGAGGAGGCGCCAGCGGAACCGACAACGAAGGAATGCCCATACTGCCTCTCGGAGATCCCGAAAGAGGCCGTACGATGCGCTCATTGCACATCCATGCTGGACGAGTCCGGCGCACGAGCCTAGCAGGCCAGCATGAAGCAAGGCCTTCTTCCCTGACATGCGGTGATCCGCATGCAGAGAAGAAGGCCTTTCGTGCGCATTGCCAGACAAGTCCGCTCCGCGCTCCGGTTCGTTACATCGGCCGGTTCGGCTTGTTCATCAATTGTTCGGCGATGGCGCGCAGCTGCATGTCCGGGGTGTAGGACTCCTCCCCGATATCCAGCTTCTTGACGCGAAGCTCTTCAATATCGCCATCGTTCGTATCCGGCTCGAAAATCAAACTGTGTTCATCCGTGCAATGCACGTTATATCCCATCATCCGGAACATCTCTTCCAGTTCCGGCGTCGTCGGCTTCTTCCCTTCCTCCGTCATGACCAGCCCGCGCAGCTTCGCAATCTCTCCTTCTCCGCGGTGTACGGCATCAAAATGAACAATGCATTCCATCTGACTTCCTCCTCTATGCTGTCGCCCGGCTTGGTTCCATCCGATGGTAGACTGCCCTTCGCGCCACGCCCGATGCACCGCGCATCAAGCTCCCTTGATAGCTTGGCCTGGCAGAACGACGCATCACATTTCTCACTATATTGATCAATACGCAATGAATTGATTCGCGTTGCAGGAAATTGTTTCATTTTTCACAAAGTTCGAAAATTAGTCAAAATATTTGGCCATAATCTCCTCAATACGCTCGCCGAAGCGCCGTTGGCCATCACGATCCATCTCCCGCTCCAACTCGTACAGCACCGCCTCTTGCAAAAAATGGCTCAGGACAAGGCGCGTCACGGCTGGATGCTCCGTCAATAACGCTTTGGTCGCATGGCCGCTGCCCCGCGCGCCAATCAGCGTCTCCCGGCGGTCGACGACAAAGGCGAAATGCCGCGGCTCGCTCTCCGCCGCCCCCGACATCGGCCAAATCCGTTCGGTCGTCCGGCCTTCATGCCCGGCGATCGACCACAGCACCTTCACTCCCCGCGCTTCCGCCAGCAGCAGCTCCTCCCGCAGTACGGCCGCTTCATCAGGCCATACATCGACGATAATCTCCCGCTCCGCCTCATGCAGCGTGCGCTTGATCGTATCCGCTACGGCCCGCTCCCCTTCGACGCTGTAGAAGGAGCTTCCATCCGCTTCCGCCGCAGGCATATGCTGCTGCACATAGCGCAGCGATGTCTCCAGACGGGTCGCCAGCAGCTTCGTCAGCTCCTCTGCCGGAAGCGCCGCATAATGCGATGGATCGCCTTTGCGGTGAAGGATGACACCCTGATCGACGAGGCGCTGCAGCGCGGCATAGACGTTGGATCGCGATACCCCCAGTTTTTTTGCGATTTCATATCCGGTCATTGCGCCCTGCTCAGACAAACTTACAACAATCTTAGCTTCCATTTCCGTGAACCCGAGCGCTCGTAAATGCGATACGAGTCCTTCCATCAGGCCAGCCTCCCACTCTACGAATACATGTGTCAGATACCAAGGCTGTTCACCTGGCGTTCCCTGTTGTCATTGTAACTCAAACCGGAGTTTTTTTCATCGAATACCGTCGCTATTTGTCGACAGCGTACATAAAAAAGAGAACCCTCAGGTTCTCTTCAAGTCGTCCCCCGACTCGCTTCCGTTTATATAAAAGGCGTGCCGCAGCGCTCGCACCACTTCGCCTCCGGCTCTGCGGCGGAGTTGCAGTTCGGGCAGCGGCGAACGGAAGGCTCCTTCGGCCTCCTGGTAACGGGCCTGCCGCCGACGGTAATATTCATCTCCCGTCCGGACCGGCTGGACTCCAGAGGAGGGATGGAGAATTCCTCCTTCTGCCTTGTCGGGGGAGACGAGAGCCGGTCCGGATGGTACGTGTAGCGAACATCCTCCTCGCACTCCTCATCTTCCTCCGGCTGCAGCGGCTGCCACCGGACGTCGTCTTCCGCGGCGGGGGCCGATTCGGAGTCAGAGGACGGACGATGCGCATAGACTCTCGTCTCCTCTTCCTCCTCGCCCCATTCCTCGTCCAGCTCGAACAGCTCCTCCGGAGCCTCCGGCAGCTTCCGGCCGCAGGCAGCGCAGTATTTCGAAGTTATCGGCGCCACTTCTCCGCACTCGCATCGCTTCTCATGGCGCAGCTCGCTCACCTTCCACTCCAGCTGCTTGATCTCTTCTTCCAGCAGCAGATTCGTGTCTCCAAGCGCCATAATCTCATCTTCCGCTTGCGTTAAATCCTTCTTTTTATAGGCATCATATACCCGTTCGCCGATGAGATACACATTCTGCTCGATCTCTTTGCGCCGGGCCGCAATCTGTGATTGCAGACGATTGATTTCAATGACATTTTGCGCCTTCTCCGATGCTTTGTTGGCGCCTGCTTTTAACTTTTGCAATATTCGATTCATAAGTAATCCCTCCCTTTCCATGCCCGCTGTTGAACATGGCCCCTTAACCCTATACACAGGACGGCGCGGATCGAAACAGACCCTTCACACAATCGGGGTACTGCTCCCTCCGTTCTGCCGGGCGGGCATGCCTTCCGTTGTCGTGCAGAGCCGGTTCCAGAACCAAGCCTCTTGTTCAACGTATGCGCAACTTTTACGGAACATGTACAACAACTGCTTCACAATTCCGAGCGCCCGCAAGCCCGCTCATGTTCGCCCATGATGTATCGGGGGTGCTTTATTATACTACGAAGGAACCCGCGATTTCTATGGGAAAGGAGATGCCTTTTTGGGCCAAGCATGCGGCGCCCGCGGCTCCATTCCGGAACGGCTGGGTATGGATTGCCAGCTGGGCGTGCTTTGATATTCTGCCCCCCAATCCGTTACAATAGAAGTAGCATACGGGCATATCCGGTAATCCATTTGCCGATGTCTCTTGCATATTACGCAATTACACGAGGAGATTCGTATGGCACAGACCGATATCATTATGAAGCAGTACGAAGAAGTGAAGCAACTGCCGACATTGTATCAATTGGCTCTGGAAGAGCTGGAGACCAAGATCAAGGTCATCCAGGCGGAGTGGAAGCTTCGCAACGGCTATGAGCCAATCGAGCATATTAAGACACGTCTCAAGGAACCAAGCAGCATTTTCAATAAACTGCAGCGCAAGGGCCTTCCGCTCACCCTCGATTCGATTGTGAACAAAATCTATGACGTCGCTGGAATGCGGATCGTATGCGCGTTCGTCAAAGATATCTACCTGATTCTCGATCATTTGAAGACCCGCGACGACATTCGGATTATGGAAATTAAGGACTATATCGCCAATCCGAAGGCGAACGGCTATCAGAGCCTTCATATTATTCTCCAGGTGCCGCTTGTCCTGTTCGAGGATACGCGCTGGATATATGTGGAGATACAACTGCGGACGCTGGCCATGGATTTCTGGGCGAGCCTGGAGCACATCATTTATTATAAATTCGAGCAGCAGGTGCCTTCTCATGTCATTAAGGAATTGACGGAAGCAGCCAGAGCCGTGGATGAGCTGGATCGGAAAATGCTTGACTTGCGCAAGGAGATACTGTCTTACAATCATGAGGACTGGCTCAAAGGAATCGAGAACGGCCTGTCTCTGCGCGACATCACCTCAGCGCCATAGTGTGTGCGAGGCTCGCGTTCCCATTCTCCCGCAGCGGACTCCGGAAGCCTGGGCAGCATGGTGATCCTCTTAGGTGCAGCAGCCATCCAGCATAAAAAGCGGGCGGCTGATGCACCTTATCAAATGACGCCATGAATGCGGACATGCTCAGGCGGACCTTCAGGGCCGTCTGTCTTGTCGCGCCGCGTCCACCATACTCGGGAAGGCAAAGGAGGCCTTGCATATGCCAAAGCCGGATAACCGCGCGGACAATGCCGCGCATATTCAGAATGCAATCGACAATACCGTAGAAAATCTGCGGGAGAGCGAGCAGTATTTGTCGGCGCATGAAGATGAAATAAGCGAAGGCGAGCAAGCGCAGCTGAAGGCGAAGAATGAACGACGACGCCACAGCATCGAATCGCTGGCGGACGAGCGCCGCGACGAGCAGCCGTACGCCAAAGAGTAATCCGTACGCATAGAGAACCGGGGGAAGGGGAGCTTCCTCCGGTTCTTTGCGTGGCCTTAGCGTGGCGTGTGCCCTCTCTTTTCCCTCGCCCGATTGCTCATACATCCTCTTGCTCACCTTCCCTTAGCGTCATATTCGCTTCCTTTTGTCCATTATCCCATTCGCTCATATACAGAAACTTTACACCCGTTTTCTTCGCTCCTCCCGGCTCTCCTTCTCCGCCAGCCGCTGCCGTGCGAGCGGAGCAGCAGACAACAGCCAACGGACGGACCGTGCCCGTGAGTTCGGAGTTCGATCTTCAACCGCCCAAGGCACAAAACAAGCCGAAGACAGGTCCCCTATCTCCGGCTTTCATTTTCGTATTTTCGTATAAGAATAAATGCTATTGCAAAAATTGCTCCAGTGTCGTTCCTTCGCTATATATCGCGTTGGCTGCTTCCTTCCCGACATAGCGGATATGCCATGGCTCGTATACATACCCGGTAATCGATTCGCCATCCTGCGGATAGCGGATGATGAAGCCATATTCATGAGCGTGCTCCGCAAGCCATTTTCCTTCTTCCGAATCGCCGAATACCTCTTCCAACACATTGCCTACGCTTGGGCTGGAGACGTCAATCGCCAACCCGGTCTGGTGCTCGCTCGTTCCCGGAACGGCACTGACGCGGGAAGCGTACTCTTTCCCTTGCGTCTCGACATAATGATTGAATAGAGACTGCTGACGCTGGTACGAACGATAGCCCGAGACGGCGTTCAGCGTGATGCCATCCTGCTCCGCTCCAGCGAACAGCGCTTCCAGCGCTTCGGCCGCTTCCTTGCGCATATGACGCTTCTCATGCGGCTCATCGAATGAGAACTTGACATTAGGCTCTACCAAATCCGGAGGCTCATATCCATCCGGCAAATATCGCTGCTTATTGACGACAACCATCGTCGATTCTTCATTCGTTACGATTGCTCGTCCGTCCTCTTCCTGTACCGTGTTCGCCAAGGCGAATTCCGACTTCATCTGCGCAATGGTGTCGACGGCCCCTTCATTGCCCGTATCGCTTCCGGGATCCGCTGAATTATCAGGATCGGGAGATGGCGTCAGAGCCGGATCAACCTCGGTCTGGCCCGATTGCGGCGTTCCCGCCTGATTGCTGCTCGATGTCTGGCAACCGCTAAGCAAGAGGGCTACACCCAATGCTGCGATTAGACACCGGACTGCCATACGGTTCTGGTTCATTCGAGTATCCCCTCTCTCAATCTTGACTCGCAGCTTGCTGCTAGATTGAGAGTCTATTATATCGCATTCTATCAGCGATTTCGAATAGTAAGAGATTTACCGTATTCCCTGAAATGACAGTCACACTTCTCCGGCTCCGGCGATATGCTGTAGTACGATCGCATACGGAGGGATCCGCCGTGCAATCAACTTGGACAGCCCGCCCATGGGCTGTACCTGCAACGTAATCAGCATTGCCGCATTGAACCGCAGTCACAATCTCGGCCGCCACTTTCTCGGCCAAGGAGGTGATATCAGATGAAGCAGAGACATCCGGTAATTGGAATTTTCACATACCGCAAGGGCACCTGGTTCACGGAATCCTTCGTGTTCCGCCAATGGGTGGAGATCGGCAGGAAGCTGGGGGCTAATGTGTACGTATTCAATGAATCAGACATCCGCCTGCGCCACAGGCAGATTCGCGGGTTCAAGTTCACCCGTTCAGGCTGGACCGCCGCAATAGAGCCTTGGCCCGACATCGTCATCGATCGGAGACGCAGCAATTGGAACGCCGCCTTCCGCATCATGCGGAACCGTTCGCTTTTCCCCTATGCCAACGATAAATTCGTGCTCAAGTCCAAAGCGTTGGAAATGTTCTCCGCCGATGAAAGAACCGCTCGCTGGCTTCCGAAGACAATGCTTTATTCCGAACGGAATCTGAGAAGCATGCTGGCCACCTATCCGCTTATCTATGCGAAGCCAAGCAATGGAACCGGCGGGATGGGCGTCGTCCGCATCCAGGCGAAGCAAGGCAGGTATGAAGTATGGGGACGGAAACGAAGCTTCGGGCTTCGCAATGTCCGGCTCCGCCATCAGGGCGAGGTCGTTCGCTGGCTCGCGCATTGGACCCGATCGCAGCGCATTCGCAACGGCTCATTCGTCCTTCAGCAGGGCATTGATACAGAGCTGCTGCCCGAAAGAACCGCCGATGCCCGCGTCCTTCATCAAAAAAACGGAGAGGGCAAATGGGTAACGACAGGTATGGCTATCCGCGTCGGCACGCCGCGCAGCCCGAATTCCAATCTGGCGGGTCAACGGGGCAGTGCAGCGCTGCCGTTCCTTCCGTTCATGGAGAAGCACTTCGGGCTAGAGCAGGCGAAAGCCATTGAAGAGGAATGCCGCTGTGTGGCACAGCGCCTGACCGAGGTGATCGAGGATAAGATCGGCTCCTTGTTCGAACTCGGGATCGACCTGGCCGTAGATAAGGCAGGCAAAATATGGTTGCTGGAGGTCAATCCGAAGCCGAGCCGGGATCTGTTCCGCAAAATCGGCGATACGGAAGCGTACCGGAATGCCTTGACGTATCCGATCGCCTATGCAATGTATTTGGCCCGGCAGCGAAAAGAGAAGGCGATGCACAAGATTGTCCAAATTCATGATCAGCCTCGGGAAAAGATAGCCGTCCTAGAGCTGAAAGAAAAACCAGTACAAGTAGAAATACAAGTACAACAAGAGAAACCGCCATCAGAGCAACAAGTAGAACAACAACAGGAACCGGTTCAGGAGCGCGAGCAAGGTCAGCAGTTGAAGCAAGACGGAGAGCAACAGCGCCTCCTTCCGGTCAACGGGCCCGGCCCGAATGCGAAGCATGAGGAGGCTCACAAATCGCACCCGCTCTCCTATCGCTCCACCGATGCCCCGGCCTCCTGATTCAGCATAAGAACCCGCCAAGCCTAACCGGCTTGGCGGGTTCTTCGTCGGGGGCTTGATGGCCCGCAATTCGCTCCTACCTCATACGGTAAAAGCACCGTCATTGTTGTCTTCTCCAATTCGAGGTTACACGGATACGGTCCCTTCGCTTGGCGCCGATTCCGTGTTGAAGTCAATCTCCCCGTCCGGCTGGTGATGGAACGCCTCGCGGTCGAATTCGCCCTCGCTGCTGGCGACAAGCAGGGAGGCGACGGTCGTTCCGGTCGCGTTCACCGTGGTGCGGGCCATATCGACGATCGCATCCACGCCGAGCACAAGCGCGAAGCCCTCGAGCGGCAGACCGGCCTGCACCAGCACGACCGTCGTCGAGATCGAGGCCGGACCCGGCACGCCGGCCACGCCGACGGAAGCCAATGTTGCGGCGCCGATGATAAGGAGATAATCGGCGATGTTCAGATCAATGCCGTAGACCCGGGCGATGAACACGGCGACGACAGCCGGGTAGATGCCGCCGCAGCCGTTCATGTTAATTGTCGCCCCGAGCGGCGCCACGAAGCTGGCTATCCGGTCCGAGACCTTCATCCGCTTCGTAATCACCTCCAGGTTAACAGGCAGCGTAGCGTAGCTGCTGCGCGTCGTGAAGGCGACCGCCATCGTCGGGTACGCCTTCTTGAAGAACCGGATCGGATTGACGCGGGCGCCGAATGCGACAAGCGATCCGAACGTAATAATCATATGGATAAGGCACGCCGCATAGACAGCAATAATGAACCAGCCCAATTCCTTCAAGGTGGACAGTCCGTATTTCGCGGACATCGATGTCATGAGCCCAAGCACTCCGTAAGGCGTCAGCCGGATAACGAATTTGGTGACGCGGAACATAATATGAGAGAACGATTGGAAGAATGAACGAACCGGCTGGACCCGCTCCGGGTTCCGCGTCCCTTCGAATATGATGGCGACGGCGATGAACGCGGCGAAGATGATGACCGGCACTACCTTGCCTTGAGCCATCTCGTTAATCGGGTTCGACGGAACGAGGTCAAGTATCACCTGCCGGAAGCTCGGAATCTCGCGCGCCTGGAAATCTTGGGCCGCATCGCCGTTCTGGGCGATGCCGGAACCGGGATCGATGACCAGCGCCGTCCCCAGGCCGATAACCGCCGCGATCGCGGTCGTAATCAGGAAGAGCGCAATGGTCTTCGTCCCGAGCTTTTTCAAGACGGCCGGATCTTTAACGGAAGTAATGCTTGTAATGATGGCGGCGAAGACGAGCGGCATGACCACCATTTTGATAAGGCTGACATACAGCGAGCCCAGAATGCTGACGTCCGCAGCCGCCGGACCGAACAGCGCCCCCAACGTCAGCCCGAGCGCCATCGCCAGCAGCACGCGCAAGCCGAAGCCGACCTTCTTCTTCGCCAGCCACCACAGCAGAATGACGAGCAGCAGGGCAACGCCCCAGCTTGCATAGACATTCCAGTCCCGCAATATAATCCAAGATTGTTCGTTCATGATCCGCCCTCCTGATAACTTATAATTCCAACATGGTTAATGGGTATTATAAGAATAGGGAGAGCGAACGTCAATTGTTTTTTGCCGGAGCCTGGTCTGGCGTTACTGGAATCTTCCGGTCCAGAAATCTCCCGTTACGGAAAATTTCCCCTTGGCAGCAACGGGAACCATACCGAACGGGATCGCCTCCCGCCATCATAAATGGGGGCCGATCGGGACTTAACGGCGTCTTCCCCATACAAGGCATCCCGGTCCGCGAGCGTCTTGATCAAGCGCTCCCCGATCTTCTCGCGGAGCCGGCGGATATGGGTATCCCCGTCCTCTCGTCGCCCTCGTAGTCGAAGCCCCATCCTTGATCGAGAGCGCATTCCGCGTCAAAATTCGGCTCCCAACGCAGCAAGTGATGCGGTTCCTCATTCCGCCTGTTCCGCCAGGTTCCTTTTGGGCCGTGTCCTGGGGTGCCTGGGGCGATGCAAACGTACTTTACTAGCCGTTATTGGCAGCAGCTTCCCAAAGTGCTGCATAAACCAGGCTGTTGAGAAAGTGCAAGGGATTTTGTGGCCCTTCATTTTTTATGTGGCGGATCTCGTCTCTTAGTAGAAAAAAATCGATTTAAAACGCTATGGGTGCCAAGTTTTGAGTAGGAGAATGGACAATCTCCACGTAAAAAACAGGGGTTTTCCAACGGCCTGAAAACTGCACCATTACCCTAGGCACGTCTATCCGGTAGGCGAAATCCGCAAAACTCCACGATTTCTCCAGACACGCCTAATCGGTAAGCGAAATCTGCAAAACTGCACGATTTCTACGCTTATTAGGCAAGCGAAATCCTGCGCAAATACAGCAATTCGATATGGACGACTTTCCCAGAAAGGGAATCCTGCAAAACTGCAGGAATTTCACCCGTTTCGCTTCGGCTTGAAGCAAAAGGGCCTAAAATGCTGTAGATTTGCAGCAATTCCTCGGGATGTGGACTCATTGAGCCAAAATTCCTGTAAAATAGCAGCAATTCCCTCCACACGTTCAAACCCCAGGAGGCAATGATGCTTCCTGAAGGCGATGATGCCCCCAGGATCCGACGCGGACTCTTGGATCCCGTAAAATCAGGCCGTTAAAAAGTCCATGGGGATTTTCAACGGCCTGTAAACGCAGGCTTTCCCCCAAAGCCGGCTTGCGACAATTCGAGTCCCGCAAATTTACATCAATTTGGAACGATATCGGCTCAAATTAGAAATTAGTAGGGGAATTGCTGCGCTGTCGCAGGAATTTGGTGGGAATAAGAAATTTTAGCGAGACAATACGGCGCTTTTGCAGTAATTTTCTAAGGATGCACGGCATGAGGTGAGGGTGCGCGGCATGAGGATGCACGGCATGAGGATGCTCAGCGAGGATGCTCACCATGAGATTCACAACATGAGATTCACAGCATGAGGATAAGCATCATTTGTAAACTGGCATCTGCCCTTGGAATGGCCTAGAAGGGTTTACTATGAGACTTTCTCACTATCCAGTTTAACCCTATTTACCTTTTAATTCCTTACTTTTTGTAGGTTTATAATCGGCATCAGATACTTGCGCAGATATAGTGTCATCACTTTTAGAAATTTCCTTGTTATCCTTAGTGAGCGCTATGATTTGGAATTCGGTTCCCTCAAATCCCTCCATATCCATTAACCAAACTCTGGCATCTGTCCCCTCAATAATTTTAGCTTGCGCTTCCCTATTCCGTTCCTTTTCAATAATTTTAATTTGAGTTATCTCTGGATTTCTAATCATGCCAAAATACATAGGGGAGGATGTTTTTCCTATACCCGGAAAATACATATACGTAAAACCAAACCGATCTAGCGATGAATTAATATCTCCTTGTGCACCACTATAAATCACTTTATAGTTACCGAATCTTTTTTTTACAACAGCCACTGAAAAATCATTGTTACTCAGTTGATGGTAAAAGACGATAATACCATGCTTCGTGTTTTCTTCATGGATAATATCGATCCGCTCCGGATGTGATGTGCTTAGTGCTTCTTGTATGGTTTTTGAACTACTATTGTACATTACGATAAAAAAAGAAAAAAACAGTAACACGACAACAAACACAATTAATCTTTTGTTCATAAAACCTCTCCTCCTTTCTTTACAGCTACAACCAAAGTATAGTATCGAACTTCGAAAGTCTTCTATAATATCGATTACTTTTCTATGGAGTTACCATGACAAGAATGGGGAAGCACAGTTAAGGGGCCGCTCCCATAGCGGGAACAGCCCCTGATGCATTATATCCGGTTCGCAGTTCAGGCTTACTTTTTCAGATTGTCCCAGGCCTTTTGGAATTCATCGAACATTTTATCCTTGTCGGCTTTGCCCGCGATATAGGCCTGAATCGAGTTCCCGAATTCCTGCGTGGCGCCATCCGGGTATTTGAACCAGTTCCAGCTCAGGACGCGATTGTCCTGGCTATACTGCATTACATCGGCCGCGATGTCGCCCAGATCATCCGCCGTCGCGTCGATCGTCGACATAGCCGGAATGAACTTGAACTCCTTGGCAATATACTCCTTGCCGATATCGGAGGTAACCATCCAGTTCAGGAACGTCTTCGCTTCTTCCTTCACCTTGGAGTTCTTGTTGACGACCCAGTTGTTCGGTACGCCGACGAGCAGCTTGTCATTCTTCGCCGCATCATTGTCAATCGGCATCGGAAGCACGCCGAGATTCAAGTTCGGGTCGATGCCGTCGATCTGAACCTGGGTCCAGTTGCCCTGCTGCATCATGGCGGCTTCGCCCTTGGCGAACAGCGTCACCTGCGTGTTATAGTCGGTCGTCAGCGGGTTTTTGTTGCCGTACTTCACCGTCAGGTCAAGCAGGTTCACCCAGTTCTCGAACTCCGGATTGCCCTTGAACTTCGCGCTGCCGTCGCTCAGCCCCTGAATAAAGGCATTCGTATCCGGCTGCTGCGCGAAAGCGACGTTCAAGTTATGAATTCCGAGAATCCACCATTCCTGATAGCCGTTGGCAAATGGCGTAATCCCGGCTGCCTGCAGCTTCTTCGCGGCATCCTCCAACTCAGCCAGCGTCTTCGGCACTTCGGTAATTCCCGCCTTGGCGAACAGATCCTTATTGTAGATGAAGCCGTACCCCTCCAGGTTCATCGGCATGCCGTACAGCTTGCCGTCCTGTGTCATCGGTTCCTTCGCCAGCGGGAGCACGTCCTTCACCCACGGCTGATCCGACAGATCCTCCAGATGCTCGAACCAGGTCGTCAGCTCCTGGAAGCCGCCGTTATTGAAGATGTCGGGCGCATCATTGCCTGCGAATTTGGCCTTGAGCGCAGCGCCATAATCCGCTCCGCCGCCAACTGTCTGAATATCAAGCTTGATGTTCGGGTGCTCCTTCTCGAATTCCCCCTTCAGCCGGTTCAGCGCCTCCGCGATTTCAACCTTGAATTGGAAAATCTTCACCGTCTTCACGTCCTGCTTGGCATCCGTCCCGGTTGAAGAGGACGCATCTCCGCCCGCGTCCTTCGCTCCGCAGCCCGCGAGCATTACCGATACCGCCAGAATCATGACCAACGACCATTGTGCCATTCGTCTCATTTGCTAGACCTCCCCTTATGTGTATACCTGATTTTGATGCTGTTGTGTAGCTTAACTGTTGTGTAACTTAATGGTTGCGTAACTTAATGGTTTGTAACTTAATCGTTTGTAACTTAATCGTTTGTAACTTAATCGTTTGTAACTTAATCGTTGTGCAGTTTAACTGTATTATGAAGGGCTATGAAGGCCGACGATCCGCCGTCTGCGGCAGTGACAGCCGCTTGCTTCCTCTTCAGTATAAGGCCTATCATGCAAGCGGTTACACCGAGAGAATTGACCGAACAGGTGCAATTCATTGACCATCGAAGATCAGGGATGCTTCCAGCCTGCGGCCGATGGGTAATGACGTACCAATTGAGGCATACCGTTTACCCTTTAACCGATCCGGCCGTAATCCCTTCGATAATATAGCGCTGCATCGCCAGGAAGAAGACGACGATCGGCGTGATGCCCAGCACGAGCGCCGGCAGCGCCAAATCCCACTGCTTCGTATATTGCCCGAAGAACGCATAGGTCGCCAGCGGAATGGTGCGCAGCTCCGCGCTCTGCAGCATAAGGGACGGAAGCAGGTAGTCGTTCCAGATCCACAAGCTGTTCAAAATCGCCACCGTCACGAACATCGGCTTCAGCAGCGGCAGCACGATCCGCCAGAAGACCGCATACGGGGAACAGCCATCGACGACCGCCGCCTCTTCAATTTCTGCCGGTACCGACTTGACGAAGCCGTGGAACAGGAAGATCGAGAGCGGCGCCCCGAAGCCGAGATAACAGATGAGCAATCCCCAGATGCTGTCCATGAGATGCAAGGTTCCCGTCACCTTGACGAGCGGGATCATGATGGATTGGAACGGAATGACCATCGCCGCGACGAACACCATGAACAGGAACCGGTTGAACCGGGAATTATGCCGCACCATCCGGTAAGCGGCCATGGCGCTGAAAAGACCGATAAGCAGAATGCCGGCGACTGTCACAAGCAGCGAATTGCTGAACGCCTGCGGGAATTGCGTCATCTCCCACGCCTTGCGATAGTTCTCCCATTCGAAGGAGACAGGCCAGCTTGCGGCATTGCTCAACAGATCGCCGAACGATTTGACGGAATTGACAAGCAAAAAATAGAACGGAACGAGAAAGACGAGTCCGGCCAGCACCATCAGTCCTTCGGTCAGGAGCAGACGGCCGCCGTATTTGCGCGCGGATTCCATCAGCTCTCCACCTCCTTGCTCTTGGTGATTTTCACCTGAATCAGGGTAATGACGGCGACGATAACGAAGAACAAGAGCGCTTTGGCCGTACCGAGACCGTAGCGGTTATTTTGGAACGCCTCCAAATAAATGTTCAGCGCAACCGATTCCGTCGATTTAAACGGGCCGCCCTTCGTGAGCGACAGGTTCAGGTCGAACATTTTGAACGACCAGGAAATGGCCAGGAACAAGCAGACCGTCACCGCCGGCATGACGAGCGGCACGATGACGTGGCGCAGCACCTGCCCGCGGGAAGCGCCGTCAATCTCGGCCGCTTCGAGCACATCCTTCGGAATGTTCGTCATCGCCGCGATATAGATAACCATCAAGTAACCGGCCGTCTGCCAGACGAAGACGATAATAATGCCCCAGAACGCCGTCGTCTCGTCGCCGAGCCACGGCAGATTGAAGAAGCCGATGCCCGTCAGCTCGCCGATTGCGGCGAAGCCCTTGACGAAGATGAACTGCCAAATGAAGCCAAGCAGCAGGCCGCCGATGACGTTCGGCATGAAGAAGACGGTGCGCAGCGCATTGCGCAACTTGAGCGGCTTCGTCAGCACGTAAGCGAACAGGAAGCCAATCAGGTTCGTCAATACGATGCCTGCCACCGTGAACCGCAGCGTGAACCAGAAGGCCGGGAAGAAATCCGAGCCATTCGCGAAGATTTGTCTGAAATTATCGAGTCCTACCCAGGTTACCGACCCCGACACTCCATTCCAATCGGTGAAAGAATAGTACATGCCGAGCAGGAACGGAAAGACAACGATAATCGTAAAAAAGAATGCCGCCGGGCCGATGAAAAAAAGCTGTTGTCCGACTTGAGACCATGTTTTGCGCGACATTCGCCTCTCCCCTTTTCATGTTATGAATTTCATTCGTGTTCAGGAATACCTCTAGTATGACGCCCGATGTAAGCGGTTGCCACCGCTGCTGATGAACGAAAAGGTGCAATATATTGACCGCTCCCTGCGGAACGGGTACACTGTGACCGGAGGAGTTGAACATCTATGCGTTGGAACAGCATCCGCACCAAGCTTATTCTCTTCATGCTGATTGCGACGATCGTGCCGACGGTCGCGACAATGGTCGTGTCTTACAGCTATACGACCGACTCATTGAAGCGGCGGGCCATCGAAGAGAACCGTCAGCTTATGTTCCAAGGGAAGACCAATCTCGGCAACCTGCTGGACAATTTGAACCGGACCTCATTAGCGGTCTATACGGATCATGAATTTTTCCGGCAGCTCGAATTGGGCTATGACGATTACACCGCAGAAGCGAATACCTATGTCTCCTTGCAAAATATCGCCGCCGCGATGGGCGACATCTGGCAGGTTTATTTATACCGGAGCAAGCAGCAGCGGGCTACGCTCGTCATCCAAAGCCTGCCGCGGCGCATGCATGACGTTGCGCTCGACGAGAACGTCCGGCGCTATGCGCAGGATGGCATCAGCATGCAGCCGACCCATCTGAGCGGAATGTACGGCTTCAACGCGTCGCCTTATTATTTCCCGAGCATTCAAGTATTCACGCTCCACCGTCCCATCTACCGCATGCCATCCAGCGAGCGGCTGGGCTATCTGTCCATTGACGTCAAATTGGAAGCGCTGTCTCGGATTGCAGATCAGCTCTATGTCCGGGACAAGGAGCAGTTCTATCTGGTCGATGACGAGGGCGTCATTTTCTACTCGGGGGATCGAGAGGCGATCGGGCGCCCGTTCCAGGAGACTGGACACGATCTTGCCCCGTTCCTGGCGTCGCCAAGCGGCAGCATCGAAGCGAACGGCTCCCTCCTCGTTCATGAGCGGGTCGAGACGCCGCTGGTCAATATGACGCTTATCAAAATCATTCCCAAGCATGTGCTGCTGGAGGAAGCGAACCGGGCCGCCGTGGTCAACATGCTGCTGATCGCGCTCTCGCTCGTCGTCATCATTATCGCGACAATTATCGTATCGTTCCGGATTACCCGGCCAATCCGCCAACTGGTCCGCTATATTAGCCAGGTGCAGACCGGCAATCTGAACGTCGACATCCAGCCTGCCGGCAATGACGAGATCGGCGTCGTGTCCAAGCGTTTCCGCAATATGATGGACAGGCTCAACAATCTCATCGTGCGCGAGTATCAGCTGGAGATCGCGAACAAGACGAATCAGTTGAAAGCCCTGCAAGCCCAGATCAATCCGCATTTCATGAACAATGCGCTGCAATCGATCGGCACGCTGGCGCTGCAGCACAAGGCGCCTCAGATTTATAAGCTCGTCACGGCGCTCGCCCGCATGATGCGCTACAGCATGTATACGGACGAGAGCACGGTGACGCTGCGGGAGGAGATCGACCATGCCAAGGCCTACCTGCAGCTGCAGGCGCAGCGGTTCGAGAACGCCTTCGACGCGCGCTTCGACCTCGATCCGGCCACGCTGGATCTGTCCGTGCCGAAGATGACGCTCCAGCCGCTGATCGAGAATTATTTCAAGCACGGGCTGGAGCAGGAACGCTCCGGCGGCTGGCTGCGGATTGCCAGCCGGATTATCAATCGGCCGGCCGATGGCGAAGAGACGGGAATGATCGAGATTACCGTCGAGGACAACGGCCGCGGCATGCCGCTGCAGCGGCGCATCGAGCTGAATGAACGGCTGGAGGAGGTTCATCCGGAGCGGCTCGGCATCCGCACGAGCCACGATCTGTGGCGCGGCGCCGCAGCCGACGAGACCTCGTCGGGCATCGGGCTCGTCAATGTGCTGACGCGGCTCCAGTTGTTCAGCAACGGGCAGGCGAAGCTGCGGATTGGGGCCGTCGATCCGCATGGCACCCGCATCACGATACTCATCAAGGGGGAGCTAGACTCGAATGGAAGCGTTAATCATTGACGATGAGAAGCATGTCCGCGAGGCAATCCGGCTGCTGGTGAACTGGGAGGATCACGGGATCACGGCGATCCACGAAGCGCAGGACGGCCAGCAGGCAATCGAGCTGCTGGCCGCCTGCAAGCCCCAGATTGTCATGACGGACATGATGATGCCCCGGCTCGACGGAACCGGGGTGATGGAATGGATCACCCGCCATGCGCCCGCCTGCAAGGTCATTGCCATCAGCGGCCACGACGACTTCACGCTCGTGCGCCATACGTTGAAGCATGGCGGCATCGACTATATCCTGAAGCCGATCGATCCGGAGGCAATCAATGAAGCGGTTGCCAAGGCCGTGGAGGCGTGGCGGCATGAGGAGGCAGAGCGGCAGGCGAGCCATATGCAGCGCATGCAGGTGAACGAGTACAAGCCGCTCGTCTCGGAGAAGCTCTGGTCGAGCCTGCTCGACGATCCGGCGGTGTATGAAGCCAACGTCCGCCGGCTGGCATCGGAATTCGGCCTCCCGGCCGGCATCTCCCGCATTCGGCTCGCGATCGCCTGCGTGCCTGCGGGAAGCCGCGAATTCCGCGGCAAATTCGGTGATGATGTCCAGCTGCTGTTCTACACGCTGGTCAACATCGCCGCTGATTTTTTGAACCCGCCCGGGCGCATGCGGGGCGCGGCGTTCCGCTACTGGAGCACCGGAAGCGAGTTGGCGATCGTCCTATGGGAAGACGCCGCCGAGCTGGAGGGTGTGCTCCAGGGCATCAATGCCGGCTTGGCGCAGACGGTGCAGCGGAAGCTGCACTTCGGGACAAGCGGCAGCCAGCCCTTCCCCGCCGGCCTGAACGCGGCCTACGCGCAGGCCAAGGAAGCCCTGGCGCGGCGCAATCTGATGGAGGCCGGCATCGAGGTGCATCCGTTCCGGGGCGGAACGGAGCCGGGGGAAGCCCCGGCTGCGCCCGTCCGCTTGACCGCCGCGGCGGACGATTGGGCCTTGGCGGCGCATAGCGGCCAGGCCGATCAGCTCGCGGCCGCCGTCCGGCGCTGGAGCGAGCCGCTGCGCAGCCGCGGCGTGCTGACGCCGGCGATGCGGGGGCAGTGCCTGAAGGAATGGGAGGCGCTTCGCACCCGCCTCGTGCAGGAAGCCGCCCCGGACAGCGCGGCGGCCTCCGGCCTGCTCGGGGAACTGGAGGCGGAGGATCCGCTCCGTCAGCTGTCGGATCGGGACAGCCTGACCTGGGAAGAATGGGAGCGGCACTGGCTGGAGGCGCTGCAGCGCCTGTCCGATGCCCTGTCCGCCCAGCAGGGCCGGGAGCAGCACATTATTTTCGATATCGCCCGCTATGTGGAGCAGCATTATAACGAGGAGCTGTCGCTGCAGGATATGGCCCAGCGGTTCTATGTCAGCCGCGAATACATTTCCCGCAAGTTCAAACAGCAATTCGGCATTAATCTGTCCGACTACTGGACAGGCATCCGCATCGAGAAGGCGAAGCGGCTGCTGCTGAATCCCCATCTCCGCATCGCTCAGGTCGGCGAGATGGTCGGCTATCAGGACGAGAAATATTTCAGCAAAGTGTTCAAAAAGATGGAGGGCGTCTCGCCCAACCTGTACCGCAAGCAGCATGGCGGAGCGTAACAAATAGAACAAGACCCTGAATCTGCCCCATCGGGCAGAGAATTCAGGGTCTTGTTGGCTTATCCGGGCACTGCACGGGAACGATTCGGCCGGCAGCCCCTCCTTAGGATTCCGGCTCTGCGCCGGACACTGGCTAGGGAGGGCGCGGATTCGCCCGCCTGACTCACATTGGCTGCGGGCTCACAAGCAAAGAAGCTTCACCGGCCTTTGGCCCCTGCCGCCGCGGCCCCGTGCTTCGTCTCTGGCCCGTTCCCGCCGCTCCGCCCCTTGTCCTTGGACTTCCCCTTCTGCCTCAACCAGGCCAGACCGAGCAGCAGCACAGGATAGACAACCTGCACCATGGCTGAGAAGAGGGGCTCGGTCGTCATGAACAAGTCGATCATGTCCTGGATATTATCGGTAATCCAAAAGGTCATGATGACCATGAGCAGGCCGATCGGGAACACAATCGGACGGTAGTCTTCCAGCTTAAGCCATTGCGCGGTGCCGATGACCAGGATATAGTACCACGTAATGACCTGCACGAAGCCGCTCAGCACCCACAGCACCATAATGATGGCTTCCATATGCTCGAAAAAATCGCCCAAGCTGATATAACGGGAAGCCGCAAAGATAGGGAAGGTGAACATGGAGCTCAGCGTCCCGAAAAACCAGAGACAGGTCAAATTCGTGACGACCATCGTGAACAGCATGAGCGCCACGGCCGACATGCCCCATTTCCACTTGCTCCGGCTTCCCTTGACGAAGGGAAGGATCAGACCGGCCAGCGCGAACTCCATGAACCAGGTCAGCGGCAGGATCGAGCCTTTCCAGACCGGCCCCCACCCATGCTCCAGCACGGGGAACGTCTGCATCACATCCAGGTTAGGAATCAGCATGAGAGGGATGACGACGATAAATCCGAGGAACACAGGCGCGATCAACATGGAGAACCGGCCGATGACCTCGATGCCGCCCCGAATCGCCACCGCGCAAATAAAGATGAAGCAGAAGACAACGACCGGCTGGGGAGTGCGGATCAAGACAGAACCAACGATGAATTCCCCATATTCGCGCGTAATCAGGCCGGTGCCGTGCCAGATGAAAAGCAGGACGACGACGTTGGCCGCTCCGCCAAGCCACCGCCCGAGCAGAAGCTCGGCTTGCTGGACTAGCGTCAGTTCCGGATAATACGAATGCAGCTTCAGCACGACGGCCAAGGTGAAGAACCCCGTCACCGAGCCGACGATCGGAGAGAGCCACATATCGTGCTTCGCGAACTGCGCGGAGATGGTAGGCAGTGCCAGCACCGAAGTCGCCCCGACCATCAAATACAACAGCATGCTTAATTGCGGCCATGTAATCCGTCCCCGTTCCATCCCCTCATCCTTCCCCCTTCATCCATAACAACATTGGCAAATAGATCCAGTCGGTAATCCGCCGCGGCAGATTCTGCTTGGAAACGAAGGAAATCGTAAGCCCGCATCCCCATGCGAACGCGGTCAAGACCAAGAAAGCCTTCTGCTCCCGCTTGCCGGTGTGCTTGCGCCGCAGCCATTCGAACGCCATCATCAACAAAATGATCAGGCTGATTCCTGAAAAAAACATCATTCCCATTCAGTCTTCCCCCACCTTTTTCTTCATTGGGCTCGTCGCGCTGCCCGAGCGGGCAATATTCACCGATACACTCGTGTCCAGCACCATCTCGCTGTAAATGCGGCGCCACTCCTTTTGCATGAAGGCATTCCATTCCTTCGGATATTTGCGGTGGACCTTCTCGGCAAAATCAAATATATCGGTGTGCCACTTCTCCTGCGTCGTGCGAACAGAATGCTGGACCGTCTTGATAACCTGCTTCTCCAGCTCTTTTTCCGCCTTCTCATTCTGCAGCATGTCCGTAATGTCGAAGTGAGAATTGTTCTGAACGACGTCCGCGTTCGCGCGAATGCGAATCCGCATCGTTAGCTTCTTCCCGTCCCAGTGCGGCGTCGTATCTACCAGATTGCGCCTTACCCGGAGAGACAAGCATTCTTTGGGCGCATCGCAATAAGAGACGTAGAGGCGCTTATTTTCTCCCCGAAGCCACAGTAGGCCCTCGGTCTCTTTCTCGGACAGTCTGCCGACATAACGATCCTTGGAAATAATTCCCATACCTACGACAGAAGGAACTTCGCCGCCCAGTTGATTGTCCGTCCAGGCCACAAGCGGCGCGTAGGTCGCCTTGGATTCTCCGTACAGCCGCTGCGCCGCCTCCAGCATCGAGACGCCCAGCGCGGTCCGCGATCGGGCCAAATCCTTGAACATCGCGGCTACGTTCTCATGAAGCATCGTCTTGAACCGCAAATAATTGCTCGCCTTCCCTTCCGTCAGGAAGACGAAGGCATGCAGCCGCGGCGATTGGAAGCGGAGCAGGAAGTCGATATGCTCAAGCAGCCCTTCTCTGGCCAAATCCTGACTGATGAAATAAATCTCCGCATGCCCCCAGAAAATATAGCGGGGGACGTTGTTCTGAAGATTGTACAGCGCCTCGCCGATGGTCGCTCCGCTCGCGGAGAAGTGCGTCGTATCCCCTCCCTTCTCGCCGGCGGTACCGGAAGATTCTTGAACCTCTCCGCCGCTCTTGGGTACAAAAACTTCCAGGCTAACTTGAACACCGCCCTGCTCGGTCTTGTCGAAGGCCGCTGATAAAATGATCGTCAAATCTTCAATCTCGGTCCGATCCCAGCAGCCGGCGAGCAGCGCTCCCATCAAGCCGACCATCGCGCCAAGGAAGACATGGCGGACGGCTCGCGGAAGGTTAGGCATCTTCTTCGGCATGACATGCCTCCTTTCTGCAGCTCATGAGAATCTCGATTCAAGGGTGCGGATCGCCTTCTTCCCTGCGGTTCGGCTGCTGTCTGGACGCGGCGCGTTCCATTGGCAGATCCTCCACCCATACCGGAAGCCGCAGCAAGGTGTCCTTCAGCTGCCGCAAGCGGATCGGGGAGAATCCCGTCAAGTAAGGCGTCCCGAACGACTTGAGCGTCAATAAATGCGTCATCAGCAGAATGACGCCCATCATGAGGCCGAGCAGGCCAAGGAAGCCCGACAGCAGCATGATCGGGAAGCGGAGCAGGCGAATGGCGATACCCATCGTATAATGCGGAACGAGGAAGGAAGCGATGCCCGTAATGGCCACCACCATGACCATCGGCGCCGACACGAGACCCGCCGAGATTGCCGCTTGTCCGATGACAAGCGCGCCGACAATGCTGACCGCCGAACCAATCTGCTTCGGCAGGCGCGCTCCGGCTTCGCGCAGCGCCTCGAACATGACTTCCATTAACAGCGCCTCGAACAAGGCGGGAAAAGGCACATGCGCACGGGCCTTGGCCATCGTCAGCAGCAGATTGGTCGGAATCATCTCCTGGTGAAAGGTAATAATGGATACGTACAAGGACGGTCCGAGCAAAGCGACGAACAAGGAGACATAACGCAATAGGCGGAGTGCTGTCCCGAATATGGCCCGTTCGTAGAAGTCCTCGGCCGATTGCACGAAGGAGTCGAACAAGGCCGGCACGATGAGCACGACCGGGGAGCCTTGAACCAGGATCACGACCCGGCCCTCCAGCAGATGCGAGGCGGCTACATCCGGCCGCTCGGTGGTGACCGCCTGCGGGAACGGAGAGTACGGATTGTCTTCAATGCTCTGCTCGACATAGCCGCTGTCGAGCACACTGTTGAGGGAGATGCTGTCCAAGCGCCGCCTCACCTCTTCGATCAGCGGCTCGTTCGTGACGCCCTCGATATAGGCGAACGTGATCGCGGTCTTCGTCATCTGCCCCTTCTTCAGGGTCTCCATCTTCAGGCTCGGCGTACGGATGCGAAGGCGAAGCAGCGACGTGTTCGTCTGCATATTTTCCACGAATCCTTCGCGCGGCCCCCGCACGACCGCTTCCGCTTCCGGCTCCTGAATCTCCCGCTTGTCCCACTGCATCGCCTCGATCGCGATGACGAACGAGGTGTGATGCGTAATAAGCAGCGTATAGGCGTTCAGCAGCAGCTCCAGCGCTTCATCCATCGATTCGATGACTTCCGCCTTCGAGGTGAAGAGGGTATCGATAACGTCGCTCGCCCGGGGAGGCCGAGGCCGTCCTTCTGGCTCCCGGTATCTGGTGACGAGCGGCTGGACGACATGCTCATCGAGGCTCTTATCGTCGATCAGCCCGTCGATGTACACGAGCGTGGCTTCCTCCCCGTTCTGGAACGCGATTGGTGAAAAGACGACGTCCGAACAACGTTCGAACAGTTGCTTCAATATTTGAATATTTTCCGTGCCTTCATCGGACCATTGGACCTTCTTGGCGCGTCCTGTCAGCTGTTCCAAGGCGGTTCCCCCTAACCGGACAATCTTTCCTTACCCGTTAGATTGTGGAGGGCTTGGCCGTTTTATGCGTTGACATGCGTGGTTCGGCGTGATATATTCATCTCGATTTCAAGATATTAACGGACATTATCGTTATCGATGTGAATCTGTTACTATAGGGAAGAATGACGTTCATGTTGGAGGAAAGGAGCGATTCGAAATGAGCGAAAAGGATAGTCTCGGAGGAAGCGAAGCGGCGAGTGTCGATCGGTCCTTGAAATTATTCGTCGTCCTGTCGCGGGCGTCGAAGTCGCTGATGGATTTCGCGCAGCAGGACATGAAGCGGTATCAACTGAACCCTTCCGAATTTGCGGTTCTGGAGCTCCTTCATCATAAAGGGCCTACCCCGATTCAGCAGATTGGAGGCAGAGTGCTGCTCGCCAGCGGCACGATGACCTATGTGGTCGATAAGCTGGAGAAGAAGGGCTATTTGAAGCGGTGCCCGTGCGCGCAGGATCGACGCGTCATTTATGCCGAGCTGACGGAGCAGGGAGCCTCCTTGATGCAGGATATTTTCCCCAAGCACGCTCAGGCGCTGCACCAGCTCATGGAGGTGCTCCCTGCGGAGGAGCAGGAGCAGTTGACCTCGCTGTTGAAGAAGCTGGGCCGGCATATCGCCCAAGTGAATACGAATCATTAGCCCTCGGACCGATCCGGGGGCTGCTTTACTTGCAGGGATTTGAACCGGATGCGCTCCGCAGCGGCTTGCCTGTGCGCCGGGCCGGCTTTTTGGGTTGTCCCCTTTTTTTTCACATGCAGAACGCGGTTGAATCCAGTACAATAGATCAATGCGGCATCCCAGATTGATGCATGCCGGTATCTTCACCGCCGTGCGGCTGCCGCATCAACCAGATACATCCTTATCTCGATAATCATTGTCTTCAACAAATATAGGGTATTGAAGGAGGATATGAACGCAATGACTATGAACACGATGGCCCAAGAGCGGTATGAAGCTTGGCTGAACGACGCGTCGATCGATGCGGCGACGAAGGAGGAGCTCGCCGGACTTGCGGGCAATGAACAGGAAATTACCGATCGCTTCTACAAAGAACTGGAATTCGGAACCGGGGGTCTGCGCGGCGTGATCGGCGCCGGCAGCAACCGGATGAACGTATATACGGTCGGCAAAGCGACTCAGGGGCTGGCCCAATATTTGAAGGGTGCTTCCCCTTCTCCGTCGGTGGCAATCGCGTATGATTCCCGCCATTTCTCCCCGGAGTTCGCGCTCGAAGCCGCCCTCGTCCTCGCCGGCAACGGGATCAAGGCCTACATCTTCCCGGAGCTGCGTCCGACGCCGGAGCTCTCCTTCGCCGTGCGCCATCTGCAAGCGAGTGCCGGCATCGTCATTACCGCCAGCCATAACCCGCCGGAATACAACGGCTACAAAGTCTATGGCAGCGACGGCGGACAAATTACGAAAGATACGGCAGGCCGCGTCATCACCGAGATTCGCGGCATTCACAGCTTCGCCGGCATCCGCAAGGCGGATCGGGCGGAAGCGGAAGCGGCAGGGCTGATCGTCTGGCTCGACTCGGCTATGGACGATGCCTACATATCGGCCGTCACCGCCGTCAGCCGGAATCCGGAGACGATTCGCCAGACGAGCGATCAATTCCGCGTGCTGTACACCCCGCTGCACGGAACGGGCAACAAGCCCGTGCGCGCCGTGCTGGATCGCCTCGGCTTCCAGCAAGTGCGCGTCGTCCCGGAGCAGGAGCTGCCGGATCCGAATTTCTCCACGGTCAAGTCGCCGAACCCGGAGGAACGCGACGCTTTCTCGATCGCGATCGCGCAGGCGCAGGAATGGGATGCGGATATCATTATGGGAACGGACCCGGATGCGGATCGAATGGGTGCGGTCGTGAAGAACGCGCAGGGGGAGTACGTCGTCCTGACCGGCAACCAGTCCGGCGCGCTGATGGTCCACTATTTGCTGGACGCCATGAAGGCGCAAGGCGCCCTGCCGGCCAACGGAGCAGTCATCAAGACGATCGTGACGAGCGAGCTGGGGGCAGCCATTGCCGAATCATACGGCATGACGGTCTTCAATACGCTGACCGGATTCAAATATATCGGTGAGAAAATGACCGAATTCGACCGGACCGGGGCGCATACCTTCCTGTTCGGGTATGAAGAGAGCTACGGCTATCTCGCAGGCAATTACGCGCGCGACAAAGACGCCGTCATCGCCGCAATGCTGATCTGCGAGGCTGGCGCCTACTATAAGGCGCAGGGCAAGACCTTGTACGAAGTGCTGCAAGGCCTGTACGAGCAGCACGGCTACTATTTGGAGGCGCTGGAGACGCGCACGCTCAAGGGAGTCGAGGGCGTGGCCATTATCGGCGGCATCATGGACGAATGGCGGGCAGCGGCGCCATCCTCTGCGGGCGGAACCGCCGTGGCCCGCGCGGAAGACTATGCCGAAGGCCTGTATGGCCTGCCGCAGGAGAACGTGCTCAAGTTCCATCTGGAGGACGGCAGCTGGTTCTGCCTGCGTCCTTCCGGGACGGAGCCGAAGATTAAGATGTACTTCGCGGTGCAGGGCACGTCGGCTGCCGATGCCGAGCAGCGCCTGGCGGCGCTTCGCCAAGACGTGATGGCGCGAATCGACGCCTTCATCGCATCGAAGCAAGCCTAATAGCGGCTTACCCGGCCGCAGCTGCACCCGGCATCGCTTCGGGCGGGCCCGTTCACGACTTCAATCAAGCAAACGCCTCTGCACGTTGGGACGTCATCTCCCTGAGTGCGCTTGCCCTATAAGGCAGCTGCCTTCCGTTCCGATGCGGGAGGCGGCTTTTTTTGAAGATCGAGGTTGCAACGGAACGCCAACCCGTCCATACTGAGGAATAGGCAGAATCCACCGAAATCGATGCAGGCTGCTAGTCAGACCTGGAAGGAAGGAGCTCGTAATCATGCAGCAAGAAACATTAGACTTATTCCGTACCTTGACCGAATTCCCGTCTGCCCCCGGCTTTGAACGGGAGCTTCGCGCCCTGGTGAAGCAAGAATTGTCCAAATATACGGATGAATTTGTACACGATGCCCTCGGCAGCGTCTTCGGGGTCATGCGCGGGGACGAGCAAGGTCCGCGCGTCATGGTGGCCGGCCACCTGGATGAGGTTGGCTTCATTACGACCCAGATTACGGCGAACGGCATGATCAAGTTCCAGCCGCTCGGCGGATGGTGGGGACAAGTCGTGCTCGCCCAGCAAGTGGAGGTCATTACGCCGAACGGGCCAATCCCTGGCGTCGTCGGATCGATTCCGAAGCATCTGTTGGATGAAGCGACGGCCAACAAGCCGGTCGACGTGAAGCATATGTATATCGACGTGGGCGCAGACAGCCGCGAGGAAGCCGAGAAGGCGGGCATCCGTCCGGGACTCCAGATCGTGCCGGTCTGTCCGTTCACGCCGCTGCTCAATCCGAAGAAAATTATGGCCAAGGCGTGGGATAACCGCTACGGGGTCGGGCTGGCGATCGAGCTGATGAAGGAGCTGCACCGCGAGCAATTCGCCCTGCCGAACGTGCTGTATTGTGGAGCGACCGTGCAGGAAGAGGTTGGCCTTCGCGGCGCGCGCACCGCGGCGAATCTCATTCAGCCGGATATTTTCTATGCGCTCGACTGCAGCGCCGCCAACGATATGACCGGCGACCCGAACTCCTTCGGGCAGCTTGGCAAGGGCGCGCTGCTCCGCATCTATGACCCGACGATGATTACGCATCGCGGCCTGCTTGAATTCGTACAGGATATCGCGGATACTCACCGCATTCCGTACCAGTATTTCGTGTCTCCGGGCGGCACCGATGCCGGACAGGTTCACCTGAGCGGCAAAGGCGTGCCGGCGACCGTCATCGGCGTGTGCGGACGCTATATCCATACGCCGGCTTCGATCGTTCACACCGACGATATCGATGCGGCGAAGGAACTGCTTGTCCAGCTCGTGAAGCATACTGACCGCACCACCTATAACACAATTGTCGAACGCTCCTAGCGTTTGGTCGACAATATAGAAGAGCGTGCTCCCGGCCCGGCCGGACGAGCACGCTCTTTTTGTTGATTCTCGCATGAAATCATAAGCTTATCTCATTTATCCTCCTGCGGCCCGGAGCGCTTCCGCGAATAACGCTATGCCGCGGCCGATCTCGCCGGGCTGCGGACGCGCGAACGTGAACCGGACATACCCCGGCTCCGATCCGTACACGCTCCCCGGAACGAAGACGACTCCCCGCCGTATGCTCTCCTCCAGCAGTCTCTCATCGTCGACGGGCCGTCTCATCTTGCACCACAGGTGCAGGCCGCCTTGCGGCAGCGTGTAGGACATCACGCCGGGCAGCTCGTGCTGCAGGGCGTCAAGCAGCAGATTCCGCTTATGAGCCAGCTCCTGCCGCAGCCGAAGCAAATGCCCTTCAAAATGGGGCGAGGCCAGCAATTCCGCCGCAATGCGCTGCGGCAGCACGCTCAGGCCGAAGTCCATCTGCTGCTTCTCGTCCGTCAGCCGGCTCACCACGGATTGGGGAGCGGCCATCCAGCCGATGCGCAAGCCCGAAGCGACGATTTTGGAGAGCGTTCCGATATACAGCACGGTGCTGCCGGCATCGTTTGCTTTGAGTGAAGGCGGCGGGTTGCCCGTGAACGAGGTCAAGCTGAACGGATCGTCCTCGACGATGGGTATCCCCAGATGCCCGCAAATCTCGAGCAGCCGTTCCCGGCGCGCCGGATCAAGTACGCGGCCGGTTGGATTATGAAAATTCGGGTTCACAAATATCATCCGTATCTGATGCTCCCGGTGCAGCGACAGGATCCCTTCGGGACAGACGCCCTTCTCATCAACGGGCAGGCGGAACAATCGCAGGCCTGCCGTATGGAACATCGGGAGCGAATAGTAATAAGACGGGTCTTCGATGGCCACGGCATCGCCCGGGCTTAACAGACGCTTCGTAATCAAGTAGAGCGACTGATGCGATCCCGAAGTGACCAGGATCGAGGATTCCGTGGCCCGAATGCCGCGGTACTGCTTCAAATACGAGGACAGCGCCTGCCGCAGCGGCACATAGCCTTGCGGATGGTCATAGCCCAGATCTTCATGCAGGGCATGCTCGCTCAGCAGCAGCCGGATGGCCTCATTGGGCGATAAATCCGGGGACAGCTCGCCGCTGGCGAAGTCGATGGGCGGACGTCCCGAATCCAGCGCTTGACGGATTAGCCGCAAGCAAGATTCGGGCGGCTGCATGGCTGCGCCGTCATCCACATATTGAAGCCAATCCGGCATATGCTTCGTTGCGGCGCCCCATCGCGATTTGCTTACCCGCGTTCCGCTCCCGACCATGCTTTCGATCATGCCGGAAGCGCGCAATTCCTCGTAGGCTTGCACGACAGTGCTCCGGTTGACGCTGATTTGCCCGGCGAACTTACGCTCCGAGGGGAGCAGGCTTCCCGGCGGGAATTCCCCATAACTTATTCTACGTTCTATATATGCGGCAATCTGCTGATATAAAGGCTGCTTGCTGGAACGATCCGGTTGCCACATCGCGATCCACCTCTTGTTGTGCTTTGTATGTGATTTTTATCACACATCATAAGTATAGCATCTTGTCTATTTCTCCGGTGCAGGCCGATTTCATCGAAACGTTGTCAACTATGTGGCAGTGTGTTGAACATGGATGACTCCGCTCTGTAAAAGTGGATGGCGACACACGGCACCGTCTGGACTATGATCAGGCATAAGCAATCGCTGGCTGGCGCCTGCCTTCGGTGTGGTCGTACAGCTAACGTCCAGGCCACGCGCCGCAAATGATAGGCACCGTTTCCTGAACGCGCGCTACGCCGCGTACAGGCAGCGCAACGAGTGCCGTCTTTTACGTGAACTCATTCACAAAACGCAGGCGCTCGCAGGCCATCTATCAACCAGAACATATTCAGCTAAAGGAGGCCGTTATGGATCAGGTCATTCTCGCACGGATCCAATTTGCATCGACGACGCTATTCCACTACATTTTCGTCCCGATGACGATTGGCCTGGCATTCTTAATCGCCGTATTGGAGACGTTCTACGTCAGGACAGGCAAGGACATTTATAAGCGATCCGCCCAGTTTTGGAGCAAATTATTTCTTATCAATTTTGCGGTCGGTGTCGTCACCGGCATCTTGCAAGAGTTCCAGTTCGGGATGAACTGGTCGAATTATTCCCGCTTCGTCGGCGACGTGTTCGGCCCTTCGCTGGCGATCGAGGGCTTGCTCGCCTTTTTTATGGAGTCTACGTTCATCGGCTTATGGGTGTTCGGCTGGGATCGCTTGTCGAAGCGCGTCCATCTGGCATGCATCTGGCTCGTCTCGATCGGCACGATGCTGTCGGCCTTCTGGATATTGACGGCCAACTCCTTCATGCACGCCCCGGTCGGTTACGTATTCCAGAACGGAAGAGCGGAGATGAGCGATTTCTGGGCGATCATCCGCAATCCGCAGCTATGGCTGCAATTTCCGCATACGTTATTCGCCGCCCTCGCTACCGGCGCGTTCTTCATGGCTGGCGTCAGCGCATGGAAGCTGCTGAAGCGGCACAATCCCGAGATGTTCCGGCTATCGTTCCGCGTCTCGATTACGGTGGCCCTGATCTCCGCCCTGATCGTTGCCTTCATCGGCCATGAGCAAGCCCAGCATCTAATCAAGTCGCAGCCGATGAAGATGGCCGCCGCCGAAGCCTTATGGGACACCAGCGAGGATCCGGCGCCGTTCACGCTGTTCGCCCGCATCGATACGGAGGAGCAAGCAACATCATTCAGACTGCAAGTCCCTTACATGCTGAGCATTCTAGCGCACAACAAGCTGAGCGGCAGCGTGGAAGGGATGAACCAGATCCAAGCGCAATACGAGGAAAAATACGGGCCCGGGAATTACATTCCTTCGGTCAAAATGACCTTCTGGAGCTTCCGCACGATGGTCTTCGCCGGCGGCTTGATGTGTCTGATCGCCATCTACGGCTGGGTGCTGGCCCGTAGACGTAAGCTGGAGCAGCGGCCCTGGTTCTTGAAGCTGATGGTCGGCGCGATCGCCTTCCCATTCCTGGCCAATTCAACCGGATGGCTCATGGCGGAGATGGGACGCCAGCCGTGGGTCGTCTTCGGCGTCATGCGCACCGAAGACGCGATCTCGCCTACCGTGACCGCGGGCGAGCTTCTCTTTTCGCTGATTGCCTTTACCACCATGTATGCGGTTCTGGCAATTATCGACGCGTGTCTGTTCGTGAAGGTTATTCGCAAGGACGGGGATCAGAAGCCGGACGAACTGTCCCGCACCTACGATCCGTTCGGCAAGGAGGATGCACATGCTATCGCTAAATGAATTTTGGTTTATTCTCGTGGCCGTGCTGTTTGTCGGTTTTTTCTTCCTGGAAGGCTTCGACTTCGGCGTCGGCATCACGGCCCGGTTCCTCGGCCGGACTGACCAGGAGCGCCGCATCCTTATCAACACGATCGGCCCGTACTGGGATGCGAATGAAGTATGGCTGATTACGGCCGGAGGCGCCATGTTCGCCGCTTTCCCGGAATGGTACGCCACGTTATTCAGCGGCTTCTACATCCCGTTCGTCGTGCTGCTGCTCGCACTGATCGCCCGCGGCGTCGCCTTTGAATTCCGGGGCAAGATGGACCATGGCGCATGGAAAAAAGCATGGGACGCCGCGATTTTCATCGGCAGCCTGCTCCCGCCCTTCTTACTCGGCGTCGTATTCGCCAACCTGATTCGCGGCGTTCCGATCGACAGCGGCAAGGAAATGCTTGGCAGCTTCTTCGACCTGCTGAACGGCTATGCGCTCACCGGCGGGGCGGCCACCGTCCTGCTGTGCATTCTGCACGGCCTCGTCTTCATTACGCTGCGGACTACCGGCGAGCTGCGGGACCGGGCCCGGAAGACGGCGCGCGACCTGGGGCCTGCCATCGCGGCCTTCTTGCTCTTGTTCGCCGTCATGACCTGCTTCAGCACCGACATTTATACCGTGCATGGACCTCAATGGATCGCCCTGCCGCTTCTGGCCGGGGCGGCGCTCGTCATGGCAGGCCGGTTCATCAAGCGGCAGCGGGACGGCTGGGCGTTCGTCATGACGGGGGCGGTCATCATTTTGTCCATGACCAGCGTGTTCATTGGCTTGTTCCCGCGGGTGATGGTCAGCTCGATCAGCCCCGATTTTCATCTGACGATATTCAATGCAGCTTCCGGCGCCTATTCGCTGAAAGTGATGACCTATGTCTCCCTGACGATTCTTCCATTCGTATTGGGGTATCAGATCTGGAGCTATTATGTATTCCGCAAGCGGATCGACGACAAGGAGCATCTGGAGTATTGACGGAGAGTCTGCCGCTCCCTCGTCCCCTCTTGGCAGCCGGTCCGCTTCAGGTTACACTGTGAACAGAAGACGCGGGATGGGGGCGGCGCTTGCGCCGTCAAGCGCTCATCTCAACCATCTACCATTCTGTAAAAAAGGGGAAACGACATGTCAACATACGCTGCAGATGCCTCTGCTTCCCAACACGATACGCCGCGGCAGGACGGGACCCAGTTGGCCACCTTCGCCGGCGGCTGCTTCTGGTGCATGGTGAAGCCCTTCGATCAATGGGATGGCGTGCATGCCGTCCTGTCCGGCTATACCGGCGGCCATGTTCCGCATCCGACCTACGAGCAGGTCAAGTCCCAGACGACCGGACATCTCGAGGCCGTCCAGATCACATTCGATCCGGCTATTATCCCGTACAGCCAATTGCTCGAGCTGTATTGGGCGCAGATCGACCCGACCGATGAGGGCGGACAGTTCCAGGACCGCGGCGAATCCTATACGACCGCCATCTTCGTTCATAACGAAGAGCAGCGCCGTCTGGCTGAAGCTTCCCGCGCGGAGCTGGCGGCGAGCGGGCGGTTCGACCGGCCTATCGTCACGCCCATTCTCGATGCCGGCTCGTTCTATCCGGCTGAGGACTTCCATCAGGACTATTACCGCAAAGAGCCTGAGCATTACGCGGCTGACCGGGCCCAATCCGGCCGTGACAACTTTCTGAAGAAGCATTGGGATCAGTAATCGGCATCGTGCGAGGCGCCTTTTTCCGCTATTTTTTTCTGGCAGGAGAAGGGCGTCTTTCTTTTTGCCGCCTTATGAACGCTATCCCATTCTGTCAGGCAGACAAGCCTCTTTTATCGCTACTCCCATCTGTCAGGCAGACTAGCCTCTTTTATCGCTATCCCATTCTGTCAGGTAAGCTCCTGTTATCCCGCTCCGTAAGGCAAGCAGAGTCCTTTTCCGCGCCCCGTTCAATAAGGTATCCAGCTCCTTTTGGCCGTTATCCCATCCGCTCAGAGAAGACGAGCCGAAGCAGCCCGAAGCGGCCTCTGCAGGGCCCGCATTGGCCTCCAGCAGGGCCCGAAGCGGACTGCAACGGCCTGCAACAGCTGCACAAGGGATCACGGCGATATGCAGCAAGGCGGTTCATCAATTGCACAAGGTACAAGGGGATATGGAGCAGAGCGTCTTACTTCCATAGCATAGAGGAGTAAGGGACATGAGGCGGACTAACGCCCTGAACCGATGGGATATTGAACATAAGGGCTTGAAAGGGGACATCATGGGAATACGACAAAAAACGCAAGCCAGCGAGGGCTTGCGTTGATGTCTATCGAAAATGTCGGTCGATCTTACAGCATTTCCTTGCGGAGCTGTTCAGGCGATTTCGGCGACAGGAGGCCGAATGGAATGTCGAATACGGTGCGTGCGCCGGCTTCTCCGCGTACCGCCAGCTTGTGTGCCGCCCGTGCGTAGGCGACGAGCACACTCGCCGTGAACTCCGGATTGCTGCCCAGCTTCAAGCTGAATTCCATCACTTGCGTCGTGCCTTCGCCGGTCACGCCGCTGCGCAGCACATAGCCGCCGTGAGGCATTGCCGAGTGATTGGCCTTCAATTCCTCTTCACTGATGAAGTTCACAATCGTTTCATAGTCAGAGAAGTAGTTCGGCATGTTTTTGATTTCCGCTTCGATGCGGGCCTTGTCCGCACCCTCCTCAGCCACGATGAAGCACTCACGCAGATGCTTATCGCGAGTCGATAGCTGCGGCTGTTCCCCGCTGCGGACAGCAGCTACCGCTTCCTCGGAAGGAATGGTGTACTGCACGCCGTTTTTGACGCCTTCCACGCGGCGAATCGCATCCGAGTGGCCTTGGCTGACGCCGCGTCCCCAGAAGGTATATTCCGCGCCTTGCGGCAGGGCCGCTTCGAACAGCAGGCGGTTCAGGGAGAACAAGCCCGGATCCCATCCCGTGGATATGACGGACACATGTCCCGACGCTTGTGCCACACCATTAACCGCTTCGAAGTACTCCGGAATGCGAGCATGCGTGTCGAAGCTGTCCACTGTATGGAACAGGCGTGCCAATTCAGGACCCTGCTCCGGCAGATCCGTAGCCGAGCCGCCGCACAAAATCATGACATCGACTTTATCTGTATAGGATTCCACTTCTTGCAACGATACAACCGGAACGCTCGCTTGCACCGAGCCCGGATCTCTGCGGGTAAACACAGCGACAAGCTCCATGTCCGGATTCTGCTGAATCGACTTCTCGACTCCTCTTCCAAGGTTGCCGTAACCTACAATACCGATACGTATAGCTGACATCGTATGTTCATCTCCTTCAACTTTTCTAACATAAGTATAATATGGACAAATGATAATCGACATAGATTTTTCGGAGAACATGTTGCACTTCATGTGCACTCTCTGCGTACGCTGCGCTCGACTTCTTTCATTTTGCCCATCGTCCTAGAAGCCATGCCGCCGCCCGGAACGCGACAAAAAAGGAAATGCCGCTGGAGCATTTCCTTCATCAAAATGATATGCACTTTATTTCTTCTGTACGGTAATCGTCCAAGATGCATCATCGATTTGCTCGAACTGGGTGACGCGGTGGCCCGCCTCGGAAGCCCAGCGCGGAATGCTCTCAGTTGCCTGGGTACAATCGAATTCGATAACCAGCTCATCGCCGCTGTCTATCGTCTCGATCGCTTCTTTGGCCTCAATCAAAGGAAACGGGCATACCATGCCAAGTACAGACAGTTTTTTTCCCATATCATTATTCCTCCTTGCGCTATCGGCTTACGCCGTTGTTGTCTGATAAGATACAGCTTGATTTTTGCGTGCCTTCGCACGCGGGCGAACATAGACGAAGTAAGATCCGGTCCACGTTCCTAATAGGATAAAGAGAAGCGAAATCCAGCCTTGCCAAGTCATCATGGCGGTCATGACCAGACCGTTGCCGATCGAGCATCCTCCGGCCCAGCTTGCTCCGAACCCCATCAGCAGGCCGCCGCCGAAGCTGGATAACGCCGTCTTGGCGTCAGGCGCCCGGAAGCGGAATTCGCGGCTCCCCTTCGCGGCGAGGAAGGAGCCTGCCAATATGCCAAGCACCAGGAATACGCCCCAGTTCACATATTTCTCGCTGTCTCCCGTCACCAAGTACTGGAGCACGTTCGCAGATGGCGTCGTAATGCCGAGCCCGGACATTCTTCCCGTCGCTTCGCTAAGCGGCCAGGCCAGAATCGCAATCAGGCCGACGAGCACCGCCGTAACGAAGGGATGCCATCGCTTCTCGAACAACATATGGTTAAGCCCTGTACGCTTCGCTGGCAGGGACGGAATGGCCGCGGCAGGCTTGCGCAGCTGTCTGATGACCAGCCATAGCGTAAGCAGCGCCAGGATGAGGATGAAAGGCCACACCGACAGACCCAATGTGTCCGGAATGGAGTTCGTCGGCGCATTGTATGCTTTGAGGCTATCGTTGATAGGCAGCAGCGCGCCCGACTTCATAATGGCACTCATCGCCATATACCCGAACAGGGCGATCCAGCTTCCTATCAGGCCCTCTCCGGCCCGATACCACGTCCCGGTGGCACAGCCCCCGGCCAATATAATCCCGATGCCGAACAAAAACGAGCCGACCACCGTCGCCAGCCAATGGAACGAACCGGCTGAAAACTCGACCAAGCCCAGTTGAATAAGCGCAAATACCCCAATGCTCTGCACCGTGATGGCAATGAGCAGCGCGTAGAACATCCGGTTGTCCTTCGTCAGGTACATATCCCGGAAACCGCCGGTCAGACAAAATCGTCCACGCTGCATGACGAACCCAAGCAGCGCCCCGCATAGCAACCCCGTAATCAACATCAGTCCAATGACGCCTCCTCCCAGACTTAAACCAAGCAAATCAATGTGATTTATAAGTGATACTGATTTTATCACATCTTTCGGATGTGTCAATATACAGCATGAACCAGGCCGTAAAAAAGAGAGGGGCTTTCCCCTCTCTGTCATTAGCAAAAGATATGCGATGCGGCTTGCTCTTATGCCTGCACTTTGCCTTACACTTCTCCCCAAAATACTTCGGTCTCGTAATCAAAGGACACGACCCCGTTCTGTTGGTTCCGCTCAAATATATTTTCCAATTCAGCCATCATCGGTACATAATTCGGCTGGCCTGCCTGTGGCGCATAGGAAGAGGACTGCAGCCGTCCGCCCAGCTCTTCTAGATTGAGCAGCTGCCGTATCGAGAAGCGGGCCGCCCGGATTTCCCCAGGCTGGAAGAAGGCGGCAAGGGCTTCCTCGTAAATATTTTTATGCCTTACCTTCTCATAGTCCGTACCATACGCAAGCAGCAACTGCTCGTATTCCTCCAGAAACGGGGTCCCCTCCAGCAAGCGCGAGTTCCAGATCAGCACAGCCTTGCCGCCCGGCTTCAAGATGCGGCGAAATTCCAGCCGCGCGGCGCCGCGATCGAACCAATGGAACGATTGCGCACAGACGATATGATTGACGGAGCTATCTGGCAGCCCCGTCGCTTCCGCAGCGCCGGATACCGCGCGATAATGAGCATGATGGCCAAGCTCTTCTACGGCCGCTTCCCGCATCGCTTGGTTCGGCTCAACGGCAATGACACGGCTCCCGCGTGCGAGCAGCAGCTTCGAAAAGATCCCCGTTCCCGCCCCAATATCGGCAATCTCGTCTTCCGGACGGAAACCAACCGTATCATATAAATACGAAATCGCTTCCGCCGGATAACTGGGCCGATATTTCACATAGGCGCCAACTCGGCTTGAAAATCGCTCTTTACCGTCCATTCCATTCACTCTCCCTCGGCAAATTAAAGTCACTTCAATCAACTCTTCAGTTTGTTCCATTCAGTGAAATCAGGTTCCATTATTTTCATATCTATTATAGTACATCAATGAGCAATGTTCACCTAGGCAGAGAGGACTGCGTATAATAAAAAAGCACCCTGAGGTGCTCCGCTAAGAAATGTACTGATTCTCTCTATTCTGGCATACCTGGGTGAAGGAAGCGGCCTTGTTATTATTAAGCGGCTGGATTCACTTGCTTCTGCTTCTTCATTCTGCCCATGACTAGCACGCCGGCAATGATGGCAATGACGAGTCCCCACTTCAGCACCGGATTTCCCGTGAAAAAGCCCTTCACTAACGGCTCATCGGTGATCATTTTAGCCGCCGTCCAAGCAAGCACCCCGGATCCAATATAGATAATAATGGGGAATCGCTCCACCCATTTCAAAATCAACGTGCTCCCCCACACGACAATCGGCACGCTAATCAGCAGTCCCATCACGACAAGAATGAAATCGCCATGAGCCGCGCCGGCTACGGCGAGCACATTATCGAGACCCATGACGGTGTCTGCGACAATGATCGTCTTAACGGCCGCCCATATGCTGGCTGCCGAAGCCACATCATGCTTCTTCTCCTCAACGAGCAGCTTATACGCTATCCAGATGAGCATCGCCCCGCCGAGCAGCAGCAAACCCGGAATTTTCAACAACCATACTACGGCAAGCGTAAGCAGCGAACGAATGGCAATCGCTCCGAACGTCCCCCAAAAAATAACCTTTTTCTGCTGATCCTTCGGCAAATTCCTTGCCGACAGCCCAATGACAATCGCATTGTCACCCGCCAGCACCAGATCGATAATGACGATCGCCAGAAGCGCAGACCAGAAGTCTGCTGTGAAGAAATCCATCGTACCCTCTCCTATCTCGAATGTCATATATATCCTGTCTTCAATCGCTAACAATTATGAACTAGCCCGGGCAACACCCCTTAAAAACAAAAATAGCCTCTACCGATCACGGTAAAGGCCATAAATAAAGACCTTTACCGTCATGGTAAAGGTCTCGCCAGCAATCATCGTTGCCAACAAAGCCGGAGGTGTTATCCTCGTAGTGACGACTTTATTGAACAGCTACTCCCCTTTATATTTTCTATGTTAATTCAAAAGGATACATAGGGTCAAGATAAAAATACCCTGCTTGATCCAGGTTGGTTACAGGCTTGCCCATTGATCCTCGTAAGCAAGGATCATTCCGTTCTCGTCCACTTCGAGCCGCGCCGTCTCCATTCCATCTCCTTGAAGCCGATTCCATATCATCGTCTTCTTCACTTTTTTTCCTCCAATGTAACTCGGTAGAGCCACTCATCTCAGCGCTCGCCTTCTGCAAGAGCCGCCATATGGATCCATGTCTGCGAATCCACATTATACCATATCTATGCAGCACGTCATGAGCAACTCCTTTGTAACCGCCTTCCTGTATCGTGACCGTAATGTGCCGCGAGGCGCTTATTACCTGCGCTGCATGAATGCAGCTGACGAAAGGGAGGATGTCATGACGAAGCGATGGATGTCTGCCATGATCATCATGGCGCTGTTACTCTGCACCATCCTGGCAAACGCCGTATCCGCACAGGCGGGTGAAGCATCAGGATCTACGCTCATGCTGGAATACACGTACACCGAGATCGCCAATGGATGGAGCAAAGTGGAACGCTGGAAAGACAACAATCCGATGTTCGCGCCAGAACATTATCCTGAGGATGGACGGGGAGATCAGATCGGCCAGCGTGCTCAGTTCTTCGGCGGCGCGAAGCAGCCGCACTCCAGCCGTTGGCTCCTCTACTATGCGCCGCAGTATCAGACCAATCCTAACCCAACCCCGGTCCTTCTTGTTCATGGAGCCAATGATAATGCGGATCGGGCATGGGCCAATCCGAACGAGTTCGGTCCGAATACATGCGGGGCTTCCTCCTGCCCGGACACGGGACTGATGCAGTTCCTGGTTAGCCAAGGATATAAAGTATTCGCCATTAATTTCGGACATAAGCACGGGGACAACTATTATGCCGCAGAGCTTATCCATGATGCCATTCAGATCATCAAAAAGGTGACCGGCGAGGGCAAGGTTGATGTCATCGGCTGGAGCAAAGGCGCATTCGCTTCCCGCATGTACGCGTCGTCCGTTCGCAAGCCGGGCGGCACGGCCTATGCGGGAGATATCCGCAAGCTGATTCTGATCGCCAATCCGAATAAGGGCACGGATCTTATATTCCGGCACGGCTGGACATTCAATTACGGCATTATCCCCGAATGCGGCGGCAGCATGAACGCCCCTTCGCCTCATACGCGCATGATGTGCTACGGCGTATGGCGCAATTACCCCGAGCTCTCCATTTACCGAACAGCGGCGGGCGATTTCTTCCCCGGACAGAAGCAAATGCTGGCCAAATGGGTCAATGTCCACCCGCTGCCCGTCAATGAACAGGACTGGTATACGACCTACAACGGCGGGCAAGGCTTCTTCACCGCAGGCGACGGGATCGACTCCGCCATGCAGCAAGGATCGTTGGTAGACGCCATCTTGGCGGCCGGCATTCCAGCCAGCATCTCAACGTATCTGTTATCCGGCAATCAGAACGACATCCCGAACATGCATAACGAGCATACGGGCCCGAGCGATGGCGTCGTCTTCGTGCAAAGCGCGGCAGCCGTGCAAGGGATTGGCCGCGTCGCGGGCAATGTCACGCTGCCGCTCAATCACTTGGAACTATCATGGGCAGGTCAAGCTCAGAGCCAGATCGATCAGTGGCTGAAGCAGTAAAGCCGGCATATGCCATATAAATAAGTAATTTTTTTGAATATTTTTCCACACCGCCTATATACTATCCTTGAAAGTATACTTTACATGCTAGGAGGGAATATGATGAAAAAGGTTGTGCTTGCCATTCTTGTGCTTCTGCTGATCGTTCCTGCAACGGTTAGCGCCCGCGGTCAGGACGGTGATATCCTGGAGCGTATCTTGGATGTGTATCCGCATGTCACCAAGGAGCAGCTCGTATCCGACATTGAATACGCTTCCCAAGTCACCAAGCTCCCGCATGATGTCATTGCCAGCCAAATGTACGACGAGCTTCTCGCGAAAAAGCCCGCACTGCAGAACAAAATAACGGTGCATGGGGGCAAAGGCGACGGCGCCTATCAGCTGGCGTCCAGCAGCAAAGGCAATGTCTTCTTCGAGACGGCCTCCACAGCCGGGATCCCGCACGGACATGTCGGCATCTACTACACCACCGACTACATCGTGGAATCTGTACCCGGCTCAGGCGTGCGCAAGGTGAAGCTCATCGACAAACGCGTAGATTCAGGCTCCAAAATCTTGACTCCGAAGTCACAATATGCAAGCGCTTCCGCAAGAGAGCAAGCCGCCGACTGGGCGCACGGCCGCATCGGTGAGAGCTACTCCTACAACTTCGCCACGAATCGCACGACTTCGTGCATCGGGGATAAGAACTGCTCCAAGCTTGTATGGTGCGCCTTCAAAGAAAAAGCGAAAATCGATATCGATAAGGATGGCGGCCTGGGCGTCTATCCCGTCGATATCCGGGATTCTCCTATGTTCCTCACCTTGAAGAGTTATTAAGTAAGCTCGCTCCACTATGATATCCTACGATACGAAGCCGCCCGGAGTCGTTAAGCGGATGTCTCTGCTGCTCTGCCTGCTTATCCTCTCCAGTACGTTGCTCTCATGCAGCCACCCAGATTCTCTTCCTTCATCTCAGATCGATATGCGGCTCGACGATACCGTCGCCCTTGTCTATTATTCCACCTCACTGCCGAAGGAGTACTACAATAAAGGGACATCCTATCTTGTTCGCATGAATCGGGAAGGAGCCATTCAGACCCTCCTTGGAGAAGGCTTGGAATGGGGCTCTCCGGTCAAGCTTCCCGATCAGGACAGTCTGGTCATCCAGCGCAAACACGAAATCGAGGTGCAAACGGACGAGGCGAAGCCCGCTTCTTACACCTCCCCTTGTCCAGTAAGCGCCGGATATCGGCAAATGTCAGGCTATCTGACCGGAAGCAGGCAGTATTATTCCATGTTCAATCAAGGCGTCGCTTCGAATGACGATTACATCTCCATCCTGCGCTGGGGAGACAACAATCATCACTACTGCCGGGAAATCCGCGAATTCGTCGAAGCCCAGGGCAGCGACGGACACACGGTATACGCTTTAACCTCCGAGCACGCATCGCTTCAAGGGCTGAGCCTAATCGCCATGGAGCCCCGGGACGACCAGCTGATATCTGCCAAATACCCGCTGTTGGATATAGATACCGGGTCTCTGATCGTACAGACGGACATCGTATCTGTTCAAGAGAGGCTGTATGCCGTCTTTTCCATGCGCAACCCGGACAATCGCGTCAAGCTGCAGCTGATGGAGATCGACACCGATTCGCATACGGCTAACGTCTATCTGCTGCATACGTATGGAGAAGAGTTGGATAATCGCTATTTCTCGCTCAGCGCGAATAGCCTCGGCACGGCAGGGGGAAAGCTGTACTACGTGGATGGCTATGGAACCGTCTTCCCCTTCGCGCTTGACACGCGCACGGCCGGACAGACGTATTCCCTCTCCGGCTTCAAACCGACTTTTGATCGGAACCAGGAGATGGGGTATGCGCGGGGGACTCATTTCTACCTGTTCCGCTATGATGCCGCTCTTCAAGCACACAAGGTGGAGCAATACCGCTTGGCGGACGGTTCCTTGCAGCAGGAGCTGCGCATTCCGAAGGTGAAGGATGCCATCTCGCCGGAAGTGTATTTATATGATTTTCAGATGTTATCCGACCTCTAAATGCAAACAGCTGCCTTCTTGGTCCAATTGGGCCTGAAGGCAGATTTCTTAACATTTAACATGGTATGGAATGCGCTACTTCTTTCACAGCCGGCACTAGCAACTTGTCCAGTGGCAGCAAAATGTCGATAATCCCCTGCGCGATTGGCCAATTGATATCTTGGGTCCACTCTGTACTCCCCCACCTATCTTCATCCTGCGAGCAATAGCAGAAGGGCGCCTCTACGGCGCCCCCTTCGGCCAATCTTATGTCGTTGACCGGAACCCTTGCTTTGTTCGCGTTCCGAATATCTCTCTTATTTTTTTACTTTGCGCTCGATGCGAACGAGTTCGCCGGCTTGATTAATTTTGGCAACGATCGTCTCTTTGCCCTTGCTGCTGAATTTATAGTCTCCCCAGTCTTTATCGATTTTCAATGTATAGGAGGACAAGTCTGCGTCGAACAACTTTTGCGCAATCGGCTTCACCAGCTTGATGCTGTCCTCCTTGGTCAGCGTCTTCGTCTTCTTGCCAGCTTCGTTCGACGGGATCGTTACGGACACCGGCTTGCCTGTCTTTGCTTCGATAATGACCGACTCCTTCACGACGAACGCTCTGCCTTGCCCATCGGTCATGAATGATTTCTTGTTGCTCTTATCGCCGTTCACGTCGACGGTCCGCTTCAGCACCCAGACTTCGCCGGCCGCTTCGCCGTCTACTTGGCGGTGCTCAATCTCGGTAAATGGCTGTACCTTGGCCACTCCCATGCTCTTGACCGCCTGTTCGGCCGCCGCGACGATGCTGCGATCCACATCCGCCGCCTTCGATTTCAAAATATAACTATTCGGCTTACCCGTCTTCATGTCGATAGCAACGAACTGCCCGTCTTCCGTTTGGAAGGATAGCGTCTCACTTTCATGCCCTTTGTTATTGTCTTTAAAAAAATGTGCGCGCACAAAGGACAGCTCTCCCTTGCCGTTCAATTCCTTAACAGCCGCCTGCGCCGACTTCAGCTTCGCCTCGTACTCTCCGGATAATTCGTCCATATCATAAGTAAGCGACACGCTCAGCACTTCGCCGGACACCGCATCAAGCGATACCACAGCGCTCCGATCCTTGGCCGAGATATACCAGATCCCTCTTTTTGTTTTCTCGTCTACAAAATATTCACCTTTTAGCGCTTCTTCCAGTTGAAATGCTTTTCCGTTGCCGTATTGCGCAATGGCTTGTTCCGCCGCGTCGGCAAGCTGGCGATCCATATCCGCGAACTGAACCGTCTGCGGTCCTTCATTGTTCATAGCGGCTTGCGCAGCGATAACAGGGGTGGCGGCGAACAGACTGCATGCCAGTGTTACCGCCAGTAGTTTATTCATTTTCATGGAAAAACTCCTCCTTCATCTCATAACGATTGTTATTGCCGGCTGTCCTCTGCCGGCATCTGCTCCAGCTTCCAGAACTCGCCCTTGGCATTCACGGTCCCTCTCACTGTCGCGGCGCCTTGGCGAGTGAACGTATATTCGTTCAACCGGATGCTCACTTCATAGCCTTCCAGGTTGATGCCGAACACTTCCTTTACGGCCGGACTCGCCTTCGCTATGGCCTGCTCTGCAGTATAGCGCGGTTCGGCATACTTTTTGCTGGCTCCTATGTCATCGCCAGGATGGTCATTCTTGAAGCTTTGTTCGACCGACCGGACCTGGTTCGTCTTCACGTCGACGGCCGCCAATAGGCTCATATCCCGGTAGAATTCCCATACATGGCGCGTCGGCGTCACTCTCTGCACCATGCGCGTCATTTCCAATGCTCTGCCTTGCGCAAAAGAAGAGTACGCTGTGTCCGCAACGGCCTTCGCCTCGGCATCGAATCGCCCTGGCTCATAGCTTAGCGAAGCTTCCATCAATTTGCCCGTTAGCGCATTGATGATGATGTCGGCGTGCTCGTTGTGAAGCACCCAACGGTTATTCACCTCGGACTTCTCTCGCACCGCTTCCTCGAACACAACCGGCTGATCGGGGCTGAGCTGGCGCAAGATGTCTTCCACGGTCTTCCGCAGCTTCTCGTCCAGTTCGCCATAGGAAATGGAACGTTGTACGGCGATCGGCTTCATCGTCGCCTTCTCCACAATCACGATGCTTCTGCTGTTATCCTTCGCATAGAGGAACCAACGATCCGAATACTCCGCGGCGCCGTAGAGCTCTGCCTCCATGCCCGGAGCGAGCTCTCGCAGCGCCTGCTCCGCTTGGCGCACCATGCCGGGCTTCAGTTCGTCCACGGTCATCTCGTATATTGGAACCTCGTCCAGCGGCGTAAGCTCCTCTGACGATGGAACGAGCGGAATGCTCCAGTTCACAGGTATCTTCTTCGTCCAGCTGTCCACGTACATGGTGAGGCGGTCATACACCGGAGTCTGCCCCTCGAAGAAGAACAATGTGCGATTGCGGTAATTCCCCTGCTCGTCTTGCTCCAGTTCGGTCACGCTTTGTGCCTGTACCGGCTTCCCTTGTCCGTCCTCCATGCGCCATTGCAGATCAAGCGTATCCGAACCAAGCTGTTGATCGGCCTCCAATATCCATCCCTTGCCTGCCAAGACACTGCGGCCATCCTTCATCTGTTCCGGAGCTTCGTCCTCTTTCACCCGCATCTTGAATGTAACGCTCTTCCCATTCACCTCCTTCAGAAGCGGCTTCTTCCGCAGCGCCTCCGGCTCGATCGCGACAGCCAGCTCTTTATCCGCCCGTTCCTCCGTATAGATCGCCGTCAATTCCAGCGTCAGCTCCTTCGCATCCGGGAAAGGCAGGAAGGCATGCCGGTATTTCATATGTCCGATGCTGCCCTGGCCGTTCAGGAAACGCTTGAGCACATTCCTGCTTCCGATGCTCACCTCCCCGCGCCGCAGGCCGTCCATGGCCGCGACGATATTCCCTTCTCCATCCTTAATCTCATACCGGAACATCGGCTCGATCTTCTTCTCGCTTCTCCAGGCCTGCGTCTCGTCAACCTGCAGCAGCAATTCCGACTTGCTCGGACTGTGCCGCAACTGTTTGAAATCGATGCTGAAGCCAAGCGGCGAGATGTAGCGTTGGCTGAGCGGAACGAGATTGGACGATGCCTTCGCCGCGGACAGATCGATCGGCACCTCGAGATGCCATTTTCCGCGGGTCTTGCCGATCTGATTGATATCGAAGCGGACCGTAATCCGATCCGGCAGATCGGACAGAGACTGAACCTCATGTCCGGGAACGAGGTCATCCAGCCCTAGCGTCAATATCCGGTCATTCTCGGATTTAACCAGCTGCGGAGACAGCGGCAGCACCTTCCCCTCGTCATCGATAATCTCATACCGGTTCACGTACGGATCATCATCCGTTCCTTCCGGAATGAACGTCTCGAACAGCAGATCGGAATTCAGCGGCCTGCCGTCCTGTTCTAGCCCGAACAGAATCGAGATGCGAAATACATCGTGAATCGCCTCCTTCACCCGGAGCGTAATCCCTTGATCGGTGACTTGCTTATTCACCGATTCGGCATAGCCGTCGTCCGCCGCTTGCTTCAAGCCTCCGTCCGCCTTCTGGAGCGAGAACCAGGACTTCATCACCTCTGCAAATGTAGGGGATATCGCCGCGCCGATTGCGGCCGCTAACAGGAGGCCTGCCGCAGTGGCTGCCGCCGCTTTCGCCGCTTTGCGCGTCCGGCTCGAAGGAGCAAGCTCCCGCTTCGCCCGGTCGATTCCCAGCTTGCTGTATTGATGCAGTTCTTCAGGCAGCTCGATCTTCTCTATTTCCTCGACAATGCGTTGATGACGACTCACGAGATTTCACCTCTCTTTAAGCTTTTTCGCAGCTTGCTTAAGCCCCGGTACAATATCGTCTTGGCCGAGCCTAGCGGCAGCTCCAATATTTCAGCGATCGCATTGAACGTATACCCCTGGTAGTACTTCAGCATAATGACGCTTTTCTCATGGGTATCCAGCTCATCGAGCAGATCCTGCAGCGTTAAGGAGAGGGGAATATCATCCTCGCTGGAGCTGTCGATTTGTTCGGCGAATTCCGGGGGGAACGGAATCACTTTATTGCGCTGCTTGAGCATGTATATGGCGCGATGGATCGCAATTTTGAGGATCCATGTTTTGAAATATTGCGGCTCTCGCAAGCTCCCTATCGATTTGAAGGACTGATAGGCCGTCTCTTGAACGACATCGAGCGCGTCCTGCTTGTTCTTCAAGTACATATAGGCGGTCCGGTAAATCTCTGCCTCATGCTGCTGATACAGCATCAGGAATGCTTTATCGTTGCCCTTTTGGGCTGTCCTCACCAGTTTCTCTATATCCATGCGGCATCCTTATCTCCCTTCCCTCTCACCTATATAGAGCATATAGAAGAGGATTTAGCTTTCCTTTTTTGGAAAACGGCAAAAAAATTGCGAAGAAAACACGAAAAACCCGGAGATTTCAGGCTGTTGAGAAAGTCCAAGGGGTTTTTTGGCACTTCATTTTTTATGTGGCGGATCTCGTCTCTCAGTAGAAAAATTGATGTAAAACGCTATGATGCGAAATCCGCAAAACTGGACAATTTATCCAGACACGCCTATTCGGTAAGCGAAATCTGCAACACTGCACGAATTCTACACCTATACAGTAAACGAAATCCTGCGCAAGTACAGCAATTCGATATGGACGACTTTACCACAAAGGGAATCCTGCAAAACTGCAGGAATTTCACCCGTATCTCTTCCACTTTGAAGCAAAAGGGCCTAAAATGATGTAGATTTGCAGCAATTCCTCGGGATGTGGACTCATTGAGCCGAAATTCCTGTAGAATAGCAGCAATTCCCTCCACATGTTCAAGCCCAGAAATCAGCGGATTATCGATATAATTGCCGATATATTCTTCATCGGACAAATCGGCGCACGCAAGGACAGGAAGAACCGCTTCCTCTCCGCTACAACTGAATGCGAATTGAACTATCGTCTAGTGGAAGAGCTGGAAACCACCGTCATCGGCAAAAGCATTGTCATTCATGCGGATGCCTACAAGGAAATCCCCCCGTTCGGGGATCACATCTGGAATGACGGCACTCACGACCGGATTAACGAGATTGTTGGCCGACCGGCCCGCACCCTGCTCTACGGCTATCTGTATGATTTCCAGGAGGATGGAACCAAACGCTATCTAATGGGATTCGATCTCCCGGAAAGAGGAATGGTTCCTTCTGACTTCGACCTTCTTCATGTCCCTGGACACACGTACGCGGTATTCGAGAGCCGGGAGACGCTGACCGAAGAGCCCGACAGCGGCCTCGAAATTCAGAATGTCTGGCGGCGTATCTATTCCGAATGGTTCCCTTCGACGAACTTCGAGCAAGCGGAAGGTCCGTGCATCGAAAAATATTACTGGGTGAACGAACAAATGACCGAATCGATCTGTGAAGTGTGGATTCCGGTAAGAAGAAAGACGGAGCATGCGGCCAAATAGGAAGAAGCCGCACGAAAGAATAAACAGGAGACGGGGCTGGACAATCCAGCCCCTGTTCGTCGTCAAATATCCTGGGGGTATCCGCTAACGCTGCCCATAATACGCTTGCGCGCCATGCTTGCGGAGAAAATGCTTGTCGAGGAGCGCTTGGTCCATCGATGATGCGGTTCGGCTCAGCGCCACCGTGTGGTGAGCGATCTCCGCGACTTCCTCAAGCACAACGGCATGATGCACCGCCTCGATCGCGTCCTTGCCCCAGCAGAACGGGGCATGGCTGTGTACGAGCACGCCGGGCATCTCGGTTTCATCCCGGCCTGCGAAGGTCTCAATAATGACATTCCCGGTTTCCAGCTCGTAGTTGGACTCAATTTCGGCCGTTGTCATTTTGCGGGTACAAGGAATATCTCCGTAGAAATAATCTCCATGCGTCGTGCCAAGCGCCGGTATGCTCTGCCCCGACTGCGCCCAACTGGTTGCCCAAGTGGAATGCGTGTGCACGACGCCCCCAATACGGGGGAACGCGTTATATAACGCCACATGCGTCGGTGTATCGGAGGACGGATTCAGCCGCCCCTCCACCTTGTTCCCCTGCAGGTCGACGACGACTAGATCGTCGATGGTCAACGCCTCGTATGGAACGCCGCTCGGCTTAATGACGACCAGCCCCCGCTCGCGGTCGATGCCGCTGACATTTCCCCATGTAAACGTGACAAGTCCGTACTTCGGCAGCAGCAGGTTCGCTTCAAGCACTTGTTGTCTGAGTTGCCTTAACATCTTCATCACACCCTAACTATAGTTGAACAATCCTCCGTTGGATTATGCTTGATAGGCCATGGTCAGTGCATCTTTCTTGATCTGCTTCAGCCGCTTCATCACATCGTTGCCGCCGCGGCCAAAATAATGGTACAGCTGCTTATATTCCGCATAGAGCCGGTCATAGGCCGCTGCGTTCGCAGGAATCGGCTTGTAGTAATGCGGTTTGACCTTGCCAATCGCTCGCGCCGCTTCGCGAATCGAGCCGTATCCTCCTCGTTCTGTGCCAGCGGCGACAGCTCCGAACATCGCGGAGCCGAAGGCCGGCGTCTGGGGGGAGGCCGCGATCCGAATCTCCATATTGCAGACGTCCGCATAAATCTGCATCATGAGCGCATTTTTCTCCGCAATGCCGCCTGCGGCGTACAGTTCAGTAACCGGAACTCCGTTCTCCCGGAACGCTTCAATAATCATGCGCGTTCCATACGCGGTAGCTTCAATCAACGCGCGATAGATCTCTTCACTCTTCGTTAATAACGTTGCCCCGATGATCAATCCGGTCAGATCCGCATCGACCAGCGTCGAACGGTTGCCGTTCCACCAATCCAGCGCCAGCAAGCCGCTTTCTCCAACTGCAAGCCGGGATGCCTTGCCGGTCAACAGTTCATGAATGTCAATGCCGGCTTGCCGTGCCTCTTCCTGCAGCGCTTGGGAGACACAGTTCTCAATAAACCATTCGAAATGATCGCCCACGCAAGATTGCCCCGCTTCATAGCCCATATATCCGGGCATAACGCCATCTTCGACGACACCGCACATTCCGGGGACGATCTCTTCCGTCTCCCCCAATAAAATATGACAAGTGGATGTCCCCATAATCATCAACATTTTGCCCGGCTCCGTAATCCCTACAGCCGGTATCGACACATGCGCGTCCACATTACCGACCGCCACCGCCGTGCCCGCGTTCAGCCCCGTTAACTTGGCCGCGCGTTCCGTAATTTCTCCCGCTTTTGTTCCGATCGGATAGATTTCTCTGCTCAACTTCTCATCCACGATATTTTCTAATCTAGGGTCCAACGAGGCCAGGAATTGCTTGGACGGATATCCGTTGTGCTTATGCCAGATCGCCTTGTAGCCAGCCGTACAGCTGTTACGCATCTGCTTCCCGACAAGCTGGGAGACGACCCAATCCGTCGCTTCCAGAATCGAGTCGGCGGCTTCATATACTTCCGGCGCTTCGTTCAAGATTTGCCACACCTTCGGGAACATCCATTCCGAAGAAATTTTGCCTCCATACAGAGGGAGAAATGGCTCCTGCCGCTGTGCCGCCAAATGGTTCAGCCGATTCGCCTCGTCTTGGGCCGCGTGATGCTTCCACAGCTTCACATAGCTGTGCGGCTGGCCCTTGAACTCCTCCAGGAAGCAGAGCGGCGTACCATCGGCCCGAACCGGCAAAATGGTACAGGACGTAAAGTCAATGCCGATACCGACGACATCATCCGCACTCACGCCGGACTTCGCCAGCACCTCCGGAATCGTCACCTGCAATACTTCCAAATAATCCGCCGGATGTTGAAGCGCCCAATCGGGCTCCAGCCTCGTAATTCCGTCAGGGAGAAATTCATCCATGACGCCGTGCGTATACGGCTTCACCGCCGTTGCCACTTCCCGCCCCGTCTCTATCTCCACCAGCAAGGCTCTCCCGGACTGCGTCCCGTAATCCACCCCAATACAATATTTCATAAGGTCCACCTACAATCTTGTTGTTATTGCCCCATATTACCCTCTAATAAGATGTCTTCTCTCTCTCTGAAATAAGAGACCGTTCGCAGCACGAGCGTATCGAGCGCCGCGCCGTCCGGCTTGCCGTACATGGCCGGATACGGATCTCCGCCCGGCCCGAGCGGTTCCGGCGTAACGAATCGGCCTTCTTGATTGAAGCCGATCAGATAGAGCGCCATAATGATCGTATCGAGGTCCATGGAACCGTCGCCCAATGCGCAGCGGTTGCTATCCGCCAGATGCAGATTCACGAGTTGATCCCCTGCTTGCAGAATGGCTTCTCCGATGTGCTCCTCTTCCGACTGCATATGGTAAATATCGCCGTTAATATGGCGGACACCAAGATGATTGACGGCCTGGATATACGACTTCGCCTCAGCGACCGTATGGACGATCGTCGTCTCTGCGGAGCGAATCGGCTCGATCGCCGCCCGAACGCTGTGCTTCACGAATTCATCCGCGACGATTCGCAGCGATTCGATGCTTCGTTCGAGCTCCATCTCGTCGTATGCGGCGGAACGCCCGACCGCGGCGGGCACAACGAGCAAATACTGTCCCCCCACCGCAGAAGTAAATTCAACTTCTCTGCGAATATAATCGATCGCCGCCTGGCGATGGTGCGCCACATTGCTCGCCAGATCGTTATGCTGTGAGAACATGCCGCACACACCGGATACCTTCATGCCATAATCTCGCAAAATTTGCATCGTGGTCTCTGGTTCATAGCCTAGATCCGGACCATAATGATTGCCGTGGAGCTCAATATATTGGACGCCGTTGCAGCTTAAGCGCTTGACCGAGTCAACCAGGGATTCCATGCCGAATCCCCAGTTGCTCCAAGATAGATTCAATCGCTGCTTCAGACGTTCAGGATGCTTGCGCTTCAGCTCGCAGAAGGCCTGCTTAATGCGTGCGTTCTTCACTTGATAATGTTGCAGCTTCATCTCCTGTTCATCCTTCCGCTTCATAACCTATCGCCGAATCTGCTGTCTTAGAAATTGTAGTCTCCCGCATTTTCCTTCGTGAAATCGGCAGGAGGTCCAAGAATAATCGTCTTGCCGTCTTCTTTGACTTCCACTGTGCCGATATTCGGAATATCTTGACCGTTCGTAATCGTCTTGCCTTCTGCCAGCTCCTTCCCAGCCGCGACCGTCAAGTAGCCCAGATTGACCGGATTCCACAGCGTCGCCGTATCGAGTGAGCCGTCTTCCAGGAATGGCTTGGAATCGGTCGGCAGCGCGACGCCGATCAAGGACACTTTATCCTGCAGGCCTTTCTCCTGAATCGCCTGCGCCGCACCGAGCGGGGCTACCGTCGAGTAAGCAAGAATGCCGTCAAGATCCGGGTTCGCTTTGAGCAAGTCCAATGTTTTCTGATAAGCGACCTGCTGCTTTTCATCGGTGCCGATTTTCTCGCCAATAATGTTGAGGTTCGGATATTTCTCTTGAATTTGCTTCAGCGACCAATCAATCCACGTATTCAAGTTCTGCGCGGACAGGCCGCCGGTAACAATCGCTACGTTCCCTTGCTCTTTCCCCATGGCCTTCACCAGCAGATCGGCCATATGGCGTCCGTAGACTTCATCATCCACCTGCTGAATCGAGAGATCCACGACCGATGGGTCCGCCTTCGTATCCCAATCCATCACCTTAATGCCTTGTGCCTTTGCTTTTTTCAACACAGGAGTCAGCGCAGCCGGATCATTGGGAGCGACTGCTATAACATCCACTTTCTTGGAGATCAAATCTTCGATCACTTTGACTTGCTGTGCGGCATCCGCTTGCGTCGGGCCGGTATAGATGACCTCTACGCCCAGATCTTCGCCTGCTTGCTTCGCGCCTTGCTCCGATGCGTTGAAGTAAGGGATGCCGATAAGCTTCGGCACGATCGCGATTTTCAATTTTCCGGAAGCGGCCGTTTCATTTCCTGAGCCTGATGCGTCGGTTGATCCGGCGTTCTCTGTTTTTGCCGCGCCACAACCCGCTAGCATGCCGACGACTAACACAATCGAGAGCAACATGGACAATTTTCCTTTTTTCATGGTAAGACCTCCTCAATGTGGTATGAAGCATAAGCATGAACTCCTTCGTGATGCGTCATGCAAGCTCGCAACGCGCGCATTTAGACGAAGAAGGTGTTGCCAACGTTAGGCTGCTTTCTTTAACTGGTTGTGCTTGTACTTCGCCGTAAAAAAGTTAATCAGCAGCACGGCAAGCAAGACAACGCCGATCAGGATGTTGATGACCATCCCCGGCACGCCCAGCAAATTCAGGCCGCTGGACAGCACCTGGAACGTCGCCGTTCCGAAAATAACGCCAATTACTTTGCCATAGCCGCCGGAGATGCTCGTTCCGCCGAGCACGGCAACCGCAATGCTTTGCAGCTGATAAGAGCTTCCCAGATCGACTTTGGCCGAGTTGTAGCGGCTCGTCATAATAATGGCGGCGATGGCGGCCATCAAGGCGGAGAACAGGTACACGTACATGATGACTTTCTTGGTGTTCACCCCGGAGAATAGCGTCGCGATCGGATTGTTGCCGGCCATGTAGACGGTGCGTCCCCATACGGTTTTATTGAGCAGGTACCACGCCAGCAGCGCCACGATGGCGAATAGAATCATCGGGAACGGAATGCCCAGCACATCGCCGTTGCCAATGAACGAATAGCTATCGGGGAATCCAGAGACGCTGTTCCCTTTGGTGATAAGCAGAATAATGCCCTTGAATAAGGTCATCGTGCCGAGCGTAACCAGAATCGGCGATACCCCGATAACGGCAACGAAGAATCCATTGAGCAAGCCGCCGATAAGCGCCGCAATGACACCCGCAATCATGGCGACAGGAACCGGCAATCCCGCAGTCAGTGCATAAGCCATCACGACGCCCGATAGTGCGGCCAAATACGTGATAGAAAGATCGATCCCCGCCGTCAGGACGACAACCATCATGCCCAGGGACAAAATACCCAACTCGGGAAGCTGATAGAGCATGCTGGTTAAATTGTAAGGATCGATAAAGCCCGGTACGAAAATGGCCATAATGATGAATAATCCGAGAAAAAAGAGCCCTAACATCCATTCCTTTGAAAGCTTCACGATTTCATCCCTCCTTTCTATCCCTCGACTTCAACTTTGGACAGATTCCGCTCTTCCCGCTTCCGCTTGATCATGTCGTAGGATACGGCGAGCAAAATGATGGCCCCAACGATGATCTCTTGCCAGAATGTGTTGATTTTGGCCAAGATAAGGCCATTTTGCATAATCCCAAGCAGCAGGACGCCCAAGAACGAACCGAGCATCGAGCCCGAACCGCCGAGTATATTCGCTCCGCCCAGCACGACCGCGGCAATGACAGTCAATTCGAAGCCGGCGAATCCGTTCGGGTCCACCCCTTTGGTGTAGGCGGTCTGGACAATGGCCGCAATCCCCGCAAGAAAGCCCATATACGTGTAGACGAAAATTTGCACCTTCGTCAAGTTAATTCCGACACGCATCGCAGACACCGGATTACCGCCGAAGGAAAGAATCGACCTGCCGATAGCCAAATATTTCATCACGAACCACGTAATCAGCACGGTCAGCAGGAAAATAATAATCAGGATCGACACGCCCGCTATTTTTAGATTCGAGAAATGGATGAAGCTTGCCGGCAGCATGCTGCTGTTCATATATTCGCCGTTCGTGACGTACAGCGTAATTCCGGACAGAATGCTCATCGTCCCCAGTGAGGTAACAATCGGCGGAATTTTCGTCTTGGCGACTAATATCCCGTTGACGAACCCGAAGCACGCGCCGACGAGAGGAGCCACGATAAAGATCGCCAAGATGCTCCACGAGCTGGCCTGCATCGCCACCGCCAGCTTGCCGATGACCACCGTCACTGCCGCCGTTACGGCTGCGACCGAGACGTCGATTCCGCCGGTAATAATGATGAGCGTCATCCCCACCGCCAGAATGCCAAGAACTGAATTCGCTTTCAAAATATCAAGAAGATTTTCACCCGTTAAAAAAACCGGATTCACAATCGATAGAACCAGCGCCAGAAGAATGACGATAAGACCGATGCCGAACTCTTTTTTCTGAAATAGCCGTGTCATATGAATATCTCATCTCCTTGCTTCATTTCATTGGGGTCTGCGGGCTCGTGGATGTGCGTTCCCAACAACGCAAGGTTCATAATTTTCTCTTGGGTTGCTTCCCGATGCGGTAACTCTCCGGCGATCGTCCCTTTGCGCATCACGAGAATGCGATCGCTGACGGCCAGCACTTCGGACAGGTCAGAGGATATGACGAGAATCGCCATGCCTTCCCGGGCAAGCTGGCGCAGCAATTTATGAATTTCGCGCTTCGCCCCGATATCGATGCCATTCGTCGGTTCGTCAACGATCAATATTTTCGGATTCGACGCCAGCCACTTCGCGATGACGACCTTCTGCTGGTTGCCCCCAGACATGTTCCCGGTATCAAGGAACGGCAGATTCGGTCTGATATCAAGCGATTCAATGTATTGCTGCGCCAATTCCAGCTCGCGCTTCTCCTGAATGCTTCCGAAGGCGTTCGTCAAGCTTTTCAATATCGTAAGCGAGGTGTTGCGCACAATCGATTGCTGAAGCACAAGCCCTTCCTTCTGCCTGCTCTCCGGCACATAAGCAATGCCGTGCTTCACCGCTTTCACCGTCGAGGTCATGTGCACGGGCTGTCCACCCAACATGATGGTACCGCTATCAACGCTCTGCAGACCGAAGAGCGCATGCGCCACTTCCGTCCGTCCCGATCCGACAAGGCCTGTCATCGCCACAATCTCGCCCCGGTGCAGCGTAAATGATATATTCTTGAAGTTCCCTTTTTTCGATAAACCGCTTACATGTAATAGCGCCTCGCCGCAGGCATGTTCTTCTCTCTCCATGCTTTCCAGCTTGCGGCCGACCATCAGGTGAATTAACTTCTCCTCGTTCAACTCCTCTTTATCGTATGTGCCAACGAATTTACCGTCACGCAAGACCGTGAACCGATCGGATACCTTGAACAGTTCCTCCATCTTATGGCTGACGAATAGGATGGCGATCCCCTTGCGTTTCAGATCGGCAATGACGTTGTAGAGCAGCTCCACTTCCCCGGCGGAGAGCGATGAGGTAGGCTCGTCCATAATAATCAGCTTCGCATCGAAGGCAATCGCCCTGGCAATCGCGACAAGCTGCTGCTTGGCGATGCTCAGCTTCTCCAGCGTCACATTGACATCAATGTCGAAGCCTAAGCCTTGCAGCGTCTCTTTGGCAATTCGCCGCATCTCCCCCCATCTGATGAAATGGAACCCGCCTTTCTCCGCCTCGCGGCCGGCGCAAATATTTTCTGCAACGCTCAGATTCGGAAATAAGCTCAGATCCTGATAAATAATCGAGATGCCTTTCAACGTCGCATCGATCGGCTTCGAAATATTGGCCGGCTTCCCTTCGAACAGGAAGGTGCTGCCGGCGTCGGGCTGTTCCACCCCCGCCAAAATTTTGATCAGCGTCGATTTCCCGGCCCCATTCTCGCCAATCAGGGCGTGCACTTCACCTGGTCTGACTTCCAACTGCACTTGACTCAGCGCCTTCACGCCAGGGAATGTCTTGCTCATGTCTTTGATCTCCAGTAGTGTCTGGCTCACCTTGATCCCCCCTAACCTTGTTGTGTGTCGATTGCCAGGCCTATGTTATGAAGGCAAGTATGGCTGCTGCAGATTGCGCGCTGTCATGAAGGCTTCGACTTCGGCCATGGTAGGTATGCCATCCCGCGGTCCAAGTCTCGTCACCTTCAAGGCACTGACCACGGTTGCGAACCATGCTGCCTGGAACAAGTCGTTACCTTCCGACAGGGAACAAGCCAATGCGCCTGAGAAGGTGTCTCCGACGACCGTATCTACCGCATCGACGGGAATCGCTTCGATGAATTGCCATTGGCTCGGCGTATAGACAAGCGCGCCCCGATGGCCCATTTTGATAATGCTCTTCTCAATGCCTAACAGTTGAAAATATTTCGCTGCCTGAAGCGCATCATCCACGCTGTTCACTTCAATCCCTGTCATATGCTTCGTCTCTTGCTCGTTCGGAATCAGAATATCGGCGTAGCGAATCGCCTGCATCGTAATCCCGTCCGCCGGCGCCGGATCGATGATCACCAGCAATCCCGCTTCTTTGGCTATTTTCATTGCTTGAACCACAGCTTCTTCAGCAACCTCCAGCTGTACGAGAAGCACGCTGCATTGCTGAATTTCCTGGCCGTGATCGATAATGTCCTGAGCCGTCAGCTGCATGTTCGCTCCCGGCGCCACTACCATCGTCCGCTCGGCTGACTCGTCGATAATAATCGTCGTAAGCCCCGTATGGCTCAGGGGCGTGCGCTTGATATAGGAAATATTAATACCGCTCTCAGTCAAGTCGGTTAACATCGTATCGCCATAATAATCCTGGCCGACGGAGCTGATCAGGACCGCTTCCTTGCCGAGCCTGCAGACGGCCGTCGCGGCGTTCCCGCCTTTTCCCCCGGAGAGCACGACCGCATGTTGGCCCACGGTATTCTCTCCCCGCGTCGGGTACTTCTGCGTCTGCATAATAATGTCCGTGTTCAAACTTCCGACAATACAAATCTTTTTCATATTCGAGTGCTTGCCTCCCTACTCACCTTGGCGGCGTCCTTGAGGTCATATTAAGCGCTTTCTTCACATTTGGACAAGGCTTTGAAAGCAAATATAACAAAGAAAAACCAAACTCATTCGAGCTTGGTTTCGTCTTTGTTTTCTTGCATTATATTTGTGAATCACAAGTCAATTCGCTAAAACGATATTAACTCCTGCGCTTCGCAGCGCGGTAAGATTGTGAATCGGCAGTCCGTGATCGACGATCAGCTTGTCCACCTGCCCCAATCCCGCCAGACTGGTCAATGATTTACGGCCGAATTGCGCATGATCCGCCATCAGGATGACTTCATCGGTCACCTTTAAAAACTTGCGTTTGACTTGAGCTTCCATCTCATGGTTTTCAAAAATGCCATGATCCAAATCAAAGCCGCTGCAGGATAAAAAGTATTTGCCCACATGGTACGTATCGATTGCATTCTCCGCAATCGCGCCCACAAAAGAGGAGAACTGCTGATTCACATATCCGCCGATCGTAATTAAGCGAATATGGTCCTGATTCAGAAGCTCCAGCGTAATCGGAATCGAATTCGTAATGACGGTAATCTCGCGGTCCCGCAATTGCTTGGCCAGCTGCAAAGAAAAATCGCTGCTATCCAAGGCGATGATATCGCCCTTCTCCACGAGCTGCGCCGCTTCTCTGGCGATGGAGCTCTTCACGTCCACATTCGTCATATGGCGCTGGACCGGCATCTTATGATTCAACACCGCTCCGCCATGCGTGCGCTGCACGAGCCCTTCCTTCTCCAGCGCCTCCAGATCTTTGCGGATCGTCTCTTTCGTCACATTGAACTTCTTGCTCAAGTTGGCGACGTAGACCGTCCCGACCTGGCTGATCGTGTTATAAATCTCCTTCTGCCGCTCTACCGCTAACCGGCTCTTCTTCATAACGGTTGTCATCCTTTACCCCTTTTTTTTGTTTTCCTTTTTGTTTGTACGTTAATACCCCCATTATAGACTTGGCTATCCAAAATAAAAAGAACCAATTCACGGCGATAAACAAAACAAAATTACCGTTAAGTACTTTTGTTTTTTTGTTTTATGGGCTAACAAAAAACGCAGCCCCGTCGGCCGGAAACTGCGCTTTATTATCACTCATGGAAGATCCCGGGAAAAATATAGTATAAGAGATAGGCAGTAGAATGGCTTTATCTCGCCCCATCTTGCTCCCGCAGGGATGATATGATAGATATATCTTAATCCTTCGCTGAGCAAAGGATCGGAATGAGGAGGCACCATGAGAAGAGCATACGTATCGATAGCGCTTGTGTTTTCACTGCTTTGCGCACTTTTTTCCCCTGCCCTGCTGGCACATCCCGGCAAGACCGATGCGAACGGCGGCCACACCTGCCGTACGAACTGCGCACAATGGGGCTTGAAAGACGGGGAGTACCATTATCATAACAAGGATGGAAGCATAAGAAAGGCCAATAATTCTAAACCGGCTTCCAAAGAAGCCGGCACGGCACTGATTCTCCCTCAAAAGCAAAAGGCCGGCACGCTGCAAGTCTACTATTTGGATGTCGGACAGGGAGATTCCACATACATAAGAACGCCGCAAGGACAGCATATCCTGATCGACGGCGGGGACAATGATAAAGGGCAGGATGTCGTGGCATACCTCAAGCATCTTGGCGTCAAGCAGCTTGACGTGGTCATTGCGACACATCCGGATGCCGATCATATCGGCGGTCTGGACGACGTGCTTAACTCTTTCAAGGTCGGAGCCGTCTACGCCCCGAAAGTGTCCCATACAACGCAAACCTTCGAGGACTTTTTGAAAGCCGTCAAAAAGCAAAAACTGGGGATTAAGACGGCCAAAAGCGGAGTCGCCATTCCGCTGAAAGGCGTAACGGCTGAATTTGTCGCTCCCGTTAAGGAATATGGCAAGGATTTAAACGAATGGAGCGCCGTGTTACACTTGAAGTACAAAGAGACTTCATTCCTATTTACCGGCGATGCCGAAGCCAAAAGCGAGGCAGATATGCTGGAGCATCCGGACAAGCTGCGCGCCGATGTGCTGAAGGTGGGCCATCACGGCTCGGAGACATCGACGTCCCAGAAGTTTCTGTCCGCCGTACAGCCAACCTACGCGGTAATTAGCGCGGGAACGGACAATAAGTATGGCCATCCCAAAAAAGCAACGATGGACAGGCTCAAGAAAGCAAGCGTGAAGACATTCCGCACAGACACGCAAGGAACAATTACCGCTATCAGCGATGGCAAAAAAATAAAGTTCGAGACAGTGAGGTAATCGATATGATCAAAGGGATAATCGACCGCTTCGAATGCGATCTGGCCGTGATTGAAGTTGAGGGCCATACCGTTGAGTATCCGAAATATTTGCTGCCGGCAGAAGCCGAGGCAGGGGACGTCGTAATCATTAACGGCAATCAGTTCACCCTCGATAAAGAAGAAACGAAGAAACGAAAACAAGAAATCGATGAGCTGATGAATGACCTGTTCGAGGATTAAAGCGCAAGCTGCCTGAGACGGCAAATGTTTAAATCACTAATTTATGCTATCCCCCTAAAAAATACCTTGTAATCCCATTGTTTTCCTGTTAAGGTGTAGGAGTAACCATTTATTGGGATGGAGGTTTTCCTAATGAAGTACGTAACCAAAGCACTTATCTGTTCCATCGCGGCATTCGGTCTTATCGCAGGTTCTGTCTCTGCACAACCGCTGACCCCCCAGCCAGTTTCGACTAATTTCGCCTTACAGAATACCATCGTTAATCCGCTTATCAAGCTCAAAGTTGGTTGGTCCACCTGGATTGGCATGGAAGGCTCAAGAGTCGTATTAGTTAGCGGAGAAGGGGTCGTCAGGCTGGAACCAAGCGGGAGAGTGGTCGGTTTACAACCGGGAAAGGCCACGGTCTATAACTATGCCGCTAACGGCACCCTGTTCATCAACCATATTGAGGTTACATATTAAAGTTGTTCGAATCAAACAGAGAGCAGAGGTTTCTCCTGCTCTCTTTTTATTTTGCCCGCATCGAATTCTTACTTCTTTCTATTTCGATATGTATTATAGTAGATATACAAAACGACGGTCAAAATAGGCAGGTGCACCCCCCTCCAACTGTCGAGCCGAACCCCACCCAGCCGCTAATTGCTCCTGGGCTGATTTTTGTAGTCACCTATTTCTCCGCCCGCTCTATCAATATAAGCTACAACCTTGCTAGTTGCTTTAACAGACCAATGATGACTATGAACTGACCGGATAGGTTGTATTTCTTCATTTTCTTCAAACTTCGATTCTCCAGTAAATACAATCCCACCAATTAGGTAATTATTACAATATTTTAAATACATAAAACACCATTTTTGTTATACTCAAAAACGTCATTTTTTGGCAAAATCCATCTGTCATCCATCCCCGAATCAAAAGATATTCAGTGCAAACGAGTTAAAAAATAAAACCGGGAAAAAGAACGTGTAGGAAGGTTCTAAGGAATGGGATGTTCCCGGATCAAAACATAGAATTTTAGAACAACCTAGCGGTAAGTTAGGATATGTGACCAATCATGATTATAGCAAACCAAAGCTATTCCCCTCTCCTTGGTTTCCAGATGGAGGAGGTAAATAATAGATACTGAGGAGGAGTGTACATTGGATTTTAAGTTCTCACTTCTAGATGATGACAGTGAACTAATAATTGGATATTGTAACGATATCGCAGGACTAGATGGTTCTGGGTATATAAATGAGAGTTCAAAGCATCGAATTTTATTAAAACAATTTATTTTTTGTAATGAGTTTAAAGAATATATTGTACGAAGAAAAGAGTCTTTTTGCAGGCTGGTGTATATATGCATAGTTGATAGAAATAAGGATATTCTCGCAAACTTCTCTTTTGCAATTGATGACAATATATACTATCACAAGGAGGGCTTTCCTAGCTCGCCAACTGATCTTAGTTTGATTGGGTCATTAGAAAGTATTGTGTCGAATGAAGAACTTGGAATCTGGGAGTTGTGGCGAAACTCCCCTCCATCGAAAATTAACGAATGGGCAAAACTGAATGAAAATGGGAGGAGAGCCTGGTTAAAAGTTGTAACTAAGTCTAACCTAAATAAGGTATTTTTAGATAGCAAAGAAACAAAAGAAGAGACATTTTATTTAGATGGTGCACATATTCGTGACTATGCTTCATTTTTTTGTGCTTTAGGAGAATCCATTAATGGTCCAGGGGGTTATTTTGGTTTTGATTTTAATTCCTTAATTGATTGTCTACATGGTGGTTTTGGGGCAGTATCACCATTTACTCTAATATGGACAAATTACAAAGTAGCAGAACATTGTTTGGATGTTCAGGCTTGGGAAAAAGAAATCAAATATAGAAGCAATGAATATTCGGGAGAAGAGCCTTTTTTTGTCGATTTTTTGCTTGCTCCCAGTTTCATGCAGGATACCACTTTCAACCTTGATTGGCTTCAAACCTCTCAAGGCTTCTTTCTTAAGAGATATGAATACACTCGCTAATAATTTCTCTTTTTCAGAGCCGTAGGAATGATCCCACGGCTCTTATCGTGTAATAGGGAGCAATCTCAGCCCAAGCTCTTATTTCCCTATCTGCATCATTATCCGATCTGTCACCACGGCCACCTCAGCTCGCGAACTCGGCTCGTTCGAATCCAGTGTTACGGCAGTTCATAATCCCCGCGTTATTCTTTCTAATCATTCACTTGATCTTCCATTGTTTACCTGATATGGTGTAGTCGTAACAAATAATTTTGGATGGAGGTAGTCTTTATGAAAAACCTAAGTAAAGCCTTACTCTGTTCCATCGCAGTATTTGGACTACTCGCAGGTTCTGTTTCTGCAGAATCCCTTAAACAAAAATCTGTTTCGAATGACATTTCCGTAATGGCTGGCGTTACTTACAGAGATCTCAAAGTCTCTCATTCGGTAATGCTATTAGGAACATCGTTTAAGCTTGTTTCTGGAGCCGATGTAGTATCTCTTAGTCCTAATGGGCTGGTCACCGGCCGAAGTCCAGGGGACGCAATTATCTACGCGTATAAAAATGGCAGTCTTTATTGGAAACATTATATACGTGTAATTGATTAATTTAATAAGATTCAATAGAGAGCATATTTTTTACTGCTCTCTATTTTATGATAAGTCATCAATGTATAACCGTTGGCTCATGCGTTTCTTCGGGAGCTATCCGCACAGAATCCCAGCTCATTTCGAATGTGATTCCGGTTTCGGCTTACGCTGCAGCCAGCAAGATTGCATCCCCCTATATTCGGCTGCATCCCGTGGAACTGCGCTGCCCATGTACTCTCGGGCCTACTTATCTCTTCGAGTTGGAACGGCCTGCCGTCCGGCAAGTGCGTCGGGAAGCTCCGCAGCATTACCGACTCGTAGGTTGTTAGCGGTCGGTGCCATGTCCCATCTTGGGCGATAATCATCCATACTCTCCGCTGGTTATCGGACGGAATGCGCGGATCCGCGGACACAGTTGCATGAATGTCGGCGCTTCGGATCACTGTCTTTGCTTGACGGGTCCAGTCCTGCACTAAGTAGCTGTCTGCCCGCGGCGGGCATTTGATGCTTCGGTCGGCTATCAATTGAGCTTACACATTAGCCGAGGACGGGTATGACCTAGAAGATACAAAGAATGACAGCAGCGTCCGATCCATAACACTTTTCCCAAAAACGGTTGAGTTGTTGGAACAACACCTAAAAAGCAACAAGCCGGGCAAAACGTCCTGAAACACCTATACGCTGATCATGGGCTCGTTATTCAGACTGCAAAGGGGACTCCAGTTAATCAAAGGAATCTAATGCGGAACTAATATAAAATCATAAAGAAGATTCAAGTGACATCCCCGACTTCCCAAAATTATCTGGATAAAGGGTAGATGAGCGGTAGATGAGCCCGCAAAACAAAAAATAGCGCGGCCCCCGGAACCCCCGGAAGCCGCGCCGTTATCGACATGTAAGTGGTGCTGGTGAAGGGAATTGAACCCCCGACCTACGCATTACGAGTGCGTTGCTCTACCCCTGAGCTACACCAGCAGTTTAACAACGAATATTATTATAAAGAAATCAACGAAAAGTTGCAATACTCTTTTATTTATTTCCATAAATTGCTTGTCCATTGAGAGCCGCAGGGCAAGCATACCAACGGGGCAATTGGCCCCGTTCCGCTGCAGCCGCCGCCTCTCCAAAGAGGACGATCACGGCGCTCGGGACGGAACGATCCACTTCTCCCGTCTCCACCAGGCGGACAGCATCACATGGCCACAGGTCTACCATGGCATGCTTGTGCAGCGCCTGCTCGGTCAACTCCAGGCTGCCGAAGCCGGCATGGAGCTGCTCAGGCGCATCCGCCAACCGCTTCATCCAAGCCCCAACCTCCGCCTTCGACGGGGATGTCCACCAGAGGGTGCGTGGCTTATGGCGATGCTGCAGCATATAATCCAACCGCATCAGACTGCGAATAACGTCCAGATCCGGCACCTGCGTCCGCTCCAGAAATTGCTCCAGGCGAAGGAACAGATCATGCAGCTGATGGCCGATGCGCTCCCAGCCCTGCCCCGCCCAGTCATCTCCGAACTGTTGAAAAAAATCATACGGCGTCGCAAACGAACGCTGTGTCAAATAATTGACGGTATAATCAGCTCGATGCGAATTCCAATACTTTTCTAAAATATCCTCTACCCGCTTAATGCGCAGGACATCCGAGAACGGGAGGACATCGTTCTTCAGCATTTCATAGGGGGCGTGCTCCATATATTTATAGCCATACTGGGCGGCATCCGCCCGCAAGCCTGTACCGCGCAGCAGCTTCAGGAAGCCGAGCTGCAGCTCCTCGGGCCGGAGCGCGAAGACATCATTGAACGTCTTCTTGAAGGACGCATAGTCCTCTCCCGGAAGCCCGGCGATTAAATCGAGATGCTGATCGATTTTGCTTCCCTCCTTAATAAGGCGCACGGTGCGGCACAGCTTATCCCAATTTTGACGGCGCTTGACGAGCCGGTTCGTCTCCTCATTCGTCGACTGGATGCCGATCTCGAAGCGAAAGATGCCGGGCGGAGCCTCCTTGTTAAGGAACTCCAGCACCTCCGGCCGCATAATGTCGGCGGTAATCTCGAATTGGAACACGCAACCGTCGTGATGATTGATCAAAAACTGGAAAATATCGAGCGCATAATCGCGGTTAATATTGAACGTGCGATCGAGGAACTTGATGGTGCGCGCTCCTGCCTGGATCAAATACTTCAAATCGGCCTTCACCCGCTCCTTGTCGAAAAAACGGACTCCCGTTTCTGTACTGGACAGGCAGAACTGGCAGTTGAACGGACAGCCGCGGCTCGTCTCGAAATAAACGATGCGCTTCCCGAGCTCGGCCCGATCGGCTTCAAATCGGTATGGAGACGGCACATGGTGCTCCAGGTCCAGCTTGGCCTGTGGCGGATTGACGCGGATTTCTTTGCCCTCCCGCCAAGCGATCCCTGCCACTGTGTCGACCGGCAGGCCATCGGCGAAGCAGTTGAGCAGCGCTTTGAATACTGCCTCGCCTTCGCCCATCACGACAATATCGACGGCCGGCTCCCGCCCAAGAAAATAGCCCGGGTCGAAGGATACCTCCGGTCCCCCGAGCACGATGCGGACATCGGGCAGCACCTGCTTCAAGATCCGGGCTACAGCCAGCGTCGCTTCGATATTCCATATATAACAAGAGAAGCCAACCACATCCGGCTTCCGGTTATACAAGTCGGCCGCAATATGGAGCACCGGGTCCTTAATCGTGTACTCCGCCATAACTATCTCGAATTCATCCTCTGCATATGCCTTCAACAGGCGCAGCGACAGCGCGGTGTGTATATATTTTGCATTGATCGCAGCGACAATCGTCTTCATCCTTGCAGCTCCTTCTGCTGATTGCATGTGCTTGCCGGTCATCGGCCCGGCATGCCACTGCTTACCGTAGCGGAAGGCTCCTCGGGAGTCTATAGCGGATATCACATTTGGCTCAAAAAGAAGCTTCGGCATGGCGTCGCATTTCGAAGCCGCGGCAAAGCGTGCGGAACAACAAAACGCGGCCCCTTCAGGGACCGCGCCGCAATCGATTAACTCCATAAATACTTTACCCCATTCACCATCTAGGCAAGACGGAGCATCGCCTTCATATCTTCCTGCGCATCGCCGATAAGCTTCAGACCGAACAGATCGGTCAGCACGTTCATCACGCCTTCCGAGATGAATTCCGGCGGCTTCGGCCCGATGCGAATATCACGGATGCCCAGCTTGAACAAGCCAAGCAAAATCGCAACCGCCTTCTGCTCGAACCACGATAGCACGATCGACACCGGCAGTTCGTTGACACTGCAACCGAAGGCGTCCGCAAGCGCAGCCGCGATCTTGACCGTGGAGCCGGAATTATTGCACTGCCCCAGATCGATATAACGAGGAATGCCCGTATCCGCCACCGTACCGTAATCGACGTCATTGAACCGGAACTTCCCGCAAGAGGTCGTCAAAATAACGGTATCGTTCGGCAGCGATGTCGCGAGCTCGCGGTAATACTCGCCGCCCTTGCCTGGCGCATCGCAGCCCGCGATGACGAAGAACCGCTTGATCTTGCCATCCTTAACGGCCTGAATAATTTCCGGCGCCAGCCCGAGCACCGTCTCGTGGTGGTATCCCGTCGTCAATGTCTGCTCGCTCTCCACATCCGCCGCAGGCAGCGCCAGCGCACGCTCGATCAACGGCGAGAAATCGTCGTTCACGATCTTGGTCACGCCCTCGAGTCCGGCCACGTCATAGGAGAAGAACCGATCGGCATAGGTCCCCTTAATCGGCATGACACAGTTCGTCGTCGCAAGGATGGCGCCAGGATATTGCTCGAACAGACGGCGCTGGTCATACCAGGCTTTGCCGATATTGCCTTTCAAATGCGGATATTTCTTCAATGCCGGGTAGCCGTGCGCCGGAAGCATCTCGGAATGGGTGTAAATATTGATGCCCTTGCCCTCCGTCTGCTTCAGCAATTCCTCCAGCGCATACAAGTTGTGCCCTGTCACGACGATAGACTTGCCCTCTATCTTGTTCTGCGGGACGGTAACCGGCACAGGAACGCCGAAATGCTCCGTATGGGCCCGATCCAGCACATCCATAATGCGGATCGCCGCGCCCCCGACCTTCATCGCCATGTCCAGATGCTCCTGTAAGTTGAAATTGGAGTTAGTCAACGTCATATAGAGCGCTTCATGCGTAATCGCGTCAACTTCTTCATCGACATAGCCCAACTGCCGCGCATGCGTCGCATACGCTGCGATGCCTTTCAACGCAAACACGATTGTATCCTGTAGACTGGCAATCGTCTCGTCCTTGCCGCACACTCCGACAACCTGGCAGCCGCCCGTCGGCGTCTGCTCGCATTGATGACAGAACATTCGCGCTTCCCCCTGTCAAAATGGATTTCTATTTCCAACATACTAAATGGGAAAGCGCCGCCGAGTGCGTACGATCACAACAAATATTTCAAAATCATGAATATCGCATCGACTTCACAATCTCGCCTCATGTCACAAAAAAACAGCGCGTCCATTCCGGATCACGCTGCCCATATGCGATTACAATATGAGATTACAGAACCGCTTCCTTCATCAAGGCTTCGACCATCTTCTCCAATGCCTCCCGATCCGGCTCCTGGAACCGGTCCGTAAGCGGACTGTCGATATCCAGCACGCCGACAAGCCGTCCGTCCTTCATCATAGGGACGACGATCTCGGAACGGGATGCCGCGTCGCAGGCGATATGGCCCGGGAAGGCGTGAACGTCCGGGACGACGAGCGTTCGCCGCTCCTGGGCGGCGGTTCCGCACACGCCCCGTCCCAACGGAATGCGGATGCAGGCCGGCAAGCCCTGGAACGGGCCGAGCACCAGTTCTTCCTTGGACTCGTCCATTAAGTAGAATCCGGCCCAGTTAATATCCTTCAAGCCTTGCCAGAGCAAGGCCGATGCATTGGCCAGGTTGGCGATAAGATTCGGCTCGCCCTCGATTAAGGCGAGAAGCTGCTTATGAAGCAGCGGATAATCCTGATCCGGCTGACCGGAATATTGGCTCGGTGTGAACATCGGCAGGCCTCCTGATTGCACAGTATTTCTTGTTACGATTATGTACCATCGTATCACATCTGGGGGCTGCCGCGAAGAGGCGCTCAGCGCCGCAACGCCTGTATCACCACTCTTTTCCATTACCTCTCCATCTTCATTTGCTTCTTATGACCAATATTCCCGTCGCTCAGGAGAGCCAGTAACCTTTTATAGACCATACAGGCCTCTATGAACGATCCTACTGTTATTCAGAAAGGCCCGAAACCCTCTCGATCCCGCACATATCTCTTATCAAAATATATTCACGGTGATCAGGAAACTCAGCACCCCTCTCTAGCCCTCTTATAACGGATATCCCCATAGCTCAGAAACGAATGATTTTAGACTAAGCAGTTTCAGAATAAGCAGGTTCAGGCTATGCAGGTTCAGACCAAGCAGGTTCAGACCAAGCGGTTCCGAACCAGACGGGCTCAGACCGAGCGGATAGTTTCATCCTGACCGAGTGGGAGATTGAGCGTAGGGTATTGTTTCGAGGAATATATGTTACCTGAACGACTGGGAGACTACACAAAAGAATACGTAATGCTACAACAAATGAAAACAAGACTGAGCGGATGGGATATTGGGCAAAAGGAGTGAGAAAGACATCCGACAAGTATCAGAAGTGCTCCAAAAAACCGCAATCAGAGAATGCGCACGAATCAGAATCATGGATTTCCTTCCCTGTCCGAAGATATAATGGAAGATAATGATATAAGGTCCCTTGAGCGCAACGAGAGAAGCGGACCTGACGAACCGGCAATAGGCTGCTGGCTGCTCCCCTGCCGCCGCAGCTTATCGCCGATCCATTACGGGAGGCGTTCTATATGTTATCCAATACGTTCACGTTCACCGACCCGGAGGGCGTTCGCGTCCATGTGTACCGCTGGGATCCGGAAGAAGGGCAGCCCGTGCGCGGGGTCATTCAGATTGCCCACGGCATGACCGAGACGGCCCGACGCTACAGCCGCTTCGCTGAAGCGCTGACGGAGGCGGGCTACGTTGTCTACGCCAACGACCACCGCGGGCATGGCCGGACCGCGGAACGGCCCGAAGACCTCGGCTATGTCGGCGAAGACGGCTTTACATGGATGGTCCGCAATATGGCGCAATTGACCGAGATCATTCAGTCTGAGCAGGCCGGGCTGCCGGTATTTCTGTTCGCGCACAGCATGGGCTCCTTTCTGGCCCAGAAATATATTGCGGAGCACGGCGATAAAATAAACGGCGTCATTCTGTGCGGCACCAACGGGCCGCGGGGACGCGAATTGTACGCCGGAGTCGCGCTGACGAAGCTGATTGCCTCCGCTCGCGGCTCCCGCCACCGCAGCAAAATGATTGACAACATGGCATTCGGCGGCTTCAACCGTACGTTCCGGCCGAGCCGAACCTCCTTCGACTGGTTGAGCCGGGATGAACAGGAAGTCGATAAGTACGTGGCCGACCCGGAATGCGGATTTTTGAGCACAATTGGCTTTTACCGGGACTTATTCAGGCTGCTGCAGGACATTCATCGCCCCGAGACGATGCAGGCCATACCGAAGGAGCTGCCGGTGATGCTCATTGCTGGCGATCGCGATCCGGTCGGCCAATACGGCAAGGGCATACGGCGGCTGGCTGAGATGTATCGCGAGCTCGGGATCCGCGAGGTTGAGTGCATTTTGTACCCGGAGGCGCGGCATGAGCTCCTGAATGAGAAGAACCGGGATGAGGTTACATCTGACTGCCTCTCTTGGCTGCGGAATCACACGCCGTAATCATTGCTGCATCAAGGAATATCCTTCGACGTGAACGGTCGATTTGTTCCTGCATACTTGGAGGGGTATAATGGAATTGGGAAATACAATCTCGAACATGATTCTTTGGAGGGATAGCCATGCCCCAATTATTTGAACCGCTAACGTTACGCGGGGTGACGATACCGAATCGTATCGTGATGTCGCCGATGTGCATGTACTCTTGCCACAATGAGGACGGGATGGTCAACGATTGGCATCTGGTCCACTATACGTCCCGTGCCGTCGGACAAGTCGGCCTGATCATGATCGAGGCCACCGCCGTCACCCCTGGCGGACGCATCAGCGCGCAGGATCTGGGCATTTGGAGCGACGAGCATGTAGACGGACTCCGCCGCCTGACCGACATGGTCCACGCGCACGGCGGCAAGATCGGGATTCAGCTCGCCCACGCCGGGCGCAAAGCAACCGTCCCCGGGATCATCGCCCCTTCGGCGCTTCGCTTCAGCGAAGCCTATGAGACGCCGGAGGAGATGACGCTGGAGGACATCCGCAAGACGATCAAAGCATTCGCCGACGCCGCGCGGCGGGCGGAGGAAGCCGGATTCGACGTCATCGAGATTCACGGCGCGCACGGGTATTTGATCAACCAGTTCCTGTCCCCGCTCACGAACCAGCGGACCGACAGCTACGGCGGCAGCGCCGACGCCCGCTACCGCTTCTTGAGCGAAGTGATTGAAGCGGTGCGCATCACGTGGTCGAAGCCGCTGTTCGTACGCATCTCGGCCAATGAATATGCCGAAGGCGGCAACGTGATCGAGGCATACATTGACTATGCGCGGCGAATGAAGGACCAGGGCGTCGACCTGATCGACTGCAGCTCGGGCGGGGTCGTCCCTCATCGGGTCGAAGCGTACCCGGGTTATCAGGTCCAATATGCGCATGCGATCCGCCAATCAGCCGGCATCGCGACCGGTGCCGTCGGGCTGATTACCGAACCGTCCTTGGCGGAAGAGATTGTCCGCAATGGCCGGGCCGATCTCATCTTCCTCGGCCGCGAGCTGCTGCGGGATCCGTACTGGCCGCGCCAGGCTGCGAAGCAATTGCGCCAGGAACTCGCTCCGCCGAAGCAATACGATCGCGGCTGGTAATCCATTTATAATAATCATTGCATCTTGAATCTCACTTATTCCAGGCGGGGCCGCACCAGCGGCCTCGCCTGCTTGCATTATCTTCGCCCCAATCCGCCGCTGCCGTTCAAGTGCGGGAGCGGACCTCTCCGATCCCGAACATTTTTAAGGTCCGGACAGCCCTCGGAATTGTCTCAAATCCTGTCATTTTCTTATGAGGAATATCACCTGAAACCTATTTACTTACCCAATATGTTGTAGTATATTATCATGAGTATAACAACATATTGAACGATACAGGTGCTGCGGTTCGACAAAAGCGATGCGCGTCGGGCCCCGGCTTAATAGGGAAGACGGTGCGAATCCGTCGCGGTCCCGCCACTGTAAGAAGCGCTGCCGGAACATCGGTCCTCTCCGTTCCGGCAGCAAGTACCCGACAGAACAGGCGCTCTGTAGAGAGCGGCCTTTTCTATGTCCACTGGGACGAATGTCCCGGGAAGGCTGCCGAGGTATTCGGCTTCGAGCCAGGAGACCTGCCTGTATCGCCGCACATTCATTACCCTACGCGGAATAGGGAACGTGTTCAGGCCGCGCGCTGCGCTGTTACCGCCTTCGGCGGGCGATTGCAGCTGCGTGGTTAGAGGGGGGAGCTGCGCCTTGTCCTAGTGATGCACAGCCGCCATGATAAGAAGCCCCCGGATACATACGGCTTTGCCATGCCGTCCTGAGCTGTTCTCGCGAAGGGACGGCTATTTTTATTGCTCTTTTTCGAGGAGGAATACGGATGCTAACCACCAATCATACTGTTCAGACCGTACACAAACCGAATAATCGCTCGCTCGCGTTCGACGCGGAGCGCATCATGCGTTATGGCGAGCGCATCATGGGCGCTTACCCGGAGCTGGACCGGGAACGCTGGCACCGGGGCGTCCTGGCCAAGCTTCGTCACAGCCATGTTCAGGCATCCGACATCACGCAGGCTTGCATCATGACCGCATTGGAGCTGGTCTCCGTCGAGGAGCCGAAGTGGAAGTTTGTCGCGGCGCGCGCCCTGTTGACGAAGCTGTATAAGGAAGCGGCTTTGCACCGCAGCTACAAGGCGTACGCCGATCGCCCGTATGGCGACTTCTACAAGCTGATTAAGCAGCTGGCCGATATCGGCATCTACCGTCAGGAGCTGCTGGAGGCCTATACGCCCGATCAGATTCGCGAGCTGGGCCAGGCGATCGATCCGGCCTGCGACGAGCTGTTCGACTATATCGGGCTGCTTACTCTCGCGGAGCGGTATTTGGCCGTTGATTTCGAAGGGCGCACGATGGAGCTGCCGCAGGAGCGCTATATGATCATCGCCATGTACCTGATGCATCAGGAACCGGAGGAGCGCCGGGTTGAGCTGGCCAAGGAAGCATATTGGGCGATGAGCAATCTCTATATGACTGCCGCGACGCCGACAATGGCGAACGCGGGCAAGAAGGTCGCCGGCCAATTGTCGAGCTGCTTCATCGACACGGTGGATGACTCGCTGGAAGGTATCTTCGATTCGAATACCGACGTGGCCCGGCTGAGCAAGATGGGCGGCGGCATCGGCGTCTATCTCGGGAAAGTGCGGGCGCGCGGCTCCGATATTCGCGGCCACAAAAATACGAGCTCCGGCGTCATTCCTTGGATCCGCCAGCTGAACAACACCGCGGTGAGCGTCGACCAGCTCGGCACGCGCAAGGGCGCCATTGCCGTCTATCTGGACGTGTTCCACAAGGACATTCTGTCCTTCCTCGATCTCAAATTAAATAACGGCGACGAGCGCATGCGCGCCCATGATATTTTCCATGGCGTCTGTATTCCGGATCTGTTCATGGAAGCGGTCGAAAAGCGCGAAGACTGGCATCTATTCTGTCCGCATGAAGTGAAGAAGACACTGGGCTGGACCGACGGGAACGGCCGTCCGCTAGGACTGGAAGATTTCTATGACGAGCAGGCAGGCCAGGGGCAGTTCCGCGAGAAGTATGCAGAGGCGGTGGCGACCCCCCATCTCTCGCGCATTACGCTGCCGGCCATCGACATCATGAAGCGTATTCTCAAATCCCAGCTCGAGACCGGAACGCCTTATATGTTCTACAAGGATACCGCCAACCGGGCCAATCCGAACAAGGCGCATGGCATGATCTTCTGCTCCAATCTGTGCACCGAGATAATGCAGAATATGTCGCCGACGACGATCGAGCAGGAAGAGCTGGTGCTGGAGGACGGCGGGGCCCGCATCATCATCAGCAAGCTTCCAGGCGACTTCGTCGTCTGCAACCTGAACTCCATTCATCTGGCACGCGCCGTGCGGGTGCTCGAACGCCTCGTGCCGATCCAAGTGCGGATGCTCGACAACGTCATCGACATTAACAATATCGAAGTGCTGCAAGCCCAGCATACGAACCGGCGCTATCGCGCGATCGGGCTCGGCACCTTCGGGCTGCATCATCTGCTTGCGCTGGAAGGCATCGCCTGGGAATCGGATGAGGCCGTGGAATACAACGACTACCTCTATGAGCAGATTCATTATTTGGCGGTGCGGGCAAGCATGGAACTGGCGAAGGAAAAAGGCGCTTACCCGCTGTTCGCTCAGTCCGAATGGGAGAACGGCCGCTACTTCGAACAGCGCGAATATACGACCGGAACGCGCCCCGGCCGCTTCGTGACGACCGAGCAGTGGAACGAGCTCGCTGCCGAGGTCAAGGCGAACGGGATGCGCAACGCCTGGCTAATGGCGGTCGCGCCGAACGGCTCCACCTCGATCATTGCCGGCTCGACGGCGAGCATCGATCCGGTATACGAGCTGCTCAGCTATGAGGAGAAGACCACGTACAAAATCGCCAATCCGGCGCCGGACTTGTCCGACAAGACGATGTGGTATTACAAGACGGCATTCCGCCTCGATCAGAACTGGTCGATCCGTATGACGGGAGCCCGCCAGCGCCATATCGACCAAGGCCAGAGCTTCAACCTGTACGTCCGTCCGGATATCCGGGCCGTCGATTTCCTTAACCTGCATCTGCATGCATGGAAGGCCGGCTTGAAATCGACCTACTACGTGCGCAGCCAGGCGCTGACCGTAGAGGAATGCGAAGCGTGCAGCTCTTAAATGAAGTGAAGCAGCGCCGCATGGAGCTCTCGCCGGGCGGCAGATAGAATGATGATAATGTGAGGAAAGGAAGAAAATGATGACTTTACTCGATCGCGAGCTGAAACTGCAAAAAATATTCAATACCGAGGCGCCGAACCAATCGACCCGCATTATTTTGGGCGAATGCTCCGGCATCTTGAACTGGGACGATATCCGGATGCCGCACATGTACAAGCTGTACAAGGTGCTTCTGCTGAACCATTGGATTGCCGATGAGATTCCGATGTCCAAAGACGCCCAGCAATTTCCGAACCTGACGCCAGATGAGCAGCGCGCCTTTAAGATCAATATCTCGCTGCTGGCGGTGCTCGATTCGATGCAGACGATGTTCGTAGGCGATGTGAAGCGGTTTTTCACTGATTCCTCCCTGGAGGCCATCGCGGCCATTATCGCCCAGCAGGAAGTCGTTCACAATCAATCTTATTCTTATGTGCTGTCCTCGCTCGTGTCGGAGCAGGAGCAGAAGGATATTTTCGAATATTGGAAGCATGATGCCGTGCTGCTCGAGCGCAACCGCTTCATCGCGGACATTTACCAGACATTCCGGGACAATCCGACGCCGCAGACGTTCTTCGAAGCGCTCGTCGCCGATCTGATTCTCGAAGGCGTATTTTTCTACAGCACGTTCGCCTTCTTCTACAATCTGGCGCGCGACCAGAAGATGATGGCGACGAGCCAGATGATCTCGTACATCCAGCGCGACGAGAACCAGCACTGCTACTTCTTCGGCGAAGTGTTCAAGCAGTTGCTGCGCGATTTCCCGGAATTGAATACCGACGCGAACCGCCGGTTCGTCTACGATACAATTGACCGGGCCGTGCAGTTGGAGACGAACTGGGCGCATTATACGCTCAGCAATATTCGCGGCATCGATCTGCGCGAGTTGAGTGATTACATTAAATATATCGCGAACCGCCGCCTCGCTATGATGGGCCTGGAGAAGGCCTATGAAGGCGTCGACGTGAACTGCATGCCTTGGATTAAGCCCTTCTCCGACGAGGCGCTCAATTCGACGAAGACCGACTTCTTCGAAGCCAAATCGCGCAACTACGGCAAAGTCGGCGATGACAACGGCTTCGACGAGCTGTAAGCAGGCATGTTGCCGGGCACCCGCCCGCGCATGTATCCCTATTGCCAGCGCATAATATGAACGGTATGAGGCAAGGCCCATCATGTCATCGTGCTCTGCCATACCGGCCTGAAGTATGATCGCGAGATGGCGAAGCAGGTGCCGGGCATCGATATCATCGTTGGCGGCCACACCCATACTCGGGTCGATGAGCCGGAGCTGGTCAATGGCACATACATTGTGCAGGATTGGGAATACGCCAAGTCGCTGGGCCGGGTAGACCTGTACTATCATGGCGAAGATCTGGTTCATTTCTCCGGCGGCTTGCTAAAGCGGCGTGACCGATGTCAAGGCAGGCGGCAAGGCGCTGGAAAAAGACACAACGTATCGTGTCGCGACGAACGACTTCCTGATCGCGGGCGGTGACGGATACTCCATGTTCATGAACAAAAAATCGCTTGATACGGGCGTCACGCTCTATGAAGTAGTCGAACAGTACATGAAGGCGAAGAAAGAGATTACAAGCAGGACCGAGCAGCGCATTCGCCAGTAACTGTCTTGCCCATTCCGTATAGAAGCTATTATAATCAAGCCCCTCTTCAAAGGGCCGCGTACGCCGCACGTATTTCCCCGTGCCTGCGCGGCTCTTTTTTTGATGAAAAAAAGCCCCCATCTTCCCAGAGAAGATAGAGGGCATCCGCATCCTAAGAGGGGTTAAGGCGACATATTGCGCCACCTCGAATGGGAAGACTCACACGGGATGCACTGGCCGAGACGAGGCTGATGTTCACATCTATTTCTACATGTGCAGTTCCCGTCCCTTCTCATTCTTTCAACCATGGTTGACAATCCTTAAAGAGGGATGTTACTCTTTATTTGTGTTCTTTATTGGGAACATATTAAGTTTATCTCGTTCTTTAATAAGAACAAAAAACGTGTATTCGGAGGAGAACGATGATGGGTGCAGTAGCAGGCATTTATCACCTTCAACACGATAAGCTGGAACCCGGACTTGGCAGACAAATGATCGATGCGTTGCGGCGCTTTCCCGCTGATTATGTAAGCAGCTGGAGTAACGGTTCCTTATTTCTGGGGAGCCTCCAGCAGTGCATTACCCCGCAATCCATCAACGAGGTCCTGCCCTGCTATGATCCGGTTACATCGCTCGCCATTACTTCGGATGCGATTATTGATAACCGGGACGAATTAGCAGACCAGCTGCAACTATCCAAGCAGGCTCGACAGACCATAACGGACAGCCAGCTTATTCTCCAAGCGTATATGAAATGGGGCCATGATATGCCCAAACATCTCGTCGGGGATTTCGCTTTCATCATTTGGGATGGCAGGGATCGCACGATGTTTGGCGCAAGGGATTTTTCCGGAACACGGACCCTTTACTTTCATCAATCCCCGGAACTGTTCTCATTCTGTACAATCATGGAACCACTGCTTACGCTGCCACATGTGAAAAGAGACTTGAACGAACACTGGATTTCCCAATTCCTTGCTATCCCCATCACGACAGACGCCGTAGATTCTTTTTCTACCGTGTATCAATCCATCAAGCAGATCCCCCCTTCGCATTCCATTTTCGTTGCCAATGGGAAAGTAATCTTTCAACAATATTGCCGTCTGCAGCATACTGAGAAGCTTGTGCTTACAAGCAACGAGGAATACGAGGAAGCGCTCCGGGATGTTTTCCAGACTGCGGTTCAGGCTCGGTTAAGAACGTTCCGCCAGGTTGGAGCACATCTAAGCGGCGGACTTGATTCCGGTTCGGTTGTAAGCTTTGCCGCACCGATGTTGAAAGCCAACAACAAGTCTCTCTATACCTTCAGCTATTATCCGATCGAAGGCTTTTCCGATTTCACTTCATGCAGCCGTTTTGCGGATGAAAGAGAATACATACGGTCCACGGCGGAGCATGTAGGCAATATCGAGATGAATGTATCCAGTTATCCGTCAAGCAACCCTTACTCCGTCATAGACGAATGGCTTGATACGCTGGAGATGCCATATAAATTTTTCGAGAACTCTTTTTGGCTTAAAGGAATCTATGAACAAGCCTCTGCCCGGGACATCGGGGTTATGCTGACCGGACAGAGGGGGAACTGGACCATTTCCTGGGGGCCCGCCATGGATTACCAAGCCAGTCTGCTAAGGAAGGGGCGTCTCGTGTCGTTCTTCTGGGAGCACAGACGTTATTGCCAATCGCTTGGGGCGAATCCCTGGAAAGTGCTTCAAATCGTCGGCAAAAAGAGCTTTCCTTGGCTCGCCCCGCTGATTGCTCCGGGAGACGATCCTGCGCTGCCGGTCTTGATTAACCCGGACTTCGCCAGCAAAACCAATGTAACCGACCACATGAAGGCCTGCGGCATGGACGTCTGGGGATCATCGACTCAGAACGCGTATGACATCCGCAAGGATCATTTTAATCAGCTGTACTTTTGGAATATTAACGGAACGATCGGCACAAAGCTTTCCCTTAAGCATAAAATCTGGGACAGGGATCCCACTAATGATCTGCGGGTCGTCCGCTTCTGTCTGTCGGTGCCTGATGAACAGTTCGTTCAGCAAGGCGTCGACCGTTCACTCATACGCAGGGCAACCGCCCGCTACCTCCCCGACAAGGTGAGATTGAATCGCAAAAGACGCGGCGTCCAGGGCGCTGACGGCGTGTTCAGGCTCATGCCTGACTGGAGTGGATTGATCCGTGAGCTTGAACAGATGATTGGCGATCCGCGAACTTGTTATTATCTGAATGCCCCCCTGCTTCGTGAACTGCTGAACGAGATCCGCCATCGCCCGCGGCCGGAGCTTGCGTTCGATCTCAAGTTCCGCGTGCTGATGCGCGGGTTCATCTTTCATAAATTCCTGTCAAGAATCTCTTGAAAGGAGGTGTAACCATGAAAAAGCAGTACAGCAAGCCATCCCTTGAAGTGTTGGATGTTCATCAGACCATGGCTGGACCGGGTCTCTCTACGCCGGATGCTTTCCAGCCGGACCCGGATGAAGATGTGCATTACGATCCGATGGATAGCTAGACAATTGGCTTAATGAATGCGGTTACTGGTGCGGTACCCTTATACTTCTCAACGGGTATAAGGGTTCCCCTGTTCTCAAATTTACAAACTCTTGGAGAGATGAGCATGACCGAACGAGCAGCGGTAAGGACTGACCATTATAAAGCTTTTGGCTTCCGTATTGAGAGCGACTTTGTATTACCGGAACTGCCTCTGGCTGGCGAGCGCGAGCCTCTGGACAACATTACGGTACGGCGGACAGACTTGCAGCCTCTCTGGAACAGCTCCATTCATTTCTATGGAAACTTCGCTATTCTGGATCACGGCCGTACGGTTATGTTTCGGGTACCTGGGGCTGCCATATATGCGGTACAGGATGCCTCCTCCATCCTGGTCTCTCCGTTCGATCAGGCGGAAGAGAATTGGGTTCGGCTTTTTATTCTGGGGACTTGTATGGGCATTCTATTGCTGCAGCGCAAAATTATGCCTTTGCACGGCAGCGCCGTAGCTATTGACGGGAAAGCCTATGCCATTATCGGCGAATCCGGGGCGGGCAAATCCACCTTGGCCTTGCACCTGATGTCCGAGGGATATCCGCTGCTTAGCGATGATGTTATTCCCGTCGTGATGACTCGAGGCTCTCCTTGGGTTGTTCCATCTTACCCGCAGCAAAAATTATGGGTGGACACATTGAAGCACATGGGAATGGACAATGCCAATTACACCCCGCTTTATGAGCGTAATACGAAATTTGCCGTGCCCGCGGGGTCCAACTTTCATGAAAAACCACTTCCGTTGGCAAGTATCTTTGAGCTGGTTCCCTGGGATGCAGCCACTCATATTGCGCCGATCCAGGGGATGGAGCGCTTTCGCGTCCTCTTTCACCATACGTACCGTAATTTGTTGGTACAGCCGCTGGGATTGATGGAATGGCACTTCAAGACCCTGTCATCCTTCATTCGCCAGGTCGGGATGTACCGTCTGCACCGTCCCATGGTTGGATTCAGCACGCTTGATCTGACATCGCATATCTTAAACATTATCCGGCAAGGAGAGAATGACCAATGAGCAAACTTCATTCGATCACCCCTGTCGATACGCTTGTTCAATGCGAGGGCCATATCGTTAGCGATATGGCCGGCGAGAAAGTGATGTTAAGCGTCCAGAAGGGAAAATACTATAATCTCGGTACGCTTGGAGGCGAGATCTGGGACATGCTTATCACGCCCGTGAAGGCGGAACATATTATCCGATCCATTTTATCCGCATATGAGGTAGAGTCGTCGGAATGCGAGGAAGACATTCTCCTGTTCCTCTCGGATTTGGAGCATGAGGGCTTAATACGGCATGTGAAGCGGCTATGAACCGGTTGCGAAGATGGATATGGTTATGCCTATCAGATCGGAAGACATTCCTTTTATTCGCGGAAGCTTTTCTTTATTTGGGGTGGGCGCGCATTCTTTTGTATTTCCCGTTCGCGAAGATCTCGCCTCTGCTGGGGAGACGATCCATGGAAACGCCAGAAGTCCATGATCCGTCGCACACGAAAACCATGAAGCATATTCGGAGCGCGATCCAGATCGTGAGCCGGCATACTTTCTGGGAGAGCAAATGCTTGGTAAGGGCGATGGCAGGTATGAAGATGCTTGAAAAAAGAAACCTGCACAGCACGTTATATTTGGGGACCGGGAAAAATAAAAACGGTGAACTGATCGCACACGCCTGGCTCCGCAGCGGCTCGATATACATTACCGGCGCCGAGATGATGAAGCAGTTCGTCGTGGTGGAGAAATTCGCGAAGAGCGCAGGGACAGACCCATGAATTCGATTATTCTGTACATGAAGCGGCTTCATCAAACGGCAGGGTTACAATTAAGCATCAACATTATCGGCATGGTGATCAGCAGTCTCCTGGAGGGCATGACATTTCTTCTGCTCATCCCCATGCTTACGGTTGGCGGTGTTCTGTTGTCAGAGCCGGCTTGGGAGAACAGGCTGCGGTTTTTGAACATCCTGCACAGCTTGCCGCAGGCCTCTTCCCTGGCCATCATTCTAACCGTATACCTGCTGATTGTCGTCACTCAGAACCTCATTCATCGAGCCGTTACGGTCCGCAATGCCGAGATAGAGCAACATTTCAGCCGACAACTGCGTTACGAGAATTACAGTGCTCTTCTAAGAGCGCAATGGCCTTTTTTTATAAATCGCAGAACTTCCGATCTGGTGAATGCCCTTACGATCGAAACCGCCAGAGTCTTGGGGGGAATCAGTCTGCTTCTCCAATTCATTACATCTGCCTTGTTTACCCTCCTTCAGATTATTTTCGCCTTCTGGATCTCACCGAAGATAACGCTGTTCGTTATTGCCTGCGGAGCCATGCTTGCTTTTCTTTCCCGCGGATTTATTCGCAAATCCAAGCAGCTCGGCAGCCAGACGTCCAAGCTCGCCCAAGCTTATTTGGCAGGAATCACGGACCAGCTTCAAGGAATGAAAGATATAAAGAGCAATAACCTGGAACCCTCCCGCTTGGAGTGGCACCAGCAGCTTACCGAAGGAACCATGCAAGAGCAGCTGGATTATGTGCGGCTACGGCTGAATTCCCAGCTGTTGTATAAAATAGCGTCCTCACTGCTTATTGCCGGATTTATCTTTACGTCATTTCGTTTTTTTCCGAGTGAGGGGCCGTCTTTATTGATCGTTATCCTGCTCTTTGCCAGGTTGTGGCCGAGATTTACCAGCCTCCAGTCCAAGCTGGAACAATTAGCCTCGACCATCCCGGCCTTCAAGGCTCTTCAGCAATTGCAGCGTGACTGCAAATTGGCCGCAGATCAGGCGATTACGCTTACCGAATCGCCCGCTCCGGGACCTGGCCATTGGTTCGTTATGCAAGGAATCGAAGTCAGAAATCTTTCGTTTCGCTATCAGCCGCAACTGCCTGTGTATGCTTTGCAAAATATCAGCGTTCATATTCCAGCCCAAGGGATGACCGCTATCGTTGGCAAATCAGGGGCCGGCAAGAGCACGTTTATCGATATCCTTATGGGCCTGATGCAGCCTGAATCCGGTCAAATCCTCGTGGATGGCATAGCGATCACGAATGACAACCTGCTCGCGTACAGACGCTCCATCGGGTATGTGGCGCAGGATCCGTTTCTTTATAATGCGACCATAAGAGAAAACCTGTTGATGGTGAAACCGAGTGCCACGGAGAACGAACTGTGGGAAGCCCTCGATTTTTCCTCGGCAGCTGAATTTGTACGCAAGCTTCCTCACCAATTGGAGACGCTCATTGGAGATCGAGGCATTCGTTTGTCAGGAGGAGAACGGCAGCGCCTGGTCCTGGCAAGAGCCATCATCCGGCAGCCTTCTATCCTTGTTCTGGATGAGGCGACAAGCGCACTGGATACGGAGAATGAAAAAAAGATTCTGACCGCTTTACATCGGTTGAAGGATCGCATTACGGTCATTGTGGTTGCCCATAGGCTGTCCACCATCCAAAACGCGGAACAAATTTTAGTCATACATGACGGGAAATTGGCTGAACAGGGAACCTTTTTGTCATTATCCTCAGAAAAAAAGAGCATATTTGCAAATCTTTTACAAAATCAGGAGGCGCAGCCTGTTAACGTCTATACGCTGTAGCCGCTTTCGGAGGTGGGGGAAATCGGATATAATAGGGACAAGCAGATGTATACACGGAGGTTAAATCATGATCGGAGAACGGATTCAAATCCTTCGAAGGAAGAAAAATTACTCACTGTCAGAACTCTCCGAAAGAGCAGGTGTCGCAAAATCCTATTTAAGCTCAATTGAAAGAGGAATTCAGCAGAATCCTTCCATTCAATTTCTGGAGAAGATTAGTGTTATTCTCGGGGTCTCAGTTGAGGAGCTGCTGCAAGACAAGGAAGCTTCGAATGAAGCTGAGGTGTTGGACGAAGAATGGACTAATCTCGTAAAAGAAGCGATGGCTTCTGGCGTAAGTAAAGAGCAATTCAAAGAATTTCTGGAATATAATAAGTGGAAGCTAACACGCGAAGAGTCATGATGCTCCCTAGCGTTGACGCAGCCCAAAATAAAGAAATCTCCGATTGTTGAGTTCACCGCGCGTTATCTGTAAACATGCCTCAACGAAGGAGATTTCTTTTCGATAATGTCAACAATCGTGAGTTATGCTTCTGAATTGACATGGAGCGGCCATTCAGGATCAGACTGTGCCTGAAAATCGCGAAGAAGTTTACGAATGTCCGCAATGGAAAGGCCCATTTGTCGTGCAGTTAAAATAATAGCTACCCAATCCTTGTCCAATTGTTCATTGTTACCTGTAACCGCTTCAACCATGATTGCATTGCCTCCCGAATTTACTCGGCCGGTTGCACCACTAACTCCACACGCCTAAAGTGCCCAGACAAAAAAGGCGCATTTCATCGTTTCCTAATATATACTTATTAAGTAGTATTATACACGACATTTGACGTTCCATGGTGTCATAGTATGTCGTCTCTGGAGCACTAGTTTTGTCGAATTCGATGATTACCCGGCCGTGATCCTCTCGCAATAACCTTGCGGATTATGAACCTGCCAATTCCAGCTATCTTCACACATGTCGGTAATGCCGTATTTCGGGAACCACCCCAGGCTTATATGGGACTTTGTCGGATCAGCATAGCATATCCCGATATCCCCTGGTCTTCGCCCCACGATTTCATAGGGAATCTGAATCCCCGACACCTTCTCGAAGGAATGGATCATCTCCAGCACCGTAAACCCCCGGCCTGTACCCAGATTGTAAAATTCGACCCCATTTATATGATCCAAATGCTCCAATGCTTTCAGATGGCCTTGCGCCAAATCCACGACATGAATATAATCTCGGATTCCCGTACCGTCTTTTGTAGGGTAATCGGAGCCGTATACTTTAAGCGACGGCAATCTCCCCACAGCTACTTGCGTAATAAACGGCATTAAATTGTTAGGCGTCCCATTAGGGCTCTCTCCGATCTTTCCGCTTTTATGTGCACCGACGGGATTGAAATATCTGAGAATGGAAATTCCCCATCTCGGGTCAGAAGAAGCCAGATCCTGCAGTACTTGCTCAATCATTTGTTTGGTTCTTCCATAGGGACTCACCGCCCCAAGGCTGGCTTCCTCCGAAATGGGAACACATTCCGGTACCCCATACACCGAGGCGGATGAGCTGAATACCAGGCTGTACACGCCATGCTTGGCCATCGCCCTGCACAGAACCAGCGTGCTGGTAAGATTCGTATGGTAGTATTCAAGCGGCACCTGAACCGACTCCCCAACCGCTTTCAGGCCGGCAAAATGGATCACGGCATCGATGCGATGTCCCTCGAATATCCGATTCAAGCGTTGCTCGTCGAGAAGATCCGCTTCATAAAAAGCAAATCCTTTGCCCGTAATATCCGAAATCCGACGAATCGCTTCCGGATGGCTGTTGGAGAAATTATCAAGAACGACGATATCATATCCCGCCTCCAGCATTTCTACGCAAGTATGGCTTCCGATATAACCGGCGCCACCCGTGATCAAAATGGCCATTACCTTGTCTCCTCTCTCCGTATGACCGGATTGAATTTAGTAAGGATCGGCAGCTTTCCCATATTCGCCTTGGCTATGTTCGTTAAGTAGATAAACTCGCTCGATTTGCGAAAGCACACATAGAAGATCAGGTTCGTTACGGACAGGCACAGCAGGACCCTGACGGCGATATCCCATAACAGCGGCAGCGTGAGTAATCCTGCAAGCCAGCCGCATAAGGATGCCGCCAGAAGAACTAACACGGCATGCAGTGCGTAACGGGTAAAATAAGGGCGCAGCGGTTGCAAGAATACGTGCTTATGAAGCAAATAAGGATCAACCCAAAAATAGGTTAGCAATCGGCTAATGACTGTTCCGAGGAATACTCCCGGCATCCCGATGAAGCGTGCAAGCGTAATCGATAATCCGATGTTCATTGCCGCTGCGATCAACGGGCTGTACCTTCCCCTTCGGAACATGCCCGTCGTATCCCGGAACATGGTCGAAGCATTTTGCATCCCCGTCGTATAAAAATTGAGCAGGATCGCAAGCAAGGTCTCCTTGCCGAGGACAAAAGAACCTCCGAGCCATAAAATAATCACGGGATCAAGCAAATTCCACAAACATACGGCACTAAGCCCGAACACCCAAAAATTGGCCAAGCGTAACACACGATAGAAGAAAAACTTCTTCTCCTTATCCTCCGTAGCGTTCAAATTCCCCACGCTGGCCGTTAGAGAATAGAAGAAATAGCTCACAAATGTAGTTAAGGTTGTCAGAATCAAATAATAATTGGAATACAATCCGACCCATATGACGCCAAATAGGTTGGCAATAATCAGATTATCCGTCCCATTGATGACAACGCCGCTCACTTTGTACATAAGCAGGGAGCGCAGGTTCTGAAAAAAGGTCTTCTTCTCTCCTTTGTCCAAAGGAGTGCTGACCGGCTCCCTCAGGAATTCGTACTTTCGGTCTGCCACACGGGAAATATACTTGTTTCTAAGAACGCTCATTCCAATTTGGATCACAAGGAATAGAATGTAGTTTTTCGAACAGAGAAGCACGATGATCTGGATCGTGTTCATGGCAATCACATACACACTATGGATTCGCGATATCACATGCTGCTGCTGGTCGGCCACAATGATGGCCTGTTTGTAAGCGAAGAAGTAGGTAGACACGGAATTGAGCAGAAATAACACATAGATGACTTCGATATGAGAAACCGTCGTTTCCCCCTGAATGAAAACATCAAGAAAAGGAATCAGGGAAAGCCCCAGCACGAGCACAAGCATACCTATGAACAGATAGGCTTTTCGAAATAAATGCATAAAAGCTTTTATCCTGGCCTCGTCCCGATCGGCAAGAGGTTGATACAAGCTGTAAATGATGGCCGTCTCAAAACCGAGATTGGCTAGAGACAGGAGCATGAGCACATCGGAAAACAAGCCGCTCACTCCCAGATACTCAACGCCAAGTGTCCATATAAAAACCGTTCTAACGACAAAACCCATTATGGTGCTAATGGCTTGCCCCAGCAGACCAAAAAAAATGTTATAAAGCGAATTTCGAATTCTCATCCCTGTACCTGCTCTTTTACCTGGTTTCACGGATTTGCTGCAAACCCGTTCTCACTTTCCTTCTAATGATTGGGAAAAATTGCGTTACACGGTAGCGGAACCGTTCTTTTCTTCGCTGGGCCACAAAATCGTACTCCGGAAACCAAGACAGCAGATCCTGATCCTTCACGTTGTCAGGGTTCTCCCGCATGCGCTCCTGGATCGGCTTCCATAACCGTTCGATTTGGATATTCGTGAAAAACTTGACCTCCCGCTTCAAAAACCGCTTCAGAAAACCGGAGAGCTCATCAGGCACCGGAAAACCGTAGTCATTCGGGTCATGGCCCTCTGCCGCAATCCCCATGATCGTTCTTACGCACTTCTCGCATTGGCAGCAGTTTTCTGTGTTGCGATAGCATACCCGGACGGCGGTCTTGTCATTGGCAGCGGCATAGTGATCCACAACCACTTTGACTTTATCCTGCCGGGACAGCTCGTATCCGTCATGGAACACATCGCCCGCTCCGTAACGAATCAGATTGTCCGTCGATGGGTCGGAAGCACATGAATACGTGTTGCCGATCGTATGCGAGCTCGCAATGTAAACCGTTTTCACCTGTAACAAGCAGGCTGCAGGAACCGCAGCCGATATAATCGCCAGACCGTGATGCAGTCCATGCCACCAGGTGTCCCCCAGCGGGCGCCGGAAATCCCGGTCGATTCGCTGAGGATAGACGAAGGTGCCGTAGTTGGACTCCACCAGGATATTGGAGAGCCCTTCCTTGCGGGCAAAAGCTTCCGCATGCTCACGGTCTGCCGTCCATACCTCGCTGTCTGTACAGTCCCCTTCATGCCATCCGTACTCCGTAATGAGCAAAGGCTTCTTATCCCGGTGACGGATATAGGTCGTCAATGCGTCCAATCCCCCGCTAAATAGCACGGCAGCTTCATGCTCCGGTTGATAATGATAGGAAGAAACCTGCCCGACCTTGATTTGCCCCTTGAGCGGGAAATGGGGGAACATCTCCTGATATGCCTGCTTCAGTTCCGCAAGACAGTCATAGAAGGAACGATCCAGTTCGTCGACGTACAGCGTCGCATCCGTAAGCCACGCGAGCGGCATCATGTTCGCCGCAAACGGAATCGACAATATGCTTGCTGGAAGACCCGAGATATCATAGTTATATTTCATGAATAAATGATTGCTTGCTCTGAAGTATTTTTGAAGCCTGGGGTCCACCTGAAAAAAATAGTCCACACGGTTATGATTTACTTTGATTTGTTCCCGCGTCAGTTGTATCATGGGCTTCCTCCTTCAAGACCGATATTACCGCTGCTTGAACTGATCCAACCACGCTTGGATGGCCTCCAGGTTCATCCGGACATTCGTCGCGAATTCCGAATGGATCATGGCTTCAAGGCCGGCGAGATCCGTACGGTCAACGGTATTCAGGGCGTATGTCTCACTCATTCCTCTGGCCCGTTCGTCAACCGCAATAATGATGGAACGTTTCTTGTGACGCATCGCATAAATTCCGGCGTGCAGGCGCGTGCCTACAAAGTCGACATCCGTGCTGAGCACAGCTTCATATTCTTCCAGCGAAGGAGGAATGACGTGAATGCTTGCGGTATTCGATAACGTATGAAAATACGCATAATCATCGGCTCCCTGAACCCAGAAATATACTTTCCTGTAGCTTCTAATCAGAAGATCGATCAGTAGCTGATCTTGACGGGGCGCTCTTGCGTAATCTGTCAACGTAAACACGACGGCATCCGATTTCCCCTTGGGAATATCCTGGCAATGCTCGGGCGTTAACGCCCACATCGTCGGACATCCCGTATTTAACGCCTTGAGCCCCAAATCCGTGACGAATCTCCAGGTTCGTTCATCTCGAACGCTATGCACATATTCATGGGACAACACCTTGCGGTACAGCATTTTCGTGTACCGTTTTATTTTTTCTCCTTTGCCCGCCCCCACCCCCAGGAGAATGCTGCCTTGTAACGGACGATAATTAAACACATTAATATTCCATTGCGGGAAATGGGTGAACATGTCCATGGTCAATAGATTCGTTCCGCCGACAAACTTGTATTTGGCTCTTGTATAGAATTGAACACGTAATGAATCTCGCATCACCTGGAACCAGCCGAAGGGGGAAAGATGTGTGGGCACGGTAAACACATTGGCCTGGCTCGTAATACCAGACAATTGGCGCCTCACGCATTTCATGATGATTTCATCCCCTTTATTCAAGGAACCGACTGAGGTGTCGAGCAGCAGGATGTTATCCATAGCCTCGCCTCCTATCCATTGTCATCCAACAATGCGTATAGTTTATTGAGTTCGCCCGCATTGCCATACTGAGTCCTGCTGCACATGTCCGCGAGCCGGCCTCTTAGCTGCCGATCTCGATATAAATGCTCAATCCCTTCCGCTAAGCCCTCGACCGATAAGTCCGTAATATATCCGTCCTTGCCGTCGGCAACCTGACTCTGTGCCGTAGGATAGCGGGTAATCAGAACAGGCTTGCTCAAAATCTGGGCTTCGGTTACGGTCACGGCTTTCCCCTCGTAACGGGAAGGCTGTACATAGAGATCGGCTTGCTTGATGAAAGGATAGGGATTGTACTGCTTGCCCAGCAAAATGAAATCCTCCTGCAGCCGATTCTTCGCAATGAGACCGCGAATCATCTCCTCGTCCCCGCCATAACCCACAACATACCAGGCAATGTCCTCAAGCCCCTTCTCTCTCAGCTTCTTCAAGGCCATGACAGCCTGGTCGATTCCCTTGGCGTGCGACAAACGGGCGACGGTGACCAATTTGAAGCGCGGATCCGCTGCCATCGGTGAATCAACAGACACCTCGGACATCATCTTGATGTAGTCCGGAGAGATAATGTTTTCGATGACCGTCACCTTGTCTCTCAGGGTTCCGTACTTTGCCAAGAAGGCTTCCCTGCATGAAGGAGATACGGCGATGATATGATCGAACTTGCTCCACAGCTTCAAATCCGAGTGCACATTCGTAGCCACGGTCGAATAATCCGTATGAATCCAGGCTATTTTCGTGCGGGCATCGACTTTCTCGGCAACGTAGTAATGGGGCCATAAGAAGCTTACAGCCGCATCGTAGAGCTGTTTGTTCCGGGGCAGGAAGGGAAGGGTATATCTCCACATCAGCTGCATCTGATGATATCCCGTTTCTGCACACCCTCTCGCTTTCCCGGCCATATCGGCATGCACTTTTGCGGTCAGCCTTCCGAGGCCGATCAGCAGCTGCCGGCTCTTGATAATGTCGCCGATGGACTTGCGGAAGGTGGCATAGGCTCGTTGCTCCTCCAGCAACCGGACTTGTTCGGGGAGCAAAGGCATAAAATCGCCTTGATGGCGATACAGCATCAGCTCCGCCTGATAGCGTTCATAATCAAAATGCTCCAGCAAACCAGCCAGGCTTCTCTCAACTCCTCCAACCTCCATATCGAAGGATGCGAACAGTACTCTTTTCATTTCTGTACACCCACGCTTTTCCTCCACGCCCACAAGAAGGGCCTTAAGGGAATATAGATATAATGAAGCATTCTCGGCAATCGAATGACCTTGACATCCTCGGGATAAGGCATCATGAAGCTTAGAATGAACAAGCATTTATGCCGCAGCGGCATTAACGCGAACAGATGGCGCTTATGGTAGGCTCCGACTTCTTCAGGTATCGGCTCCTTATGGAGATGAACCATCTGCGACAGATAGAACATGGCGCCCTGGGCCAGCCGCACCGATCTACGCCTGCTTGCAAGCTGCTGCAGTTCCGGCGCTAACGGCGCTTGAAGCAGCGACGATGCCAGGACGACAGATTGTCCCCCGGCACGCACACACCGGCGACGCCTCAATCTATTCATGATCTGGCCGTGATCCGGCTGTTGGTTAAGAAGCTGCTTGATATCGAGCAGCCAGCGCAGTCGCGACCAGCCGTGGCGGGCTCCGTGGGTCACGAGAAAGACGAACAAATCCTCTCTTCCCAAATAATAGATCGGGCTGCCGAACAGCGTGCTTCTTCGCTTCCTGAGCCACAACTCGTTAAATTTCGGTTCCTTGGACGGGAACGGGTTCAGCCGCCAATGAAGCTCAACCTTGATGCCCTTGACCGGGTGAAAAAAGGTCAGATGGTGGTGCCGCCATTTCCAGTCCCCCAGTACGGACTCAATGTAGTCATCTTTCTCGTACCCTAGCGTGATAAGTATCGTTTCCGCCCGAACTAATTCGGCCAAGGGAACGAGGAGATCCAGATCCGAGCAGGTGCGAAGCGAGACACTTCCATATAAATCCTGGCCAAGCACAGGTCCCTTCAAAAATAAACAACGCAGACCTCTTCCGGTCAATTCCTTGCCGATATGTTCGATCTCGCTGCTCAGATGAAGCATTCGGAGCGTATTGGCGCAATATTGGCGGTACAGACGTTGAATGACCGCCGGAGGCACCATATCATCGCCCATATCCTTCATCTGCATATACAGCACGGAATAGACTCGGTGATGCATCGCAAGGCGTAAAAATGCATCCCACTTGCAGTCCTTGAAGAGCCCGGCTTTGTCCTTGCGCAAATCCTCGGGACGATCACTTGTAATAATCTCCAGAATCAACTTCATTTCGTTCGTCAGCATGTCTGTGTCCAAGATAAGGGACTTCTCCATGAACTTACTCCTTCAGTCAGATATCGCTCGCTTTAACGAACAAAACAATCTATAATTGTTCTTATTAAAGAACAATATCCTACTGCCATTCTTCCCCGATTCACCTTAACTAGAGGAGGGACCTAAGTTAATGATCGATATTATTGTTTTTGGCGCCGGCGGGCATGCCAAAGCCGTCATTGACGTGATTGAGAAGGCTGGGGAATACCGAATCCTTGGTATCCTCGACAGCCATAAACCGCCTGGTACCGAGTGCTATGGATACGAAATTGTTGGAGATCTGGATTACCTGTCCGCGCATCGGCAACAAATTCAGGGAGGAATCGTGGCCATTGGAGACAACTGGACCCGCTACCGCATCACGCAAAGCATAAGACAGGTCATGCCTGACTTTCGCTTCATTCGGGCCGTACACCCGCACTCTTCTGTCGCGAGAGGAGCCCGAATCGGCGAAGGTTCCGTTATCATGGCCGGCGCCGTAATCGGCAGCGATGCCATCGTCGGAGACCATTGCGTGATGTACACCCGATCCTCGCTCGATCATGACTCGCGGCTCGGACATTACGCGACGCTCGCCCCCAATGCCGCGACCGGTGGACAAGTCCGGATTGGCGACTACAGCATGATCTCTATCGGCGCAAGCGTGATCCACGGCGTGATCATTGGCGAGCATTGCGTCATCGGTGCCGGTGCCGCCGTTCTTCATGATATTCCCGGTTGCTCCATCGCTTACGGCATACCCGCCACAATCGCGAGAACCCGGCAGCCCGGGGAGCGTTATCTGTAGACTTGGGCATTCGCGGACCGAAGGGACAAGAACTCTTGGACGCAGTCAATGACTCTTTGCTGGTCCGCCTCGCTCATTCCCGAACCGGAAGGCAGACAGATCCCGGTCTCGAACAGCTGCTCTGATACCGGCTTCCCTTCGCCATGAGCATAGAACAGGCAATCGTGGAACAGCGGCTGCAGATGCAGCGGCTTCCATACCGGGCGACTCTCGATGTTGACGGCTTCAAGCGCATGGATCAACTCGGCAGGAGCCACGCCGGTTATCCGGTCATCCATAGTTAAGGCGGTTAACCATCGGTTCGATCGGGTGTTTTCCAGTTCAGGCATGAAATGAATTCCGTCTATTCCTCCCAGCGCCTTCCGGTACTTTTCAAAAATGCTCCGCCTCGCCTCAATCCGTTCATTGAGCACCTGAAGCTGCGCACGCCCTATACCCGCTAACACATTGCTCATTCGGTAGTTGAAGCCCGTCACTTGATGCTGGTAATGCAGCGCCGGTTCCCTTGCCTGCGTGGCAAGAAAGCGCGCCCGGCGCAATTCGTCCGGATGATTGGAGATAAGCATTCCGCCGCCTGAGGTAGTAATGATTTTATTTCCGTTGAATGAATAAATGCCAAAGCGTCCCATAGACCCGCTGGCTTTGCCATAATAGAGAGAACCGAGCGATTCTGCCGCATCCTCAATAACCGGAACCTCATAACGCTCGCACGCCTCCATAATTTCATTCATCTTGGCGCTCTGGCCATATAAATGAACGACGATGACCGCTTTGGGGAGGCTTCCGGCCCGCGCCGCTTCGCCCAGCGCCCTCTCCAGGGCCGAGGGAGACATGTTCCAGGTATCCGGTTCCGAATCAATAAACACCGGCTTCGCGCCTGTATATGATATTGGATTCGCACTGGCTACAAACGTCAGACTGGAACAAAATACAAGGTCGCCCTTCCCTGCGCCAAGCAAGGTCAAAGCCAAATGAATCGCTGCGGTGCCCGAACTGACAGCAGCCGCGCCCTTCACTTGGGCATAAGCCGCGATTTCCGCCTCGAACGCATCGACATGGGGCCCGAGCGGAGCAATCCAATTCGTAGTGAAGGCTTCGTTAATCAAGTCTTGTTCCCTTCCACTCGTATGTGGGGGCGATAGCCATATTCTCCGGTTCGCTGTCATCTGCCGACTCCTCTACCTTTCCTGTTCATAGTTCACGGTACCCTTAAATACCGGCATCGTAACATGGTTGCTATGTTGAATGTTTCCGGGCTTCAATACGTGGAAGAACGTCATCCATAAAATTTTCAAATCCAGCCAGAAACTTTGGTGTTCAACATACCAGACATCGTACTTGAACTTCTCCTCCCAGGAGATCGCATTGCGTCCGTTCACTTGGGCCCAGCCCGTGATGCCCGGCTTCACGCAATGTCTCTTGGCCTGCTCTTCGGTATATAGCGGCAGATATTCCATAAGAAGGGGTCTTGGCCCCACCAGGCTAATATCCCCTTTGGCTACATTCCATATCTGGGGAAGCTCGTCAAGACTATATTTCCGGAGGAACTGGCCGAACGGAACCAACCTGTCATGATCCGGAAGCGGCTGGCCCGAGCTGTCCGTCTTGTCCGTCATCGTTCTGAACTTCAACAAATAAAACGGGACCCCATGTTTCCCCGGCCGAATCTGGCGGAACATAACGGGTGAACCGATTCGCATTCGTACCAAGAACGCAATGACGGCCAGCAGCGGCAGCAATAACATCAGCAGCACAATCGCAATAACAAAATCAAATATGCGTTTCATGACTGCGCACCTTTTTGCGATAATATCCTTCTAAGCCTTGCAATGTTCTCCGCACCGATCAAGCGGCTTGCTTTGCGCTTGATGTAGCTCTTTACGCGGACATGGGCAGGAAGCCACGATTGGGCAAAATGGTGGATCGTGTAACTATCGTCGTTGATATAATTGCCTCCATTGATATAATCGTAAGGACTGAAGAACCATCTGGGATAAAAGACAACCCCGCTCGGGAGTGTCTGGTGCTCTCCGTTAAGCTTCAATCCATGCTTCTGGCTGATCCGGCTCATTATGGCCGTATTCGTCGTCAGATCGAACACATCCCCGCCCTGAAGCAGAAAAGGCCTGTCGGCATAATATTGAAGCAGCTCTTCGATCCAGGGATGACGCTTAACGGCCCCCATCGTTCCTGACTGCAAATATTGATGGTCCTCAAATCCCGAGAAGGCTTCATGCACCAGGAAGCGATGCAGCGGCTTGATCACTTCCACATCCGTATCCATGTACACCCCGCCTTCATGATACAAGGCATGGAGTCTGACATAATCGCTAACGAACGCAAATTTACGCGCCTCATAGGCTTCCCTTGCATAAAGATTGGCTTTGACGTCAAAATTATCTTCATTCCATTCGACCAGCTCGTAATCCGGGAGATGCTTCTGCCAGCTTTGAATACACTTTTTGATCAGCTTCGGTTTTTCGCCGCGCCCGAACCAGCAGTAATGCACAACCCGGGGAATTTTCTCCGCTCCGTCCAAGCCCTTTGCCCCCTTATTGAAACCAGATTAAGAAATCACTGCGATATTTAATGCCGAGAACAAACATATTTTCATAAGTAAAGTAGATGCCGTAAATAACCAGAATGCACAAATAAATCAGCTTCTGATCCTTCTTGCGGAAAGCCATGACGATCCATGTTGTCAGAACAATCTGATACAAGTTAAAATAAATGGCCAGTCTGGCGAAAATCCAGTTTTGCGTAGAAATCAGCATAAAAAATGACCCGATCAACGACAAATTGACGATAATATCAATGTCAGCAAACAACATTCGGAGCTTATCCCTTCCCCAATAGGCAACCAGCAGCGGCATCATATAGAAGCCGACCCGAATGATGTTAGCCCCTCCTTCCTTGAACTCTTTATATTCCCCATACTGCGTCTCGCTGAGTGCCGAGAATAGCAAATCGGAAAATTGGTTGAAAAGACCGACGATGAGAACACCGGCAGCCAGCAAGCCAAAAGTCATGCCGGTCCAAGCTTCCCTGCGGACGATAAAATATAAAGGAATAAGGATAAGCGCACTCATATGGAAAACAGAGGCCAGCGCCACTACAACCATGTATTTCTTCCAACTGCCGTTCAGCAAGTAAGCTGTCGCGGCAAAGAGTAAAGCGGCCGCCATATATTGCCGGATGCCGTTCATGGAGACAATGAATGCGCCGGACGTGATGTATACGTACATCGCCAGTTCAAACAATCTCGCATAGCGGTGCATCATAACCACAATCAATACATTCGTTATCAGCGCCGTCACAAATATGAGGATTTGCGGGTCTTCTGAAATTTGTTTCAGAAGCATTTGGAACAGATTGAAGCCAACATCCTTCTCTGTTGCGATCGTCGCCCATGTGAAATTTTTGAGCGCATAAGCATGCATGTAGAAAAACGTATCACCGATATTCTTCCTCAGCCCCGCAACCATGACGATGACGAAGCATACCGCGGCAACGAGCAGCCGGTTCGGCCGGATAGGTATTGGGCTATGGGGAAGGGATACCGCAAAATACCTGGCTGTATATGAAAAAATGAAAACCATCAGAAGCGTAAGCCATATGATCGTCATCGCAGGGTTCCTCTCCCATCCAATCACACGCTACGTCTTTGCTACGATAAATACATAAAGCGCAAATCCGGGCAGCAGCGCCAACAAGGTAAGCAGCTTTGCGGGCGACTCCAGGAGCATGGCCGGACTGCGGGCCAGGCAGCAGCTTGAGACATGATGCACCGCTTGTCTGAATTTGAAGAAAAGTCCCGCGAAAGGGAGCTTCATAAGCTGAACGCGATAGAAGGCGAATCCCCTCGGATTATTGCGATAATGGCGCAGCATATTCCGGGAAGCCCCATCCGGCATGTACTCTACATAGCACAAGACTTCATTCATCAGCAGCAGCTCATACTCGCGGTCAATCATGTAATACTTATAGGCCAATCCAACATACTTTTCTCCTTCAAACAGGGGATAGCGGTACATTTTCGTAAGCTTCGTGCGGTACACCAGCTTTTTATCGCCCGTAACGCCGTGCTTGTTGTACAGATCGAACAGCGTGGATCTTGCCTTGTCTTCCGGAAGCCGCGTCCCAATCACGGTTCCGTCCAGTGCGCAATCCAGGCCAACGATGCCGGCTACCTGATCACTGCCGTATCTGCGCCAGAAATCTATAATTTTCTCCACCGCGCCGTCAGGCATATAATCATCGGAGTCGATACACACATTCAGCTCGGTCTCAATCTGGTCATAAGCCGTGTTATGCGCTCCATGCATGCCTTGATTCTCCTGACGGACATAACGTATAGGAATCCGGTTGTCCGCAATCCAGGCCCGGACCAGTTCCGGTGTCTCATCGGTAGATCCGTCATCAATCACAAGCCACTCAAAATCGCCGCTGTTCTGTCTGACGAGGCTGTCATACAAGCGCGTCAAGCAATAAGCACGGTTATATGCCGGGGTAAATACCGTTAATGTTCGCATTCTACCTCACCATCGATAAATAATAATTCTCAAGCCAGCGTGCGGTGTCGCGGATATCATACCCTTGCATCCGCAGGGCATCCGCTGGAATCTCCCTGCCGGCGCCGGCGCGGGCAGCTTCAAACACCCGTTCCACCCAAGCCTGCTGATCTTTTAAGGATAGAGACTGAATTAGCCCCAGCCCCAGATCAACTTCCCGCGTGACGTTATCCGAAATAATGCAGGGAAGTCCTGCCCCTTGAGCTTCGACCAACGTCAACGGCAGGCCCTCATGGCGCGAGGGAAAAACAAACAGATCCAATGCCTGAAGCAATCTGTCGATATCGCTTCGCACGCCCAGAAAACGCACGCTGTTCTCCAGCTTCAAACGTTCCGTCTGGCGCTGCAATTCATCGCGCAGCGGACCATCACCTGCCAGAAGAAGCACGGAGTCGTTCAGCATGGGCCTCGCCTTGGCATACACATCAATCAGATACGCATGATTCTTCTGATGCTGGAAGCGACCGACATGCCCCAGAACAAAGGCGCTCTCGCCAATCCCCAACTCCTTTCTCACGGCATCCCTTACTTCGGAACGGAAGCAAAAACGCTCTTGTTCTATTCCATTCTTCACGATGCCTGCCGTGTCTGAACTGTGCTTGAAGAGCCAACAGGCAGCGGCTTGCGAACAGGCCAAGAGATGAGTTGCCGATGAAGATATGCTTTGGCCCGCGTACCATTTGAATGCCTTGGCGGCCAAGCCTCCTTCGCTCCTCGTATTATGGCTGTGCGCAATGCGGCAGGGAATGCCTGCCTGACGCGCCGCCTTCAGAACCCAACCGCTCATCTTGTCCATATGAGCGTGAATGAGTCTGTAGCCGGCATGATCCTTGAAGAAGCTGCTCAATGCCTGCCAATACCCTATGACGCCAACGCCTGAAATATACGGAATCCGGTATATCTTGCCGCCCATCCGTTCAATTTGACGGTCGTATACCCCCGGCTTGCAGGTGAGGAAATCGAACTGAATCTTGCTTCGATCCAGGTTGCGGTACAAATTCATGATCAGGGTCTCCGCCCCGCCCCGGTTCATATTGACGACCGCATGGAGCACTCTTACAGGACCTGACATGCTTTTTCCTCCCCTTCCGTCAAGTTGTGCATATGGGATTCATAGATCAGCCCCAGCTCATGGAGAACCGCCTTCTGCTCATACTTCCGGAACATCTGAAGACTTTCCCTCCCCATGTTCTCCCGCAGGTCAGCGGAAGCCGCAAGGGTTGCGATGCGTTCCGCCAATTGCTCAGCAGCCTGAGGAGGAACAATATAACCGTTCCGTCCGTCGCATACCAGCTCCAGATGCCCTCGGTTCCGGGTGGCGATGACCGGAAGCCCGCAGGCCATCGCCTCCATCATCTGAACCGGCAGTCCTTCCCTCAAGCTGCCGGAGACGGCAATGTCACTCATATGCAGCAGATTGGGAATATCGTTCCGATACCCGAGAAAGTGAACATGCCGATCCACGCCCAATTTCACGGATACACTTTTGCAGGCTTCCAGCAACGCGCCCTCTCCCGCCAAGAGCAGTCTTACTTGCGGGGCCCGCTCCCGTATTCGGGCCAAGGCATGGATAAGCAGCTGATGATTCTTGTTGCGGTTGAACTCGGCCGCATAAAATAATAAAATATCATTCCGATCGAATGACATCCGCTCTCTCAGGCTTGCCTTGTCTTCCGGAAGTGCCGGATAAAAACGTTCGCCGCTCACGCCAACCCCATGCACATGCTCAATACGCCCCGCCTTGAAGCGCCGGCGAACGGCCAACCGGTAGTCCTCCTGATTGATCGTAATGAGACAATCGGTCGAACGGGCCAAGAGCTTCTCCACCGGGTAATAAAGCATCCAATTGATTAGCGGCGCACCTCTGCAGAAATGAAACCCGTGCGCCGTATAAATGACCTGCGCCCCCTGTCTCCGGGCACGTCTTGAGGCCAGACGCGCCAGAACACCGCCCACCGGGGTATGGCAATGCACAATCTGATAACCATGATGCTCGATCAGCCGCTTTACCTGCCGGTAGGCTTCAAGATTCCGCCAGCGAAAGGGAGAACGTTCAAAGGGGATGTCGAACTTCCGGTCTGCAGCCGGAAGCTCCAGTTCGCCTTTCGCCGCGATATGAATCTCCCATCCCCGTTGTTTGAACCAATGAAGCACGGGCATATGGAACGAGCTTATATGATAATCGACCGTGGCACAGAACAGTATTTTATTCGACATTCACGGTCTCCCTCGCCAGGACATGGGACATATAGTTCAGCAGATCACCGCGGAGATCGTCGCGTTGTAAGGCAAATTCAATCGTTGTCTGAATAAATCCCATTTTCTCGCCCACGTCATAGCGGGTTCCGGCAAATTGGTAAGCATACACCGCTTCCGCCTGATTCAGGGTGTCTAATGCGTCCGTCAACTGAATCTCGCCGCCGGCGCCGGGGGCCTGCCGGGCCAAAATACGGAAAATCTCCGGTGTCAGTATGTATCTTCCCATAATGGCCAGATTGGACAGCGTCGTGCCTTGCTGCGGCTTTTCCACCAGATGCTTCACTTGATACAGCGCTTCCTCCACTTTGATGCCGTCCACGATTCCATAGCGTGACACCTCTTCATCTCTTACGCGCTGGACTCCGATAATCGATGAATGATACCTGTCGTACTTTTCCATCATCTGTTGGAGGCAAGGCTTCTCCGCGGTAATGATATCGTCACCAAGCAGGACAGCGAACGGCTCATTACCTATGAACTTGCGCGCGCACCATATCGCATGCCCAAGTCCTTTCGGTTCTTTCTGCCGGATGTAGTGAATGTCCACCATCTGAGCCGGCTTCTGTACTTCGCTCAATAAATCCAGCTTTTGTTTTTGGAACAGCACCTGCTCCAGCTCCAGGAAATTATCAAAGTGATCTTCAATGGCGCGCTTCCCTTTGCCCGTCACGATAATAATATCCTCGATTCCGGATTCGACGGCCTCCTCTACGATATATTGAATCGTTGGTTTATCCACGACAGGAAGCATTTCCTTAGGCATTGCCTTCGTAGCCGGCAGAAAACGCGTACCAAGTCCGGCCGCCGGTATGATAGCTTTTTTCACCTTGCTCATTACCATGCTCACCTCCCGGTCTAACTCGTCTTTACTAGCTCCCTCGGCTTCACTTTTTTGTTGGCCAGATCAAGGAGCATCTGTTTCAATTCATCAGCAGGCAGCTTGTCGTATACTTGCAACAGATACTCGATTTCCTTGAAGTTGACCTGCGAAGACTTCCCGATATAAATTTTGGGATATGCCCGCTGCTCATGTATTTCGCCTTCTGTCAAAAGCTCCTCATACAGCTTCTCGCCCGGGCGGATCCCCGTAAATTCGATTCCGATTTCCTCAACGGAATATCCCGACAGGCGAATCACATTTTTGGCCAAATCCACGATTTTCACCGGATCGCCCATGTCCAGCACGAAAATCTCGCCGCCCCGGGCCAAAGCCCCGGCCTGAATAACGAGACGCGAGGCTTCCGGAATCGTCATAAAATAACGCACCATATCCGGATGGGTGACCGTGACCGGTCCCCCGCGTTCGACTTGCTTTTTGAACAGCGGAATGACGCTCCCCCGGCTTCCCAGAACATTTCCGAAGCGCACAGCTACAAATGTGGTGGGGCTTATTTCGTCCATGTATTGAATGATCATCTCCGCGATCCGCTTCGTTGCGCCCATGACGTTAGTCGGATTGACGGCTTTGTCGGTAGAGATCATAACAAACGTCGAAACGCCTGCCTGACTGGAGGCCTTGGCCGCATTCAAAGTGCCGATAACATTGTTTTTCACCGCTTCCTCCGGGTGCCGCTGCATCAGCGGAACATGCTTATGGGCTGCGGCATGATAGACGACATCCGGTCTGTGCTTGTTCAATACGCGGACAATTTTGCTCTCGTCCTGCAAATCCGCAATCTCCGTATAGAATTGAATGCTTTTATCCTTGAAAAGGTTTTGGAGTTCCATCTCAATGGAATAAATGCTGTTCTCCCCGTGCCCGAGAAGGATCAGCTTGCGAGGATTGAAATTCGATATTTGCCTGCATATTTCCGAGCCGACAGAGCCGCCGGCTCCCGTCACCAGGATTACTTTGCCTGTTGCACAATCGCTGATGCTTGCCAGATCAAGCTCCACAGGTTCCCTTCCCAACAGATCTTCCACCTGCACATCCCTGAACTGGCTGACGGACACCTTGCCGCTGGCGATATCCTCAATCATGGGAATAATTTGGGTTTTGGCCTTGGTTTTCGCACACTCATCGAAAATAGCCTTCAGCCCGGGTTTGTCGAGAGAGGGGATGGCGATGACAATAAGTTCAATCTGATAGTCCCTGGCAATCTGTTCGATGGCACGCGTGCCGCCGACGACGGGAACCCCCAACACGTCCAAGCCATGTTTGTGCCGATTATCGTCTACAAAAGCCACCGGCCTCATATCCTGATCCGGGGAATGAAGCAATTGCCTTGCCACCATGGTTCCCGCCGAGCCGGCGCCCACGATCAAGGTGCGTTTGTACAGGCTTCGCTGCTCCTGCTTGGGGGTAACATTGCGCATTAAGCGCCAGCAAAACCGCGAACCCCCAATCAGGATCATCATGATCATCCAGGTCACAGCCATTAACCGTACATGAAATTCCTGAACAGCTATGTATTGAACCGCCACACCCGTGACAATAGACAGCGTGACCGCTTTGACGATGCCGATCAATTCACCTATGCTGGCGTATTCCCACGCCTTCTTATACAAGGTGTACACAAAAGCAAACAGATGATATCCAAGCAGCAGCGCGACGGAAGAAGTTACGATCAACGGGTCCGCGAATACCATGACGTTCGCGGACACGAGAAAATAACTGATGTAAATCGATAACAGGACGATAAGCGAATCCAGCATGGCGAGCAGCGAAAGCCTTTGCTTGTAAGTCAATACGCTCACTCCCCCTTCCCCATTGTTCTTGTGTGGCCAATTCGTTCGTAATAACGAACAAAACGATATGCAGAACCCGCACTTACCATGTATCTGATCACTTTTTATTGAAAAACGTGCCCGCAATTCGGACATGCCCGAACTCCAGCAGCCTCTTGGCCTCAAGCGCATCCTCGGCAGACGTCCTGCCGTTCTCAATCACGAGCAAGGTCGCCCTGCATCCGCTGGCCAGCACACTGGCTTCACTGGCCGACAGCACGGACGGGCAATCCACCAGAACGATATCAAAATCCTGTGTCAGCTCAAGCCGGTCCATGAACGATGAATCGCATAAATCCAGCAGCTCCGTAACCGATGAGCCACTGGATATCACACACAGGTTCTCAATCGGAGTCTCTTGGATTACTTCCTCAATAACCGCTCGCTGTCCCACAGCCTCTGCCAGCCCCGGGCCAGCCTTCACGTTCAGAATCCGGTGGATGGCCGGACGCCGAACATTGGCATCAATCAACAACACCCGATCGCCGCGCTGGGCGAAAGCAATGGAGAGATTGACGGCCACCGTCGTCGTCCCGTTTCCCGGCCGGGGCGAGGTAACCGCCAACGAAGCACACGGGGCGTCCGTAACCGCAAACAGAATATTGTTGCGCAGAACGCGAAATTGGTCCGCTTGGGCTGAAGAGGCATGATGATAAGTTATCGTGCTGTAATCCACGAGTATAGGGTTGGAACGATTCTGCTCATGTGCCAAGGGATTCACCACTTCCCCCATGACCTATGGTCTCGCTCTTCATCGTGCGAAGGATCTCCCTTTTGCGCACACAGTCCATTTGCCCCAGTACCGGCAATCCCAGCAATCTCTCCAATTCGCGCGCCGAACGTATGGAGCCGTCCAGCGAATCCATCACATAGATAAGGCCCACGCCTGCAATGGCCCCTGCAAGCAGGGCAATATACAGCCCTGCATAGCTCGGCTTATTCACGGGAACGGGGTTGGGATCCTCTTTGGCTCCGCTTAGCAGGATTACGCCATGAAACTTTAAACGTTCGGCTGCCACCTGCTTAAAAGCCTCGACAACCGCATTCGAGATGTGAGCCGCCAGCCCGGGATGTTCATGGAAAGCCGTCACCAAAGTAACGAATGAGTTATCGACGCTGGTTACGGAGATCTGTTTTCGCAAACTTTCGGGCGACTGCCTCAACCCCAATTCCTTGATCACGCGCTCCATCACGATCGGTTCGCGGATCATGACCAGCATAGTCCCTCTCATGTTTATTTCACTGGAAGACAGGATAATACGTGCTGAAGATGCATACACGTCCGGCTTCGGCCTGGAAACATAAAGACCGCCCAACACGCCACAAATGATGATAGATACGAGAATGATCCACCAACGCCGTTGAAGGACACCGTATGTTTCCTTCAAGTTAATTTCTCTGACCGCCATCTTGCCGTCGGATGTGAATGATTCATCGTTCATCACGAAGTTCACCTGCCTAATCACGGATTTAACTTTATTAAGAACGATATTACCTAGTTTAGTTCTTAATAGAGAACGTGTCAATAATAAACAATTCCTTGATTGTGACAATTCCGTGAGCGTGACAAAATCCGATCCTTATGCGGTTGAAGCACAGCGTGCCGCTTTATTCAACCTGATTGTTCTGGGACTTATCGTTCGGTTTTAAAGCCAGTTTCGCGGTATGAAGAATATTGTTCTCCACCGTATACACGGGCGCTCCGATCCCTGCGTTGATGGTCGATATTCCCGCGGCCGGCATATTGCTCCGAATCATGTTCCCCCGAATCGCCGCGCTCCGCACAGTCGCTTTTAATTGGCGTTTACTATAATCATTGATCTTGATCAATTCAATATCGCTGTTATCCAGATAAAAGGCGTTGACCAGGTTATTTTCGAACACAAATTTTTTGACGGCCTGGACACGGATCGCCGGGGCAGTTCCCTGAACCTCGAAGATTGAATTTTTAATAGACAAATCGAGCTCTGTATGGTTCGCTATCACATTATTCGTTGCCATAGAAGCGGAGACAAAGGTGCAGTTGTTAAACGCGTATTTCCCGGCCGTATTGATGAAGACCGCTCCGAACGTTCCGGTATCGGCAGTCTCGAACCGGCAATCGGTATACGTTCCAGGGGGCAGACTCAAGCCGTACGTGGAATTATATTCAAGCACCTCCAGATTATGAAACACACTGCCTCCCGGGGCGTTGCCTGTTATCACCCGGAGGGTGGACTCCCCGATAATTTTCACGTTCCTGAACTCACTGGGCATGCCGTTAACGATCAACCCGGACTCCCTCTTCTTGTTATTGTAAATCGTAAGTTCGGACACCTTCACCCCGAATTTCTCCTTGCCGTCCACTCGGAATACGGCATCCGTCAGCGTCATGCCGTTCACCTGAATGTTCGGTCCCAGAAAACTGGCAATGGAATCATTCATCTTGTTCCCTGTGAATACGGCGTCATTCTCCGCTACAATCTTGGAACCGTCAAAATGATTGTTGACAATGACCGCGTCCGCAAAAGGAGCAGAGACGGCAAGACCGAACTTGTTGGTGGAACCAAAGTAATTCTCCTCGACATGGGCCCCTTGCCCATCGTACAAAATAAGATCATAAGCTGCGTTGTTGTAGAAACGGTTTCGCTTGATCGTAACGTCCGAGTTCCAGTTTCCATTCTCGAAAAAGCCCCCCTCCACATCAATCCCTGATTGAGGAGCCGTTCCTTTCATGTCATGCAGAATATTATCCATAATGGTTACGTTGCGGGTTCCGCCCACCGTAATGCCCTGTCTTCGATTGAAGGCAAATTCGGAGTTTTTGACAACGGAATCCGACGTGGGAACCCGGTTCCACACCTGGACATAAGCGCCGGCCGCGGATGGTTGATGAAACACCACATGATAAAAGGCGGCTCCTTGGGGAATGACCATGTTCTCTCTCATCTTTGCCGAGCGCTTTTCCACAAAGGCCCCGTTGGACTCATAGAAATAGATGTCAAAGTTTGGGGGTAATCCTTGGAAATTGGCCAGTTCAAAATAACCTTCCTTCTGAAATATCTCATGGGAGAGGGGTTGCATCGACTTGGTTCTGATTTTTTTCAAATCTCTGATCGGCTTGCCTTTGCTGTCGATCCCGCCCCTAACAAAGGATTTGGCGTCCAGCACCCCGGTGTTGGTTCCATGGGCACTCAGCATAAGCCCGTCTCCCGTGAAGTTAACCGCTTTCACCCCATCGATCGTTACGCGCTCGGCCCCTTCAAGCAGGATGCCATATCCCCCTTCATGTGTCCCTTTACTATCCGGATGATCCTTTTTGGAGTAATCATGCATGTCTTTGTCGCCCTGATATGTCCCGCCGAGCAGCGTCACATCGTGAACACCGTACCCGATATACATCAGATCATATCTTTCTTTATCATTGGGCTCCTTCTGCAAAATAACATCAGGCGTAAGTTGAAAAGTCATGTTGCTGACCATGTTAATCCGGCTGTTTTTATCGATAGTGTACTTTCCTGGAGGCAGCGACACGGCCGTTATGCCCGCTTTACCCGCCCATGCCAGCGCATCGTTAATCCCCTTTGTCGTCTGTGCCGGTTGCGTCCCGTCATTGCGAATTCCCCATCTTGCCAGATCAATGCTATGCACCGGCTGCACCGTACTCTTCCGAGCCTCTTCCGCTTTGGCGGACACCGGCTGTTCATGGAGCATAGCAGAGCATAACAACAACAGAAGTGCTATCGTTCCGGGTTTGTACATAACGTCCTCCTTCTACAGCATAGTCAACCCAAGATTACCATATTTTCCTGCAAAGAAACAGTTTCATCCAACCTGCATTCATTCAGGAAGTCAACCGCTGACCATGCGGAGGGTGATGGATATCAATAGAGGGTATCAACAAAAACGTATTCCATTTACCATAAATAGCAACGAAAGTCTATATTCCTCCGCCATGGAACTATCTATACTGGGGATAGGCAATGTATGGAAATCAAGACACGAGGGAGGACATCAAATGACACAGCGACAGCTTGAATGGGAAGCCGATCTCGTCATCATCGGCGGCAGCATGGGAGGATGCGCCGCGGCGCTGGCCGCCTGCCGCTTGGGCAAGACGGTGCTGCTTACGGAAGAGACCGCCCGCATCGGCGGCCAGTTGACCAGCCAGCTCGTCCCGCCGGACGAGCATCCATGGATTGAGCAATTCGGATGCACGGATACATACCGCCAGTTCCGCCATGCGGTGAGACGGTACTACCGGGAGCATTTGCCGCTGAATGCGAAGGCGCGCTCCGACGAACGGCTGAATCCCGGGAACGGCATTGTGAGCCGCCTCTGTCACGATCCGCGCGTCGCGCTGCATGTGCTGGAATCGATGCTGTTCCCATATGTGCACAGCGGGCGTCTTGTCATCCGCACAGGCTGCCGCCCGATCGGCGCCGAGGTCGAGGGCGACCGCATTCGCGCCGTTACGGTACGGGATGCGCAGGGAGACGAATATGTTTGCACGGGGGCCTATTTTCTCGATGCGACCGAATGCGGCGATCTGCTTGCCCTATCCGGGGCCGAATACGTTACCGGCGCGGAATCGCAGCGCGAGACCGGCGAGCCGCATGCCGTTCCCGGACCGGCCGAGCCGCAAAATATGCAAGGCATTACGTACTGCTTCGCCGCCGAGTATGCCGAAGGAGAAGACCATACGATCGAGAAGCCGGAACGCTACGATTTCTGGCGCCAGTATCAGCCATCCTTCTGGCCCGATCGCCTGCTGAGCTGGACCGGCGTCCAACCGGCCACCTTGAAGCCGGTGCAATATTCGCTCTTTCGCGAGCCCGGAGCCTTCCCGCTGTTCCATTACCGCCAGATCACCGAGCCGGCCCTGTATGATCCGGCATCCGGGGCCGTTCCGAACCCCGTCACGATCGTGAACTGGCCGGAGAACGACTATTGGCTCGGCTCCGTGATCGATGTAAGCGAGGCGGAACGCGAACGCCATCTTCAGGACGCGAAGCAGCTCAGCCTGTCGCTGCTGTACTGGCTGCAGACGGAAGCGCCGCGAAGCGACGGCAGCTCCGGTTATCCGGGCTTGCGGCTCCGGTACGATATTGCCGGCACCGTAGACGGCATGGCAATGTATCCTTATATCCGGGAATCGAGACGCATCCGGGCCGAGTTCACCGTCCTGGAGCAGCATGTCTCCACCGAATACCGCGCGGGCCAACCGGCCGAACCGTTCGCGGACTCGGTCGGACTCGGCTGCTACCGCATCGATCTTCATCCTTCGACAGGCGGGAACAACTATATCGACATATCATCCTTGCCGTTCCAGATTCCGCTGGGCAGCCTCCTGCCTGTGCGGATGGACAATCTGCTGCCGGCGTGCAAGAATATCGGCACCACCCATATCACCAACGGCTGCTACCGCTTGCACCCGGTGGAATGGAACATCGGCGAAGCGGCCGGCGCGCTGGCAGCATACGCCCTCGACCACGGGATCGCGCCGCGCGCGGTGCGAAGCGGCCCGGATCATCTGGCGGCATACCAGCGCCAGCTGCAGCAGCTCGGGGTGGAGCTGCAGTGGCCGTCCATTTACCCCGTATAAGCCGTCATAATTTATCTCCCCGCTTGCAATCGGGTCAGGCGGGGAGACTTTCCGGGATACTGTTCATGCTGATTTCCATCGTTCGGTCGTCAGAGTTTTTATCTATTCGCCCATTTTACGTTCAGCTCCATTTAACTCCATTCACCAGCATTCAGCAGCATTCAGTTCCATTCAACTCTATTCAAGTCCATCCACTTCCGTTCAGTTCGGTTCAATCGTTCTGTCGTTTTGATGCTCTACCTATCCCTCTTCCCCCTTTTGTTTGCTCTCCCCTCCGCTCAGGGCGGCTATTCCCCCTAATCCCGGCCTTCACCAATGTTCCCACTCTTTTTAGTCCTTCTCGTACATGCCTAGAGATGCATTTTGGCTTCTCCCAATTATCCTCAACCATTTTAGCTGTTGCTCTAATCCCCTCAAGCAGTCTGGCTGTTGCTCTAGCTCTCCTGAAGCATTCTAGCTGTTGCAACCATCCTCAGGCATTTTGCCGGCTGCCGTTTTTACTTTCTCTCCCCCGAATCAACCCTGAGCGATTGGGAGACTGGGATAAGGGCTGCACACGACATGTACAATCACCACTGCATGCCTCTATTACAAAAAGACTGCAGCCGCCAAGCGGTGCAGTCTCGATAATGCGGATTATTCGCAATGCATCATTCAACGCTTGGAAGCATACCATTCGTTGGCGGCCTTCACCATAGCCTCGCCGCCCTGGGCGTGCCATTCCGCGAGGAATTGTTCATAGTTGTCCAGCGGCTCCGCCCCGCTTACGAAGTTGATGAATGTATCTTCCTGAAATTTATTCAACCGCTGCAGGTTTTTCGAGATGTCCGGAATTGGCGGCGCCGAGCTCATCGGATCGACAATGATCAGGCCTTCCGCATTTTCCTGGAAGGTGACAAAATAATTTTCCACGACCGGATTTTTCTTGAGGCGGGCCTGCCAGTATGTCGGATAATTTTTCTCGTCCACACCCGTCAAGAAAGCGCTCGCATTGCTGCGTTCGTCTGCGAACTTCGGCATGATCGGCGTGTACACCCCGTTCTCGAAGGTGTGATGAACCCCTTCTTCGCCGATGGCAATCCCTTTGAAGATATCCTTATCGAACTTCAGATCGAGCCACTTGACGGCTTCTTCCTTATGCTTCGAAAATTTTGGCACCGCGATGTAATAGTTGGTCGTATTGCCGACCGATCCTACCCGGGCCAGACCCGCTTTATCCTTCAAGACGGGGACGATCTCCAGCTTCGCATCCGGGAAGTTCTTGGCCAAGGCGTTCACGAGATTCGGGGCGACCCACCATCCCGGGCTGTACATGCCCGCCTTCCCGCTGGCCATCTTCTCGATGGATTTGTCCGCCGTGTTGATGCCCCATTCCGAGTCGATCAGCCCCTCTTGATACAACTGGCTCATGAAGGCCAGATACTCCTTCATCTCCGGCGCTTCGACGGAATGAATGATTTTGCCGTCCCGCTCCAGCCAAGCCGTCGTCAAGCCGAACACGCTGGCGATGTCCGGATGCACGGGGGCCTTGCCGCCTGTCAGCGGGATAACATTCTTCTTCTCCTTGAATGCCTTCAACACCGTGACGAGCTCGTCAAGACTCGTCGGCACATTCAGATTCAATTCATCGAGCCAATCCTTGCGCACGACGAGCGCATACGAGGCCGTACCATTGCCGCCGCCGGTCTCCGGAATGGCATACGTTTTGCCTTCATAGCGGGCGCTTACCCAGGAATCCGGCCCGATCACCTGCTTCATATTCGTGCCGTACTTCTCGATCAGATCGTCGAGCGGCTCCAGCGCTCCAGCGGACACGAGCTGGTAGTATTGAGCAGGCGCCAGCTTCAAGACGTCGTACGACTCCTTGTTCGCCATGAGCAGGTTCAGCTTCTCGTCGGCGTTTTCCGCCGGCAGCATCTCATATTTTACCGTATAGCCGGTCTTCTCCTTCAAATACTGGGCTACCGCGTCTCCGTTCGGCTCGAACCGATCGAACGGCATCAGCTGGCGCAGCTGCTTGCTGTCCCCTTCCCCGCCTTCTGCGCCCTGGCCCGTCTTGGTGCTGCTGCAGGCGATAAGCGACAATACGGTCATGATCGCCACCACCGAGATCCATATCCGTTGACGCCGCATGAACATTCCCCCGTTTCTTTTGTTCTCTTGCGCACGCATACGTGCGCAGACGTTCATTAACGCGCTTAACCTTTAACGGAACCAATTAACACCCCTTTCACGAAGTATTTCTGCAGAAATGGATAGACGAGCAGAATCGGCAAGGTCGCGACCAGAATCGAAGCGGCTTGGATCGCCTGTGGCGTCGAGTTCATGACGGCATCGATGTTCGGCACATGTCCCCCATCCTGATAGGTGATATTGGAGTGAATCAGCAGTTCCTTCAAATACAGCTGAAGCGGTTTCAAATCCGGAGAGTTGATGTAAATCATGGAAGCGAAATAATCGTTCCAGAAGCCGACCGCATAGAAGAGCGCAATCGTGGCGAACACCGGCAAAGATAACGGAACGGTAATGCGGAACAGTATCGTCAGATTGGATGCCCCGTCCATCTTGGCCGATTCCTCCAGTTCGTCGGGAAGCGATTCGAAGTAATTTTTAATGATTAACATATTGAACACGCTGATCATGCTCGGCAGGAAGAGAACCCATAGCGTATCGATAAGGTTAAGCCGGTGCATAAGCAGATACGTCGGAATGAGACCGCCGCTGAACAACATCGTGAATACGTACATGAGAATGAAAAATTTCCGCCCGCGCAGCCGCGGCTTGGACAGAGGATAAGCGGCGATCGCCGTCATGACGAGCCCCAGGGCGGTTCCCGCCACTGTGATGATGACGGATACCATGAAGGCGTTCATGAATTTGGCGTCGCTTAATACATACGCATACGTGCCGAATTGAATATCGACCGGGAACAAGGACACCCGTCCGGACAGCACGGCCTCTTCGCCGCTTAGCGATTTGGCGAGCAGGTTGAGGAACGGGAACAGCGTCGTCCAGGACACGATGGCAAAAAAGAAATAGTTCAGCGCCTGGAAGATGCGCTCTCCCGGCGACATGCGGATCGCAGTCCGCACCCCTTTCGTCTTGCGCTCGGTTTTCATCCCGGGCCTCCTTTCTTCGTCAGTCGTCCCGCTGCGGCTGCCTTCCGCTTTGCCGCTCGGGCAATCAGCCGCACCATCCGCCAGCGCGGCGCTCTACCAGATGCCCCGGTTCAGCAGGCGCCGGCTAAGGTAATTCCCGCTGATGATCAGAATGAAGCCGACAATCGAATCGAACAGTCCTACCGCGGCCGAGAAGCTGTAATTTTGTTCGCCCAGCCCGGTGCGGTACACATACGTTCCGATAACATCCGAGACATTATAGACGACTGGATTGTACATGACGAGAATCTGCTCGGTGCCGGCCTCCAGCATATGGCCGAGCCGCAGGATGAACATAAGCAAAATGACCGGGACCAGACCGGGAAGCGTAATATGCCAGATTTGACGGAACTTGTTCGCCCCGTCGATTTTGGCTGCCTCGTACAGCTGCGGATCGATGGAGCTCAGCGCCGCCAAATAGACGATCGTGCCCCAGCCCGCCTCCTTCCAGCCGGCCGTGCCGACGAGCAGCCAGCGAAAGACGCTGTTGTCGAGGAAAAATCTGATCGGCTCTCCGCCGAGCCATTCAATCATCCGGTTGACAAGCCCTCCGTTGATGGACAGCAGATCCATGAACATGCCGCTGACGATAACCCAGGACAGGAAGTGAGGCATGTAAATAATCGTCTGGATCGGCCGTTTGAACCACATTTTGGTTAGTTCATTCAGCAGGATGGCCAACACAATCGGAAGCGGAAACAGGAGCACGATTTTCATCACCGAGATGATGAGCGTATTCCAGAACACTTGCGCGAACTTCGGCGACTGGAACAGCCGCTCGAAATGCTGCAGGCCGGCCCACGGGCTGTCCGTGATGCCGCTGAAAATATTGAAGTCTTGAAAGGCGATGACGACGCCGTACATCGGAGTGTACTTGAACAAGAGCAAAAAGGCGATGCCCGGCAAAAGCGCGATATACAAGTCCCAGTCTTTGCGCACGTCGCTCCCCAGCTTGCGCCAGTAACGCTTCCGCCGTGGACGCGGAGCGGCGGCAATGTCCGTATTTCTTATCTCCATTGGGCCTCCCTCCTTCCTTGCGGCCGCATACCCTGTATCGGCTGTGATGTATTATTAGCGTAAGGGACGGCCGCCATCAGGAAAACGGGAAAGCCATGACTTCTTCTGGTAAATTGATGGCTATGAGCCAGGAGCGCCTTGCCCGCTGCCCGATAGCACCTCTGATAGCCCACTCCGATAGCACCTCCGATAGCACCCTCCGATAGCACCCTCCGTTAGCCCCGCTTCCATTCGCTAGGCGTGACTCCCCAATATTTGCGGAACACCTTCGTAAAATAACTGACATCGCGGAAGCCTGCGGCTTGAGCGGCATCATACACCCGCTTCCCTTGAAAGAGCGCCTCCTTGGCCCGCTCCATGCGGCGCTCCAGCACATAAGCCGAGAACGGCTGCTCCATCTCCTGCTTGAACAGCCTGCTCAAGTAAGAGGCGTTAATGAACAGCCGATCCGCCACTCCTTGCAGCGACAGCTCGCCGTGAAGCTCCCGCTCGATCAGCTCCTTCACTTCCGCCACGAGCCGGTTGCCGCCGCGCCGCCTTACCAGGCAGGATTGTGCGCCGATGCACCGAATCACGCTCCGCATCCAGCCGCTCCATTCCTGCTTCGTGCGCAGCTCCGACGCATGGTGGAACGATTCCGCGTCCTCCTGCATCACCTCATGCAGCGACCACCCCTGCTTGTGGATCCACGTGACGACCCACGATTGCAGCAGCAGCATCTGCTCCTTGAGCGCCTCAGCTTGCTCGATGGCGCATACCTCGCCGACCCAGGCCTCCGCCGCCGCAGACGCCTGCCGCTCGTCTCCGGTACTCCAGGCGATATCCAGCTCCCGCATCCAGCGCTCGCTCTGGACTGCCGCCGCCTCCGGCGGCGGAGCGATCCCGCCTTCGCGATACGGGATAACGAGGTCGCCCCCATGCACGAGCCGCTGGCCCAGCGCGAACATCGCCTCCTTGTATAAGCGGGGCACATTCTCCAGCCCCCCATGCGCCGAGCTGATGCCAGCGCTGGCCGTCAGCTTGAGCGATGTCTTGATATGCTCCAGCATGGCGCCTGCCATGGCATGGATGGCGATGACCGCGTCCCCGTCCGCCGTACCGCCGCCGCCTGGATCATGCCGGAACAGAATGGCGATCGGCTTATCGACATCGCGACAGATCAAGGCCGAACGGGCTCCCATCGATCGGAGCGTCTCCTCGGCCACCTGACCGACGGCAAAGTGAATCAACGCGGTATCTTCCCCGAATGCCTCCGCCCGCTCAGGGGAGACAGGATCGGGCTCCATCACCATCACCGCACAGCGCTCGGCCGCGGAGAGCGTGATGCCCAGCTCCGCCATCCGCAGGCGGAAGGCTTCGGCAGGCAGGCCGCCCTCCAGGCCCAGGCGCAGCGTACGCTGCTGCAGCGCCGGCAGATGGGCCTGCCATTGCCGGCGCAGCGAGGCATAGTCATGCTTGCGCTGAATCTCCGAGCGGCGTTCCGCGACCGCTTCCGCGACCACCCGCACAATCGCATCCTGGCCCGCCGGCTTGAGCAAATATTGCTTGACGCCCAGGGCGAGCGCTTCCTGAGCGTACGGGAAGTGATCATGGCCGCTCAAAATGATGGCCTTCACCTCGGCATTCCAGGCCATCGCCTGCCGCGCCAGCTCAAGGCCGTTCCCGTCCGGCAGCTGAATATCGACGAGCAAAATGTCCGGACGCTTCACCTGCAGCCATCGCTTCCCTTCTTCCGCCGTCGCAGCCGCCGTCACCCCGGTGATGCCGGCCTTCTCCCATGGCATCAACTCGGTCAAGCTGTGACGAAGCCGCGGTTCGTCCTCAATGATCAACAAATTCATGCTGCTCCTCCCTCCAGTCTTCTTCCTAAAATCTATAAATCGTAAACGTAAATTTTCTGCTCCCTATCGTCCTGCAGCAAACCTTATCCCGTGAGCAGCGCCGTCTCGTTCAGCGCTACCAGCGGCAGAACAAGCGTGACGGCCGTGCCTTCTCCAGGAGCGCTGTCAATGCGGATATCGGCTTCCGGACCGTAATTCAGGCGTATGCGCGCCGCCACGTTTCTTAACCCGAAGCCTGCGCCCGCGTACTCATCCTGCTGCACTTGATGCTGATCGGGCTGCTGCAGCACCGCCGCCAGCTCCCGCTGCAGCCGCTCCCGCGCCGCATCCGCCATCCCCGCGCCCGAGTCGGTTATCGCGATGACGAGCACCGGCCGCGCTCCGTTCTCCTCCAACCGCGTCGCAATGCGCAGCACCGCCTCCCGCCCCGCTTTCTCCACGCCGTGGATAATCGCGTTCTCGACGATCGGCTGGACGAGCAGCTTGACGATGGGCAGCTGCTCCGTCTGCGGGTCGATGTCGTACACGACCCGAAATTGATCCATGAACCTCAGCTGTTGAATGCGGATGTACACATGCAGGTGCTCCAGGCTTTCCTTGACGGTGAGCACATCCTTGCCCTTGCTGAGGCTGAGCCGGAAAAAGCGGGACAAATTCAGGACCATCTCCGCGATGTCCTCCGCCTCGGACTGCTGCGCCATCCAATAGATAGAATCCAATGTGTTGTACAGGAAATGAGGATGAATCTGCGATTGGAGCAGCTTCAATTCCGTATTGGCCAGTCTCAGGCTCTGCTCATAGTGGTCCCGAATGAGATGATGCTGCTTCGAGGCCATCTGATTGAACAAATCCGTCACGATGCCGAATTCGTCCCGCCGATCCGATTCAAGCCGCACGTCCAGATTGCCGCCAGTTATCGCCCGCATGCCGCGGGCAAGCTTCCGCAGCGGCGCGGCGATACCGGTATAGATGCTGAAGGCCATAAGTAGAGCAAGCACAATGCTAAGCGCGATCATGAACACGGCATAATGCTCCAGCTTGTAGGATTGCGCGAAAATTTCGCCCCTGGGCTGGGCCAGCGTCAGAGTCCAGCCGTAATAAGGCGATACTGCGCGGATTAGCACTTGATCGCGCGCCTCGGCATGCGTAGCGTAGCTGTCATACGATACGGGCTGCCGGCCTGTTCCCGCTACCCACTTCCCATCGGCCGTATACAGATGCAGCTCGGACTGGGCTGAGGGCAGAAGGGAGCGGATATATTGCTGCAAACGCGCCGTATTCAGGCTAATAATAAGCGCATGCCGTTCCCTGTCCGGATTATAGATATCCATCGAGCGCACCACGGCCAGACTGTCGACGCCGAAGACTTGCCCGAACGGCTTGCCTCCGCCGATGGGTTCGTCCGGCTGCATGAACACAATGCCCGTCCCCATCCCGTTTAGCGTCTGCCGCAGCCAGATACGCTCGTTCGCGCGGTCGACAGGAAGTACGCCATGTGCCGTAGAGATGACGGCATTGGAATGATCATGATAGACGGCAATCTGGGAGAACATCGGATGAATGGACAGGAAGTCGGAGAACTGGCGCTTCATGCGGGCGAATGCCATCACCTCCCGCGCTCCCAGCTCGCGATTCGCTTGATTCAGCGTCGCGACAATCTCCGGATCGGTCGACAGCATGGCCGATAGTTCTTCCACGTTTTGCAGCACGAGCTCGACATTGTCCATCAGCGCGTGCATTGCGCTCTCCGTCCGCGCCGTCGTCTCGGACAGCAGCAATTGCTGCGAGCGTTCATTCGAGAACCAGCCGGTTAGCGTCAAAGGAACGAGAATGAGTACGAAATAAGCGGTCAGGCGCCACTGAATACGCTGGCGGAACCGATTAGAAAGCTCCCGGAGCATGACGGTCACTTCCTTCCGTTGAATGAGCCGGAACATCGCGATCCGCCTCGCGCCTTGCCTGGTTACGGCTGTACTGGAACCATGCATTCGCTTCGCGCGTCATCTCTTCTCCGCCTTCGGCCAGCCACTCGGCCGCATACGTATCGAAATCGTCCAGCGGCCGCTCCCCGAGCACAATCTCAATCAGCCTGTCGTTCTTCTTCGCCAGAAGCGGCGCATAGCGAGTCATCGCAGGAGTCGGGAGCGACTGAAAAGCGTCCGGCATCGCATAAGGAGAAATATGCCGGAGATTATCGTACAAGTGATAGTGCGAACCAAGCGAATCCAGGCGGCTGCGGACGTAGCCGCTCTCGGGAATATCGGCCAGATTGGCGTACAGGCCCCGGTATTGATCCCGGTTATGCATGCCCATGTCCGTCACCCGCTGGCCGTCCTTCCATTCCCATACCTCTCCTTCGAAGCCGAACTTCAGCGTGTCCCTCCCCTCGCCGGAAATAAAATTCAACAACTGCAGCACTTCAACCGCGTGCGGGCTCGTGGCCGGAATAACTTGATAGGAACGCACCGTTGGCAGTCCATACGTGCCGGTTCCGCCGGGTCCTTGCGGATACGGAAGCGTGATCCAGTCCGCTTGCGGGTCGCGTGCAGCGCTTTTCTCCAGCACCCCGCGGGTGTCATACCATGTGCCGGTGAACAACCCGATCCGCCCGTCAATCACTTGCCGCTCCAGCCCCCGCTGCGTCTGAATCGGGAACAGCGGGTCGATAAGCCCTTCCGCCACCAGTCCGCGCATGAAGGCAAGGGCATCTTTCATTTCCGGCAAAATATTCGAATAGACCAGCTTGCCGTCACGCTCCGCCCACTGATTCAGCTGTACGCCAAATGCGCCGAACCACGGGGAGGAACGCCCGAAATCCTCAATAAAGCTGGTGCCGTATGTATTCCGGATGCCGTTGCCATCCGGATCGAATGCGGCAAAAGCCCGCATTACTTCGACGGTCTCCTCAATCGTCTCGGGCGGCGCAAGGCCAAGCCGGTCCAACCAATCTTTGCGAATGTACATCATTTCCAATCCTTTCGCTTCATTCAGGCTCGGAATGGCATACACTTGGCCATTGAAGGATACCTGCTCCCACACTTCGGCGGGAATCCGCTTCTTCAGCTGCGGAGCATAACGCTCAATCAAATGATCGAGCGGAGCCAGCATCTGCTTGCGCGCGTAATGCGAGACCCAATTCGGATCGGAAATGCCAATCAGATCAGGCGTATGGCTAGACATCATCATGACGCCGACCCGCTCCTCGTACCGGTGCCACGGAGGGATAATGACCTCCACCTCGAGCCCCGTCTCGTCCTCAATATACGACAAATACGGGTTATCATTCTCTGTCCACGGCTCGGGGAACCTGATCCCGAGACTATTCATCACGATGGTGATCGAGGGATCTATTCGATCCCGCTCGGCCTTCATCCAGTCCACGTTGGCCGCATGACAACCGGCGAGCGACAGCGCCAACGAACAACATATCCCGGCTGCCACGGCGAGCTTCCCTCCGACGAATAACGGCCTCACCGGCACTGAAAGCGTATTCAAAAATTTTCTTGCCCTCGTCATTCTCCCCTTATACTCTTGCACTCCTCTCTCTCCTTTCCTGATGCTGAAGTTCGGCTCCATGCCGCAATATATACAAAAAGGGCCTATCAGTATGCATGTTCTGATAGACCCTTGTCCAAAGCTTATTTTACTCTTCTTCCGCTGCCCGTTTCAAGCGCTCGGCCTATCCGATCGGGACGATCCATTTTCGATAATAGCCCATCATTTGCAACTTTACATTTGTCAAAAAAGTAAAGTTAAATTATACTAATACTAAACACTGTACAGCACGAATCTAGGATCAACCACCACGAAATCGGAGCGATGAACCCATGTCACATAAAACAAAAGTTACTCAGCAGCATATCGCCGACGCCCTGGGCCTGTCCCGGAACACCGTATCCAAGGCGCTGAACAACGACCCCGGTCTGCGTGAAGACACGAAGCGGCGCGTCCTGCAGAAGGCAGTCGAGCTCGGTTATATGAAGATTCATCATGAACTGACCACCTCCGAGGCTTATGCCGCAGAGAACCGGCTTGTTGCACTGCTGACCCATTCGGACTATATGGGCAATCCTTATTGGATGTCCTTTCTGAAGGGGCTGAATGCGACGCTGAAGGAAGCAGGCTGCACGTTGACGATGACCATCGTCGATATGGAGGAAGAACGCCAGCTTCTCCTTCCGGGACTTTTTCACCAGCAGAAGCCGGCGGGAGTCATCACGATCGGGCCGTTCCTCCGCGAATATTATGAGATGATCGCATCTACGGGAACGGCATCCCTGTTCATCGACACCCATGCCGATTATAAGCCCGGCGATTTGAAATGCGACATTTTGCTGGCTGACAACAAGCACAGCGTCCATATGCTGGCAAGCAAGCTTATTGATCAGGGCCATCGGAATATCGGCTTCGTGGGGGATATTGGATCATGCCTGAGCTACCGCGAGCGCTGGGAAGGCTTCCAGCTCGCCTTGAGAGAGCGCGGAATGGACGCAGATGAGGACTGCTGCATCATCAACCGCATGCAGCGCCATTACTACACGGAAGCGGAGCTGCGGGAAGCCTTCCACGCCCTGAAGCGGAAGCCGACTGCCTTCGTCTGCGTGAACGACGCGATCGCGATTGAGTTGATGAATATCATACGCGAATCGGGGCTCAGCATCCCGGGAGATATCGCGTTGACCGGCTTCGACAATATCGCGGAATCGATACTGGTGCAGCCGTCTCTGACGACCGTGCATGTTCCTAAGGAGGAAATGGGCATGCGGGCAGGCGACCAGATCGTATGGAGAATGGGCCATCCGAAGCGGCCTAACGAGATGATCCGGCTCGATGTCGAGATGATGTGGCGGGAATCGTTAGTCCGCCCTTTCCAGTAATCGGCTCGCGGGCCTCACGCTGCATGTCTAGCAAAATGTAAACTTACATTCATTTTAAAATGTAAGTTAAATCGGATGGTTTTGTAGGATTTTAGATGCAAAATGCACATCATCAACTTGACATTATGCCAAGTCTGCATTACTCTGAATGTAGGAAAAAGGCGCCTTGTCCTGTGCCATTTTTGTGGCGCGGCGGCATTCGCCGGCAGCAGGTGGTGACCGCCCAGGTCTATGATGAGTCCTTCCTGCCCAGACTGTAAGGGAGGGGCTGGAGAGCTTCGCCGGCCTGAAGGTGCATGTCTATCCACGCTGTACCATATTTCATCATGACATTATTTGCAAAGTGAGGAGTCACATCATGAGCCAATTGAAGATTCTCGGTCCGGATATCCCGAACATGCCGTGGGAAGAGCGGCCAGCAGGCCATAAAGAGGTATTGTGGCGCTATAGCAACAACCCGGTCATCCCGCGTGATTTGCTGCCTAATTCCAATAGTATTTTCAACAGCGCCGTCGTTCCTTACGAAGGCGGATTCGCAGGCGTCTTCCGCTGCGATGACAAATGCCGTTACATGCGGCTTCATGCCGGCTTCAGCAAAGACGGTATGAACTGGGACATCAACCCGGAACCAATCAAGTTCCAATGCGACGATCCAGAGATCGGCAACTTCATCGAAGGCTACGATCCGCGCGTATGCTGGATCGAAGACCGCTTCTATGTTACCTGGTGCAACATTTACCACGGGCCGACAATCGGTATCGCTTACACATACGATTTCAAGACATTCCATCAGCTTGAAAATGCATTCTTGCCTTACAACCGCAACGGGGTTATGTTCCCGCGCAAAATTAACGGCAAATATGCAATGGTGAGCCGTCCATCCGACACGGGCCATACTCCATTCGGCGATATTTTTTACAGCGAGAGCCCGGATCTGGAGCACTGGGGACATCACCGCCATGTCATGGCGCCTATGGGCGGATGGCAGAGCAAGAAGATTGGCGCAGGCCCAATCCCAATCGAGACAAGCGAAGGCTGGCTGATGATCTACCACGGCGTGCTCAACTCCTGCAACGGCTTTGTGTACGCATTCGGCGCCGCGCTGCTTGACTTGGAGCAGCCTTGGAAAGTCCTGTACCGCAGCGAGCCATACCTGCTGCAACCATCCACCCTGTACGAATGCGTCGGGGACGTTCCGAACGTTGCATTCCCATGCGCTTCGCTCGTGGATGCCGCTACCGGCCGCATTGCGATTTACTACGGCGCAGCCGATACAGTAACCGCACTTGCCTTCGGTTATGTAGACGAAATCATCGATTTCGTGAAAAACAACTCCCGCGTGGAGTAATCACGAAGTCATAACCAACTGCAACCGCAAAGATGCAATTGAACCTATGGTTCTGCCGCTTTCTTTGTAACCCCTATAACACGCCCCCTGCGCGACGGTAATCGTCATGCAGGGGGCGTCTATTATTTTCCTCAATCCAGTTGACCGAATCCGAAATCAAGCAGCTTATGCGAGTCCTTCCACACCTTATCGCTTGTCGAATGGAGCACGACGGCAATCAGATGGCGGCCATCCCGCACCGCCGACGACACGAGACAATACCCCGCCTCATCCGTAAAGCCGGTCTTTATCCCAGTCGCTCCTTCATAATAATATTCGCTCCCTTTTTGCAGCAGCTGATTGCGGTTGACCAATCCGGACACTTCACCCTGCGCTCCAACCGAGGCCGGGGTCACCTCCGCATACGTCATGCGAACAATCGCGCGGAAATGCTTGTTCTTCATCGCCTCTTGGGCAATAATTGCCAAATCATAAGCCGAACTGTAATGATCGGGATCATTCAGACCGTGCGGATTGTTGAAATGAGTATTGCGCAGCCCCAACTCCTCAGCCCGGTCATTCATTAAACGAACGAACACCTTCATCGCCTCATCAATGTTCATATCCGGATCGCCGCTTTCCTGGCGTCCAATCTGGACCGCGATCGTGCGCGCCGCATCATTGCCGGATGGCAGCATCAGCGCTTCAATCAGCTGGTACCAGGAAATTTCCTGACCCGGCTGCAACCCCGCCGTGCTCTCCCCCGGTTCTTTAAGAAGGACCTCCGCACCCACTTCCACCGTCTCATTACCCTGCTTCCGCTCCAGACCAAGCAGCGCCGTCATCATTTTTGTCGTGCTGGCAGGCGCCTTCCGTTCCTGATCATCTTTGAAAAAGAGCACCTTCCCCGTATCCGGATCAATGACGATCGCCGCCTCTGCTTCCAAGTCATAATGTGCGAACAACCGGTTATCCCTTTCCGGCTGCAATTCAGCCAGAGCACTCTTCAAAAACTGCTTAACCCCCAAAGCCGACGGCTGCGCCCAAAACCATACCCCCACAACCAAAACCGCTCCTAACAACACCCACCGCTTCTTCTCGACTGGTTTCATCATTTATCTCACCTTCAACTCATTATCGTTCTTAGAATGATCCTCATTCTATAGAACCTCGCTTAACATAGTTGTAAGCAATAATGAACAAAACATAAGAAACTATGAAGAAAATATGAAGCCCCTCGGAACCTGTTCCTGTTCCTGTACCTGTACCTGTTCCCCTTTTCCCGATACAGCACAATCCCCTTTTTGTGTTTGTGTCCCTCCTGCTCGCCCTCCCATCGGCTCAGGGTCGCTTCTCACATTCACTTGCCGTCGCGGCAATCAATCTCCTACTCCTAGCTATGCAGAGTACCTCTGCACCCTTACAGCAAGTCTCCCAATCACTCAGGTTGCCCTTGCACACGCCCTATGCCGAATCTCCCCGACGCTAAGCAGTGCACTTACAACGCCTTACGGTGAATCTCCCGATCACTCAGGAGCGCATTACAACGCCTTACGGTGAGCCTTCCCGATCGCTCAGGAGCGCATAACAACGCCTTACGGTGAGCCTCCCAATCATTCAGGTAGGTATTGGGCAACGCCTTGCAGCGATTCTCCCAATCGCTCAGGAGTGCATTTGGGCAGCGCCTTACGGAGAGTCTCCCGATCATTCAGGAATGGATTTGCAATGCCTTTTGCTTCTCTCAATTACACAAGGAGGCTTTTACACGCCTTATGATGAACTCCCACTGTCCCAGAAGTTCTTTGCACGCTTTTGATGAACCTCCCAACTACTCAGGCAATTAAGGTTCAAAACAATGGTCTTCATGTAACGAGGCTCGTTCTTGTTTTATTTTTTCATACCAAAACTCCACTTGACATGGAAACATATGTTTGGTAGGATTGACATAAGAACATATGTTTGTTTTTAATCTGTAATATAGGAGGGGTGCTCGGATGATTGGTTGGACGAACGCCGGTACGTTGGAGGAGTTGGCGGGTCGGTTCCCTACAGAAGACTCATGTATTCCTGCCCTGTTTGCGCTGAAATGGCCTCATGGCTACCGCTGCCCGAACTGCCGGCATACCCGTGCCTATGTCATCCGGACCCGGCGCCTTCCTTTGTACGAATGCAGCGCTTGCCAGCACCAGACATCCCTAACCGCTGGCACGATCATGGAGGGCAGCAGAACCTCCCTCCGGAAGTGGATAGCCGCGATATGGCTTGTCTCTCGTCGGGATGAAGGTATTAATGCGGTCAAGCTGAGCTCTATTATTGAGGTTACCTACAAGACGGCATGGGCGATGCTCCATAAGATTCGCACTGCGATTAGTTGTGTTGACGAGCAAGAACAGCTCGAGCATAACGTTCATGGCTTTATCGCCTATTACGGCAGCAGCCGCCAATATTCCTGTTTCGAGCTGACGGCACAGGAACATCCGCTTATCGTGGCAGCCTCGCTGGCCCCAGATGGCCAGGAGCAGGAATATAAGATGAAGCTGGTCAACCGGCAGCATATGTCCGGTAAGCTGCTGCTTCCTTCGGGATGCGATGACTTTATTGAACAACATGTATCGGCGCTGACCGCTGCAATCTCAATTATCCGCCAGCGGTTTCGAGTCAAGCACAATAGTCCCCTATATACTGTGTTCCGGCGAGCAAAGCGTTGGCTATGCGATACGTTCCGCGGGATAAGCGGCAAGTACCTGCAGCATTATTTAGATGAATTTTGTTACCGGGAAAATGCAATTGCCCGACACGCAGCCGAATGGGGGCATTTGGCTGAGATATGCTGTGCCAGAAATGGGGCTCGGGAGCGTTATTTGAGGCGGGCAAGCTCATTACGAGGCCGCTCTCGATATACGGCGGCTGCGTGAATCTATTCGCAGGGAAGCGGATACTGCTTATCACTCGTGAATCCAATAAATCATTAAAGTTACCGTTCCTCATGAGCCGTAACTAATTTGAAGTCGATATTTTAGGTGGGAAATAATTTATGGGATGTAGTATCGGAACTTATTTCGTATTGGGATTTTGACATGATGCGGATTCTCGTATAATGAAGCTATTACCCTGCTCAAATTCGGCGTGTACCCTTTTCCTATTTATCTTCCATCATCATAATCGTATCGCATCCTTGTTTCTCTGTTTGGCACGTAGACATACTAGTGTGCTATTATCATTCCGCTTTTCCTAAGCGACTTTTCCTGAACGACGGGGATACCGATCAAAAGAGCCATAGAAGCAATAGAATCGTAGAAGCGATAGAAGCTTAGAAATAATAGAATCGTAGAAGCAATAGAGCCGTACAAGCAATAGAGCGCAGCAGCAATGAATCAAAGACCTCGCCTCCACACCCCACAAACCAACGCCGCCAAGTCAACAAAAAAGCAGCGCCCCTGGCACTGCTTTGACCATCTTATTCGACTTATTCGGGCGCAGTGGCTGAGGCGCCCTGCCCGGATGCGCCGTCTGCTTGACTCTTATAAGCAGGATCAGGCGGATCGATTCGCGGAAGCTCGATAATGAACAGCGTCGCCTGGGATGAGCTCTCGGCACGGATGGTTCCGCCGTGAAGCTCGATAATCGTCTTGGCGATCGCAAGGCCGAGTCCGGAGCCGCCGGTTTTCTCGGAACGTGATTTTTCGACGCGATAGAAGCGATCGAAGATATGAGGCAGATCGTGGCTCGGGATGGGGTCACCCGCATTTTTGACGACAATTTCCACCTTGTCTTTCTCTTGACGGAGATGAAGCTCCACGACGCTACCGCTGTACGCATAATGCGTCGCATTGGACAACAGATTGTCGAACACGCGCACCAGTTTGTCCGGATCGGCATTAACCCAGCATTTGTCTGTATTGCTGCTCATTTGCAGCGTTAATCCAGCCTGTTCCATCGGGTACCGGTAATGCACGCACAGCTGGCCGGCCATCTCTGACACGTTCATCGGCTTGGTGCGCAAGGTCATGCCGCCGTTCATCCGCGTATATTCGAACAGATCGTTAATCATGACATTCAGCCGCTCGGCCTTTTCATATGCAATATGAATATAATGCCGCAGCTCCACTTCATCGCGATAACGATCCTGCTCAACCAGCCCCAAATAGCCGAGAATCGAGGTGAGCGGCGTCCGCAGATCATGCGAAACGCTCGTAATCAGCTCATTCTTCGTCCGTTCCGCCAGCCGTTCTTCCTCGATAGAGTTCTTCAATTGGTAGACCATGTTATCAATGTTTTTGGCCAGACGCCCGATCTCGTCATCGGTCGTAATATTGCACCGCTGATCGAAATCCCCATCGGCAATATGCTGCACCGTCTCTGTAATCCGCTCAAGACTGGCAATAAGTTGGCGGTTCAGCAGCACATAGAAGAGGATGAACAGGATTATGCCCGTAATCACCATCGTAGGCACAACACCCAGCTCAAACGCCAGGAAGTTGATGATTCGGTACGTAACAGGCTCCTTCAGCTCCCGAATCACACCAGCCGCAAACATGAGCAAAACTAGACTCATAAGGGTAAGCAGCAGGGTAAGCACGAACCTAAAGAGCAGCTTCCAACGGATACTTTTAGCCCAATGCTTGTTCAATCTTATACCCTACTCCCCATACGGTCTGAATATACTTGTCGCCATGGGCCTCCAGCTTATCCCGCAGCTTGCTGATATGAACCGCTACTGTATTGTGGGAACCGTTGAAGTTCTCCTGCCACACCCGTTCGTACAACTCCTCGGCGCTGTAGACTCTTCCAGGATGGCTAGCCATCACATAGAGAATTTCGAATTCCATCGAGGTCAAATGGATCGGCTGCCCGTTCACCCGAACGGAATGTGTCGCCTTGTTGATCTCAAGATCCTGAATGCGGATGACTCCGGCAGGCTCGGAACCGGCCTGGATATGAGCGTTCAACTGATACGTGCGGCGAAGGAGCGACTTGACGCGGGCCACCAGCTCCAACGGGTTGAACGGCTTCACCATATAATCATCCGCGCCGGTCATCAGTCCCATAATTTTGTCCATGTCCTCTGCTTTGGCGCTCAGCATGAGAACCGGTGTCGCCTGCTTTTCCCGAATCTTCAGACAGACGGACATCCCGTCCAGCTTCGGCATCATGATATCCAGAATGACCAGGTCCACCGGATCCCGTTCCAGCACCGACAAAGCTTCAACCCCGTCATGCGCCTTGAGCAGTTGGTAGCCTTCGTTCCTTAAATATATTTCAATTAAATCGGCAATCTCCTTATCGTCATCCACAATTAAAATGCGGGTCACATTCGAACCTCCTCGCTATGTTCGTGAACCTTTCGGCTTTAGCATAACAACATCACAGGGCTGAATTCAAGCATACCCGGCAATTGCCACAAGCCAAGCCGGCCCCGCAAGTCCAATCTAATGACAAGTATGCCGTGCTATGCCGCTCCCCGGATCGCAAAAAATCCTGCGCCGCGCAAAGGCGACACAGGATGGCCCTACAAGCCCTTAGGCAACGCATTCGATTAGAATGCCGGAGCGCCCACCGCTTCCAGCCAAGCCTTCGCGATCAGCGCGTGGCCCGCCGGTGTCGGATGCACGCCATCCGGTGCCCAGAATTGCGGTTCGCGGCGGGCGGCCGCCTGCGCGAACAGACCGTCCAGCGGCACATAATAGGCGCCGTATTCACGGGCTAACCGGCGCACAATGTGAATCTTCGGATCCAGATCCTCCCGCCATTGTGTCCGATCAGCTGGCACCGGCAGCACGAACGGCTCGATGAGCACGAGCTGCGCTTCCAGCTCCTTCAAGGTCCGTTCAATAATATCACGGTACCCTGACTCGAATTGCTCGGCCGTCGTCTCATCCTGACGGCTATAGCGCCGCCAGCAATCGTTAATCCCGATGTAAATGCTGACCCATGTCGGCTTCAGCTTCAGGCAGTCTTCCTCCCATCGTGCCTGCAGATCGCATACCCGGTCCCCGCTAATGCCCCGGTTCAGGAACATGACATCGAGCTGCGGGTACATGCTCTGGAACAGACCGGCCGCCATGAAGGCATAGCCTGTGCCCAGATGAGAGGGCAGCTCCCGCTGACGGCCCGCATCTGTGATGCTGTCGCCCTGAAAAAGAACTACATCTCCGTCTTGCATCGTTCGCTTCGGTACTGAGCTGTTCATCGAATCCCTCCATCGATTGGTATGACCATATTCCACGTATGCTTCGCACAATCCAGCAACCAACTGCGGCCATCCCGGGACGTGGCGCGGATTCCGTTGTATTTCTCGCTGCATACCCACCCGTCCATGTCCTTGGCAATCATCATATCTCCTCCTTTACCGTCTGTCCATACAAACGGATCCTGCAAATGTCCGGATTCGAGAAAAATCGCCTCCGAACGGTACGCGGGCGCGGCGTCCAGATACGGAAAGGAGGCGACGCCGAGCGACATCCATCAGTACTCATGCGTTCCGTGCAAATACGCCCTCGGCTTCTACATCAGCGGAACCGATCCGTTTATAGCCGCTCATGCTGAAGCCCCTTCCGATCGGGCAGGCAACCGAAGATGCTGCATCCCGATTCCTCACCTGCAGCTTGGATGGCATCGAATCTTGCGCATCCTGCATACTATATTTTCAAGCTTAAATACTGCATCAGAGCAAAGCAATGGAGTTTTTTAAGATGCATTGTGCCAGATCGCAACAAAAGGGGGGATAATGGGGAAATTCCATGCTGTATAATAGAAGCGATGTATAATTTGGACGGGGAATAACAAAAAATAATCACCACAATAAAAAAAATCATTTCCATTATAATAGGGCACATTTTAGGATAGAAGAACAGCACTCCGCATTCCGTTATGCCGGTTCTCCGGGTGAAGAGAGGGCTCTCGTCCATTTTCCAAAAAACACGAACGTCCTCCTGAGAAAGACAAATCCCAATAAACGAGAACACATGCTGGCATTAGGATTATGCCACGTCAGCTTTCCCTTCCTTACTTCTGCCATCGCCCAAATGTCCACATCACGAAGACGAAAAACATGCGTATAATTGACAGATATTTTCTATTAAAAGGTTTTATAGCCATAAAAGAATAAATTAATGTAATGAAAATTTACACTAAACGTCATATAATCTTTAACTATTTTGTGAATTTCGTAATGTTTGCTATTTCAAAATCCGCACATTCTCAGTATAATGTTTGAAAAGTGTTCCTATAACGCTTGAAAGGATGGGTGATGAGCCTTGGAAATGTTACAACGTGAACAAGCAGAAGTGCTAAACCCGTACGAAATCGTACAAAAGCAAATCGATACGGCTGCGGCAAAATTACAGTTACCCGAGCATGTTACTGAACTTTTGAAAAAACCGAAACGGGTCTTATCGGTGAGCTTCCCTGTACGGATGGACGATGGTACGGTACGGATTTTTGATGGGTATCGTTCCCAGCACAACGATGCTATTGGACCAACAAAAGGCGGCATCCGATTCCATCCGGACGTGACACTGGACGAGGTCAAAGCATTATCGATGTGGATGACATTCAAATGCGGCGTCGTTGGCCTGCCTTACGGCGGGGGCAAGGGCGGCGTCATTTGCGACCCACGCCAAATGAGCAAAGGGGAAATTGAACGGGTCAGCCGCGCGTTCATGGAAGCCATCTCAGATATTGTAGGACCTGAACGGGACATTCCGGCTCCAGACGTATACACGACACCGCAGATCATGGGCTGGATGATGGACACCTACAGCAAGCTGCGCGGACATTATACGCCGGGCGTCATTACAGGCAAACCGATTATTATCGGAGGCTCCCAAGGACGGAATGCAGCGACGGCCCAAGGCTGCGTATATACGATTCAATCGGCGCTTCAAGACATCGGCCGGCCGATGGAGAAGGCCACAGTCGCCATTCAAGGCTTCGGCAACGCCGGACGCATTGCGGCTCGCCTGCTGGCCGACCTCGGCGCGACTATCGTAGCCGTAAGCGACTCCCGCGGTGGAATCTACGCTCCGAACGGACTCGATCTCGACCGCGTCGAGCAGTTGAAGGACGAAGCGACGATTTTGGAATACGGTCAAGATTTCCACGTTTCGAACGAGCAACTCCTTGAACTAGACGTCGACATCCTCATTCCGGCAGCATTGGAAAATGTCATCACGAAGGAAAATGCCCCTCGTATCAAAGCCCGCATCGTCGCGGAAGCAGCGAACGGCCCGACGACACCGGAGGCGGACGCCATCCTGAATCAAAAAGGCTGCATCGTCATTCCCGATATTTTGGCAAATGCCGGCGGCGTAACCGTATCCTACTTCGAATGGGTACAGAACTTGATGAACTACTACTGGAGCGAAGAGGAAGTCCTCGACAAGCTGCAGACGAATATGGTCAAGTCGTACGAAGCGGTACGCGACATGGCCAATGAATACAATACGGACCTGCGTACGGCCGCATACATGATCTCGCTTCAACGCGTTACTGAAGCTATGCGCGCTCGCGGCTGGGTGTAATACATCGCACAGTGAACAGCGAATGAAAAGAGCTATCTTGCAGCAGAATCCATCTGCCGCAGGGTAGCTTTTTTGCTGCAGTCGAGGCTGCGATCCAGCGGCTAACGCTTCCATCATGCGGGGCTCCAATTTTCCGCTTCTCCGATTCATTTGGATCATGGGCGCTATTTTCCTATAATAGGTTATACAGCATGAAGGATGACGCGCCTCAGATAGCGTCGAATTCTGATAAATTCTCATCTAAAGGAAACATATTCATCATGAACACCTTGAACCTACGGACGCGGCGTCCGTTCCAAATGATTCGCGGGGTGCTGCAGGTCTGGAAATATGCTTACCGGCCCTTTCTTCTTTTCGAGCTGTTCTATAAGCTAATGACAATCGGGTTATTCATCCCGTTCATGTCGATCGTCTTCAACAAAATATTGGAGATCGGCGGCTTCGGGGCCGCAGCCAATCATGATCTGCTGCGCTTCGTCCTGAGCCGGTACGGATTGCTCAGTCTCGTCCTGCTCGCTCCGGTGGCGATGATGCTGATTTATACCGAATTCGCCGTTCTTATTTATATCGCTTATTATGGGATGCAAGGCAAAACGGTCCGGCTGCGCGCCGTCGTGCTCAAAGCATTATCCCGCCTTCCTGGGCTGTGGCGCATCGGGATATTTGGCCTGGCGCTATACCTGCTTCTGCTTTTCCCGCTGCTGAATACGGGCTTCGGCTCCTCGCTGCTGCCGAACGTCTCGATTCCGAACTTCATTACGGGAGAACTGATGAAGACCAGCACTGGAACGGCAGCATTTATCCTGTTCTTCACAATCGTCGCCATTCTGAACTTGCTCTGCATCTATGCGCTGCCCATCCTTGTGTTGGAGGATTCGAACCAGTTCTGGCGTGCCTTCGCGAAGAGTGCCCGTCTGTTCTGGAAGAGCAAATGGTCGATTCTCCGGGCTGTCGGCGAATGGGTGCTCGTGTTCGTGCTGATCATCGCCGTCTACATCGCCCTGATCGCGGCGGCGATTGCCATGCTGCCGGAAAGTCTCCCCGAGACAGCCATCGTCACGGTCGGGGGCGTCATCAGCTTCGGGGTCTACGTGATGACGCTCGTCATGACGCCCCTGTTCATCACCGTCGTCACCCGGCTCTATGTCCGGTACGCAGGCAAGAAACACATCTCCCTGCATTCGGACGAGCCGGATATTGCCGGAGGCCCGACCCGGGCGGGAAGACGTCTCTTCGCCTCACAGCATCGCCCGAAGCTGGCCCTGTTCGGCCTGCTCATGCTCATTGCGATCGGCTGGGGCGTCACGGCGCTGCTGACCGACTGGGGCGAAGCGAAAGATAAGTTCGTCATCATCGCCCACCGCGGGAATGTGAACACGGGGGTCGAGAATACGATGGACGCGTTCGAAGGAGCGGTCGAGGCCGGGGCCGATTATATTGAACTGGACATTTTGCAGACGCAGGATCGGAAGCTGGCCGTCATTCACGACCACAATCTGAAGCGCCTGGCGCGGCACAATGTCAATGTCTATGATCTGACTCTGGCTGAGCTGCAGGACATTCCGCTCTTCCAGAACGGATATGCCGGACGTGTTCCTTCGCTGGATGAAGTGCTGGATGCGATGAAGGGCCGGATCCGCCTCAACCTCGAGCTGAAGACACATGGTTATGAGACGCCGGACTATGTCTCCAGCTTCATCGATACGATTCGCCGGCATCAGGCCGAGAATGAGGTTGTCGTGTCCAGTCTCGAGTATAATCTGCTTCAAGAGTTGAAGGAAAAGGCTCCCGAGTTGAAGGCCGGCTATATAATTTACGCCACCTTCGCGCCGCTGAACCGGTTCGATGCCGATTTCTTCGTCGTGGAGGAGGCCTTCGTCACCGCCCGCCTGGTCGCCTCCGCCAAGCTGATCGGCAAGCCGCTCTATGTGTGGACAATTAACGACCCGGAACGAGCGGCCCACTTCTACTCGCTCGGGGTAGACGGCATTATTACCGACATTCCGAAGGAAGCGAGGGAAGCCATCAAGGAGCTTGGCGGGGAACCGGTCTTTTTGCTTAATCTTGAATAGCTGACATAATGCACAATCGCCTCCCTTCGGTCGCACTGACCGGGGAGGCGATTCATATCTTGCCGCTGCCGGAGCAGCTAGAGGATAGGGATACTTTTTTAATGCTCCAGCTTTTCCCGAACGGAAGCCAGCTTCTGCCCGATTGATCCAGCCTTGTCGCGGCGATCGTCGATTTTCACGACGGTCGACACCCGGGAAGCCCCGCCCTGGAATGGGCTCTCATGCAATGCGCGTACCGCCTCGAATAATCGATCCAGCGGCCCTTCAATAATCGTCCCCATCGCCGTCAGTTCGTAGACGATTCCGTCGACCTGCTCGAGGGCACGCTGCATATCGGCGACGTACGAGCTCAAACTCGTCGACTCTGTCCCGATAGGGATGACCGTAATCTCTGCCAGCGCCATAGCGCCATCCTCCCTTCGTGCTCCTGCCTTCATTCTGTATCCTTTTTGCGATGACTTGCCAATCTATTGTCCGCTCAGTCCGACGACGCCCTGCTCCTCATCGAGGCGGATCCTCTCCGCAGCCGGATGCTTCGGCAAGCCCGGCATCGTCAGCACCTGGCCGGTATGCACGACGATGAAGCCTGCACCCGCGGACCAGCGGATATCGCGCACCTCCAGCGTGAACCCTTCCGGGGCGCCGAGGAGACCCGGCCGATCGCTGAACGAATACGGCGTCTTCGCCATGCAGACCGGGAGCTTTGCCGTATCGAACCGCTTCAGCTCTCGCAGCGCCCGCTTGGCGGCGGGGCTGTAGGCTATCTCCGCTCCACGGTAAATGCGGGTGACGATCGCTTCGATCTTCTCTTCGATCGGCAGCTCATCCTCGTACAGCAGCCGGAACCGGCCCTCTTCCTGCGCGTCGGCCAGCCGCACGACGGCTTCCGCCAGCGCCGCTGCGCCTTCTCCGCCCTTCGCCCATGCTTCGGACAGAATCGCCTCCGTTCCAATCTCGCTGCACATCCGCTGAACGGCCTCCAGCTCCTTCTCCGTATCGGCCGCGAACCGGTTCACCGCGACGACAACCGGCACGCCGAAGCTCCGCATATTCTCCACGTGGCGGCGGAGATTAGCAAATCCGGCCGCGAGCGCCTCCGGAGACTCCTGCTCCAACTGATCCTTCGCCAAGCCGCCATTATACTTCAGGGCGCGCACAGTCGCAACCAGGACGACAACCGACGGCGCCAGTCCGCTCTGGCGGCATTTGATATCCATGAACTTCTCCGCGCCCAGATCGGCGCCGAACCCGGCCTCGGTCACGACATAGTCGGCCAGCTTCAGCGCATAGCGCGTCGCCCGCACGCTGCTGCAGCCGTGCGCAATGTTCGCGAACGGACCGCCATGCACCAATACCGGATCCCCTTCCACGGTCTGGACCAGGTTCGGGTAGATGGCGTCCTTCAGCAGCACGCACATCGCCTCGACAGCTTGCAGTTGCGATGCGGTTACCGGCTCGCCCTCATAGGTATAGGCGACCACCATCCGGCCGAGCCGCGTCCGCAGGTCGTCCATATCCTCGGACAGACAGAGCGCGGCCATAATCTCCGAAGCCGTCGTAATCATGAAGCCGTCTTCCCGCACGGCGCCGTTGCCGTCGCCCAGCCCGACGACGATATGCCGCAGCGCGCGGTCGTTCATATCGACAGCCCGCTTCCAGACGATGCGTTCCGGCTGGATGCCGAGCGCGTTGCCCTGATACAGATGATTGTCGATCATGGCGGCCAAAAGATTATGCGCCGACGTAATCGCGTGAATATCTCCGGTAAAATGAAGATTGATGTCCTCCGCCGGCACAATCTGCGCGCGTCCGCTGCCGGTCGCGCCGCCCTTCATTCCCATGCAAGGCCCTAGCGACGGCTCGCGCAGCGCTGCCACCGCCTGCCGGCCGATGCGGTTCAGCCCCTGCGTCAGCCCGATCGTCGTCAGCGTCTTCCCTTCTCCCGCCGGCGTCGGATTCATCGCCGAGACGAGAATCAGCTTGCCGTCAGGCCGATGCGCATTCGCCTCCCATACTTCCTGGCCCAGCTTCGCCTTATACTTGCCGTAGAGCTCAAGCTGCTCTGCCGGCACGCCGATACGGGCTGCAACGTCAACTATTGTTCTCATCATTCGAATAAGCCCCCCTGACTCCTGTCGATACCTTCATTATACATTTCCGTCCCGGACCAAGATATTCACAAATCCGTGACAAGCGTCAAACCGACGGAAAAGTGTTTACGCACACGAATTTCAATTCCGTCATGTCCTGAATCGCGTACTTGACGCCTTCCCGGCCGTAGCCGCTATTCTTGACGCCGCCATACGGCATATGATCGGTGCGGAAGGTCGGGATGTCGTTGATGATAACGCCGCCTGCCTCAAGCTGCTGGGCCGCTCTCATCGCATCCGCCAGATTTGCCGTATAAATTCCGGCGTTCAGGCCGAAGTCAGAGCGGTTCGCCAGCGCAATCGCCTCATCGAGCGAGGCGTAAGGGACAATGGACACGACGGGCGCGAATGTCTCGCGGCACGAGACGTCCATATTCGGCGTCACGCCGAGCAGCACCGTCGGCATGAAATAGCCTCCCTCGCGGCGGCCGCCGCAGGCGATCTCAGCCCCCTGCGCCACGGCCGCGTTCACCCACGCCTCGATGCGCTCCGCTTCGCCCTCGGAAATCATAGCGCTGATGTCGGTGGCCTCATCCAGCGGATCGCCGGCACGAAGCTGCTGTGTCCGCGCCACGAACCGCGCGGTGAACTCGTGGCAGATCGACTCGTGCACATAGATGCGCTGAATAGAGATGCACACTTGTCCGGCGTAGGCGAAGGCCCCCTCCACGCAGCGTGGAATAATCGACTCCAGCGGCACCCCGGGCTCGACGATCAGCGCCGAATTCGAGCCGAGCTCCAGCGTCGTCTTGCGCAGCCCGGCCTTCGCCTTCAAGCGGGCCCCGACCTCCTCGCTGCCCGTGAACGTAATCTTGCGCACGCGCTCGTCCGCGACGACACGGTCGCCGATCACGCGGCCGCTGCCCGTCACGATCTGCAGCGCCCCGCCGGGCAGGCCGGCCTGGCGGAAAATATCGCCCAATACGAGCGCGCTAAGCGGCGTCTGGGAGGCCGGCTTCAACACGACGGCATTGCCGGCAGCCAGGGCCGGGCCGAGCTTATGCGCCACCAGGTTCGCCGGGAAATTGAACGGCGTAATCGCGGCGACGACACCGAGCGGTTCGCGCATTGCGAAGCCGAACCGGCCTTCCCCGCCCGGCGCCGCATCCATCGGGATCGTCTCGCCGTAGAGACGCTTCGCCTCTTCCGCCGCGAACCGGTACGTTGTAATCGTCCGCTCCATCTCGGCTCGCGCAGCCCGAATCGGCTTACCCGCTTCCTGGGCCAACTGCCGGGCCAGTTCCTCCTTGCGTTCGGTCATCTGCTCGACCGCCTTCAGCAAAATATCGGCCCGGGCATGGGCGGGCATCGCCCTCATCTTGACCGCCGCCCGCTGCGCCCCGGCGATCGCCTCCTCCAGCTCGGCCTCGCCGGCCTGGCTGATTCGGGCCAGCAGCGCCCCATCATAGGGGGCGAACAGCGGTGTGGTCTGCTCCGTCACCCTCCACTCGCCGTTAATGAACAATCCGTAGGTCTCAACCTGTGACATTGCTATCCCTCTTTCCATGAACATCAAATCTATTTCTCATTATACATTACTGTGTAAGCGGCAGATGGTTCAGCCTCATGCCTCTATGTTCGGAAGTTGGCAGAACCTGCTAATATGCTGCGGACCTGCATGGTCGATTAAAGTGAAAAATTCTGATGCATCTGTCGGTCTGTCGCAGCCTGTATCTGCACTCTCCCATCGATTCAGGCTCTCCATAAGCTAATCAGTCTCGGGCCACCTATCTCCATACCTCAGCCTCGAAATGATTACATCGTAGATCAATTTTCATTAATGATGCACAAGATTAACGTTATAAAATACCGCTCGGTACTGACAGCAGCCCGAAATGAGATGGCACACTATATTAGAAAAATGGAGCAGGGAGCGCAGACAGGAATATAATGTTACAGATAGATGAGACGAGAGGCTGCTTATCACACTCATGCGATACCTAAGTGACGTAATCTGCGTTTTGCGAGAGGGGGGGAAATTAATGGGGGTTATCGACACGAAAAATGCTCTTCCGGGAACGCATCCCTGAGCGGTTGGGATATTGGACAACAGAAAGCGGATTGACAACAGTCATCCCGCGCCCTATAATTCAGGTATCGACCAAATAGCCAATGTTGGGTATCCAATGTTGTATCAAACCAATCATTATTTATTGCACAATTGGAAGGGAGCTCACGCATTGTGACCGACTTGATTATTCTCTCCTTACTGCGCCAGCGGCCGATGCACGGTTATGAAATTCAACAGACGATCCAGACCAGTCGCGTCGATGTGTGGACAAATGTGTTGTCCGGCTCGATCTATTACTCCTTGAACAAGATGGAGAAAGAAGGGCTGATTCGGACGGAGGCGGAGGAACGGACCGGAGCCCGCCTGCGCAAAATTTATGCCATCACGGAACAGGGCGAGCGGTACTTCAAAGAGAAGGTGCGGGAATCGCTGACTCTTGCGCCCCATTCGGTTAAGTCTGATTTCGTGCTCGGACTGACCTGGATTGACGAGATTCCCCGGGAAGAAGCGAAGCCGCTGCTGGAGCAGAATGTGAAGGAACTGGAGGCAACGCTGGAGCAGTGGAAGCTAGGGAAGGAGATTAAGCGTCAATACGGGCTCCCCCCTATCGCGGAAGCTTCGTTCGACAATGCGATCGCACTGCTGGAGCTGGATATCGCCTATCTCCGCAAAGTCATCGCACTGATGCAGCAGTAACAGGGAGAAATCTTCTTGCCATAGCCTTGCCGTATCATCCGTATTCCGGAACGAGCGGCTTTCCTTTCACGAATATATCCAATATTGGATATAAAACATTGGCTAAATAAAAAAGGAGATGAGCAGTTCATGACCATGCAAGCAAACGTCTTAATCGAAGCGGCGGGGCTCGTCAAAGCGTTCGGACGCCGTACTGTAGTGAACGGCGTGGACGTGACGATTCGGCAGGGGGAGGTGCTTGCCATCATTGGAGCGAATGGAGCCGGGAAATCGACAACGCTTGATTTGCTGCTTGGCCTGCGGCGGCCGGATCAGGGACAGATCAGCTATTGGACCGCAGATCCCTATCGCCATATTGGGCTGCAGCTGCAGTCGACTCCGTTCTTTCCCGGTTTTAACGCTTTGGAAAATTTGCGTATGTTCGCCGCTTTTTATGGCTGCCGGATGCCCGACCGCATTCTGATGGAGCATCTGCGGCGCTGCGGACTTGGCGAGGCCGCCCGAACCGATGCGGCACGTCTGTCCGGCGGCCAACAGAAGCGGCTCGCCATCGCCATGGCGCTTGTGCACCATCCGGCGCTCCTGTTCCTCGATGAGCCGACGGCGGCGCTCGACCCGCGCGCACGGCGCGACATTCGGGAATTAATTCATTCCCTCGCGGAGGGCGGTACCTCTATCGTCTTCACCTCGCACGATATGGAAGAGGTGTATAAGCTCGCGTCGCGCATCATCATGATGAACCGGGGCGTCATTCAGGCCGCCGGGACGCCGGAGGAACTGCTCACGGCATACGAGGCGGACAGTCTGGAGGAGCTGTACCTGCGGCTGGCGGAAAACTGAGCCGTCCGCCCGAATCCACTCTCAAGGAGGAAATTTTAGCGATGATTACGATTTTCCGGACACTGGTCTTCGGGATTTTTCGCGATATTCATACGCTGTTTTGGACCATTGCTTTTCCGCTGGCGTTGTTGGCGGGTCTTGGAATTTATTTCGATGACGCGGCCTATTCCGGGCGGCTGCTGGCAGGCGTACTCACGATGAATGTGCTGTTCGGCGCGACGATGGTCACGGCCTTCTATGTGATGGCCCACCGCAATCGGGGGATCTATAAGCTGCTGCGCGCCACCCCGTTCTCTACCGCGGCGTTCATCGGGGCCATGACCGGCGCGCGGACTGCGCTGACGCTGGTCGTCAGCTGCTGCATCATCACGATGGCCGTCCTCATGCTGGGAGTTACGCTGCATGTTGCGAGTGTCGGACTGATGTTCCTCGTGCTGCTCGTCGGGACGGTGTGCTTCACGGCCATCGGTTATATCGCGGCGAATCTGTCGCGCGACGAGGGCAATGTCAACATGATCTCGAACTTGATGAGCTTCCCGATGCTGTTCACGAGCGAAGCATTCTTTCGTCTGGATGGCGCCCCAGAATGGGTACGCATCATCGCCTCGCTCCAGCCCTTCCACTACTTCGTCAAGGCGATGGGCGCTGCCATTCATGCCGACACAGCGTCCGCCTTGGTCTGGGAGCCGCTCGCCATCCTGGCCGGATTCACCGTGCTCTGCATGACCATTGCGATACTGACCTTCCGCTGGGATGCCGAGCAGGCCGGGGTAAGGCGGAAGCGGCGCACGCACGCAGTGTCCAGCTAGACCATGTCTTCCGTAGAGGAAAAGGCGCCCTCGGCTTGTGCCGACGAATGGCTCGGCCCTCCAGTATACGTGAGGCGCACGGGCCGCCTTCAGCATGCACTGGATACGCCGGGCCGCCTCGCCCATTATCCGCGCGGAGGGACGGCTTCTTCCGCCAACGCCAATAGCCCGCGGCTCAAGCAAGTGGAAGCGGACAGCCGCTTCCGCTCGCCCGCGAATTGAATCTCGACAGCCTCTTCGTCCAGGCTGATAATCTCGCCCGGGCCGAAGGTGGAATGCTTCACCTTCGTTCCGGCCCCGATCCCGCTCCATGTCCGAACCGCATTCGGGATGATAGAAGCCGCTCCTGCCTGCGGTACGGACACAGTCACCGCCTGCGCCGAGCTCGCCGCAGGCGCAGGCTGAAGCTTCTCCACATAAGACACGAACCGGGAACGCTTCGCCTTCTCCCCGCCCCGCTCCCGGTAGGACAGCAGTTCAAGCTGGGATTTTGCCCGCGTCATGCCGACATAGAATAGCCGGACCGCTTCCTCCATCTCCGCGGTCTCGCCTTTGTCGTAGCTGCGGATGTCCTCCTGCGAAGGAATGATGCCTTCCACCAGGTCGATCATGAACACATGCTCGAACTCCAGACCCTTCGCGCTGTGAAGCGTAGCGAACGTGACCGCGTTAGCGTCCCGGTTCCGCTTGGCGGAGTCCATGATCGCCTCCAGCCGCTTCAAACGTGCCGCGAAGTCTGGCAGTGTGGCGAGGCCATCGGCGATATTGTCCAGCGTGTTCAATATGCCGACGATATACTCTTTGCGGAAGCCGAGCCGCTCGCATGTTTTCTCGACGGCCTTGTCATAGCCCAGCTTCGTGCGGATAACGCGGATAGCCGCTTGCGGGGTCATCTCCTTCAGCCCGGCGAAGGTCTCCTTGCCGTCCTGCAGCAGACTGATCTGGTAGTCCTGCAGCGGCACATGGCGAAGCAAATTGTCGAAGACCGATTCGCCGTTGTGAATGTCCTTCAATGCCGCCATTTGCTGCTTCGAGATGTAGCCATTGAACTTGAGATGGATTTTTTCCAAAAGATCAGGCCGCCGGTCGGTAAACGCCATCCGCATGAAGTTCAGCACATCCTCGACCACCCAATGCGAGAAGAATCGGCTGTCCCCGTCACGGATAAAAAACGGGATGCCGGCGCGATCGAACTCATTCATCAGCGCAATCGAAGAAGAATTGTTCCGGTACAGGACAGCCGTATCGCGCAAATTGGCTATGGCGGACACGCGCTCCGCCACTTTTTTGGCCTGATCCTCGTATTCGGCGACCTCCGTGAGGGCAATCGGCCGCTGCGGCGGGTTGGCCGTGAACATCTGCTTGTCATAGCGCTGCTTGTTCTGCATGATGAAGCGGTTGGCGACTTCGACGATATTACGGGAAGAGCGGTAATTCTGCTCCATTTTCAGCAGCTTCGCATCAGGGTATACTTGCTTGAATTGAAGCAAATAATCCGGCTCCGCAGCCCGCCACGTATAAATGCTCTGATCATCGTCAGCCACAACGCACAGATTCCGGTGCGGCTGGGCAAGCTGGCCGATAATCTCATGCTGCACGAGCGACGTATCCTGGCTCTCATCGGTCAAAATATAATCATAGCGGGACTGGTACCGCTGCAGCAGCTTCCGGTCACGGCTGAACGCCTTATAGGCTACCGTCAGCATATCGTCGTAATCAAGCAGAAGCTTGTCCGTTCCCGTTCGCTTGAATTGCTCGTACTGCCGGGCGATATGCGCCGCCTTCGGCACGCTGCAAGGGACGCGCTCCCATTGATCCGAAGGAAGCAATTTATTTTTGACAAAGCTGATATAGGTCGTTAATTCATCCATCTGATCATCGGCGATATGTTCTCCTGCAATCGACTTGTATAGCTCGCGCAGGATGAGCTTTTTGTGAAGAGCCGGCATTCCCATCGGGGCTTCTTCCCGGCTCCCCAGATCGACATCCCCTTCGATGATCTGGAAATCAGTGCGCGCATTCCGGAGATGCTCGCGGGTGACCGCGAACGCCAGACTGTGAATCGTCGAGAAATCGACCCTGCGGACCGGCAGCTCAGGACAGAGCCGCGCGAACCGTTCCCTCATGTCTGCCGCAGACGCTCTGCTGAAGGTGATCGCCTTAATGCGTGACGGATCCGCCTTTTTTTCCACGATCAGGTACCCGATCTTCATCACGATTGTCGTCGTCTTCCCCGATCCGGGAGAGGCCAGCAGCAGCATTGGCCCGTCGGTATGAAGGACCGCCTCTGTCTGTACCGTATTGAGAACGATGCCCTCCCGCCGCTTGCTTGCCAAGAACCCTTCCTTCTCCTGCATGACCATACTATCCTTTCGTTGTTGCCTGTTGCTGCACTCGGTTCAAGCCCGATGTTCTCTATTGTACATGTTATCCTCCCATGAAAAAAAGAGCCCGGGCATCCGGACTCTTCGCTATATGGCACGCCCGAGGGCCGCAAATAAGCGGGAGGGGGTTACGATTGACGGTTCATCTCATAATTGTTCTGGTGCATTTCCTTAATGAGATGCTGCAAAAAATGCTGCTCCTGCTGGCTTAATCCGTGCTGATTCTCTAGAAGAAGATACTGTTGAATATTGCGGCGCAGCAATTCATTTTTGCGTTCCAACATATGCTCGTTACTCAAAATCGTCACTCCCTGCTTGAATGGATTTACGCATTCCTAATCGATGCGTAAACAGCTTCTGTAAGTATAACGGATAAGGGCCTGTCGTTGAAAACGTCCTGAAAACGCCTCAGCACGCCTCTCACGACCGGAGTGCGCTGCTTGGAGCCTGAGCGCTTCCGCTTACAGTTATCCTCCGTCATGCTCGAAAATTCAGCCCTCTGGGCATTCCGCCCAGAGCTCCTGCGGCGATTCACTCCCCATCTTGCTGCCGGGCCAACTGCGCATAGATGCTAACGATCTCCTCCAGCTTCATCCGCACAAGACCGCTGGATGACGGCGCCACGAAATCGCGCACGCCTTCTACGACCGGCTCGTCCTGGAATCCCCATTCCACGCCTCTCCGTCCGCTGTAAGCTTCATAGACGCCCTTGCCGACGAAGCATACGGTCTGCGGACGGTACGTCTCGATTTTGCGGCGAAGCAGGTTGCGCCCCTCTGCATATTCGGCCGCCGTGATGTCCGCTGCCGTCGGAGTCGGCCGGGCGACAATGTTGGTGAAGCCGTAGCCCAGCTTAAGCAGTTCTCCGTCCTCCTCGGCCCGGTACAACCTCGGGGTCAAGCCGGCCCGGTGCAGGATCGTCCAGAAGCGGTTGCGCGGATTGGCGTAATGATGGCCCGTCTCCCCCGAGCGCGGGCTTGGATTGAAGCCGACGAACAGCACATCCAGCCCCCAGGCGAGATGATCGGGTATCGGATTCATAAATACCGCCTCCTGTTCTTGATCCGAATATGGAAATTAAAAAAATTAATGGGATTAATAGTAAATGACAGCAACGACCGATTGCTGGTTCCCAGGTCAATCCTATGATTATAATACCTATGAATGGCATTAAATAAAACGCGGCCAATCCGGCTGCATGATGCAAGAAATATATGAGACGATAGACACACTATATAGAAAATACATGTCCAAGGACAAGAACCGGAGGATTCGCCCATGCTGCTCCATCTTACCTACCTCTCCGGGGAGCACAAGGTCACCGGATATTTGAGCCTGCCGCCCGGATACCGCTTGGATCCGGAGCGGCTGGGGCTCTGGCTTCGCGGCCACTATGCGTGCCCGGAGCTTCCGCGCCCGGCGGAAGCGGCCTGCGGCTGGCCGCCGGAACGCCGGGACATGTCGGCGGGCAGTTGGCCAGTCCTTCTCTATTGCCGCGGCGGAATGGGCAAGTTCGGCCGCGTGCGGACGCATTGGCTGGAGCAGTTCTCCAGCCATGGATATATCGTCTTCGCCCCGTGCTACCGCGGCAATGAAGGGGGCGAAGGCCGGGATGAATTCGGCGGCTCCGACACGGAGGATGTACGCGCCGCCTGGCGCATGCTCGTCCAACTGCCGTTCGTCGATGCGCGGCGAATCTCCGTCATGGGCTTCTCCCGCGGGGCCATCAACGCGGCTAGAACGGCGGCAGGCGCCCCCGGCATCCATCGCCTCATCCTCTGGAGCGGCGTATCGGATCTGGCCCAGACGTACGAGGAACGCATCGACCTGCGGCGCATGCTCAAGCGCGTTATCGGAGGAACGCCTGCCCGGCAGGAAGCGGCGTTCCGCCTTCGCTCTCCGATCCATCTGGCGGAGCAGATCAGCTGTCCCGTCCTGCTTATCCACGGGACGGAGGATGAGCAGGTTCCTTATGCCCATGCTGTCCGGATGCGGGACAGGCTGGCATCGCTCGGCAAGGAGACGGAACTGCATACTTATGCCGGGGAAGGTCATTTATTCCCGCCCGAGAAGCACTGCGCAGCCGTGCAGCGAATGTTCCGCTGGATCGAAGCGACGGGACGCTGACTTCGGCGCGCTGTCATACATAACCAGCCCGCTCCCGGCGCACACTGCAAGTAGAAGCGTCTTCGCCTCTTTCGAAGAGGGGCAAGCGCTGCTGCGAGAAATATAAGCCAAGTATAGACCGAATCGGGTGCTTCTTATATTTTATCAAAACGAATGAGGTGAATTCGCCATGGGTTACTCCGGCGTTCGTTTTTGGCTGCTGTGCTGCGCCGCATCATTGCTAGGGATCACGGCATCCTGCGCCAAGCCGAATCCGATTGAACCGCCCAGTCCGACAAGCACGGCGCTGCTGGACGGATCGCATATCGATGCGAGAGGCAGCCGGCTGATTCCGCTGCGCGAAGCCGCGCATGCGCTCGGATTGCGAATGGAGGATCGCGACCAGGTCGTGCGCATCGGCTATACCGACGTGATCTATGAGCTGTATCCGGGACGCCCCGAAGCGCTTGCTTCCGGCCAGCCGATCACGCTGCCGCAAGCCCCCGTCCGGCTCAAGGGAGCGCCGTTCGCCACCGTCGAATCCCTGTCCCTGCTGCTCCAGGCTCCGGTGCAATGGAATCCGGAACGGCAGACCATTGATATCGGGGCGATCCGGATGCAGGGCAGACGCCGCCCGACGGCGGCATCTCGGCGCGCGGGCTCCGCATGACCGGCACGGGGGTGGATGCCCAGGCCTTGATTCAATACGCGAAATCGTTCCTGGGGGTCCCGTACCAATTCGGTACCGCTCCTTATGAAGAATCGAAGAAGTTCGACTGCTCCTCCTTCACCCAGCATGTGTTCGGGCATTACGGAATCAAGCTTCCGCGCGTGGCTCAGGATCAGGCCAAGCAGGGCTCCGCCGTCACCCGGGATAAGCTCATGCCGGGAGATCTGGTCTTCTTCACCGTTCCCGGACGGTTCGAGAATGACCGGATTCCGGGACATGTCGGCATCTATATCGGCGATGGAAAGTTCATTCATACATGGGGCGACCCGGGCGTCCAAATCAGTGATATGGACGGTGGACATTGGGGCTCCGTGCGCCTGTCGATGCGCCGGGTCATCTAACCGGAGGGCCTGTTCGCACGGTCTGGCCGGACAAGGGGCAGTCGCTAGGAATTCAAGATTGCAGGAAGCGAGTGAAGAATAGGATGGGAATCTCCGGCCGGATCACGATATAATGGATAAGATAATCCGGTGATATGGAGGAGAAGCGGCACTACAACCGCCGCGCTTCCCGCACCCCGGGTTGACCTGAAGCCAAATGGGGGAGCGACGATGAAGCATTGGGGAAAAACCGTCGTATTTCTGGTGGTGGCCGCCGTCTTGACGCGGGTCATTCCGTTTTCTTCTTTCTTTCGCAATGTAGATACGCTCGTGCATGAGTTCGGTCACGCGATCGTCACCCTGCTCGTGTCCGGCAAAGTATTGTATATTCATTTATTCGCCGATCATAGCGGAGTCACGTACTCTTCCGCGGCAGCCCATTCGTGGCGCTTCATTCTTATCGCGCTCGCCGGCTATATCGTCTCTACGGTGTTCGCTGTCCTGCTGTTCTACGGACATTCCCGCGGGAAGCAGCAGACCGGATTAATGGCTGTTCTTATCCTCACGGCCATTAGCCTGCTCTTCTTCGTGCGTAACGGCTACGGCGTCATGTGGTGCATCGGCTTCCTGCTCTTGACCGCCGCGATCTGCTTCTGCCCATGGCCATGGCTGCGGCAAGGCTATTACTTGCTGGTCGCCTTCATCGCCCTGGTGGAATCGGTCCTGGGCCCCGTATTCTTGCTCATCCTGGCCGTGCAGAATCCGGGCCAGGCCGGGGATGCCGCCAATCTGGCGCGGCTGACCCCGGTTCCGGCCGCCTTGTGGGCGCTCCTGTTCACGGCGGTCGCCCTCCTCGGAGCGAGGGAATGCCTGCGGCTCTTCCTTCATCCGAGGAAGAGCCCCCGCTCCCGCTAACGGCGTCCGGGCCGATGCAGCTCTGCCTAGATTCGCCGCATATGAACGGCTAAGCGTTGCGGGTGAAGCGCATTGCTGCCGTGAACTGCATAGAAGGAAGGGACTGTCCCATAGGGATTGAAGCATGATGCCGGGCAAGAATGGACAACAGAGCATGTAGAGGGGGAATGGCGGTGGCGGGACTAGCGGCGAATCCTGCATTTGTACAGGAATTTATGCTATTTCAGCCGCTACCTAAGGCAGTTCCTGCAAAAGCCAGGCTGTTGAGAAAGCCCAAGGGATTTTGTGACACTTCATTTTTTATGTGGTGGATCTCGTTTCTCAGTAGAAAAAATCGATTTAAAACGCTATGGGTCCAAGTTGTGAGTAGGAAAATGGACAATCTCCACCCATTCGTAAAAAACAGGGGTTTTCCAACGGCCTGGAAACTGCACCATTTCCCTAGACACTTCTATCCGGTAGGCGAAATCCGCAAAAACTGCACGATTTCTCCAGACGCGCCTATTCGGTAAGCAAAATCCTGCGTCAATACAGCAATTCGATATGGACGACTTGACCAGAAAGGGAATCCTGCAAAACGGCAGGAATTTCAGCCGTTTCGCTTCGGCTTGAAGCAAAAGGGCCTAAAATGATGTAGATTTGCAGCAATTCCTCGGGATGTGGAACTCATTGAGCCGAAATTCCTGTAAAATAGCAGTAATTCCCACCACACGTTCAAGCCCCAGGAGGCAACGATGCCTCCAGAAGGCGATGATGCATCTTGAAGGCGATGATGCCCCCCAAGGCTCCGACGCGGTCTCTTGGATCCCGTAAAATCAGGCCGTTGAGAAGTATATGGGAGTTTTCGCCACTTCATTTTTTATATAGTGGAGATCGTCTCTCAGTAGAAAATATTCTGAGTACCAAGTTTTGATTGTGTAAATGGACATCTCCGCCCATTCGTAAAAAACAGGGGTTTTCCAACGGCCTGAAAAGTGCATCCTTTTTGCCGATTTTCGCTTCCACTCCAATGACAGGACTGAAATTCATGTTGTTTTGCAGGAATTTCGTTAACGGAGTATACGTCACAAGGGAAAACTGTATTTTCGCAGTTTTGTCGGCAAGTCGAGTTATGAGAAGCAGGGTAGGGTCATGGGGGCCGTCTCAATGTAGGTAAAAACTACTTATGGGACAGCCCCCTCTTCGTATCCCACTTACATATTCAGCCTCGAGATGAATTCCTCCGCGGCGCTATATCCCTGCTGCTGCAAATAATAGTTGTTGGCCGCCGCCTCGACGAGGCTGGCGACATCCCGTCCGGGCTGAAGCTGAATCTGGACCGTCGGAACCTTGACGTCCATATATTCCGTGAACCGGGGCTCCAGCTCCAGTTCGTTGTTCAGCTCGTTGTCCTTCCATTTCGTCAGCTCGATATCAAGCACGATGCGGGTCTCTTCCTGAAAGGCGCTGCGTCCGTAGATGCGGGCCACGTTAATAAGTCCGATGCTGCGCAAAGCGAGAAATTCACGCGTCTTGCCGTCATGGGAGCCGATCAGCGTCTCCGGGTTCATCTTGCGCAGGACGACCGCGTCATCCGAGACGAGGCGATGCCCCCGGCGGATAAGCGTCAGCGCCGTCTCGCTCTTGCCGATGCCCGACTTGCCGCGCAGCAGGATGCCGATGCCCGCCACGTTCATGCATACGCCGTGCACCTGAATCTCGGGCGCCAGCATTTTCGTCACATAAGAATCAACCAGTCCGATGAACTTCGATGTCGTCATGGAGGTGCGCAGCAGCGGAATGTCTTCCCGCCGGCAATGATCGATCAAGTACGTGAGCCCTTCCTGATCCCGAGTAACGACAAAGCAAGGGGGATGGTATTTCACGACGTTTTTGATCCGGGCGTCGCGCTCTTCCTCGGTCAATGTATGAAGGTACCCGATCTCCTTCAGTCCAAGCACTTGAATGCGTTCCTGCGGGAAAAATTCATAGTACCCGGCGAATTCAAGTCCCGGACGGTGCACGCGTGTATTGGAAATGGTGCGGTTCAGGCGGTTCTCGCCCGTCAGCACTTCAAGCTTGAACTTCTCCACAAGCTGTTGAATCATGACCGTTTTCATCTCATCACCTCATCGGATCCAATGTTCCTTATATTCTAACAAAAAGGAGAGCGAAAAACCCATCCATCGTGAAATTTTTCACTAATTTATTTAGAAAAAAATGACTCGTTGGACCAAGAAGGAAAAAAGGAGACCCAACCGTAGTTTTTCGCTACAACGAGGACCCCCTTATTCTTAAAGCTTCAGTGGCCGAAAAACTGCAGGAATGCAGTATTCCCTTATGACGCTTACTTCGATACAGGAATTCCTGCATAAATAGGCTGTTGAGAAAGTCCGAGGGATTTTGTGGCACTTCATTTTTTGTGTGGTGGATCTCGTCTCTCCGTAGAAAAAATCGATTTAAAACGCTATGGGTGCCAAGTTTTGAGTAGGAGAATGGAAAATCTCCACCCATTCGTAAAAACAGGGGATTTCCAACGGCCTGAAAACTGTACCATTTCCCTGGACACACCTATTCGGTAAGCAAAATTTGCAAAACTGCACGATTTCTACAGACACGCCTATTCGGTAAGCAAAATCCTGCGCAATTACAGCAATTCGATATGGACAACTTTCCCAGAAGGGGAATCCTGCAAAACTGCAGGAATTTCACCCGTTCCGCTTCGGCTTGAAGCAAAAGGGCCTAAAATGATGTAGATTTGCAGCAATTCCTCGGGATGTGACTCATTGAGCCGAAATTCCTGTAAAATAGCAGCAATTCCCTCCACACGTTCTAGCCCCAGGAGGCAATGATGCCTCCTGAAGGCGATGATGCCCCCCGGATCCGACGCGGACTCTTGGATCCCGTAAAATCAGGCCGTTGAAAAGCCTATGGGAATTTTCACCACTTCATTTTGTGGAGCTCGTCTCTCAGTAGAAAATATTCTGAGTGCCAAGTTTTGAGTAGGGGAATGGACAATCTCCACCCATTCGTAAAAAACAGGGGTTTTCTAACCGCCTCATTAACGCAGGATCTCACCTGCACCTTCCATCTTCCGTACCTAACTTCCCGCCTCCAGCTTCATCCTCTTCGTCCCCTGTCTTCTCATAGATTGGGTGATGCTTCGGATACCGGGAAACCATTCCCGCCGCATGCCAGGTTGTCTGGAAATCTGTTGTGATATTACCGATATCACTATTATAGTCGAAGAGATCGGCAGAGGGAATTGAATCTCTCTTTTAGATTTCTATTTTCTGCATGAAATTGTATAATAATGTACGACGAACAATCGTTTCTATGAGAATGGACTGAGAAAACAGGTTACGAACATTTACCATGATAAATTCCACATTTTCTTCTCTTAAAAACGTCCATTTTATTTTAATTTCTGGCGAACAAGTGGTACACTAAGTGTAAACGCAAACATTGGGTATGTCATTTTGGATATACTCATAGATTTGGCATAATCCGTAAGGAGGTCTAGCATTCATGTCGGCTGCAGAAGTTACTGAGAAGGAAAGGGTATGGAAGGATTACTATGGACCCAATCTCGGGTACATCCAGGAACAGTACGAGCAATACGTTAACGATCCCGAATCCGTCGAAGCGAATTACCGGGACCTGTTCGCCCGCTTCGGGCCGCCGCCTGCTTCAATCGGTTCCCTAGCAGATGGAGCAGCTGCTCCGGTCTCGCTGGACGGAGACGGGTTAAATAAAGTCGTCTCCGCCGTCAAGCTGGCCGGCATTATCCGCACCTTCGGCCATCTGGCGGCCGATATCGATCCATTGGGCATTAATCCGCCCGTGGATACCCGCCGCTTCGAGCCGGAGGCCTACGGCCTGACCCGTGCGGATCTGGAAGTTCTGCCTGCCTCGATCGTGTTGAAGGAGGCGCCTGCCGGCGTCCATACCTGCTGGGATGCGATTGAGCATTTGCGGGCGGTGTACACCCGATCCATCGCGTACGAATTCAGACATGTGCATGACGAGGAAGAATTGAAGTGGCTGCGCAGACATACGGAATGCCTCAACTCACCAGAGCCGCTTACTTCAGCCGAACGCGTCGCTCTCTTAAAACGACTGATCGAGGTGGAACAGTTCGAGACGTTCCTGCACCGCACTTTCGTCGGGCAGAAGCGCTTCTCGATTGAAGGCACTGATGTTCTCGTGCCGATGCTAGACGAACTCGTCCGCACCTCCGCGGCCAACGGCACTCAGCATATCCTCATGGGCATGGCCCATAGAGGCCGGTTAAACGTGCTCGCACACGTGCTTGGGAAGCCGTACGGCAAGATTTTCTCGGAGTTCCATCACTCTCCGAACAAGGATCTGTTCCCGTCGGAAGGCTCGATGGGCATCAACTACGGCTGGACCGGCGACGTGAAGTATCATCTGGGCGCCGACCGCTCCGTAACCGAAGGCAATTCCGTGCGGACCAAGGTTACGCTCGCGAACAACCCGAGCCATCTGGAATACGTCAATCCGGTCGTGGAGGGCTTCTCCCGCGCCGCTCAGGATGACCGCAGCCAGCCGGGCTATCCGCTCCAGGATACCGGAAATGCCGCGGCGGTGCTCATGCACGGCGACGCCGCCTTCCCCGGGGAAGGCATCGTCTCCGAGACGCTGAACTTCAACAAGCTGCGCGGCTTCCAGAACGGAGGCACGCTGCACATTATCGTCAATAACCGCATCGGGTTCACGACGAAGAGCGAAGACTCCCGCTCGACACATTATGCGAGCGACCTGGCCAAAGGCTTCGAGATTCCGATCGTGCACGTGAATGCAGACGATCCGGATGCTTGCATCGCGGCCGTTCGCATGGCGGTCGAATACCGGAGCGTGTTCAAGAAGGATTTCCTGATCGATCTGATCGGCTACCGCCGCCACGGCCACAACGAGATGGACGATCCGGAAGGCACGTCGCCGTTCGTGTACAGCAAGGTCAACCAGCATCCGACCGCGTATGTCATTTACGGCGAGCGGTTGAAGCAGGAAGGCTTGGTGGACGACTCGCAGATCGGCCAGATGAAGAAGGATGCCGAAGCTGTCCTGCAGCAAGCGTATGACAAGATGAAGGAGACGACCGACCGGGCGTACCGCCACAACACGGGCGAGCCGCCAAGCCGCTTGTCCGGCAACGGCACGGCCGTGCCGATCGAGCAGCTGCGGGAGATCAACCGCGAGCTGCTCGAGGTCCCGGAGGGCTTCCAGGTCTATCCGAAGCTGCAGCGCATTTTGCAGCGCCGGGCCAATGCGCTCGATGAGGGCGAGAAGGTCGACTGGGCGCTCGCCGAGACGCTGGCGTTCGCGACGATCCTGGCGGAAGGGCAGCCCATCCGCATCACCGGGCAAGATTCTGAGCGGGGCACCTTCTCGCAGCGCCACCTCGTGCTGCATGACTATAAGACGGGCGACACGTTCTCGCCGCTCCACCGGATACCGCAGGCGAAGGCCTCCTTCGCTATCTATAACAGCCCGCTGTCCGAGGCATCTGTACTCGGATATGAATACGGGTATAACGTATTCGCGCCAGAGACGCTCGTTATCTGGGAAGCGCAATACGGCGACTTCGCCAATGCGGCGCAAGTCATTTTCGACCAGTTCATCGCTGCCGGCCGGGCGAAATGGAACCAGAAGTCCAATCTCGTCGTCCTGCTGCCGCATGGCTTCGAAGGCCAAGGGCCGGAGCATTCCAGCGCCCGTCTGGAGCGGTTCCTGCAATCGTCCGCAGAGCATAACTGGACGGTTGCCAATCTGACCAGCGCGGCGCAATACTTCCATCTGCTGCGCCGTCAGGCCGCAATCGGCGGAACCGATGAAGCGCGTCCGCTCATCGTCATGGCGCCGAAGAGCCTGCTGCGCAACCAGCGGAGCGCCTCGCCGGGCCGCGAGCTCAGCGAAGGGCACTTCCACCCGGTATGGGATGAAGCCGTGGAAGGCGAGCAGCCGAAGAAGGTCGAGCGCCTCCTTCTCGCTACCGGCAAGATGGCGATCGATCTGCAGACCGAACTGGAGACATCGGATCGGGATCACTCCTGGCTGCATATGATCCGGGTCGAACAGCTCTATCCATTCCCGCAGGAAGAGATTGCGGCGATTATCGGACGCTATCCGGCTCTGAAGGAGATCGTCTGGGTACAGGAAGAACCGAAAAATATGGGCGCCTGGACGTACATGGAGCCGCGGATTCGCGAAGTGGCTCCGAAGAAGGTGCCTGTCCATTATATCGGACGTCCGGAGCATTCCAGCCCGGCGAGCGGGTATGCGGATGTCCATAGCTTCGAACAACGGCAAATCATTACGGAATCATTGCATCGCTCGACAAAAACTAATTAACCTGGGAGGTTACGGTCGTGGCTGAAATCAAAGTGCCTGATCTTGGAGAATCGATATCGGAAGGAACCTTGCATAAATGGCTTGTCAAAGTAGGCGATACAGTAGGTCAAGGGGATCTGCTCGCCGAGTTGGAAACCGATAAAGTCAATCTGGAAATCAGTGCCGAAGAGAGCGGAGTCATTGAATCGATCCTGAGAGGGGAAGGCGAGAATGTCGCTGTCGGCGAAGTGATCGCCGTCATCGGCTCCGGGGCGGGAGCAAGCGCTCCAGCGGCTCCAGCGGCTCCGGCAGCTGCAGCGGAAGCGATTGCCGCCGAGAAGGAGAGCGCTCCGACAGCAGCTCCGGCAGCGCCGCCAGCGCCCGCCTCAGTGCCTGCGCCTGCTGCGGACAGCGGCGCATACTACGCCTCTCCGGCGGCGCGCAAGCTGGCGAGAGAGAAGGGCATCGACCTGAACGGCGTCTCTGCGCGCGACCCGATCGGCCGCATCCAGCATGATGATGTGCAGGCGAACGCAGCCCGTCCGGCGGCAGCGCCAGCAGAGGCTTCAACAGCGCCGGCGAAGCCTGCGGCACCGGCCTCCGGTGCGGCGGCCGACCCGGCCAAGCCGATCGAGCGCCAGCGCATGTCCCGCCGCCGCCAGACGATCGCGACCCGCCTGGTGGAGGCGCAGCAGACGGCAGCCATGCTGACGACGTTCAACGAAGTCGACATGACCGCGATTCTCGATATCCGCAAGCGGCGCAAAGACGCCTTCAAGGAAAAGCATGATGTGGGCCTCGGCTTCATGTCGTTCTTCACCAAGGCGGTCGTCGGCGCATTGAAGGCTTACCCGCTGCTGAACGCCGAGATCGACGGACAAGATATTCTCGTGAAGAAGTTCTACGATATCGGCATCGCCGTCGCGGCGAAGGAAGGCCTTGTCGTGCCGGTCGTTCGCGACGCGGATCGCCTCGGCTTCGCGGAGATTGAGCGTTCTATCGGCGAACTGGCGTCGAAGGCACGCTCCAACTCGTTGGCGCTGTCCGATCTGCAAGGCGGCTCCTTCACGATTACGAACGGCGGCGTCTTCGGTTCCCTGCTGTCGACGCCAATCTTGAACGCGCCGCAGGTCGGCATCCTCGGCATGCACAAGATTCAACTGCGTCCGGTCGCTATCGATGAAGAGCGTTCGGAGAACCGTCCGATGATGTACATCGCCCTTTCCTATGATCACCGCATCGTCGATGGAGCGGAAGCGGTCGGATTCCTGGTTAAGGTCAAGGAGATGCTGGAAGATCCGGAGACGCTGCTCCTCGAAGGATAATACGGCTTTAAAAGACGTTACAGTCAGCCGGCTCTGCAGAGCCGGCTGTGCTGCGTTCTCTGCGCGCCGGCGCGGCCCGGTTGGATGCGCGAAGCCCATGTTCCGCAGCCGTGCTCATACGGCCTGTCGGCCATGCTTAACCCTTGCGGGGAATTGCTTTGACTTCCCGGAATCGACGTGATAGGATAATTTTGGAGATAGCGTATTGTAGAGTAACGCATCGATATTGGCCACTATGCGGCTGCCTGCAGGCAGGCCGCTTTTTCTGTATTATGCGGCCGACCTGAATCAGCATGGTGTAACGGAGGTGCAGCGGTTGACGACAACCGTATTTTTCGCTTCAAAATCGCTAGGCGCCCTGACAGACAGCCAACTGCAGCGGATGCTGGACCGGTTCGGGCTGGGCCGATTGCTTCGCTCCGCGCCTACGGAGCACGGAGTCATGAAGCAGACGCTGTTCATCACGTCCACAGCCGGGGAGTTCGTGCTGAAGGGCAATCCACTCTATCCCGGACAGTGGGAGGAGGAAGCGTATTTTATCCGTCATTTGCATGCAAATACCGGACTCAAGGTGCCTTATCCTTATCTGATTGACGAGTCGGATGATATTTTCGGCTGGAGCTATGCGCTGATGCCCCGGCTGCCCGGACGGCATATTCACGATCCTGAGCTGCTTCATCATGAAGATGCATGCGCCATCGCAGCAGCGCTCGGGCGCGCCCTGCTCGCGCTGCACGGCTGGAAGGCGGAGCATCCCGGGGAATTCGACCCGGACAGCGGCCATATTCGCCCGTTCGCCGGTTCCTACACAACGTGGCTGTACGGAACGATTCGCTATTGGCTCGACGACGCCGCGAACTACTCCGTTATGACGGACCAGGACAAGAATTGGGTCGAACAGCTATTGGAGAACGCGCAGGCGACGATGGACAGGTTGGACTCCCCCAGCTTCGTCATGGGCGACTTCAAGCCGGAAAACGTGCTCGTGCAGCAAACCGATCGAGGCTGGGAAGTCAGCGGCGTAATCGATTTTACTACGTCTTATTTCGGAGATGCCGCCGCAGACTTGCCGAAGTTGACGGCACTGTATCTGGAACGGGGAGAAGAAGAGGAAGCCGCCAGCTTCCTGTCCGCCTATGTTCAGGGGAGCTCCTTTGCCGGGGATCGCGGTCTGCTGCAGGAACATGGCTTGGACGACTTTGTGGAACGGTTCCGCATCCATATGCTGCATCAGCGGCTGCTGCGCTGGGGCTGCGCTCATGCGATGAAGCAGATCCCCTGGGATCCGGCGCTCTCCTTCTCCGCGTGGGCCGAGCCGTATACCGAAGCGGCGGCAAGATTGCTTAGAGTGAACCAGGATCGGGAGGCCCGCCCGAGTCAGCCCATGAATTGATTTACGGCGTCCCGCCCGAATAAGCCACCAGCACTTCCGTGATGATGATGACCGCCGCCATCAGAACGAGAATCGACGGTCCCTGATATTTGGCGGAGCACCATTTCTTAATAGCGAAGTAACCGGCAAAAAAAACGAGAATCATCCAGCGAACGGCATCGTACTTCGGCGTGGCCAGCAGAAAAAATCCGACAAAAGCGGCGACCGCGGCATAGAACATCCATTTGATCCGCACTAGTTGTACTCCTTCCAATACCGGTACTGAATATCCTTCTGCCCGTTCGTAACGATGACCATGTTTTCGATTTTGCCTGTCTCGATATTAGTGCGGTAGATCATCGTCCTCGTCTCTCCGGCATCAGGAACCGGCGGAATATATTTGTCCAGGAAGAAAGCACCCCCTACGCCCGAGGCATGCTGAACCCACGGCTTGCTTCCCCGGGTCAGTAAAAGGCCGACGCCATAGCTGGTCGCCGTTTTCGCCGCGGATCCCATAAAATTCTCGAATGCGCCTGTTGTATGTTTTTGCTCCCAATAGGTATATTTCGATTCGTCCTGTTCATAGCTGACCACATTGCCCTTGCGGTCCACCGAGATCATCGTCTTGTCCTTGCCCTCCTGCAGCGGGTAATTCACGACGACGGAATCGCGCGTCATCTTCGTCGTCCCTCCTCCCCCGAGGTAATCTGTTCTCTCCACCTCATCAGAATATTTCAGGCTAATAATATTCATCTTGTCATGAGCTTCCTGCATCAGGTTTTTATCGCCCAGCTCCTTCGCCTGCTTCAGGATGTCCTCATATTTCCGGTATTCCTCCACGTCGTCATCGTCCCAATCCTTGAATTGGTCTGCCGCGGAATCGGCGCCAGGCTCGGCTCCGGCCCCCAGCACGCTGCCTACGAACGCCGCTCCGGCGGCCGCCTGGACAACCGCGTTGATGATGGCCGGGATCCCCCCGGCAGGCGTCCCGTCCGCTTCCCGGAACCGGCGCGCGATATCCTTCAATTCCAGCTCTATCTCCTGAAGCTTAGCCAAGAAGGAAGAAAATACCTGCTGAGATGACTGGAACTCGCTGTAGAAGCGGTTCTTCTCCATGCCCATCCACTGCGATTCCAGCGACTTGATGGCCTTCTGAAGTCCCTCCATTTGCGTTTTGGATAGTCCGTACGCCAAATGGAACATATTTGCCACATTATCGATTTGCTCTGGTTTGATCGTAATGCGCATCGTGCATCCATTCCCTTATCTTGAATTTGATATGATTATAGCGAATCACCGCCCTCATTCCCAGCGAGGAATTTCCTAATTTTTTACTGCCATTCCGAAGCGGCTCCCGGGACTCCTCCTCATAATGGACCATTCAGTCTCTCTGCAGCCCGGACCTGTGAATCGGGACTTACGGCTTATCAGTTCGAGACATTTTGGGTTTGACAATTGAAAAAAAAGGAATATACTTCTCAATAATATGAATTTGAATACACCGGAATTGCATGTTCAGCTGTATCAGGCGATTGCGGCGCGGGATGCCGATACCGCCGCGCGCTTGTCGCTGGCCAATCTGGCGCCGCAATGCCGCCGGGGCAGCGAATAACGTTGCCAACACAGAGGAGAGGAGAGACGTCATGGTCATTGATGTTCGGGAGGTAACCTGGAAGAGAGATAACAAGACGATTCTGGATCGAGTATCCTGGGAAGTTAAGCCGGGGGAGCATTGGTGCCTGCTCGGGCTGAACGGCTCGGGGAAAACGACCTTATTGAATATGATCAACGGCTATATCTGGCCAACCTCAGGAAGCGTCTCTGTCCTGGGCAAGCGGTTCGGCACCTTCGACCTGCGCGAGCTGCGCAAGCACATCGGCTGGGTAAGTACCTCCCTGCAGCAGAAGCTATACGGACACGAGACGGTGGAGAAGATCGTACTCAGCGGGAAATTCGCCACGATCGGCTTGTACGATGACATCGAGGAGACTGACGAGGAGAAGGCACTGTCCTTGATCCGGCTGCTCGGCTGCGAACGGCTGCTCAACCGAACCTACGATACTTTATCGCAGGGCGAGCGGCAGCGAGTGCTTATCGGCCGGGCGCTGATGGCGTCGCCGAAGCTTCTCATCCTGGACGAGCCATGTACAGGACTCGATATTTTCGCCCGCGATCAGCTGCTCCATATGATCCAATCGATCGCACGCGAGCCGGATGCCCCGACTCTTATCTATGTGACGCATCATGTCGAAGAGATTATGCCCTGCTTCAACAAAGCCCTGCTCATTAAGCAAGGAATCGTGTTCTCATCCGGCAATACAGCCGATCAGCTGACTTCGGCCCATTTAAGCGAATTTTTCCATGCGCGCATCGAAGTGCGGCAAGAGTTGGGGCAGCGCTACTCCCTTCAGCTGCTGGACACGGAATGATACTGTCCTGCCTCTTCACATCACTACGACATTGCTTTCATGTACAAAAGCCGACCTGCGTCGGCTTTTGCTGCTTCCACCCTCTCATTGCCGCCGAAGGCAATTCCGGCTTGGTCAGATGGTCGATCTTCGAACAAGAACGAACGATATCAAGGCGTATACCACAGTAAAGGGGACAGTCATCAACACCAGTTCCCAAGCGGAGTAGCGGAGGAAGAAGTCCCATAGCGCCTTCCAGCCCTCATAGTAGGACAGAGCCAGGGACAAGACACTCAGGACGGCGAAGGATACGATGATCAACACATACATTCCTGCGGCTCGGTACCGCCGGTGTACGCTGGAGATTGCGAAGCCGAAGTAATACAGATGCATCAGCAGCAGGAATGCCATTCCTATCTGCTGAATGACAGGCCCGTCACTCCAATAGGGCAATTGGAAGAAGTGAAGCCGAACGCCCCATCCCCCAGACAGGCTTTCCATGAACGTCAGCATGGCTAGCAGCAGGGACGTCCCTGCACTGATGATCGCGGACATCGCGATCGTGCCGAGCATATAATCTTGCCTTCTAATATTCATGCCGAGCGCATAGGGAAAGGTGTGGGCCAAGGTGAAGGTGCCGGCGATGAACATAAAGACATAAATGCTTGCAATTCCCGCGGTATAAAAAGGCTTGTTCCCTTGTTCAATGCTAAGACCGATCACAAGATTGATGATAAAGCTGAAAAGCATAATGCCCCACGGTATGCATATCCAGGTCCATTTATCCCGGAGATGCATCTTCAATACGCCAGCTGTGCGGTTCATCGTTCATCTCCCCCTTCTCTGCCGGATGGGCGGTTGCCCGTCAAATGAACAATCAGCTGCTGCAGCGACACCGAAGCAAGCTCGATATCAAGAGCAGCCGCCTGCTTTCGCCCCTCGGGGCTCAACGGCCCCATTATCGTTACCGTGGCCAGGGCGCCGAACGTATCGCGGTGGATCACCTTCCGTCCCTCGATGAAGCGCTCGACTTTGGATCCGGTGCCGACTGCCGTGAAGGCGCGTTCGCGCAGCGAATCGGCATCCTCATCGATCAGCAATTTCCCATTATCGATGACGATAATATGCTCCAATAACCGGCTCACCTCGTCAATCAGATGGGTCGAGAGAACAATCGTGCGCGGGTGCTTCGTGTAATCCTCAATTAAGCGATCATAGAAAATGCTTCTCGCGACCGCATCCAGGCCCAGATAAGGCTCGTCGAACAGCGTAAGCGGAGCGCGGCTCGCCAAGCCAACAACCACGCCAAGCGCAGACAGCATTCCTCTGGAGAGCTTCTTCACGATCCGCCGCGGCGGAAGCCGGAAATCTTCAATCAATCTTGCGGCCAGCTCCGAGTCCCATCGAGGGAAGAAGGAAGCCGATACTGACAGCACATCGTGGATGCGGAACGTATCCGGGTACTTCTGGCTCTCCTTGATGAAGCATACTTGGCTAAGCACCCGGTTATTCTCAAAGGGTGCCTCCCCGAACAAACGGACGGAACCGCTCGTCGGGAACAGCTGGGCCGTCATCAAATGCATAATCGTTGTCTTCCCGGCCCCATTTCTGCCCAGCAGCCCATATATTTTATCTTCCTCCATCACAAAGCTGACATTTTGAACCGCATTTACATCTCCGTACGATTTGGTCAACTCCCGCACTTCTGCTACATGACTCATCGCGTACCCTCCCCTCTGCGAATCATCTCGATCAATTGGTCTGTCGTCATGCCAAGCTTCTCTGCCTCCCGGATCATCGTGACAACATATTGTTCGTAGAACTTCTCCTTGCGCTTCGCCAACAATAGGGCGCGTGCTCCCGCCGCCACGAACATCCCAATCCCTCTCTTCTTGTATAAAATTCCTTCATCCACTAACAGATTCACACCCTTAGCCGCTGTCGCCGGATTGATCTGGTAGAAGGAAGCAAACTGATTTTTGGAAGGGACCGGCGATTCTTCCGGCAGCCTTCCCTCGATGATATCGTCCTCAATTCGCTCCGCAATCTGGACGAATATCGGACGCTCGTCATCAATGAGCGAACTCATCCTTCCCACCACCTAACTGGTTAATTACTCGCGTAACCAACTATACATCTTAATTTCCTCTCTGTCAATAATGGCATTTATCACAAAAAAACATGGCCCTGTGTTACAAAGACCATGTTCTATCGTTGTTATCCCATCGCGAGGGCAATGAAGCAATGAACGGTTCTGTACAATCGATGGCTACCCCGTTGAAAGGTAAAAAGGGCCCCGGCCTATTGCCGGAGCCCTTGCTGTCTGCTTTTGTTACATACAGGATTATCTTACGCCGCACCCTGGGACGCTTAGAACTGTGCCACGACGCCCTGGGACGGAGTGGACAGCACATTTACCACACGGCCGTCCGACACAGTGAGGACGTAGATAATGTATGTGTCCCCATTGACAAAAGGATTGCCAAAAGCGTCTTTATCGTAGGAGTTCAGCGTAACCATGCCTTCTCCCGAAGGAGATACGGCTTTAGAGCTGTTTGTTCCTGTCCAATTAGCATCATCCAGCGTAAAGCTGCCTGCTCTGTGGGAAGGCACCGCCATCACGGCATATTTTGCAACGCCTCTCTCATTCGCCGGCTTGCTGAAGTAGACCCGCATGTCGCTTCCAATCATCTCCGCCGTTACGTTCGTCGCCGGAGATACATATTGAGCCGACAAGACCACATCGCGGGATGCATCAGAGAGCGCATTGGCCGAGCTAACCCGGCTATCAGCTACCGTCAGGACATAGAACCGATAAGCGCTGCCGCTTGTAATCGCCTCTCCTCTCACATCACGGGCGTTTTCTGGCAAAGGCAGACGTATCGTGCCGCTCTGCTTCGGGGCATACGTGTAATATGAAGTATTGTTCGCATCCGCCAAACCAAAGCTCTGATCCGACTTCACGGCCATCACGCGATATTCCAGCACGCCATAATCATTGGACGGCGCGGTGAAGCTCACCTCAATATCGCGCGTCGTGCCGCTATTGCCTGTTACGTTGGCCGTTACGTTCGACGCCGCAGAGACCGACGAGTTGCTTGTCAGCATGATTTCCGCGGAAGGAACGGACAACATATTCGCGTTATTACTGTTATTGCTGACGGACAAGACAAATACCTTGTAGCTGACGCCATTTCGAATCGCCGCTCCATCAACGTCCCGCGCCGAGGAGGACAGAATCTGATCAATATCTCTGCCTGTCTTGCTGATGTACGTATAGTTGTAGCTGGATACGTTGTTGGCACGGTACAAGTCGAAGCGGCTTGCATCGACCGATTTCACGACCATTATCCGGTACTGGGAGATGTTCGATTCATCCGCCGCCCGGTTGAAGCTGACCCGCATGTCGCGGCCGTCGTTATAATCGCCGACGTCGCTTGCCGTGACGTTGGTAGCCGGATACACCGTCGAGTTGTTGCTTAACGTGATGGTGTTCGACGAACTGGACAACGTATTGGAATAACTGCCTGAGCCGACAGACAGGACGAATACGCGGTAGCTTACTCCGTTACGAATCTGCGCCCCGTCGACATCTCTTGCACCGGATGCGAGCGTCACGCTCTGGTTGCTGCCATTGCGGCTCACATACGTGTAATTGTAGCTGGATACATTATTCGCATCCCCTACCGTGAAGCGCCCCGCATCGGACGACTTCACGACCATGACGCGGTAGTGGCTGATATTCGACTCATCCGCCGCGCGGTAGAACGTTACCCGCATGTCACGGCCATCGCCGTAATCATTGATATCGGAGGCCTGAACATTGGTCGCCGCATACACGGCCGAATTGCTGGACAGCGTAATGGTGCTGGAAGCGTAAGACAATGCGTTGGAATAGGTGCCTCTGCCTACCGACAGGACAAACACGCGATAGCTCACACCGTTCCGAATATAAGAACCGTCCACATCTCTAGCGCTGGAGGAGAGCGTCAAGCTAAGATCGCGCCCCGTCTTGTTCACCTTCGTGTAGTACGAGCTCGATACATTGTTCGCATCCGATACATTGAACCGGTCCGCATTGGATGTCTTCACGACCATGACGCGGTAATGATCAATCAACGACTCGTCAGAAGCCTTGTTGAACGTGATCCGCATGTCGCGGCCGTCGTTATAGTCGTTGACATCGCTGACTTGCACATTCGTGACCGCGTTGGCGATGGAATTATGAGACAGCGTAATCGACGAAGATGCGCCGCTCAACACATTGTTAGAGCTGTACCCGTCTTTCGAGACCGCCATGACGAATACCCGGTAGGTCTCATTATTTCGAATATAAGAGCCGTTGACATCCGTCAGGCTCGAAGACAAGGTCGTCGTGATATTGTATCCGGTCTTCGACACTTGATAATAACGGCTGGACGACAATTTGTTCGCTTCGTTCAGATCGAAGCGGGTATAATCCCGGTTCGGCACGACGAATATGCGGTAGTAGCTCACCTTCGACTCATCGGAAGATCTCGTGAACGATACCTGCAGGTCGCGGCCGTCGTTATAATTGCTCACATCCGCCACGCTCGTAATGACTGGCGCGCCGACCGTGGTGCCCAGCGTAATCGTCGTCGTGGACGCAGAGAGCTGATTGGAATGACGATTCACATTATTGCTTACGGACAAAACGAACACCGTATAAGGCACGCCATTGCGAATTCTATCACCGGACGTGTCCCGGGACGACGAACTGAGCGTCGTTGACAAGGTCGATCCGGATTTGTATACGGTCGTATAGTTAGAGCTGGATACGGCATTCGCGGCGTTCAGATCGAAGCGATGCGCATCTTGCGACTTCACGACCATGACGCGATAGTTGGCGATATTGCTCTCATCGGAAGCCCTTGTGAAGCTCACGGACATATCTCTTCCATCGCCATAATCGGCAACGTCACGCGCCTGCACATTCGTGACCGCATAGGCTGAATCGCCTGTCAGCGTCACGGTCTGCGAAGGCCGGGACAATACATCCTGGCTGCGCTTGCCTACACTCAACACATACACGACGTAGGACTGGTTCGCACGGATAACATCTCCGTTCACGTCGCGGGTCGAGGAATTGAGCGAAAGAGAAGGATTGCGGCCATACGTATCGACGACCGTGTAATTATTGTCCGATACCAGACGAGCCCGCGCCAGCGTAAAGGACGATGAATCCGAAGCCTTGACGACGAGAACGCGATAATGATCGATATTCGATTCCTGGGACGCCCGGTTGAAGCTGACGGTCAGGTCGCTGCCGTTACCCGCTTGGCCGGTTACTCTGGCATTTACATTCGTTGCCTGAGAGACTTGGTCGCTCGGATAATCATCCTGATCACGATTCGTTGTATTAATCGTTACGGTCTGCGTTCTGGAGTTCCACAGCACTTGCTCGCCCATCGCTTCGCTGACGAAGCGCACCGGAACCATCGTTCTTCCCCGGATCGTCTGGGCAGGAACCTCCAGAGTCACGTTCGAATCGTTAATCGTAGCTACCTTGGAACCAATCTTGAGGACAACGGTCGTACCCGCCTTGGTCGCGGTCACCGTCTGTGCTCTCTGGTTCCACCCTACCTTCGCATCCAACGCCTCGAAGATGGCCCGCAGCGGAAGCATCGTCCGCCCTCGAATCATCATTGGCGGTTGATCCGTATTTAGCCTGACGCCATCGATATACACACTGATTTGCGGGGCCGCCTGCACTTGCGCTTGAATGGCAAATGTAAACAACAAGGCAAATGCAATCAGCCCGGATAGTATCCTTTTCACAAGTTCATCCTCCATTTGTTGTCATTTCAATCCTCTGATATGTGTAACGCGGTTATCGAGGTAAATGTTTCTTTCATTTTAAAAATATTTTCATTTTGGGCAAAATATTGAACAATTGCCCGAATGCAAGAGAGGCATGAAGGCCTGCATATCCGGCCCTGTTTTCTATGCTTCGATAATCGTCAGCCGAGGCCATTGCTCCCGCCATTGCTTCGCGTTCACCCGCGCCATATAATAGGCGGGATCGGGAAATGCCGGGCTCCGCCTGACGACCATCTCGAACAAATCCTCCAAGCCGTGCGGATGAATCAGTCCTATCCGCTCCTCTCCATTCAAGCGCGCGCCTACCGCCGTGGCGGTCTCCGGCCATCGGCTCAACGCATCGAAGGTGGACTCATAAGGCGCCACGCCATTGCGGATATGCATTCGGGCCTGGTTTTTGACCGACCATTTTTCGTTGCCCGTTCGCCTTATCAGCTCCTGCTCCAGCGCAACATCCCGCTGCTCCGACAGATCCTCCGGGTCATAGTAGACGACATCGATATCCTGATGCCGCGCCCGGTATTCGAATCCTTGCAGCCGGTCCCAGATATAATTGCGAATATACCCTGCGGCTATATAGCATTGCGGCAGGTCCAACTCTCTGACGACCCGCAAGTCAGCCATCAATTCCTCATGTTCATGCAAATAATGAAGCAAACGCTGCTCCAACACGGGGATTCCTCCATTTTTGCAGACGGGCGCCTGCCCTTATTTTTTCCGGCCGATGTAGAGCAGGTGAGAAGAGACGCCCAGCACATGGGGACAGGAAGCCATCTCGTAGATCAGCTCCATCACTTGGCGATATTCGTCTTCCCCGCGCGAACGCCAATAGTCGAATTGCTGCTCATTCATCGCCCCGGCAATGCTTGAAGAACCGAGGAGCTGTACCGTCTCGAAGCCGTGCGCTTCCATGAACGGGGCAATCTCCTCCACCCGGAAATAATACGCGCCGGTGAACCGCCCCTCATCCTGATGATTGAAGATTCCCGTCTCCATGAAGCGGCGTATCTGGCCGATGCTGTCATTCGGCTTCCAATGCTGCGGATGGAGGAGCGAGTTCATCAGATGGCGGACCACGGTCATCACCGCGACGAAGACGATGCCGCCCCGCTTGGTCACGCGGAACAGCTCTTGCACGGCGGCATGCCGCTCCTCTTCCGCCTGCAAATGATAGAGCGGCCCCATCATCAGTGAAGCGTCGAATTGCTCGTCGGCGAATATCCCCAGATCTCTTGCGTCCGCTGGGTAGAACCCTTGGAATTGCCCGGCCAGTCCCCGCTCTTCCACCTTCACCCGCGCAATCTCCACCAGTCTTGGGGTAAGATCGGTCAAGGTGACTTGATAGCCCGCTGCGGCTAATTCAAGGGCATACTTGCCTGGTCCCGCTCCGTTATCCAACAGATGCCCGCCAGGCGGCAGATGCTTGCGAATATGATGCCAGTTCACCATGAATTCAAGAGGCTCCCTGTCCAGGCGGCCCCATTCGTCAAACCCGTTATAATAATCGATAATTTTGTTCATGGCGGCACCTGCCCCTTGTCCCTGCACGTTATCGTTCCACTCCTTACAGCTCGGTCCATGTCGTTCGTACATACCCGATCCGCATGCTGGCCCGCTCCATATTCCGGTGGCTGCCTGACAGGAAGGCGCACTGGCCCACGGCCAGGCCGCAATGGCGGCGTGCCGCCTCGGCAAGCCTGCAGCGCAGCAGACTCAGCTGCAAGCCTCGGCGCCGATATTCGGGAAGCGTGGCCGCGAATGTGAAGGAAGCAACATCTCCCTTCACATGCATGACGCCGACCGCCGCCGGCCGATCCTCGTAGCAGGCCATATAAAAGAACCAGCCCGGACGCTGGTGCAGCACCCGGTTGTTAGCCGCGACATGCGGGATTCCATCATCCGGGAGTCCTGTACCCCGGCAATGAATCATCGCATATGTATCGAAGTCCGATGCCCCGATCTCTTCAATTCGCACCGCCTCCGGCCCAGGCTCCTGCTTGGCGGCGATAGGTTGCGCATACAAGGACGTATGGCTGCCCGACTGATACAAGCCCCGCTCTGCCAGCGACCAGAGCACCTGCTGATCGGCAAGTCCGGGCACCAATTCGAATTGGGGTTTTCGTCCCCGCTCCCGGTAGAAGCGGATTATGTCGTCTATATACTCGATATCGCTGTTCCGCAGCCCTTTGACCGTATTGAAGGAAGGCCATGGCATCGTCTTGCTGTAGAAGCAGACCGCATGCCCGAACTGCGCCACTTCCACGCCTTCCGGATTGCCCGGACGTTCCCGGATCGCATTCATCCGATCGGTCATATAACCGATTTCCGACTTCTCAATGGCATGTACCACCTTCTCTGACGGATGTATGGCATTCATCCTTCTATCCTCCGCAAGAGGCAAAACCATCCCCTCTGTTAGATTGCCGGCGAAGCAAAATGGTTTTCCTTTTTAAATTTTGATCCAATCGGTCAAGCCTCGCTTACATACTCGCTCTGCAGAATGCTCATCTGAATAATGTCCCAATACTTGCCTTCGCGGTACAGCTTCTGGCGCAGCCGGCCTTCTTCCTTGAAGCCGCTGCCCAGATAGCAGCGATGACCGCGCTCATTGAATTCGAACACTTCCAGCTCCAGCCGGTTCAGATTCAGCGTGTCGAAGGCGAAGCGTTTGATCAAGGCGATTGCTTCCTTGCCATAGCCTTTGCCAAGATGCGACTTGCGGCCAATGACGATGCCCAGGACGGCGCAGCGGTTTTTCCAATCGAGCCGATGCAGATCAATCTGCCCGATATATTCCAGTGACTCCTTGTCGGCAATAATGAAGCCTTTGCTGCGGCTGTTTCCCTCGATCATCATTTTCAGAAAGGACTCCGTGTCATGAAGCGTCTGCGGATAGGTAAAGATATCGCTCAACGTATCCGTAATCTCCGGGTCATTAACCCACTCCCGCATATACGGCAAATCTTCCATTCGATACTCTCTTAAAATGATGCGCTCCCCTGTGATATGCGGCATTCGGATCATCCTTTCTGTCCAGGTTACGTGCTTGGCCTGAGCTCGGGCGGATGCATCGTCCCCACAGTATAGACCGCCTGCTTCCGCATCATCGCCTCGATAACGCCTCCGGCAATCTCCGAGCGGGTCAACCAGCGGGAACGGGACTGCTCGATAACAAATCCAAGTTGAAGTTGATGGTACTCGCATTTCGGAGAAAAGTCCATAGCATTTTCCACTTCACCCAAATTTGCACTGGTCCCCAGAAGGTGAAAAGTCTCCGTCGCGATACCGGTTGTCCTTCCAACTCGTTCATCACGATTGGCATCGCACGAGGGGCCGCTTGCCGATGCGCCAGGCGACCGCCATCTCGCCCGGAGCCCAACGAATGATCCCGTCCAGCCGCTTCTTCAGGGCAGCGTCGCCCGTATAATCGACCGAGACGCCTTCCGTGGCTACTCCTTCTTCCTCCTAAGCGCATCGGCAACCCATGCGGCCACATATCCGGCAATCATCGCCAGGTCGATTCCGAACGTATACGTAAAAACATTAATGTAAGCCGTATTCGTATATGGATTCCACCATCCCCAACGGTAAATCGCCGAACGGGGATTATCCGGGGGACCGCCCAGATTGCCGAAGAATTGCTTGATATACAGCCACTCCATCACAGCAAGGGCAACGCCGAGAAGGATAAGCACAAGCAAGATAATAACTTGCTTGACACCCCGCTGGAGCCCTTGCGCGAAGAACCCGTGCGAAGCGGTTCCGAGCATCGCCAGCAGGACGGCATACAGCGGGACAAGGGGGAACAGAATCAACAGTGCCGGATTCCCGTTCCCGGACATGCCTCCGCCCGATCGGAGCCGGAAGGTGAACACATCGACCAACCCTACGCCGATCAGCGTCACGACGAATAAGAGGATTAGCGCGATGACACAATGCCGGCGGCGGGCCAGAAGTGCATCAGCCCCGGAATGGGAATCATTCGCCTCATTCGCCCCCATGTTCATCCCCCAATCATTCAGACTGTTCATGCGCACGCTCGAAGCCGCCGATCCGCGCCCCCGGCTGGTTAACCCCCCTTGATGGCGGTTCCTAACGTATCCGATTCATCCCCGGGGGAAGCTCGCCGCCGCTCATCCAAGCTTCCAGGGCAAGATGGAAGATTCGGAGGCCCCCCAAAGGGAGATCATGCCCCGCGGCAGGAACAAGATAGCCTTCCGCACCGGGATGACTGCGGGCAATGAAGGCCGCGGAGTCCTTCATCACCTTCCTCTCCTTCTCTCCCGCCATAACCAGGATGCGCGCCCGGTTACGTGCAAATCCTTCCGGTAACCGATAAGACATATTTTCTTGCATCATCGCCATAAATGTATCCCGCTTCATCTGCAGCGACTCCTGATAATATCGTTCGAATTGTTCCGGCCCGATCCGCAATTGCCGTGCCTGCAGCTGGGCGAATGATCGGTTCTTCACGAGCGGATACGACATGCGGAGAAGAGGTGCAAGCAGGGAATACCCCAGCTTCATCGGCTTCGCGAGCCCGCTGACGATGACCGCATGGTCTGCAACATCTTCCCTCATGCCCTGCATTTCCAGGGCAATCTGCGCGCCGAGAGAGAAGCCGACGACCGTAACCTGCCGCCCTTCCCTGTGCACATCGATCAGTTGAATGATGCTCTGAGCCGTCTGACAGATCGAATGGAATGGGATATCTTTGCTCTTCCCGTGACCAGGCAGATCAGGGATGACAATATGGTAACGCCCTTTGAAGTATTCCAACTGCTTCTCCCACATCCATCCGCTGACGCCGCCTCCATGCAGAAATACGAGCAAAGGCGCGTCCTTGACACCGAGCTGCTGCAGATACAGGTTCATCCTTCGCCTCCTATGTACCGTCCACGCAGATTCTCATTTTATTCCCATTCAAGCACCGGAACGTGATGCTCGATCCGCAGGCGGTACAGATTCAGGATGCGGATCTGCTCCTCGCTCAAGCGCTCCCGATCCCAATACATATGCATGAGGCTGTACTCGAAGATTTCTTTCAATTTCAAGAACAAGGGCAGCTGCTTCAGCATCTCCGGATGAAGCGTGTGCTCCTCCTGATACCCTTCTATCAGAGCATTCGCAATGGAGCGCCCATAGTCCCGGATGTTCCCCGCTCCTGCGAACGAGAATTCCAGGGCCGAATAGAGAGGGACGGCCAGGTCATACATATAGTAATGCTTCTCGCAATCTTGAAAATCGATCATCGTGAGCGAGGAACCGCGATCAACAAGGGTATTTTCGAGCCACAGATCTCCATGAAGCAACCCATACGTCGCCCGTTCCCGGGGAAGGCTCTTCACCACCGCCAGCACGTTGGCCGCAATCGCCTGAATCGCCGTCTCCTCTGCAGGGATGTACTTCGCGAAGTTGTACTCTTCTTGATCATGCCAGTCCCCGAGATAGCGAAGCGGATGATTCGCCTCATAGCGCTGCGTAATCCGGTGCATTCTGCCAATCTGCCTTCCCAATTCGGCCAGCACCTCCGCATTCCACTCCGCACGGGGCAGGTGAATGCCCGGAGCCGCCTTATATACGACAACGATAATGTTCTTGGGAGGCATGATCTCTACGATCTGACCGCGGCAGGAGGGGATTGCCTGTGCGACGCCGACGCCCTCCCGGTATAACGCGTTGGTCCAGGACACTTCTTCAAGCTGCACCTCATACGGTTTATAGTTGGTCACGCGGGCGTAATACGTTGCTTGATCGCCCGTGCAGCGGTACATTTCATTGGTTACCGCCTCTGCCGTATGTATCTGGATCGGATAGTTCTCATTCAGAAAACTAATTACTTGCTGTTCCATTGGCCGTACCTCCGTCACATCAACAATTCTCTACCGCTATCGACTTCTGCCATGCAGTCACCTCATCCAATTCCCGAATTAATCAGCTCATTGGAATTTTGTTAGCGGCCGGGCATCGCCTCGTCCCTCGTTAAGACCGCCAGATCATAATAAGCATCGCGCAGCCAAGGGTGGAGCACCTTCAACGTGTCCCGCCGCTCCCACAAGTAGTTGACATATGCATAGGAAGCATGTTCCAGAGAGATCTCAAGCGCTTCCTCCACTTGCTTCAAATAGGGAGGAACTCCTTCCTGATCCCATTCGATCTTATCGGCAACGAACAGCGCCTTGTCTATCATCGTGGCCTGCTTGCGGAGCGTCGTATGGCAGCCGACGGCATCCAATATGTCTTGTTCGGAGACGTGGAACAGATCCCGGGCCATCTGCCTGGACAGCTTCTGATGAACAATCATCGGGAAGGCCTCTTCTTCCGGCAGCACTTCAATGCCGAGAGAACGCGATACGGGCACTCTGACATGGTTGGGATAGACCGCGCTAATATCATGCAGATAACCGCCGTATTCCGCCGCCTGCGAATCCAATCCGAATCGCACCGCCAGACGGCGTGCTTCTTCTCCTACCTTCATGCAGTGCTCCGCTGTCCGGGGACACCCGTTCCCGACCAAAAAACGATAAACATCTTCACGCAAATCGCCTGACGACGCTTCAACCTTTAAGTCGGCATAGACCGGATTCATATTCGCCTCCCCTTATGCAGCAGCGGGACGACGCATGCAGCCATCCGTTTTACATATTATTGGATAATTGTGTATGTTGTTCTGCTTCATCGTAACACAGAAGCGATCCAAGAGGGTTAAAGATATATAAACATATCATTCAAATCGTTTCTCCTCCAGCTTCGTTAGTATTTTCTCGACATTCTCCGTCGTCTTCTTCGTATGAACTTCAATGCGAAGCAGAACCACAAGCATGACAATCAGAAAGATTATAATCATTTCCATAGCAACCTCCCATTGGTCATTGAATGCCAAATATCCGCACATGAACAAAAGGATGCGCATTCTGCACATCCCTGAGATGATTGACAACCGGGTCTATGTACCATGCTATCGGCGAGCAACGATCTCCACCTTCATCCGGTCTGGATCCTCGAAAAACACGGCGTAATGATCGCTTCCCCCGGCATACGGATATCTGTCCGTATATAGCATAGGAATATCTCTTTCCTCCAGCTTGATGCGCAGTTCATCAACGCGCGCCTTCGATTCCGCGTGGAAAGCGATATGGTTCAGGCCGGCGCGCTTGCGATGGTAGGGAAGATCAAGAAATCGGGCTTCCGTCTGTACGAAGACGAGATAGGTCTCTCCCTGCTTCCAGCTAATGCCTTCCGGCCATCTCTGGAATTCCTCATACCCCAGTTCCTTCAGCAGCCATCCCCAAAAGGCGATGGACCGTTCCAAATCCGATACATTAAACTCGACATGATGCAGCATGTTGGCCTCCTGCTCTTCTACCGCGCTAACACAAAACCCACCTTCCGGCGCTTGGCTTAGGGTGGGTCTTCTCCTGTTTCAACAGAACTGCGGTAACTTGATATTTTTGTATACTCATTGTACTGCAAAATAAAAATACGCACAAGTGTTCCCTTTCTTTAAGACTATCATTTTATCCTTTCACGCATACGGATTGCCCGGCCTCCATCCTGCCCTAATTCGAAATAATCGGCAAGGAATACCGGGCGAAGCCTTCGCCGTCATAGCTGTATCTCTCGCAAATGATATAGTCCCTGCCTGCCGCGCTCAAGTCGAACTGGTGATCCGTGACATAAGCGTCCACCCTAGAGCTGGCGGCATCGAAATCTCCCTGGTCATTGGCAACGACAACGCACTGCTGCGGAGGCATCGTGACCCGCACATACCATTCCGGAATCCCTTCGAAGCCGCTGACTTCAACGCAGAGAATGTACGCGTGGCGGTCCGGATCCGCCTGAGAATCGGCATTCGGCCAGATTCCATAATGCATTTGCGGATTCACCACTTGGGGGAAATGCTTCGTCGAGGACAGCAGACTTTCCTTGGCATGACGGTATTTGCTGCTCATATCTTGCAGGCTGATGCACGGAATTCCAATCAGCTTCAGTTCTTCATGCCGTACGACTATCGGCTCCATATTCGGCAGTTTGTTCATGATTTCCACGCCGGTTATCCTCCTCTTTGTTAATTCTTGAATAAAGACAAATATTGCGCCGGAATGTAATCAGATAGCTAGATCTGATTCGGGGCAAGATAGAATTTCACGCCTTCCGCCAGGAGGTTCTCAAGGACGCTCTTGTAGGTCCCATGGTAGAGAATATGGGGAATACGGGGAGGGCAAGCTTCTTCATCCTGCCGAGTTCCGTCCATTGCGGCTCCTTCCGCACGGCAGCGAGCAATTCCGCCAGACTGCAGTACTCCTGCTCATCCAAATTGATCCCGTAAATCTGACTTGTCCCTTTCCCGGTCATGTTTTTACTCTACACGGCATGTTGATCATCCGCTAGTATTTTATTACATTTTTCCTCGCAGTTCGTCTACTCTCTTCTATCGGCTCTGAGTAGCATACAACTAACAAGCTCGTCCCGAATGCATCAAGCCCCTGCGGCCGATTGGAGAATCTCCCTTCGATCGCAGGGGCTCATGTCAAGATCATTTCTGCTCCAGGTGCTCTTCGATTTTCGAACAACCTCACTTTCTATGAAATCACCTTCATCCTGCTCAATGCGCCGGCTGCAACAAGTCCCAGGAAGAAGCCCGAGATCGGGGCGACGACAATGATCCCGATGTAGTTCGTACTTGATGCGGAGAAGAGCTTGATTCCGGCGACCGCGATTGCCGTACAGCATGCGATCGCCCAGTATTGAGCCTTTGCGCTTCGCTTGACTCGAACAAAGCCGGAGCCGCACCGGGCCTTGCTGAGCAGCAGAACAAGAAATAACCCCTCCACTAGCAGACCTATGATAGAGAGCCCATACTGAAGGAGCTTGTACACTGGTGTGCCCATCATATTTTGTTCTAGCAACGGATAAAGGCTCACAAATATTCCCGTCTCGTGCGTAAAGCCGTCCAATAACACATGAGCGTAGAACCCGATAATGACCGAGATCAAAAACACGGTCCAGCCACGTATGCCTGACATCTTCCAGGGCCGCACAAGCCCCTGCGCTTTCCGGTCCAGATTCCATACGGACGGCAGATGACGCGCCAAAGGATCTTTGATAAAGTAGTGGAACAACACCGCCAACAGCAAGCTTAACGGGATGGCATACAGGAACAAGCCCTGCGTCGAATGGCCGATCCGGCTTAGGAGCCATCCACTTCCAATAGACAGTGATTTACATCTTCACATACTCATACCGAATTAAGCCTTGGTACTCGACAGTAAACCCATCCTTAATTTGATCGTATTTGTCGGCGGCGATGGCGAATCCGAAGCTTGCTCCGGGCCCGTAACCATGCTGACCATAGGCAACGGTCTTCTCTTCGGCGTCGATGATTCGGAATGTGTCACAAACGTGGTCTCGTTCCTCTTCGCCAGTTCCATACGCAGCTTGCTGCTTTCCGCTTCTTCTTGCGCCGGAATCCACTCCGGCATTACCTCCAACGCCACGGACACGGGCTTTTCCTTCTCTATCAGGACATACCCTGATTGAAGCATTACCCTGTCCAGTATTCCTGCTTCATTGAAGTAATGGTCATAAACATAGAACATGCCCCAACCTGCAAGGAGGACAGCAGCCGCCAAAATGACTATTCGCTTCTGCATACGCACCTCCGTTTCAGGACTGCCGCCAGTTTCATCTCCAAGTCGATCCTATCCCGAGTCCATGATTTCGAATGTCTTCTGCATCAACTCCGCAGGCGAAAAGGATCGACGCCCCCATTCCTCCACATCCCGGACAATACAGCTCGCTTGATGCCCAAGTTGTTGCTCCAGCACGGAGAGGATTGATTCAATGACATGCCGGTTGGAAAAATCATCAACATATTTGATGCCGAAATAAATGTTCATCGTTCAGCCCTCTTTATTGCGATGCTTCGCCTTATTTCCTAACGCTTCTTCGTTGCTTTTGATATAAAACAAGAATGACCGCGACGATACTCAGAGTGAATAACAGAGCAAGCGACACTTTCACCGGATCCCGATTGTAAAAAACGACTGAAAAATGCCCGTTCCCTGGCTTCCCGCATACTCACCACGATACGTCGCCTTTACATATCGCTTCGATAGACACCTTATTTATTCCAAGGATAGAACCTGCTGCCTTCCCTTCGTCTTGCCAAATATTGTAGTAGATTATGTAAAAATATTCAAACGGATTCCCGGTTCTCGCCCTGCATGAAAAAATGGAGAGACAGCCTCATTGCCGCCTCTCCGCACTCCGCTCCCCTTTTTTGTCCGGCCCGCTATTGGCGCTATAAGCATCATATGCTTTCTTCACCCAATCGAACAGATAGGCGCTGCCTCCATGATCGGGATGGAGCAGCTTCAGCAGCTTTTTCGACTGCTTCCGCACCTGCTTGTCATCCGCTTCTTCAGGAGCCCCGATAAGCACATGATAAGACATGGCCCCCGCCTGGCGATGCTCCCATGAGTTCGAGGAGCTGTCGCCATAAGAACGGTTATACGACTTCTCCCGGCGTGGAGCCTGATCGGCCAGCTCGGACAGCGTATGGCGCATATGCTCCAGCATCGCCTCCAGCCGCTCCTCCTCGCGCGGGAGACCGCCTTCCCAGAACTCGAATTCGAATTCCCTCATCATCTGCTCCAATTGCTCCATCAGATCGTTATACATGATCAGGGTCGCCTTCATGCGGTCCGCCAGCCTGTAGATTCGGAGCAGTTGCCGGACCGCCCATTCCGGCATATCCAATGCGAACGCGTGCAGTACCTTGCCCATATCCTTCTCCGGCACCGGCACCTCCTGCAAGAACTCCATCAACCGTTCCTGCTGCTCTTCGTTCAGGCTCGATCCGATCTGGACGGCCATTTGCAGCTTGGTGGTGCCGGCCTTCACTTTGTTCTGCCAACCCCTATTCAAGTTCATCAGAGCCCGGACGAACTCGACAATATAAGGTTCAGTCACCTTGATGCCATTCGTATCGCCCAGATTGGCGAACTGGGCTCCTTCCATGTAATCATCTTCTCTGCCGCTCTGCATATCCTTCTTCACCTCGAACCGGACGCCCCCGTCTGAATTCTCTCTTCTTCATCCTTGCCTTCCTGGCTGGCAGGGACTGTTGGTTTCCCGGTAATGCGGAACATGCATTTGCGCCCGCCTTCGGCCATACATTCCGTCCGCTCCACATCGGCTTGCAGCAGCTCTGCGAACAAAGCCAGCTCGCACTGGCAAGCCGGGGAATGCTTGGCAGCCACCTGCGCAATCGGACAATGGGCCTCTTCCAGCCAGAACGATTCACAAGAGTTGTGTCCCCACCTGGCCATATAGCCTTCCTGGTCCTGAATATCAGCCAGCGCCTGTACCCGCTGCTCCAGCTTCTGTCCCTTCAGCAAGCTCGTATATCGATGCATCAGCTTCCGCTTCCGCCGCTCGAATAACCGCTCCACGAACGTATCGCCTGCCATGGCCTGCATCTCTTCAATCAAGTCCAGCGCAAGCGCGTCATATTTGTTCACGAACAACGCGCTTGCCTTCTCCGACAAGCTATATAGATAGGCTGGCCTGCCGATGCTGGGGCGGGTCAATTGAATGCGGACATACCCGCCTTTCTGCAGATCGTACAAATGCCTGCGCACCGCGATGCACGTCAGCTTCAGTTGAGCCGCCAGCGGTTGAATGCCAATGGGCCCCTGCTGCTTCAGCATTGTCAGGATGTCTCTGCGCACGGGCTGCTTCAGAAGACGGGCTTCCTGCGCAATCGTCATCTCTCATCCTCCCTCCGATTCAATTTGATACATCTCCAACGACACCATTTGCCGTCAGACCCGGTTTCCACTCCACCTCATTGTATCGTATCGAAAAACTTTTGTATACGGTAAACATTCTTGATTAAAGTCAAATTTATAGTCAAAAAAAATTCCTTCTTAACCTTGAGCGAACTCCCCTAAAACCTGCAAAATTGCAGTTTTGTTGCCGGTCCCACCTCTCCAATAAAAAAATCCTGCAAACATCAGGCTGTTGAGAAAGTGCGGGGGAATTTTCAGCACTTTATTTTTTATGTGGTGGATCTCGTCTCTCCGTAGAAAAAATCGATTTAAAACGCTATGGCTCCAAGTTTTGAGTAGGAAAATGGACAATCTCCACCCCTTCGTAAAAAACAGGAGGTTTCCAACGGCCTGAAAACTGCACCATTTCCCTAGACACGTCTATCTGCTAGGCGAAATCCGCAAAACTGCACGATTTCTCCAGACACGCCTATTCGGTAAGAGAAATCTGCAAAACTGCACGATTTCTACACCTGTACAGCAAGCGAAATCCTGCGCAAATACAGCAATTCGATATGGACGACTTGACCAGAAAGGGAATCCTGCAAAACTGCAGGAATTTGACCCGTTTCGCTTCGACTTGAAGCAAAAGGGCCTAAAATGATGTAGATTTGCAGCAATTCCTCGGGATGTGGGTCATTGAGCCGAAATTCCTGTAAAATAGCAGCAATTCCCTCCACACGTTCAAGCCCCAGGAGGCAACGATGCCTCCAGAAGGCAATGATGCTTCCTGAAGACGATAATGCCCCCGGATCCGACGCGGTCTCTTGGATCCCGTAAAATCAGGCCGTTGAGAAGTCCATGAGAATTTTCGCCACTTCATTTTTATATAGTGAGCTCGTCTCTCAGTAGAAACAATTTTGAGTGCCAAGTTTTAATTATGTAAATGGACATTTCCACCCCTTCGCAAAAAACAGGGGTTTTCCAACAGCCTGATTATCGCAGGATTTTGCTACGAGCTCGTTATAGGGCGCATTAACACTCCACCAGTTCCCGAAAACCGTTGCGGCTCCACAACCATAGCGGCGTATGAAGATCGATAAGCGACAGCTCTGTCCCGGACAGCGCCTCCTTCCACGCCTGATTCACTATCTCCTGTATGTTATTCTTCTTCGTTTCACTTTCCTCAATCATTTGCAAACGGACGGTCGCTTGGATGACATGAGTGTCTGGTGCGATCGAGAGAGCATCCAAATCAGAAAATGAAGCGTCGGTATAATTTGCGATCACATATAACCAATAATTGCTTATTTTCGGACCGCTTAAATAGGGGAACTCTTTCTTGTGGGTCTTTTGGATATATTCGAGAATGTTCGAGATACTCCAGTTGCACCTGATGAACAAGTTGCGTATATCGCCTTCAAAATGGCGAACGAAGATGCGGCATAATGTCATCCAAGCCGCGCATTGCTTTACAGGCTGAAGCGCTACTTTATATTTGACCAGCATCTCTCTCAGTGTATCTTCATCGATGGAAGCAACATAATGGGGGGCATAGATTCCCGCCGTCGCCTCATCCATATAAGATTGGAGGGCCGACTTCCACAGCGTGTAGGAGTTGCGTTGATAATTCAAGGCCATAGGCAAGGTGAAGTACAAATAATTCAAAGCCGAACCTTTGGGCAAGCCTGGATTCGCATCTTCGGGCATCACTTCTCCGCCCAACAGGCCTTTTTCATACATATTTCTAAGCATGACCGCTTTGGCGGCGATTTTTTCTCTCGACGTCATGTTGTCCACCATATCACTTCTCTTTACTCGTACAATTTGCGATGCAGATATCGGCCATGATTGCATCGAGTCCCTCCTTGCTGCTCAATATATCATCCTCATGATATGGTCTATACAAGGCAGTGCGATCGGACATAATGCATCCTCGAAGAGTACGAGTTCCCGTTGATTCAGCTTGCCTCCCGGAACCTTCGCAATCTCTCCCACAACAGCATGGCTATCGGAATCTGTTATGGTTGTCGTCCTGTTCAGCGGATCTTTGGAGATGACATACTCACGCCCTTCATTTGTCCATATCAACCGGGGATGTGTTGCAATCTTTGTCCGATCCTTTAAGCAAGACAAGCTCTCACAGCCTTCATGCATCGTCATTATCGTCCATTTCATGCGCCCAAGCCATGGGCTGCTGTCCATAATTTTTATATGCCGCTCCGAGTGGATATCTCGTCCTTCAAGGCTCAATTGCCAGTTATCAACCACCCAGCTTACTGCTTTATTTGTCCGCGTCGTAAATATTCGGCGAAAAGAGCCGACTGCATTGCCGCCATCATCTTCGATTGATATCAGAGCTGTTGACATCTTAAGCAATGGACGGGTGTAATAATACGTTTCCATAAGAGACTCCTTATATCTATTTTACACTGGCAAGCTCAACCCCCTTAAGTTTATCATCTAACCCTAATATTGGATACGCCCTCATCACGAAAAAGCACCCCGAACATAAGCGATCCCTTGCCCTGCTCGCTGAGTGCCTTGCGTACGGCCATATTTGAAATGAACAACGCCCCGGCCACAAACCGGAGCGCTGCACCCGAATTCATTTCCATTTGCTGGTTCTACTTGGCATAATGCTTATTGTACCATGCTACGAAATTAGCAACGACCGAATCGAGAAACGCGATGGTCGGCTCATGGATCAATGTCCCGCTATCGTCAATTTTCTCATGAACGGTGCCGACATACACTTCATTCCCGGGAAGAAGAGGAGAAGACACGCCCGGCGAGAACAAAATATCGCGCAAATGTTCCTGGGCCCGCACGGTTCCCAATGTGCCCATCGAAGCGCCGACGATCCAGGATGGCTTGCCCACCAACACCTTCTCCCCGCGGGACAGCCAGTCAATCGCATTTTTCAATACGCTCGGAATGGAGTAGTTATACTCCGGCGTCACCCATAGGACGGCATCTGCCATGCCCACCTTTTTAACGAATTCCTTTACCTCGGCCGGCGGATTGTTTTCAATATCTTGATTGTAGAAGGGGAGCTCCTTGATGCTGACGATCTCGATATCGATTCGCTCCTGATACCTTTTTTGCATATAGGCAGCCAGCTTCGAATTATAAGACTCTTTGCGGTTACTGCCAACAAGGGCCACAATATTCATGGATCACGCCTCCTCTGAAAAAAACATCTAATCGCTCTAACCTAATTGCCATCGGGAACATCCTTTATTATCCAGTGTTGATATATTCTCCAACCGATTGATTTATCCTGCTTACGCGGAACAGAATGTGCCCCGGATTGACTCCGGCATCATACCGGTGTAAAATCATGTCCAACATATGTATCCAAATTAACGACATGGAAGAAGAGCAAGTACGTATCAGAGATCGAGGTCCAGAGAGTCGGTGGCTGCTGTGAACCGATCCTCGCCTGATGCCGAATGGGCTTCTGAGTCGCTTCGCTGAACCTGGGAGTAGGCGTGGCCGGGATTCTCTCTCCGTTATCATGAGAGGCGTATCGAAGGAAGATGTTCCTTCCGTACGCAAGAGTGAATCGCTGCGGCGATTAATGAAGGTGGTACCACGATAACCTCGTCCTTTGCTGACGGGGTTTTTTTGTTTATTTTGCACAGGGGGTGATGGTCATGGATGACGGCTGGTGGTTCTCCAGTGAAGCAGAAGTATGGCAGATCATAAGGAGGAATCTCTATGCAAGAGCGTATATTAACGGGAGATCGGGTAACCGGCAAGCTTCACCTTGGCCATTACGCCGGCAGCCTCAAAAATCGGGTCGAGCTGCAGCATCAATTCGACACCTACCTCATCCTGGCGGATGTGCAGGCGCTGACGACTCACTTCGAGCACCCCGAACTGCTGCAGGGCCATTTGCGCAACGTGGCACTCGATTACTTGGCGGCCGGAATCGATCCGGAAAAAGCGACCATTTTCGTGCAATCCCTTATCCCGGAGATCGCGGAGCTAACCGCCTATTTTTCGATGTTCGTCACCGTCAATTCGCTGCGCCACAATCCGACGATCAAATCCGAAGCCAAGGATCGGGGCTACCAAGAGATGTACTATGGTTTCCTCGGCTATCCGGTCAGTCAGACGGCGGATATTACTTTTTGCAAGGCGACGCTCGTCCCTGTCGGGGAAGATCAGTTGCCTGTGATGGAACAGACGAGGAAAATCGTGCGCCGGTTCAACCAGTTATACCGGCCGGTCTTGCCGGAACCGCGAGCGTTGGTAGGCGACGTGCCTCGCCTCGTCGGGCTGGACGGCAATCATAAGATGAGCAAAAGCCTCGGCAATGCGCTGCCGCTCGATTCGACGGCTGGAGAGGTTAAGGAAAAAATGAAACGGGCGAAAACCGATCCGGCCCGCATCCATAAAAACGACCCCGGCCATCCCGAGGTATGTCCAATATATAGTTATCATCAAGCATTCCGCAAGGAAGGAGCCGACGAGATCTATGATAGCTGCTCCAAGGGACAAATCGGTTGCGCCGAATGCAAACAAAAAATAGCCCAAAGCATTAACAATCTGCTCGAACCAATGAGAGAGCGCAGAACAGACTATCTAAAGCATCCCGGACGAATCGACGAGATCATGATCGCAGGTACGGAAAAGGCGCGTCTCGCCGCGAAGGAAACGATGCTGGAGGTGCGCGAGGCAATGAGGTTGAATTATTTTAAACGTTAGTGTTCCGGCACATTAAGCCATAAGCAGGCACCCCTTAGAATGCCTTCGCAAAGGCCCGACAAGAGGCCCATGCGATTCTAAGGGGTGCACAATATTGCCTTATGGAATCAATTCAAATCCCGTTGTATTCTCCAAAACCTCAACGGTGAACGACTCGCCCTCGCGGCGGGTGACGCTTACCGACAGATGACCCGAACCGATGGCGATGCGCTCGGCCTTCAATTGATCCATTCCTTCCGGAAGGAACGGCGAGAGCGCGATCTCCCGCTTCGCGGCATCCGGGTACAATCCGAGCATGGCCTGCAGGAAGACGATCGACGTTCCCGCGGACCAGGCCTGCGGAGAGCATGTCGTCGGATAAGGGACCGGATGGCCGGTCTCGGATCCATAGCCGCAGAACAATTCAGGCAGCCGCTGATATTCGAAGAAGGAAGAAGCCTCGATCAGGCCCGATATGACTCGTCCCGCCTCTTGCTTGAAGCCGAGCTTGCCCAATCCGAGCAGAATCATCGCATTGTCATGCGGCCAGACGCTGCCGTTATGATAGCTCATCGGATAGTAGCCTGCCGCATCCGTGCTCATCGTACGGATACCGTATCCGTTGAACATATCGTCCTTCATCAAGCGCTGGGACAGTCCCTTCGCCCTGGAAGCCTCCGGCAAGCCGGTCATCAGCAGATGGCCCGGATTGGAGGTGACGCTGTGGACCTGGCGTTGATCCTTGTCGAGCGCAATCGCATAGCATTGCTCGTCTTCCATCCAGAAGGAAGACTCGAAGCGCGCGCGCAGCTGCTCCGCTTCCTCCTCCAATCGCTGCCCCCACTCGGCTTCGCCCATGACAGCCACAATCGGAGCAAGCGATTTCTTGGCCTGATAGACGTAGCCTTGCACCTCGGACAATGCGATCGGAGCTTCCGCATATTCGCCGGAGCGGTGCACGATAGAGTTCGCCGAGTCCTTCCATCCTTGATTCGGGAATCCCTTCTCCGCCTCCTGACGGTAAGCGACGAATCCGGAGCCCGCTTCCAGGGCGGAATCGATATAGTCCAGCGCGCGGATGACATTCGGCTTCAATTCCTCGACGAGAGCGAGATCTCCCGTCCAACGGTAGTACTCGCCGAGCACGGCCAGGAACAGCGGCGTCGCATCCACCGTGCCGTAATATGGCGAGAACGGCGATTGCTTCGTGGTCACCAATTCCCCGAACCGAATCTCATGCATAATCTTGCCCGGCTGCTCGTCTCTCCACGGATCGACCTTTTCTCCCTGATACGCCGCAAGCGTTCTAAGCGTGCCCTTGACAATGTCGGGATTGACAGGCAGCATGAACAGCGCCGTGATCAGACTGTCTCTTCCGAACGGGACGGCGAACCACGGCAGTCCCGCCACCGTCGTATCGCCATAACCGACATCGGTCGTCAGCATGCGCAGATCTTGAAGCCCCCGCTGGAACAGCCCGTTGAATCGTTCCGAATCCGTGCTTACCTTCGAGCTGTTCTCGTACCATTGGACATAAGATGCCTCGAGCTTCCGCAGCCCTTCTTCATACGTCAATGGTGCAGCTGCCGGATGATGATCCGACGTCGGAGTGATGAAGAACGTAATCTCCTTCTTCTGGCGTGTGTCCAACGACAGCGGGAAGCGCACCGTGCCGCTCGCATCCGCCGTTCCTTCCGCATCCCACGCGATGCGCGTCCCTCTTCTAATATTGTCGGCCCCGAGATACGACAGGGCCAACTCCCGGTCGCCCGCCCGCGTCTCCTCCTGCTTGCCCACTTCGCCGGTGCGATACTTCCGGACCAGGAACATGTCCTGGAAATCCGCATCGAAGATGGTCGAAAATTCAAACTCGACCGGATGCGTAAAATAGTTCGTTAACGTGCAGCGCTCATATAAAATGCCGTCATAAATAAACCGCTCCCGCAGCACTTCAATGGCTCCTTCATCCTTCTTGTCCTTCATCAATCGGAAGGAAGCCAAGTAACTCTTGTCGCCAACGGAAGAGAGCAGTGTCGGCTTCTCGCCGTCAATCCACACTTCCATACGGCTTAGATAACGCGTGTCCTTCATATACAATCCATGACCCTGATCGTCGCCAGCGACGATATCTCCATCCAGACCTGTCAGGAAAAACAGCTCGCCTTCTTTGATTACGCGATAGTCCATCATCGATCTCCCATCTATTCATAGTTTCTGCGTGAACGGCAGGTCCTTCTATCTCGTTGGTTCGTGACGATCCTCTACGTTACCGTCAATTCACCCTGCAAGCCTTCCTCGGAATGAGGCCCGATCCAGATATGGAACTTGCCCGGCTCCACCTTGAACCGGAACTGCTCATCCAGCAGCCCCAGCTCTGCCGGCGTCAGCTCGAAGCTCACCGTCCGGCTCTCTCCCGGCTGCAGGAAGACTTTGCGGAAGCCCTTCAATTCCTTGACGGGACGCGTCGTACTTCCGACCAGATCGCGGATATACAGCTGCACCGTCTCTTCCCCGGCGCGCGGTCCCGCATTCGACACCCGGACAGAGACGGAGACCGACTCATCCCGGTGAATCGCACTTCGTTCCAATTGCAGATCGTCATAATGGAACGTTGTATAACTGAGGCCGTACCCGAACGGATACAGCGGCGAATCGTCGCAATCGATATAATCCTCATACAAATGCGGGCGGCCCGTATTTTTACGGTTATAATAAATCGGAATTTGTCCGGTAGAACGCGGGATCGTGACCGGCAAGCGGCCGCTCGGGTTATGACGGCCCGTCAGAACATCGGCGAGCGCAGAGCCGGTCATCGTCCCCAAGTGCCAAGCCTCCACCACCGCATCGGCATGGCGGTGCACCCACTCGGTCGCCAATGGCCGCCCGTTCATCAAGACGACGATGACCGGCGTAGCGGTCTTCTCCTTCAGCTCCCGGATCAGACGCTCCTGGCAAGCCGGAAGCGTAATCGAGGCGACATTGTAATGCTCGCCCGTCATCGCCTCGCTCTCGCCCACCGTAACGACGGCGACATCGCATTGCTTGGCCAGCTCGACGGCGCGATCGATGCCGCCCGGGATCGCCTCGTTGATGCCGCTGCCCGGCTCATAGCACACCTCGGCATGAGGCCCAATCTCGGATTGGAACGCATCCCATACCGTTACAACATCCTCGTCCCGGCCTTTCCAGGCCCAGCAGCCCATCGAGTTGTGGCGGTCATCCGCCAACGGGCCAATCAAGGCGATCTTTCGGTGCCGTTCATCATCGAGCGGCAGGATGCCGCTGTCGTTCTGCAGCAGCACGATTGACTTGCGCGCGCTGTCTCTCGCCTGCTCCGCGTGTTCCGCCGGAATGCCAGCCGCTGGCGGCTCTCCGGCATCGACATACGGCCGTTCGAACAAGCCGAGCTGGAACTTCACCATCAGAATGCGCAGCACCGCCTCATCCAGCAGCTTCATCAGCTCAGGGCTCTCCTCCACGAGCGATTCCAGATGCTCCAGGTAGACGCCGGAATGCATGTCCATATCGACCCCGGCAAGCAGCCCTCTGCGGGCGGAATCGCGGCGATCCTCCGCATAGCCGTGATAGATCAATTCTTCGATCGATTCCCAGTCGCTGACCACCATGCCGGTGAAGCCCCATTCCTCCCGCAAAATATCCCGCAACAAGTAGGAACTGCCCGTAGCGGGCACCCCGTTCAGCTCGCTGAAGGCGCTCATGACGGTCAAGGCGCCGGCCTGAATGCCGCCGAGGTAAGGCGGCAGCACGGTCTCCCGCAGCGTCCGCTCCGACATGTCGGTCGTATCGTAGTCGCGTCCGCCTTCCACCCAGCCGTATCCGGCGAAATGCTTGACGCAGGCGGCAACCGTCGGGAAGCCTTCCGCATTCAGGCTCTGGAAGCCTCTAACCTTCGCGGCCGCGGCCAGGGACGACAGGTAGACGTCCTCTCCCGTGCTCTCTGCGATTCTCCCCCAGCGGGGCTCGCGCGTAAGGTCCGCCATCGGAGCGAACGTCCAGCGGATTCCTTCCGCCGCCGCCTCGATCGCCGCGATGCAGGCATTCTTCTCCATTGCGTCCAGATCCCAGCTCGCCGCTTCGGCGAGCGGAATCGGGAAGATGGTGCGGAAGCCGTGTATGACATCATCGCCGATCAACAGCGGAATGCCCAGCCGGCTCCGCTCTACCGCGATTCGCTGCAGCTCATTCACTTTATCCGCGCCGTGCACGTTCAGCAGCGAACCGACCTTCCCCTCCGCGATCAGTTCCCGCTCCCGCTCCTCACAGCGGCCGTACTGCACGGTCTGGCCGATCTTCTCGGCCAGCGTCATTGTGCCAAGCAGCTCTTCCGCCCGGCTTCTCCATTGCTCCAACCCGCTCTTCTCGCTCTTCTCCATACCATTTCCCTCCATCCATCAGCCTTTGACGCCGGCATTGGAAATGCCTTCAATATATTGGCGCTGGAACACGAAAAAGAAGATGATAATCGGCAGCGTAGAGAGAACGACCCCCGCCATAATAAGCGGCGTATTCTCGAAGAACATATCCTTCACGCTGTTCAGACCGACGACGAGCACATATCTCTCCGGCGTATTGGCCAGCGTGCTCGGAATCAGGTAGCTGTTCCATGTTCCGGCAAAAGCAAGAATCGACATCGTAATCAGCGAAGAACGGGCCAGCGGGTACACAATCCGCCAGAAGGCGCCCATCTTCGTCAAGCCGTCAATCCGGGCCGCCTCGATGAATTCGTTCGGCACCGAGATGAAGAATTGGCGCAGCATAAAGATATACAGGCCTTGGTACAAGAAAGGCACCGTCAATGCCCAGAATGTGTTCAGCCAGCCGAGCTGGGCCACATTGACGTATACCGGAATCAAAATCATATGGTAAGGAACCATCATCGTCGCGACGACAATCCAGTAGATAACGCTTTTGCCCCGGAAATCGAGCTTGGCGAGCGCGAATCCCGCCATCGGGTTAATGATCAGATTCCCTATCACGACAATCCCCGTCATAATGAGCGTGTTGAGGAACCATCTTGGCACATCATACGCTTCATTGGTGAAGAACATTTTATAGTTGTCGAGCGTCCACATTCCAGGCGACACCAACTTGTTGACGTATCGCATCGGAACGAGCGACGTATAGATCGTGTAGAGAAAAGGAAGGGCAAACAAGAGCCCAATCAGGATCGCGCCGAGGTACAGGAAAAGCCTCCCGGTTCTGCTTCGAGTCTTCATGCGCTCACCCCTTCTCGTCCAATAGTTTTTTTTGCAGGAACGTAATGAACATAATGATGAAGAAGAACAGCACGACGGCCGCGCTTCCGTAACCGATGTTCATATAACGGATCCCGTGCTGGTAGAAATACGTCACGACCGTGCTCGTGGCGCCGGCCGGCGAACCGAGCGCGCCGTATCGGGAGATGGCCGCGATCTGGTCGTAAATCTGGAAGCCGGTAATCGTGGAGACCGAGACGATGAAGAACGTAATCGGCCGCAGCGAAGGCACCGTAATATAACGGAATTTATGCCATTTCGAAGCGCCGTCGATCTCGCCCGCCTCATACAGATCCTTCGGAATCTCCTGCAGCCCGGATAAATACACAATCATCGTGAAACCCGCCTGCTGGAAAATAAACAGGATGCAGACGAACAGCAAGGCATAGCTCGTGTCCGCGAACCAGGTGACATTGCCGAAGCCCAGCATGCCGAAGAAGTCCGTCAGGAACGTCCCCTTCTTGAAGAGCATCATGAATACCGTCGTAATCGCAATCTGGGACGTAATATAGGGGAGGAAAAAGACCGTTCGGAAGATTCCCTTCCCCTTCAGGTTCTGATTCACGACCAGCGCCAGCAGCAAGCCAAGCAGCGTCTGAATCGGAACAGACAAGACCACGATTTGCAGGGAATGAAGCACCGCCCGGAAAAATTCCTTGTCTTGAAGAATCGTAATATAGTTGTCCAGTCCGATGAACTTGGCCTGATCGAGATTGGCAAAGTTCGCATCCTGAAAGCTTCTCACGAAGGACTGGATAAACGGATATAAAAACCACCATGCCCATAAAATTAGAAAAGGTAGTGAAAACATCCAGCCCAGTGTCATATCGGAATCCGCCAGGGAACGGAACCAGGATTGCCTAATTTTCGCCCCCCTTACTTCCGCGTTGTTGCTGCCATGTTTGGACATTGTTTTCCTCCTGGTACTGAAAGTGTAAGCGGCCTGTGTGAACGACAACCTGTGTCGTTGTCACGTACAGATAAAAAGGTACTGCTCCCCCTCCCGGGGAGGGAGAAAGGAGCAGCAATCAAGACGGCCGACTCACCTTATTGGAATTGCTTCTGAATATCGTCCAAAATTTGCTGTGCCGTTTTCCCGGAACCGCCAAGAATTCGTTCTTCCAACTGCTTGACCAGTTCGTCGGTGAACCGCTTCGTATCTGTCGGATATCCATAGTCCGTGCTGTATTCCAGCGCAGGCTGTACTGGCTTGAACTCTGGATTCTTCTCGAAGTATTGCTTCGACAGCTCCGGAACGGCCGGGTTGTAACCCAGCTCCATGAACTCGGTCTGCGTCTTGTCATTCGTCATGTAGTAAGCGGCTTTAAGCGCTGCTTCCTTGTTTTTGGCATCCTTCAGCACCACGTAAGCGTCGGAGCTCATCGTGCTGCCGTTGGCCGTGCCCTTCGGAACCGGAATCGCGGCATATTTCAGATCCGGATTCGCATCCTTCAGGAAGCCTTTGTACCAGTATCCGCCCGTGCTCATCGCGCCCAGCTCATTGCTGAACACTTCGCCGTCCCAGCCGAAGCCAAGCGCCTTCGGCGTTACGGCCAGACCGTCATTGTACATCTCGATAATCGTTTCCAGCGCTTTTACGTTCTCTGGGGAGTTGATCGTTTTGCCATTTCCCCAGCCGCCGCCGAAGCTTTTCACATAGTTGGTGATATGGAATGCGTCCAGATTGATGATAATACCGTTCACTTTATCGGTATTCAGCTTCTTCGCCGCCGCTTTTACCTCGTCCCAGGTTGTCGGGTAATCGCCGAGGCCCGCATTTTTCCACATCGCCTCATTAATCAGGAACATTGCCGGCATGTCGCTGTTCGGCACGCCATATTGCTTGCCGTCTACGTTCCAGATCTTCATCGAAGCTTCCGGGAAGCGAGTCATGTCAACCTGCGTCGAGCTGATCATCTCGTCCAACGGAGTGAACAATCCTTTATTGATATACTCAAAAGCGCCTTCATTGGAAATTTTGATAAAATCCGGAGCCACTCCTGCGGCGATCTCGCCAGGAAGCGTATTCCAGAACTGCTCACTGCTTGGGTATTGCTTAATCTTCAGTTCAATGTCAGGATATTGCTCGGAAATAGTCGCGGCTGCATCCTGATAGACCTTCAAGTCCTGCGCGGTGCCCCAGAACCCCATGTTAACGGTTACTTTTTCGCCGGCAGCCTCGTTGCCTTTTCCTTGATCCGCAGTGTTGTCCGCTTTGCCGCCTCCGCAGGCCGTCAAGCCGACAAGCAGGGCCAGACAAAGAATCAACGTCGCCGAGATCTTTCTCTTCATCTTGCGCATGTACGGTACCCCCCATGTAGTATGTTGGACTTTCCCTTGCTACTTCAGCATAAGATGAAATGGATACAAAAAAAATTAATCAAATAATGATTAATTTCAAAATATCGGCCAACTCGGCCCTTTTCTTTTTTGTATACTGCACCGAAAAAATCATTTTTATAAATTTTTGTGCTTTTTTTTCTATAATCACACTTTTTCTTTGCGATATTGCATTGGGGACAGGCCCGTATATTTTTGAAACACAATGGAGAAATGGGCTTGATTATTAAAGCCTACCATTTCCGCAATATCATAAATTTTATAACGGTAGTCCTTGAGCAGGGCTTTGGCCTTCTCGATTCGAAGCTCATTGATATAGTCGAACAGACCTCTTCCTACCTCCTGCTTGAACAGCCTGCTGACATAATTCGGGCTGACATGGAACAGCTCGCCCAACATCTTCAAGGATAACCGCTCTTGATAATGCTCATGTGTATACTGAATGATATTCCGCGTCAATTGACTGTAGCCTTTGTCCTCCCGCTCCCTGTCCTGCGCGCGCTTCATGAAGATCGTCCGGTAATAAGCCGACAGTTGTTCGAAGTTCTCCAACTCAGCGGCACTGCCGTCGCCGTCCGGGGAGTCGAGCTCATTGCCGTCTTCCCCCATCATGAACAGCAGGCCTTCATAGATTTTACGCACTTCCTTCTTGTCCAGGCATTCCTCCCGACGGAGATGTCCCTCCCAGCGGGTCAACAGGCTCATGAAGGTCTGATCCGCCTCTTCTCTCAGCGCCGCCTTCATCTCCGAGACATACGCGTCGGCCCGCTCCACGGCATCCTCGCTCGGCCGCTTCAGATGCTGATAATAGAAGATCGAAGCATTCGAATGATAGAAGCTGCGCGAGAGCGCCTCCTCCGCTTGGGCGTAGCCGTTCGCTATCCCGTTGAAATCGGCGAACCAGTCGCTGATGCCGAACACCAGCTCAATATTGACGAACCGCTTGAGAGCGGCTCCGATCATTTGAACCTTCTCATTGACCCGGGTCAATGAGGCCAGCAAGCTTTTCAGCTCGCTGTTGCTGATGAAGACGGCGCTGCGCCGCTGATCCAGCTGCACATATTCGATCTCCTTCTCCTTGGAGAGCAGTTCGGAGACGATGTTCCGAATCGTATTGGGGAGCACCGACTCCGTGTCTGCGGTATACCTTCGAATGACCTTGTCATAGTCCTTCACGGCGAACAGCACCACGTACAGATTTCCTTCCTGCAGCCCCGTCGCCGACATATTGTGCGAATGGCCATGGAGCGCGTCAAGCAAGGCCTGGTCTGCCTGGCGGCTGGAGCTCCCGGCTGCGGGGACGGCCGCTTCCGTACCATTCGCGGCGTTCTGCTCCTTGATGGCCGTCAGCATGGTGACGAGCTCGCGCTCGTTAATATCCGGCTTGTGGAAATAATCGACCGCCCCTAGCTTCAGCGCCTGCTTCACATAGGAAATATCATCGAAGCTGCTCAAAATAATGACCTTGGCCGGAATATGTCTCTCCTTCATCGCTTTCAGCACTTCAAGGCCGTCTATCTTCGGCATTTTGATGTCCAGAAGGACGACATCCGGCGCATGCGTTCTCATCATCTCAAGCGCTTCTTCGCCATCCCCCGCTTCCCCGACAATGTCCACGCCCTGCTTATCCCAATCGATCGCCGATTTAATCCCGATTCTGACAAGCGGCTCGTCATCTACAATTAGCAATCGCATCGATATCACCCTGCCGTTTCTTCGTTGATAACCGGAACCCGGATTGTCGCGACGGTTCCGCCCTGCTCCCGGCCTGTGATCCATAAGCCGTACTCCGTTCCGAAATGAAGCTCAATGCGGCTTCGCACATTAGCAATGCCGATGGAGTTGAACGGATCGCGCGGCCCATCCTCATGCCGCGGCTCCTGTCCTTCTTCCGGAAAGCCGCGCCCGTTATCGGATACTTGCATCACCAGCTCATTTTGTTCCTTATCTTCATGTATCGAAATAATCAGGCTGCCTTTGTAGTCGATTCCGGTAAATCCGTGGAACACCGCGTTCTCAACCAACGGCTGCAGCAGAAATTTCAACGTTTTATACGAGAGGACGCCGGGATCGATATCATAGGTCACCTCGAATTTGTTCATATAACGGTAATCGAGAATATTGGTATAATTCTTGATAAATTCCACCTCATCGGCAATCGTGACATAGTTGCCGCTCGTTTTTACGGTGAATTTGATAACGGACGAGAACGCATGCAGCGCTTCTTCGATTCCGGTGGCGCCCTGGATCTTGGCCATCCACTTAATCACGTTCAGCGTATTGTAAATAAAATGCGGCCGGATCTGGGATTGAAGGGCGATCATTTCCAGATCCCGCTTCTCTTCTTCCTCGCGGTAGATCCGCCCTATCAAGCCCCTTATCTCCTTCAGCATATTATCCACCGTATTGCTGATAATGCCGATCTCGCCATACTGCTTATCGAATTCCACATTGAGCTGGCCCTGGGAGACCAGCTTCATCTTGCTGTTCAAGTCCGACAGCGGCTTCATGATCATGGTCGCAATCTGGGCCGAGATCAGGATGGACAGCACCAGCAGCAGGATAAGGCTGACCGCCATAATCCCGACCATCAGATAGACGATGGAGAACAGCTCATGCTTCGGAATGACAGTAACCGCCTTCCAGTTTGACAGCTTGGAAGAGGAAGATATGAGATAAGTATCCTTCTTCTCATGAGTCACCGTCTCTCCCGACAGCTCCCGGAACTGTTCCCCCAGAATTTTGGAAGCGGGCTGGCCGATCCCGTTCCGATCCTTGCTGTATATGATGCGGTTGTCCTCGTCAATCAAATAAAAATTCGTGTTCTCCGTAATGGCGGAATCTCTCCACAGCGTCTTCAGCTTGTCAACGGATATGTTCAGCAGGATGAATCCCAGATCTTTTTTGGTATATGGATCAAGAATGGCTCTCCCGATCGACACGACCGGCTCCCCATGAGGCGACAGCAGCCGCTCCTGATGGATCCCGATAGGAACATAACCTCCGTGCTCCTCCTTAATTCTCCGGACGAACGGTTCGTGAATGAATTCCTTATCCAGGTAGGAGACGTTCAAATACTGGCTGTTGCTGCGGCCGATAATGGCATGATCATTTTCATGATAAATGATGACCGAATCGATCAGATCGGAGTACAGCATGATCCCGTTCAGGATCAACCCGTTCACCGTGTCGAAGTCACGCCCCCGTTCCAGCATCGGATACGGCTTCTTGCTGTATTCCTTGCGCATAATCTGGTGTATGGTCGATTCCTGGAGCGGGAACATGGACAGGCGCAGCAGCGGCTGCAGCGACGTGTCGATATTGTTCATAATCTGCCGGTTGTTCTCGATTGCGGCATCCAGCATCGTATTCCGGTTATTATCCACATATACCCAGGACACAATGCCGCCGATCAACAAGAGCGGAACGATAATAAAACAGGAAAATGCCGCGATTAATTTCTTTTCGAGGCTCCAATGCAATATTTTCTGCTTCAGTCTATTCATAGCTGATTCCTACTTTTTTCAGGTTTACTTGCCGGAATTATCCTCGCGGAACTGTCTCGGCGTCATGCCCGTAAATTTTTTGAAGATCTGTGTATAATAACTTTGGCTGCAGAACTTGAACAGGAAAGCGATTTCGGAAATGGACTGATTCGTATAAATGAGCAGATGCTTCGACTCCTCCACCTTCTTCGCGTGAATGAACGAGGTAATGGAGATGCCGGTCTCGCGCTTGAAGCGATCTGACAAATAGCTCGGGTGCACGCCAATATGAGCCGCGATCCCTTTTAAGGCAAGATCTTGGAAAATATGCTCCCGAATATAATGCACCGATAAATTGACAATATGCGAATAGGGCAGCACTTCCTTCTCCCGCCGGATCGTAGCGATGAACTGCATTAACATCTCGTACTCGAACAGGTTAAGCCGATCTACGTCACTCATCCGCTCGATCTCCAAAATCAGCGTATCGCTCAGTTGGAAGGCGGTCTCCGCATCGACGCCGCCCTTGATAATCGCCCGGGTGAACAGTGTGCAGGAAGCAATCAGGGCATTCTTCCTGGAGCGCAGCGGATAGGAAGCCAGCACGGCACCTTCCAGCTTGTTGATGCGGTTCAGCATATCGAGCGCCTTGGTCTCGTCGCCGAACCGGATCGCCTCCAGCAATTCTTGTTCATAATCGAACGGAGGATGAACATAATTATCCTGCAAGTATTGCATGCGGGACGACAAGAAACTCGGCCGGTCCCCGGCATGATACGACTTGTTCATGCATCTCTCTCCATTCACCTAAAAATATTGATAATAATCTGAATATTTTAGTATAATCTTATCCTTTTACGAACTAAAATTCAAACCATAATCGCACAAGGGAGGCTGCGCAACCATGACCTGGACAATTTCCAACCGTGATTTGACATCGGACGCACTGCTCAATATGGAAAGTATCTTTGCTCTTGGCAACGGTTACTTGGGCGTGCGGGGCAACTTCGAAGAAGGCTACGGGGAAGCCATGCCGACGATTCGCGGCACCTATTTGAACGCTTTTCACGATGTTATCGATATTCCTTACGGGGAGAAGCTCTTCGCCTTCCCGGATACGCAGCAGAAGCTGGTCAATCTTATCGACGCTCAGAGTATCCAGATTTATGCCGGCGACGAGGAAGAACCGTTCCGCCTCGATCAAGGCCAAGTGACGGCCTTCGAACGCCGCCTTCATCTGGACAAGGGATATTCTGAACGCACGGTGCGCTGGACCTCGCCATCGGGCAAGGAGCTGAAGCTGACCTTCCGCCGCTTGGTGTCGTTCATCCGCAGGGAGCTGTTCGCTATCAACATCTTGATCGAACCGGTCAACTTCACGGGCGGAATCAAGATTGTCTCGACGGTCAACGGCAATGTGACCAACTACACCAACCCGAATGATCCCCGCGTCGGCGCAGGCCATGCCAAGCGTCTGACCGTGGCGGACTTCGGAACCGAGGGCTCGTACGGCTATGTCGTGGACGAGACGATGGCGTCATCGCTGCAGGCGGCCTGCGTGGCCTGCCACCGCTTCGACGGCGAGGCGAAGGAAGCTTGGGAAGCCGCATCCGGGCAGGTTGTCTATACAGCAACGGCCGATGTATCCGGTCCGGTGAGCTTCACGAAATACAGCATCTATACCGACACGTTGCGCCACGGCGACGGTCTGGTGAAGCAAGGCATTGCGCTTCATGAACAGCTCGCGGCGATGTCGTTCGACGATCTGCTTGCGGAGCAAGCGCATTATATGGAGAATTTCTGGAAGTCGGCAGACATCGTCATCGAGAAGGATGACAAGCTGCAGGAAGGCATCCGCTTCAATCTGTACCAGCTGCTTCAATCGGCCGGTCGGGACCGGCACAGCAACATCTCGGCCAAAGGCTTGAGCGGGGAAGGCTACGAAGGCCATTATTTCTGGGATACGGAGATCTATATGTTCCCGATCTTCCTCATGAACCAGCCGCAGATTGCGAAGCAGCTGCTGCTGTACCGCTATTCGATTCTGGATCAGGCGAGAGCGAGAGCGCGGGAGATGGGGCATCGCCGGGGCGCGCTGTTCCCGTGGCGCACGATCGCAGGGACGGAATGCTCCTCCTTCTTCCCGGCAGGCACCGCGCAGTACCATATCAGCGCCGATATCGCTTATAGCTACATCCAATATTATCTGGCCGAGCTGGACAACGAGTTCCTGCTGTCCTACGGAGCCGAGGTGCTTATCGAGACGGCCCGCCTCTGGGCGGAGATCGGGCATTACCATCAAGGGGCCTTCCATATTGACGAGGTCACCGGTCCGGACGAGTACACCTGTCTGGTCAACAACAACTACTATACGAACGTGATGGCTAAGCATAACCTGAAATGGGCGGCCAAGAGCTGCGCTATCCTGCAATCTTACGATGCGGCGGGGCTGAAGGCGCTGTGCGATCGCCTCGGCGTCACTTCCGAGGAAATCGAGGCATGGGATAAGGCTGCGGAGGCGATGCTGCTTCCGTATGATGAAGAACTGGGCATCAACCCGCAGGATGATACGTTCTTGCGCAAGGCGGTCTGGGACTTCGAGAATACGCCGAAGAACAAGTACCCGCTTCTGCTTCATTATCATCCGCTGACCATATACCGCTATCAAGTCTGCAAGCAGGCGGACACGGTGCTGGCGCATTTCCTGCTTGAGGATGAGCAGGATCTCGACACTATCCGCCAGTCTTACGATTATTATGAACGGATCACAACGCATGACTCTTCCTTGTCCTCCTGCATCTTCAGCATTATGGCCGCCAAGATCGGCGATGTGGACAAGGCATACGACTACTTCATCGAGACGGCGCGCCTCGATCTGGACAATACGCACGGCAATACGAAGGACGGCTTGCACCTCGCCAACATGGGCGGCACATGGATGTCGATCGTCTACGGCTTCGCCGGAATGCGCTTGAAGGAGAGCGGGCTGTCGCTCGCGCCGGTCCTGCCGGCGGCATGGGAGCAATACGCCTTCCGCCTTACGTTCCGCGGAAGCCTGATCGCCGTGCGCGTCGCCGGCGATGGCGTCACGCTTGAGCTGCTGGAAGGCGACAAGCTGGACATCGCCTTGTACGGCGATTCGGTAAGCCTGGACAAGACCGGGGAGGTTCATCGCCCGCTTGGCGCCAAGTAAATAAGTAAATAAGTAAGTAGGACAACGAAGAAGAAACCGGAACCTATGGGAGGAGCGATAACGATGAATCAGACAAGTTCGCTGCAGGCTGTCCTGTTCGATCTGGATGGCGTCATTACGGATACGGCCGAGTATCATTATTTGGCCTGGAACGCGATTGCCGAAGAGCTGGGAATCCCGTTCAGCCGCGAATTCAACGAGAATCTCAAAGGCGTCTCGCGCATGGATTCCCTGAAGCTCCTGCTCAGCCAAGCGTCAACCCCGCCGTCCTATACGGACGAAGAGATGGAGCAGCTCGCAGATCGGAAAAACAAGCTGTACCAGGAGCTGATCGATAAGGTGACGCCTGCCGACCTGCTGCCCGGCATCGCGGACTTCATCGCTGACATTAAGCGGCATGGCGTGAAGATGGGGATCGCCTCCGCCAGCAAAAACGCCCAGGCGGTCATCGGCCGCCTCGGCATCGCGGATCAGTTCGACGTCATCGTGGATGCCGCGAAGTTGAAGAACAACAAGCCGGATCCGGAAATCTTCCTGACCGGCGCCGCCGCGCTGAACGCCGATCCGAAGTACTGCATCGGGGTCGAGGATGCGGTCGCAGGCGTGGACGCCATCAAGGCCGCGGGCATGTTCGCAGTGGCCATCGGAAGCCCGGCCGCCTTCCCGCACGCCGACCTGGTGCTGGAGAACACGTCGCAGCTCCGGTTCGAAGATCTGGCGAAGCGGTTCTCGTAAGCCGCGATATTTCACGTGAACAGGCAGAGACATCCGTCTCTGCCTGTTTTGGTATACTCGCTTCAAGGGAACGAGGCTGTCCCATTGGTTGTGGGCGCTCGCTCATTGGTTGTGGATGCTGTCCCCATTGGTCGTGCAGAAGATGCAGCGAAAGACGGGATAACCTAGAAGATACCGACAGGAAGACTGCGGCAGGGAAAGCTGTAGGAAAAGCAGCAGAATAAGTGCCGGGGGAAGCGGCGGAAGATGGATAATGTTGTGAATCAGATGGATGATGTTCTGAATCAGACGGATAATGTAATGAAGTCAGATGGATAACCAAGTGAAATCCTGCGTCACTGCAGCAATTTGCGCTCCTTGTGCCGATATTTTATTCAATTCCTGCAAAAGTACATTATTCTTGCCGATTCTGCTTTCTACCTCTTTCAAATTGCTGAAATTCATGCCGTTTTCAGGCTGTTAGGAAAGTCCAAGGATTTTTGGGCACTTCATCAGGACTTGTCTCTCAGTAGAAAAATTTTATCTGATCGAAGTGCCTGAAAACTGCACAATGAAATGTCTATCCGATAGGCGAAGTCCTCAAAACTGCACGGTTTCTCAAGACACGTTGATTCAGTAGGCAAAATCCTGCTCAAATACAGCAATTCGGTAGGGACGACTTCACCAGAAAGGGAATCCTGTAAAACTGCAGCAATTTCACCCGTTTCTCTTCGACTTAGCTCAAAAGGGCCTAAAATGATGTAGCTGTGCAGCAATTCTTCGAAATGTGGACTCATTGAGCCGAAATTCCTGTAAAATAGCAGTAATTCCCTCCACACGTTAAAACCCCAGGATATTATGATGTCTCCAGAAGGCGATGACGCTCTGAATGCCAAGTTTCGATTAGGTAATCACCCCTCCAGGGGTTTTCCAACAGCCTGGGTTCTGCAGGAATTCCTGTCACGAAGTAAATGGCATTAGGGAAAGCTGCATTTTTGCAGTTTTCGGCAATTTGAGCTTTGAGAATCTAGGGTCTGTCGCACACCCGATTGTGTTAAGCCAACATTCATTCCAACTCACTCCATTGGACATTTTGTGCCCTCGTTTCTCCATTTCAATATGTTGGGATGAAACATCGATTACCGCTTCATTGTATGAACAGATATACGCCTGTAACATGAAGGAGGCGCCGCGATGAGCAATATCAGCTTTCACGTCAGCATCCCCCCGGGAAGGCTCTGGAATTGGTCAAGGACAAGCAAAATGCCAATCTGGTTCATGAGTAGGAGTATATAATCAAATAAAAATGCACCCCCTGGATTTCATCGGATAACCTAGGGGGTTCCGATGTCATTTCAAAGGGGTGCACTTCAGACATGACCCATACCCGGGAGGGGGGCTTGTCTCTTCTAGGGAGTGCATCTCATTCAGCGTGCCTTCCGCGGCAAGCCTCTATTGATCGACGTTGTGATACACCTGCTGCACATCGTCCAAATCTTCCAAGGCATCAATCATTTTATCAAATTGCGCCTGCACGTCTTCCGGGAGGGCGACATAGCTTTGCGGCAGCATCGTCAGCTCGGCCACAGTGAATTCCGAAGTGCCCGCTTCACGCATCGCATTCTGGACCGCATGGAACTGATCGGGCGCTGCATAGATGATGACCGCCTCGTCCTCTTCGAGGATATCGCGGACATCCAGATCCGCATTCATCAGAATCTCCAGCACTTCCTCGGCGGTCTTGCCTTCCAGGCCGATGACGGCCGTCTGATCGAACATATAATTGACCGATCCGCTGACACCAAGGCTGCCGCCGTTTTTGTTGAATGCGGCACGCACCTCGGACGCTGTCCGGTTCACGTTGTTGGTCAACGCGTCGACAATCACCATAGTCCCATTCGGACCGAAGCCCTCGTAGCGAAGCTCGTCATAATTTTCATCCGAACCGCCCTTGGCCTTCTCAACCGCACGATCAATGATTGCTTTCGGCACATTGTATGTTTTGGCGCGCTCAATTACAAACTTCAAGGCTTGGTTCGAGTCGGGATTCGGCTCCCCCTGCTTCGCAGCCACATAAATCTCTCTTCCGAATCGGGCATATATACGACTCGTGTTAGTATCCTTGGATGCTTTCTTTTCCTTAATGTTATTCCATTTACGCCCCATCTGTACTCGCTCACTTTCCACATTGAATGTCCACAATCATATTTATAATAATATCTCTTCGCGGAATCTTGAGCAACAATGGTCACAAAACACCAGTAAAGATTTGTGGATGGACAGGCCTATTCCAGCTCAAGCAACGGTAGTGTTTCTAAGCAAGCCCCGCTACATAATGAAAGACCCTTTTCCCGGAAAAACAGAAAAAGAGCCTTGAGGCCACCTGCAACATTCACATCGACAATGCTTTGTTGGCATTTTTCATATCGTTCTCCAGCAGCTTTGGCAGATCGTACGAAGGATAATAACCGCGATCCAGCATGTAATGGAACACCCTCGCATGCAGGTCGATTGCGGCATTGAGCTGCTTCTTCAGCGTCAGGCGCAGCGACGGGGTCGAGGTCTCGGTAATGCCAATCGCATAGCTCCGAACCGACGTCTTGCAGAAGCCAAGGAGATGCCCGGCGTAGAATCTGGTCATATCCGTGCTGTCTCCCATATGACGAACAAATGCAGGGGCCATCGGATAGTAGCCGAGCAGATCTTTCAAGTTGATCTCCATTGCGTAGATCGCATCCTCATATAATACGCGCAGCTTCGCATCCTTGACGTCGTCTATCATCATTTTGAACGCCATCAGATGGTTTGCCTGGAACGCAATCAGCTCATGCATTTCCATCGTCTCATGCCATGCCAGATGCTCCTTCCGTTCACTCTCAGCCAACCCTAATCCCCCCACCATCGCTTATGGGGTAGCATATGACTGTATTGGGCGGGCGGTGCCTGCCCACTCAGGAGGGCGCCGCTTCTTAGGTCTGCTGGTAATTCGTGGCGGCGATCCGGCAATCCGGACAGATGAAGGCGTAATAGATTCCTTCCCCGTATTCCTCCACGTCTTCCCAATCCAGCTGCCCAACGAACTTCATCGTGGCAGAACAGCCCGGACAGGCGGGATAGTCAGCATCCTGGACCCAGGTCGGATGTCCCCCGAGCTGGGAGGAGGCCGCCTCCAGCATCCAGCTCGCCGCATGGAAGGCGCTTCGCTTCGAAGCGGACAGGCGGAACAAATGAGCGGCCTCCCTGAAGGCGCTCTCTTCTTCCGGCTTGACCCAATAATCTGGCTCTCGGTTCCATGGACTCCAATGAACCTGCCCTTCGGCATCGACATCGGTATAGATATAACCGTAGCAGGTGCAACTGATGCAGGTGGCGATCCGCAGCCTGTTCCATGGAAGGCCGTAACCCTTCAACTGCGGGTGCGTCAGATGCAGATCGAACAATACGGTCAACTCGCTTCCGCACCAGCCGCACTGCTGCTCCCCTTTTCCTAGAATGGAGGCTCCTTCGCCTTCCTCCCCGAATGGCATCCCCGTTCCTACCGGGTAGCAGTCCATATCGTACAAATTCCGCCGCTGCCCGCTTGCCGTCAGCTCCCAGCCCGCTGCCCGCGCATAGGCTTCAGGCGCGATATACAGCTCCTTCGCCCATTCCGGCGGGTGGGCCCGCCATTCCCGGAACAGCTCAACGACCTTGATTTCTCCTCCCCGTCTGACTCTGCCGCCATGGCTGGCTCTCCCTATTTCCGGCCGTAATCCGCTTTGATCTCGCCCCATGCCTTCGTGTCCCATTTCAGCACCTTATTGTCATAGGTGTTCGTCTGGAGCCAGCCAAGCGCCCGATCCACGAGATTCCAGATCTCCTTCGTCGACTCATTGCGCTCCAGGGTGGTGGCCACCTTCTTCTCCCGGACCCATTTCATGGCGGTTCGAGAGTCGCTGTACACCGTCTGGTTACTTCCCTTCCGCTTCAAATACGCGAGCGAGTGGACGATAGCCAGGAACTCTCCCAGATTGTTGGTACCGTTCGGAACCGGACCGACGGCAAACAACACCTCGCCCGTCCGGGTTGACACGCCGCGGTACTCTACCGGCCCCGGATTGCCTCTTGTGCCGACATCGACAGAGATGCTGTCGTAATCCACCTCGGCCGACGGGGCGCTGGAAGCCGCGCCTCCCCGGGCTGGCGAGCCTGTCCCGTCCTTCTTCTTGCCCCAATGCTTCTGCCAGCCGTCCCGATAGGCCTGCTCCGCCGCGGCCTTGGAAGGAAATGATTTGTATTTGGCATCTTTATAGTTATCCGTTTGCGCCTTGCATTCCGCCCAGCTTGAATAGACGCCTGGACGATGACCGGCCCATACGACGTAATATTTTGCCTGTGCCATGATTATGTCCACCCCCAGCAGAAGCCGTCCCGATCCCAGGCAATCCGGCCGCGGTGCAGCTTCCGGAATGCCTTCTTCACTTCCTTGTCCAGCGACGCATTGCCCCTCTCATTCACGAATACGAACGCTTCGCCGAAATGAGCGCGCACATACGCAATCACATCGCTCTGATGGACGACTCCCTTCGCCTGAATCTCGGATACCATCCATTCCGCCACCTGCTGTGCGGTCGCTTCCATCCTGTCCACTCCTTAACAAATACAAGTCTTCTTCCGGGTCCCCAGCTTGCCAGCGGCAACTGTCTTCTCGATATAAGGTACGGCATCCGGCACCTTGCATGCGGTCTGCCCCATATGAACCTGCACCTTCCCGATCGCCTCGGCCACCTGGACTGCCTCCTCGTGCAGAGGCCGGACATAGGAGCCGATGACGATCACGAACATGTTCATCGTATAGCGCACCCGATTCTTCTCGCTATGAATCATGCCCGCGATCTGCTGCAGAAGCTGGCGGATCTCTTCCAGATCCAAGTCTTCATCCTGCGTAATCGAGATATAGTTCGCATACGTGCTCCAGCCGCAAGTGGCGATCATCTCGTCATCCGACTTCATCCATTCCCGGGCCAATGCAAGGGCATGCGGGCTTTCTGCCGCCACGCCTGCTACCGTATACTCTGCAAGTAAATACCAATTGGCCCGCTTCGCCCAAGCCTTCAGCGTCTCCCTGTCCATCGTCTTCGGGTTCACCGTCAGTCCGGCCAGGTACATCGCATCGCTGTTGCCCGTCTCGTACAACGCTCGGGCGAGCGCCTGATCCTTCTTCACATCCTTGACCAGCTTCTTCAGGTCCCCCACCTTGACGCCGAACAGCGGCTCCTGGGCCCCATGCCGGAGGAACGTTTTTTTCGTCTGCTCCGAGCCCATCGCTTCCAGCTTCTTCATGATGTCTTCTACGGTCATGCGCTTCACCTCGGGCAGAATGATTATGCGTGTATTATATCATGCTATCAAAATAAATCTTTACAAAAGTAGAGTTTGATGCTAGTGTTAGTAGTGTGCATTTATTCCATTATTACCCTTTAATGGACTCTTATTCCGCAAGCCATTGCATCGGAATGCAGTCCTGCCGCAGCATACATAGAAAAGTTATTATGGACGCTAGTTTAAACATTACATAAGGGAAGCGTCTTAGCTTCCATACGCTCCGATTCTGACATACTCCGTGTGCGGCATAAACCGATACTTATGCTCTCTTGCCTAACTCCAGCAGCGATTCCATCTCATCATTGCTTAGGTTCGATCCATGCTTCGGTATGATTTGATTAGCTGGCCAGCTTTCAAATATATCACTTTATTCATGGAGGTCTCATTGGTGACTAAGAAGATAGTAAACAAATCATTATTGGCACTATTGTCCGTACCTGTTCTTAGCTTGTCCTTATTTTCCGGGGTGTCCTTCGCTGATTCCCAATCCAAACCGTTAACGATTCCGGGAGGTCAAGGCAAATTAACGTCGAATGTATGGAGAAGTACGTCGCCGACATCCTCCGGCAACACGTATCAATGGGATTGGCAAGTATCAGCGGTCTATAGCGGCTCCAAAACAGTGCAAAGAGTAAGAGCCTCTTGGAAGAGCACCGCGTCACTAAGAAGTTCCGCCTCCATCAGCATGGGCGTATCTGCTGACGGAGCCAACGCCGGCGGCGGCTCGTCATGGCAGTCGGTATCTACGAAGGAAAAATATTGGGAGAACTCCAACGGCTCCAAATCCTCGGATTGGCGCTCGAACATCGTCATCGGACCGAAGAAAGATTACCGGAGCGGAACGATTGTAACGACCAACAAGGCACAGGTGAAGCTCTCTAGCGATCCGAAAACGTACGAGATCAGCGCCGGCGTATAATTAAAGAGCGGATACAATTAAATAAAGAATCGGCAGACGCATCTGTCGATTCTTTATTTTTCAATATAGACGACAACCATTCCGATGAGGGGGAGAAATGAAAAAGTTCGCACTCGCATTCCTGTTCATTCTTTGTTCCTTGGCCACGGGCTGCGGCAAAGGCAGCCCCGGCACGATAGCAGACGCTCCGCCCAGGGTCGCGCTGCCGGAGTGCGGTTCAACGGAGAATTGCATCTACCTGTATAACCGTTATTCCCAGAAATTATTATCCTATAATGTAGATGCCAAAACCGTTGAACAGCAGTCCAATATCGTCAATTTCATCCAGTATGAGTTCAATGAGGCACATAACCGCTACTTTACCGCCGGCAACAGCCTCACGAACGGCTTCGTCATTCTGTCGGTCGACCCGAAGGAGATTACAGAGCTCCATCGCCTCGGAGACGAGAAAAACGAAGCCGTGTTCCCTCTGGCGACGGACGGCGGGAAGCATCTATTCATTCGGAGCTATTATGACACTAATGGTATGGAATCGAAACGCTCGATCGCGCAGTTGAACTCGGACAATACGCTGTCCGACTTTTCAAATGTAACAGGGCTCGTTTCTTCGGGCGTCCTCATCGGCCAGCATCTGTTCTACACTACCTATGAGGAAGCCATTAATGCTTACTCCCTATATGCATTAGATGTCACTGACTTGTCAAGCAAGCCGCAGCTCGTCCAGGAGAATCTGGAAGCAAGCGAAGTATATGCCTTGAATGGCCGCCTCCTGGTGTCGGATCACCAATATATTTACAACGATGAGGAACGTTTTGTTAAGCAACCCCTCAATTATTTCGATTCCGGGAGCGGTATCCTGATTCAAATCTATCCCGACAGCGATGCCAACCTCGCTCTCGACGCCATCGATACAGCAACGAAGCAAGTCATTGGGACCGCAACCAACATCATTGATTTTTCGATCGAGGACCATCAGATTACGGTCTACTGCCAAGGGCATATCGATCGCATCCCATTGAAGCCTGGGGGGGACCGATGAGCAGTCTTCGATTGATCAACATAGCCAAGCAGTTCGGCGATAAAGTGCTGCTCGACGGCATCGATTTCGAATTCCATGCTGGCCGTATCTATATCATCAGAGGGGAGAGCGGTTCCGGCAAGACGACCCTGTTGAATATTATCGCGGGATATATTGAAGCGGATACCGGCAGGCTGGAAATGCAGCCGAATACAAGAATCGAATATCTGTTTCAGGATGAAATGCTTTTCTCGAATCTGACGGCAAGAGAGAACATGTATATTAAGTATAGGGCGCGCAACCGCGATGACGCAGGCTTCCTTCCACTTGCCGAGGGCACGTTGGCCCAGTTCAATATCCTCGATCTGGCGGACCGGAAAATATCGATGCTCTCGGGGGGAGAAAAACAACGAGTGCAGCTGGCTTCCATCCTCATCTCCGATCCCGATATTATTTTGATGGATGAACCGACTTCCAAGCTGGATCTGCACAATAAAAAAACGATTTATGAAGCGATCGTGTCTGCGTTTCATCGGAAATTAGTCATCATCGTCAGTCATGAAAACAACCGGCTCATCGATGCCAGCATCAATCTTACGTTGGAGCATGGGAGATTGCATGATGAAAAACGATAAACAAAAAGCGGCAAACATCTCTAGTCTAATCCGGAAGAAATCCAGCTCGCACCTGAAAATATCGATTTTACTCTTTGTCGTCTCGCTCGTGTTAATATCAACGGCGTCCGTATTTTTCATTAACCAGTACTTGCAAGTAGAAAAAGATTTTATTGCGAACCATAATACGCATACGATCGAGATTACTTCGGCCAGAGGGAACGCCATGCACGCTGTGCCTTTGCAATTTGCCGATGAACCTATTTTGCGCGATCACATTTCTTCGCTGGCGTCCGGGACGAAGTATCGCATGTTCAAAGAATATCAGTTTAATTTCGGGATTCAGGACAGCAAGGGGGACACGCACTTTATTTACGGCCTGGACGAGGACGCCGCCGCCTTGTTGGGGGACTGCAGCCTGGAACGGGCGGTGACCTGCGGCAAGACCGATATCGGGCCCGCCGCCACCTTGCGGATTCCCGTAATTGAGATTCATGAAGACGGCCTTAGCAGCAGCCGCTTCGCGGATTTTACCGTAACGCACCACACCGGCGTGGCCGAGAACAACCCCTTCTCCCTATATAATGACGAACAACTGGACAGCGTGTATGTCGGCAGCGCAACGTACAAGGATATGATTGAGGCGGCGTATTCCGTCTCGTGGGATGAATTCGTCGCGCAATACGACGAGGACAATCCCTTCGGCATTCAAGCGCTGAGGAAGATGTACATCTATGTGGATGATTTGTCGCAGGTCGAGAAGATTGCCGAACTCGTGAATGACAAGGGATACAATACCAACTATACGTTCAAAGCTTTCGACGATTTCAGCCAATCCATGAACAATACGCTTGTGTTGTCCGTCTCGCTGGCCAGTCTTATTCTCATCATTACCGCTTCGCACGTGCTGCTGTCGTTTCATTCCTTTTTAAAGGTGCAGCAGAAAGACATGGGCATCTTAAAACAGTTCGGATATGAGGATCGGATGATTCAACATATATACGCGGGCAACATAAATCGTATTTTTGGCCAAGTTGCCGCAGGAATCGCGGCATACACCGCGATCATTTGTCTGCTGTTCGTTAAGGAGCGGCTTTTGTTATATTCATTTTCTTTACTATTTTTTCTAATGATAGTATTATTTATAATTAATCGAATTATTGTGCTAATCATCGCCAAAGGCTACACGTCCAAAGATATTCTGACTTTGCTGAAGACGAACAAGGAATTCGAATGACGCCATCCTTCGAAATCGAGGGCAGACTGAACAGGGAGGATCATCGATGAAAGTGAGCAGACCTTTTATTTTTTTATTTGTCCTGTTGTTGACGCTCGCGGGGTGCGACTCGAACAGCCGTAGCGCAGGCGCTGGAGACAAAGACATTTTCCAGTACAAAAATTCTTATGTCGGCGATAACAGCGCCATCGGCAGCATTCTGGGGATGCTGCCGCAGAGCGACCGGTTGAAGCAGTTCTCGCTGAACACGGCCGAGAAGCCTTACCGTATCACGGTGCAGTACAATGAGGCAGCTTCTCCGATGAGTGAAAGTGAGATTCGAGAGACCGTCATTTTCAACGCTACCTTTTTGTTCGCCTTGGTACAGAATGTCGACCAGGTCCACCTGGAGCTCGAGGGCCAGAGCTACCTCATCACCAGAGAACAATTGCAGAGCTGGTACGGCAAAGAGCTGGATCAATTCGAGAACGAACAGGATCTCAGAAAGTTGACGCAGGAGTTCGTACCGGATAAAGACAAAGTGGATCAGTTATTTGCGAAGCTGCAGCAGCAGTGACAGCGGGGAAAGAGCTCGCAGGCCGGCCCGCGAAAGTGCGGACCGGCGGCTGCCGCCCGGCAGGCTTAATCTCATTCTAATTCGCGCTCCGGCTGCATACATACGTAAGTAGCGGATTCATTCAACGCCGTATGAGAGCGCTTCTGCGAACGTTCCATAAGACGGCAGACAGTTCCCAAGAACGGAGGAGCCTCTGATGCGCGGAACGTGGCTCAATTCCCCGCTGTCCTACGCGCTTGGCATGTTCGCGATGATGGTGCCGACACAAGCCTTCAGCGCCTTCTACAGCTACTATTACGTCGAGAAGCTGGGGCTCGGCGTTGGGCTGGCTACGCTGGCCCGCACGATCTATTTAATCTGGGATGCCGTCAACCAGCCGCTGTTCGGCCATTGGTCCGATCGCACCAGAACGCGCTTCGGGCGGCGCAAGCCGTGGATCTGGGCTTCGATCCCGCTGTTCATGATGACGTTCTGCATGATCTTCGCCGTGCCGCAAGGTTTGGCGCAGCACCAGAACAGCCTGTTCCTCTGGTTCCTCGTCGCGCTTCTCCTCTTCGAAGCGGTCTCGACCGTCATCTGGGTCAACTATGGGGCGCTGTTCCCGGAGCTGTTCCGCGGGCAACGCCTTCGGGCGAAGGCCTCCGCAATCCAGCAAGGCTTCCAGATCGTCGCTATCCTAATCGGCTCCGCCCTGACTCCGATTCTGTTCGCCGTGATGGGCTTCGGCTATATGTCCCTGGTCTACGCCCTTCTCTTCGCCGTATTCATGCTGCTGTGCATGGGTTCCGTCAAGGAAAATATGAATATTCAGCAGGAGCCGCCGCTCCCGTTGAAGGAAGCGTTCCGCGAGACGCTGAAGAATCGCGAATTCTGGATGTTCAACATCGCCAACTCGTTCGCCCAGACCGTAAATGGCCTCGTCAGCTCCATGATCCCCTTCTACGCAAAATATGTGTTGGCGATTCCCGAATCGCAGGTATCCCTGCTGCTGGCATCCGTCTTCGTCTCCGTCATCCCGCTCGTCGCGGTCTGGTACTGGATCGTCAACCGGCTGGGCGGCGTCCGCGGCTGGCGGCTTGCACTGGCCGTCTACGGGCTGTCCGTCATTCCGCTCTGGTTCGGCAGCGGCCTGGCCAGCGGTATCGCCGCCGGCATCATTGTCGGATTCGGCTTGGCCGGCTTCCTCGTCACGCCGCCGGTGCTGAGCAGCCAGATCATCGATCGGGATTACGCGAAGACGGGACAGCGCCGCGAAGGCGTCTATACGGCAGTCGGCGGCTTCATCACCCGCTCCAGCGGTCTCATCTCGGCCCTCTCGTTCTGGGTCGTCGGCCTGTTCTTCGGCTATGTGAGCGGAGACAACCCGGGACCGAACCCGGAAGGGACGTTCCGGGTATTGATCAGCATCGTCCCGTTCTCCCTTCTGGCCGTCGCCTTTCTCTTATCCCTAGCCGTGAAGCAGAATGATCACCCCCATTCTTGAAGAAGGAGCCATTCATCATGACTCAGCGCCATATTCGCACCCGACTCATCCTCAATTGCGACGACTTCGGACAGAGCACGGCAGCCAATCAGGCCATCATGCATCTGCTGGAAGAGCGCACTGTGTCCTCCGCGACGATAATGCCCCCTGCTCCCGCCTTCGCGGAAGCGGCGGAATGGTCCAGGCGAACCGGCCAACGGAACGTCGGCCTGCACCTCACGCTGACCAGCGAGTTCGACGGATACCGCTGGAGCGGTCTGACCGGAGGGCCGTCCCTGCATGATGGGTCTGGCTATCTGCACGCCACCGTCGAAGCGTTCGAACGCCATGCAAACACCCGGGACGTGAAGAGAGAGCTGAATGCCCAATACAGGGCCGTCCGCGTGGCCGGCATTGACATCTCCCACGTCGACAATCATATGGGCAGCCTGTACGGAATGGCCACGGGCAGAAGCTTCCTGCCTTATGTGCTGTGGCGCTGCTCCCGTTGGGGCTTGCCCTTCCGGCTGTTCCGGCGCATCGATGAGCGGGATCAGCTCCTTGCCTCAATCGCTGGGGCGCCACAGACCTTGCGGAAGGTGGTGGCGCTCGCCGATGCGCTTGGCGTCGCTCTGCCCGATTACCTGCTCTCGCACCCGTATCATGTCGAGGCGGGGGAGACCTATGACAGCTTCAAGCGGATGCTGATCGGCAAGCTGTACGATCTGCCGGAAGGCATCGTCGAGACGTATATTCACCCGGCAGTGGAAGACAGTTCCATGGCAGCGCGGATTCCTTCTTGGGAAAAGCGAGTATGGGAGTACCGGCTGATGTTGGACGATGATTTTGCCTATGCGAGGCGTGATGCAGGGGTGGAACTGACCGATTACCGTTACGTGCGGAAGACGCGGAGACCGGTCAGGCTTAGAGGAGCGCTGCGCCTGCTCGCCCTGCTTCTCCCTGAATCCAGGAACGGAGCCAGATGAAGAACGGCGGAAAAGCAGGAGACAAATCATCTCGTTGTGGCACAGACTCCTCTCTTGTCTCTATTTATCATGAGGACTGTAACCATGCCAAAGAGCACCGCGATATGCAGGTGCTCTTTTCTGGTGTAAGGCTCTTTCTTATGTTATATGCAGTATCAGTGACTACCACCCGAGATCCAGCGTTCTGCCCGTCTCGGCCAACGTCTTGACGTTGGATAGAATCATCCACCAATGGGCTTTGGCATTCTGATAGGAAGGATGGTTCTCCGGCCATTGATCGTTAACAAGCGTAAGCTTCGTGCACTGGCCAACCGTCTCCAGCGTGAAGGTGATTCTCGTCTCCAGTTCGGCGTGGTTGCTGTTATAGGACGGGCCCGGATGCTCCGTTCCGCTGAACACCTTGTTCGGCTCATACTGCAGCACGGTGCCATACACGTGGACCGTCTCATCGCCATCATTACCCGGTCCTACGTATTCGTACGTATCCCCGACCTGGAACGTAGACCGAAGTTCGCTGCCAAAAAAGATTTGGCGCGTCCCTTCCGGTGACATTAATGTATTCCAGACCGTGTCGACAGGGGCGCCAATATAGAACTCGTATTTCAAATCTTCCAATTCACTCACTCCTCTGCTCTCAGGGAGAAGGCTCCCTCTTCATATCGTGCCGCGATATTGCTTCGATTATAGCTTCTTCCGTTGAGCAAGGATTGTAAAAATGCGACAAGCTGTGCACCGCTTCTGATTTCCAAAAAAGCGAACGTTAACTCTGTTAAATTTATTCAATGTTCGTGATTTAATTGACATCGAGTCGGTTAGACTGGTATCGTAAACAAGGAATGAAGTGAATTGCTCGACAATGACGATAAACATCTGCAGAAGCGAAGAGAGGGATTATCCGGTGAGACAAGTATGGTTGAAGAACGGCTGGATATTGACGATGGATGGAGAGCGCCGCGTCTTCCAGAACGGCGATGTGCTGATTGAGAACGATCGCATCAAGGCGATAGGCGCAGTCGATCCGTCCGAGGTGCGGGCGGATGCGGAAGTGGTAGAGCTGAACGGGAAGACGGTCATGCCGGGGCTTATCAATACGCATGTGCATACGATGCAGCAGCTCGGCCGCGGCATTGCCGACGACGTCGATCTGCTCACCTGGCTGTACAAGCGCGTCTTCCCTTATGAGAGCTGCATGACCGAGGAAGAAGCGTATCTGTCCGCGCTGGCTTGCAGCCTGGAGCTCATCCGCTCGGGCGTGACCACGTTCGCGGAGGCGGGCGGCAAGGAAGTGAACGGCATCGCCCGTGCGGTGCAGGAGGCAGGCGTTCGGGCCGTGCTCTGCCGCGCGACGATGGATATGCCGGAAGGGCTGCCGGAGCCATGGCAGGAGTCGACGGAGCACTCGCTCGCCGTGCAGGAAGAACTGTTCGAGCGCTGGCACGGCAAGGCAGACGGGCGCCTGCGCGTCTGGTTCGGCCTGCGCACGATCTTCAACTGCTCGGACGAGCTGATTGTGCGCACGAAGGAATTGGCCGATCGCCATGGTGTGGGCATCCATATGCACGTGGCGGAGATTCCGGAGGAGATCCGCTTCGTGGAGGAGCAGCGCGGCCGAACGACGGTAGAGCATCTGGCTCATCTCGGCGTGCTCGGCCCGAATATGCTGGCGGTTCACACCGTATGGATGACGGATCGGGAGATCGATCTGTTCCGTCTGCACGATGTGAAGGTATCGCACAACCCGGCGGCCGCAATGCGCGTGCTCGGATTCGCCCGAATTCCGGAGATGCTGGAACGCGGCATTACCGTATCCATCGCTACGGACGGCGCCCCATGCAACAACCGGATGGACATGATCGATGAAATGCTCCTCACCGCGCTTATTCACAAAGGCCGCACACTGACCCCGACGAAGCTGCCGGCCGTGCAGGTGCTGGAGATGGCGACGGTCAACGGAGCGCGCTGTCTCGGGTGGGATGATGAGATCGGATCGCTGGAGGCAGGCAAAAAGGCCGACCTTATCATCATTAATCCGCGCAGCGCAGGCGTGCTGCCGGTGCATGATCCCGTATCGACCCTCGTCTACGCGATGCATTCCAGCAACGTCGAATCGTCGATGTGCAACGGACAATGGATTATGAAGGATCGCCGCATTGTCACCCTGGATGAGGACGCGATTCTCGATCGCGTGCAGGACACGGCTCGGGCGATCGTCGAACGCGCGGGCATCGAGCTTCCGCACCCTTATCCGGTCACGAAAGTCCGTTAATCTTGGACACGGTTATCCTTGGAGCCGCCATTTCCTCGTTTTTGAGAAATGGCGGTTTTTTGTTCGATAATTTTCCTGCCCGCCTCCCTGCTCTTCACCATTTTCTCATATTTTCCGATAATTATGATTATCGTTCATTTCAAGAAACATCTCACTCAAATAGCAGGAGGTATAACCGTGAACCGGTCGAAAAAGATTGTGCATGCCACTCTCAGCTTTATCGTCGTTCTCATCCTTACCCAAGCGTTCATTACCCCGATCCTTGGCTCAATCGAGGCACCTCAGTCTAGATCCTCGCTTTCCTTGGTGATCTCTGTTGTCGTCTCGTACCTAATCACGAGAAAGCTTCTTCGCCGCTTGGAGCGAAAGCATACGCTGTAGCCATGGAGGAAACGCCCTGACAGGGAAGGCCAATATCGGCACATGAGCCAACAGTTCTTCGCAGTCATGGATTCGTAGCGTGAGCTGCGCACTCTTAGATGAGCCCCCACGTACAACAAGACATGTTCATCTCGTGTATGAAGGGGAGCCAAGCTTGGCTAAATATCTGGTTATGAATGCCGATGATTAAGGATACTCCGAGCCTGTCAACACAGGAATTATGGAAGCCCATTCCTTCGGAACCGTGACCAGCAGCTCACTCATGGCAAATATGCCGGCATTCCAGCAGGCTGTCGGGTGGGCGCTGCGTACTCCGTCCTTAGGGGTGGGCCTGCATTTCAACTTAACCTGCGGAACCGCCATCGCTCCCCCTGAGTGCGTTCCATCCCTTGCGGGAGGGGACGGCAGCTTCTCGGGACAGCGACATGTCTGGAGAGAGGCGGAGATTGAAGTTGAGCTGAATCATCAGTTCAACAAGCTGGTCACCGCCGGAATTATGCCTACCCACCTGGATTCCCATCATCATACACATCTTGAAGTTCCCCAAGTATATGCCGTTATGAAGTCATTCGCCCAGCAGAGGAACATCCCGATGCGGCTGCATCCTTGGTCCAACGACCCGATCAGGCGGCCCTTGCGTACCGATCGTCTCATCATGGCTACTTATGATGCCGATGACGGCCTGACCCGGCTCCTGCACCATATTCATCATTTGCACGAGGGAACAACCGAGATCATGTGCCATCCCCGGTACCTTGAGAACGATCATCCGCGCGGCATCGAACCAGAGGCCAAGGATGGGGAGCTCCGCGCCTTAACCTCTCCGATTCTGCAATACGCCATTCGAGTGCAGCGCTCCGACTTATCCACTTTGGACATGTGGCTAGAGTGTCATAGATTGAGAGAGAGGCATGCCAGGCGTATGCCTCTGCTTGTGTTTCAGGTGCCGGGCGATGTTTAAATGGAGCCCGGTCCATTCTTTCGTTTTTCAACTCATTTACAAAAATAATCGCAAGCCCTTCGTCTTTTTTTCGACTTTTTTCGTTACAGTTAGAGGAGGGGGTGAGCACCGTGCTTACCGATGAGGAATTAATTGAAGAGATTCGAGGCGGGAGTCAAGCTGCGATGGAAGTGCTTGTGAAGCGCCATTATTCGGACGTCTACTCCTATCTGTATCGAAAAATCGGGAATCGGCATACCGCTTACGATCTGACCCAGGAAGTATTTATCAAGATGATGCAATCGCTCGGCAACTACCGTGACAAGGGGAGGTTCCGGCATTGGCTGTTGAAAATCGCCGTCAATCACTGCTATGACTATTACCGCAGCAAGCAGTACCGGCATCGGCATGCGCATACGGAATTGGAAGTGGACATGCCGGATGAGAACAGCAATGTATGGGATCTGTTCCATTGCCACTATCAGCAGGAGCAAGCGAAGCAGGCCGTACTCTCCTTGCCGGAGAAGCAGCGGGACGCGATTATACTGAACTTCTATCATGATATGAAGATTCGAGAGATTGCGGTGATGACGGACACGAGCGAGTCTACGATCAAATATCGTATCAAAGCGGGAATATCCAAGCTCAAACAAATACTGCTGGCCGGAGGTGAGGGCAGTGACCACAGGAAGCAAGGGTAAGCCAACGGAACAGCTGCATGACGCCGATTACGAAGCTATCCGCAACCTGCTGAAGCCCTATCGGGTAGAGCTCCCGACCGACAATGAGGTAGAGCGGACAATCGAAGCATTAAGAAAACATGTCCCCGTAAAACCGGCAGCAGTACCGCCTGCGAAGCGGCGATGGGGCGAATTGATGCGCCGGGCGGGAGCAGACATCGCAATGTTCAGCCGCTTGTACTGGCTCGGCTGCCTTATTCTATTCGGAGCAGGGCTGTGGTTCACGATTGCGGCTGCTCAGTCTTCCTATGCTGCAGTCATCCTATTAGCGCCGCTTCCGTTTATTATCGGATTGATAGAAGTATTCAAGGGCCGAGAGCAGGGAGTGCTCGAAGTCGAGCTGGCCTGCAAAATATCCGTTCAAGAGATTATGCTGTCGCGGTTGCTGTTCATTTTGCTGCACAGCCTAGTATGGAACACATGCTTGTCCGGCCTGCTTTATTTGGTACGGGATGACTTTTCGTTGTGGAGTCTGACATGGAGCTGGTTCACGCCGTTCATCATCGTCGCCTCCATTTCCCTATGGATCGCCATGCGCATCCGCGGCACATCTGCCATCATGGTTCTGACCGCTGTCTGGATGGCGCTGGGCATGATCGTGCTGACGAATTCGAATGTCATGCCGTACTTGATGGGAATCAACATCGGCATCACCGTTATCATCAATGCCGGAGCGCTCCTGCTCCTCATTCGGGAGGGCATGCACCTTGTCCGGCGCCATTCATTTATCGTGGAGGGAAGTCTGAATTATGGAGCTAACGATTGACAACATATCGAAGCAATACAAGGACAAGCAGGCGGTGCGGCATTTTACGGCAGAACTGAGCCCTGGCGTATACGGATTACTGGGCCCCAATGGAGCGGGCAAGACAACGCTGCTTCGCATGCTCGCCGATATCCTGCGCCCGACCTCTGGGAGCATTCGCTTGAACAATCACGATATTCGTACGCTGGGAGAAGCCTATCGCGACATACTGGGCTATCTGCCGCAGCAATGCGGATACTACAAGGAGTTTACGGCCCGGAAATTTCTGATGTATATCGCTTCGTTGAAAGGAATGGATCGAGGTTATGACGTCGGCAAGGTCGATGAGATGCTGCAGTTGGTCGGCTTGGCGGATCAGGCCAAGCGAAAGATCAAATCCTTCTCCGGCGGAATGCGGCAGCGGCTCGGCATCGCTCAGGCGCTGCTGAATGACCCGAAGGTGCTAATTCTGGACGAGCCTACCGCCGGACTCGATCCGAAGGAGCGGATTCGCTTCCGTAATATTTTGTCCGAGCTGTCGGGAGACCGCATCGTCATTTTGTCGACCCATATCGTGTCGGATATCGAATATGCCGCCAAGGAAGTTCTGCTCATGAAGGAAGGGCAGCTGCTGAAACAGGATCGGCTCGCTTCGCTGCTGGGACAACTCACAGGCAGGGTCTGGAAGGCGAAGATCGATGAGAGCCAGCTGCCTCAGTTGAAGCTGCGCTACAAAATCGGGAACCTCCTTCGCCAGCCGGACGGTATTGAGGTGCGAATTCTGGCAAAGGACCAGCCTTTCTCCTCGGCGCAGCCGGAATCGCCGGGGCTGGAAGATTTGTATTTGCACTATTTTAACGAGGAGTTTGAAGCATGAGACATTTGTTGAAGTATGAATTAATCAAAATTTTTTCGCGTAAAAGCGTGCTTGTCGTCAGCCTGCTCCTGCTGCTCGTCTATGGCCTTTTTATCGTGTACGATATTGATTATTACAAAGACGCCTCCCACAAATATAAACCGTATGAACGGGTCATAACGGAACAAGATATAGCCAAGGTAGAGCTGATTTTTAGAGAACATGAAGACAGAAGATTGCCTCTCGTTGACAACGGCTTGCTGCAGGATATTTGGGATGTGCCCACGTTACAAGAGCATTATACGAAGCAGCTTGCGGAGATTCGGGACAAGCTTCGTCTTAGCGCTCCCGGCAGTTACGAATACAAGCAGCATGCTCTGCACGAACAGCTCCTGACGCACAAGGGGCCTCCTACAGGACAAGTCTATTACAACAAGCCTTGGGCCAATATATTCTATATCATGGATCAATTCGGCGTTGCCTTCATGGGGGTGATGATTCTTATCGGCCTGGCTCCGCTATACTCCGAGGAATATGCAACCGGAATGGACAGCCTTCTCTTAAGCAGCCGGTACGGGAAGGGGCAGCTCATCTCCGCCAAATGCTGTGCCGCTATTCTCTATGCGTTCATATGCAGCGCCGCCTTCCAACTATTCAATCTCGGTGTGATTGCGCTGCTGTTCGGTAATCTGGATGGAGCCGACACTCCGCTCTATAGCATAAGCAGATATATGGACTCTCACTCGTTCCGGAGCTCGCCATATTCATGGACGGCCGGACAGTACTACGTCATTCAGTTCGTAGTGCATATCATCGGATGCATTGCATTCGCGCTTGCGGTCATGTTCGTGTCTTCCTTGTGTAAATCATCGTTCCTGACGCTATTCATTGCGGGCGGAATACTCGGCGTCCCTTACGTGCTGTATGATGTGTTCAACATTCGATTTGCCATTATCGAGTGGCTGACCACATTCAGCTACAGCCAATTCATCCGAGTTACAAGGTTATTTACTGAATTCGAAACGGCCAATATATTCCATTTCCCTGTCCTCTATCCCGTGGCTACGGTAAGCTGCGTCATCGCCGTCACTGGAGTTCTTGTCTGGGTAACCCGGCGTGTGTTCCAGCGGCACCAGGTGACTTAGGAGGTCTAGGAAAAGCGCTTAAATTTATATATTACATATAAACCAATCATGTGGTAATATATGTATCGGGTGGTATTAGTACTACTAATTCGGCCGAATACTGGTAGGAACACCATGGGAAAATCACTTGCAAATCACCTAATAACTGATTAGGAGTGATTCTCTTGAAGCTTAACCGCAGAAAGTGTTTAACTCTTGTAACTACTGTGCTGGCAGCGTCGATGTTATTTGCTAGCGGGGTTTATGCCAAGTCCTATACGACTGGTAAAGCCGGAAATAATGATACTTCTGGCAGGGTAACAATTTACAGCGACAGCGCCTCAGGACAAACTTCATGTGGAGGCAGCAATTGCTACTCTCATGTTAAAGTAACTTACTACTACAAGCATGGAGATGCAACCGTGACTCGCTCTTCAACAGCTTCGGCTTATGAGAAACAGCCCGGAGTCTCGGCTACCGCCAAAGCACAATACGTGCCTGCATTGTCAGTATCCGCATCTGCAGAGCATAAGGCGGAAGTAGGTTCTGCTACATGGGAAGATACTACGTCGGTTAACTACTAGTAATATTCTACATTAACGATTTAGCCTTGGGGGAGGGGAACGGATCACTTTCCCCAAGGCATTATCTCTTTATCGTCTCATAACTGCAATATCTAGAGAAAGGATACCGTGATGAAGAAATACATTTCCTTTACCCTGCTACTATGCCTGATCCTTGCATCAGGGTGTTCCAGTAAGACGTTTCCAGACGACAATGAATATCACTTGGATTGGGACTATCCCTTTATGTACCATAAACAAGGGTATGGTTTGAAGATAACCCGATCAGATAAGGGATATTACTTCCTTCATCAACAACTTATTTATTATATGGACAAAGAGAGCACAAAGCCCATTCTTCTGGATAATCGTCCTGACAATCAATGCATGGATATTCCGACTACAGAAAACTGCTTCGCGTTCGTTCCATTTTCATCATCCAATCCGCCTCAGTTTTTACAATATTATGATACACATCTGTATGTATTAGAAAGCTACTTGGATCGAGAAAGCAAACGCTCGAGGTTCGATAATACTTGGACGCTCGTCAGGCTAGATCCGGACGGAAAAAATCGAAAAGTCATCAAAACATTTGAAGCCGCACCGAGATCGCTGGCCATTCATCGAGGCTATCTCTATTATTCGACTACAGACGGGAACAGAGAGAGTGACCTGGAAGTGAACGTCTTCAAAGCGAGCCTTGATAATTTGAAGCAAGATCCCGAATTGATTTATCACGCATCTGATCAAGTGAATGAGATAACCGATATCATTCCATATGGAACGCAATTATACTGGCTCGTATTTAACGAGAAAGGCTATGAAACCCAACGATACGATCTTCAAAGCGGCCAAGTGACAACATTGTGGGATCGCGGAGATGGCGGGTTATCCAGCTTACGCAACATCGCTAATAATAGGCTTTACTTCTCTTATTTCTATGGCGATCCGTTGGACAAGCGGACGCACAAGAAATACTCGTCCGACCTGGAAGGGAATCATATCGAAGAAGTAAAGGTAGATCACCCACCTATTATTTCTTATATTTACAGAGACTCGTTATATACATATATTCAGCCGATAGGCGGCTATGTCCATGAGTATGCTCCAGACGTCCCGGTTCAGCTATCCATTTTCAAAGATAACGCTCTGATTCATCAAGTTGATCTATCTCCTTTTTCCAAACATATTGAAATGGTCCCAGGTGACGATCGCTATATGTTTGCCTATAACGAGCTGTCAGATAAGAGTTCCATCTTGTATTTGGACAAACGAGAGATTGAGTCAGGACAAGCTAAGTTAAAACCTTTGTTGGAGACAAAGCTCCGTTAAACCTTGAGAATGCCATTGATGCAAGGAGTTCCTCATGACATTAATCGGATATGAGCTGTTGAAGGTATGGCATAGACGAGTCTTTGCCCTTCTGGCCGTCCTGCTACTGATCGGCAATGGACTGTTCTACTATAATACCCAGTTCCGCGAGCAAATAGCTCTGATTCAGCACAGAGATGAGTATGAACGCCTGGAGCAACAATATCGAAGCTTGCCAACCGATGAGGGGCTGGCAGTAGCCGCCAGACAAGCGGATTTATTGGCTTTATACAGCACATTTGCCCAAGAAGGAACCATTGCCGAAGAGATCTGGGGGCAAGCCATCCATGAAGCCAAGCAGGCCCATCCTCAGGAGTATAAGCAGTATAGGCAAAGCCCTTATGCAGGCAACCCGGAGCTGATTGGCCGAGAATTATATCTCATCGAACGAATCAAAAAGCAATACGAGCATATGGACCAGTATCTGCGGACGATGGAAGAAATGGGCACTCGAGCAGAAGAGATGCTGTCGGTCTCCATCTTCTATCGGGAGGGAACTTACTCCTACCGTAATATTGGGAAAACGGTGCATGACTTCGATCCGCTCCGCGGCTTGCCGCTGCAGTTGGGACTGGAAGAGGGGCTCACCTCAGGCACGCGGCTGCAGTCCACGGATATGTGCCTTGCCGCGCTCTTGTTCCTGCTATGCATCATTTTGTTCCAGGTTGAGAAGGAAGAAGGGCTGACCCGCCTCATCCGTTCGACGCGCAACGGTCTGCTTGACCTGTGGCGAGCGAAATGGGTTGTGCTGAGCCTGCTGACCGTACTGCTGACCCTCTTATACCAGGGATCGATTTTGGTGATAAGCGAACATCTCTATGGCTTTGGGGACCTTCACCGTTATATTCAATCCATGCCGTCATTTCAGGGAGCAGTCGAGGCGTTACCAGTGGGGCAGTTCCTTGTCCTCTATCTGTTACTGAAGGTAGCTGCGAACCTGTTATTTGCCTGGATGCTTGCCGCCTTGTTCTTATTATTTCGCCGGGCCGGAGGAGTCTACCTGGCGACAGCGGCATTGTTAGGCATCAGCTTTCTATGCTATTCCGTGATCCATCCGAATTCTTACCTGAATATGTTCAAATATATGAACGTGGTTGCATTCTACGATTCCTTCCAGCTTCTTGCGGATTATCGGAACCTGAATGTGTTCGGTTACCCGGTAAAGAAGACGACATTGACGTATTGGCTCGGTGGGGCTGTGATGATGCTGCTGCCCCTACTCTGCGCGTGGCTTTATGTGTCCGATGCCGGCATCGGGTCGCGGCTTCCTTGGAATCGCTGGCGGGGAAGATTGCATGCGGCATGGTTCAAGCTGCGGCGCATCAATTCCCTATTGATGCATGAAGGATTTAAATTGTTCATCTCCGGGAAAAGTATTCTCCTGCTGCTGCTCGCAGGAGTTATCGTATATCAGCAGATCGATTGGGATGAGCGAAGGTTCGATTTCGATTCCATCGTCTATAACCGCTATTTGGATCAGATCAGCGGTACAATCAATGAAGATAAACTGAACTTCCTGCAGGAAGAAAGGGCAAAATACGATGATCTGCCGCGGCAGTTCGCTTATTGGTATGAACAATATACGACCGGCAGCATTGATTTTACGGTCTATAATACAGAAAAGGTGAAGCTGGAGGAGTTCGCCAAGCAGGCGAAAGCATTTCAGTACATTGAGGAGCAGAGGGATTACTTGTTAAGGCTGCAGGAAGACCGTGGAATTACGGGCAGCTTCGTGAATGTGACATCTTCCGATGCGCTGTTCAACCGGCAGCAATCGGATCTGCGGGATGGCCTGTTGTATGCCGTCTTATTGCTGGCCGGACTCAGCCCGCTGTTCGCCCTTGATTACAGGTATGGCATGATGGCTATACTACGGAGCACCCATCATGGCAGGGGGAACCTGTTCCTCTCCAAGCATGCCGTTGCCTATTTGTACAGCGTCTTCCTGCTCCTCCTGCTTCAGATCCCGAAGTTCCATAATATGCTAAGGCATTACCCTGACATCGATTGGCAGGCTCCGGTTCAGAGCATCGAAGTGCTCGGGCATGTAGAGGGATCGTTGAGCATCCTGCAGTATGTTCTCCTGATGGGTGTGTTCCAGATCGGAGGCGTGCTGCTGCTCGTTCATGTCGTGCTATTCCTGGCGGTGCTTGTCCGCAGACAAGCGATCCTGCTGCTAATTTCAACCGCTATCGTGGTCATCCCGCTTGGTCTGCAGTATATGGGATGGAAACCAATCGGCAGCATATCCTTCAATCTTCTTTTTCAACTGTATCACGCCTTTCCAACATCACAATATGCGCTGAACATGAGCATGTATTATGGAACGCTGCTTCTTCTTGGCATCGGATGCGGCATTGGCGCATGGCGGACATTCAATAGCTTCATTCAGAAGGGGGACTGACCGTGGAACTGACTATTGATCGTGTAACGAAGCGCTATAACAAAGGGCGCAAAACGGCGCTAGATCGCTTCAGGGCCGAGTTCTCCCCTGGAATATACGGCATATTGGGTCCGAATGGCGCTGGCAAGTCTACGCTCATGAATCTGATTACGAATCAGTTGAAGCAGGATGAAGGAGAGATTCGATATAACGATCAGATCATCTCTCGTCTCGGCAAGGAGTATCGGAATATTTTGGGATATATGCCTCAGCAGCAAGGACTATATCATCATTTCACGGGCCGGAGATTTCTATGGTACATCGCCGCTCTCAAAGGGATCAAGGCGCCGCAGGCTAGAGAAAGAATCGATGATCTGCTGGACATCGTGAATCTGCGCAAGGATGCGGATACGAAGCTTGGCGCATACTCTGGCGGAATGAAGCAGCGTATTCTGATCGCACAATCGCTATTGAATGACCCGAAGCTGTTGATCCTGGATGAGCCGACCGCAGGGCTTGATCCGAAAGAGCGCATTCGCATCCGCAACTTCATATCGACCATCGCCATGAATAAAATTGTGCTTATCGCAACCCATGTCGTGTCCGATATCGAGTTCATCTCGAAGCAAATTCTTCTGATGAAGGAAGGCAAGCTTCTTGTCAAAGACGAGCCTGCTCGCATCCTGGCCGGCATGGAAGGCAAAGTCCATGAGGCGCGCGTCACGGAGTCTGAGCTTGCCGAGGTGCAGTACCGCTTCAAAGTTAGCCAGATTACGAGCGATTCAAGCGGCATCTGGGCGAGAATCGTTCACGATGAACCCTTGGAGCATATGGAATCCCGAACGGTAAAGCCGAATTTGGAGGATGTGTACCTTCGATATTTCGAGTGAATAGTCACCAAAACCGGCAGTCCTGTTCTGCCGGTTTTCGCTGCGATTTAGTTGCGTTTCTTCACCGAACGCAGCACGGCATAGCCGTATCCCTCCGGGAAATGACGCTGATAGTCCTGCTTCGTCTCTTCATCCCATTCATAGCCCATGCTCGCAGGATCGAAGCTCCATGCCGCTTGCTCCACCTTGATCTCCGCTTCCTGCACCTGTACCTCTCTCATTCTGCCTCGCTCCTTCATCACATAATGATAAGGGGAGAACACTTCGGCGCGAATGGCTAATGGAATCGGTCCCGGACTTTTGCGATAAACCGAGGGAATAACTTGAAAAGCCTTCACAAAGGCCCGCGTAAACGATTCCTGCGATGAAAAACCATACTTCACCGCGATATCCAAAATTCGCTCCTCCGTATCGGGAAGCTCTAGGGCCGCGCGGCTTTCCCTGTCATCATAGCAAGCATGCTTACTCTATATTTGACCTGAATTGCAATCTCTTGCTCTGACATTCATGGCGAAGTCTTTATAATGAGAAAGCTTATACTATATGTGAAATATATAACAAGAAGAGCGGATCATGTGGTTTTTGTTTGCAATATTAACCGATTTAGCTTGGGGAGACTCTGGTCATCGCCGGCATCGCCTTGTTAGGCATTGCGGATGAGCTATAGTCTCATTCATATCACCAAGCCTAAAAAAGCCGACCTTGCACGGTCGGCTTGGGATGGCGGCTATCCGGGTCAGTTCAGCTTGTGACCGCAATTCGGACAGAAGTTAGCTCCTTCGTTTTTGGTGCCGCAGTTCGGACAGAAGTTTGGCTTTGGATTGCCTTCCGCTGGAGAGGAAGCGGCAGGCGTGGTGTCGGCCGCAGGCTTCTGATTTTGATTCATATTTTTCATCATTTCATTGGCGATGTTCATCCCCATCATCATGCCTGCCATGTCCGAAGCGGCGCCGCCGCCTTTTACTTTGCCGGAGGCAATGCCGTCCGTCATCGTCACCTGCTGGTACTTCTGCAGATTGCCGATCATCTCATGGGAAGCCGTCTTCGTAATCATATCTTGAATTTCTTGCGGGTAATTGAAGCTCATCACTTGAAAGCCGGTGATCGTCAGGCCGGTGTCCATCACTTGCATGTCCAGGTCCTCTTGTATCCCTGCGGCAATATCGGAAGCATTCGCCTGCAGGTTGAACATGTCCTTCCCTTCTCGGCTGATCCACTTCATTAACAGTTGGTCCAGCACGGAAGTAATCCGGATTTTCACATCCTCGACCAAGTAACTGTCCTTCATCCCGGCCACCTTATCGATCAGCGTCACGTAGTCGTTCACTTTGAAATTAAACGTGCCGTTGGCGCGAATAGGCATGCCGCCCGGAAGCTGCGGAGACGGGATCAGAACCGGGTTCTGCGTTCCCCAGCGGACAGTGAACTCCTTCGTGTTGACGAACAGGACTTCCACCCTCATCCCGCTGTTGAAGCCGAATTTGAACCCTTTTAACGTGGACAGGAAAGGGATGATATCCGAATCAATGCTATACTCCCCTTCATCCTTGAAAATCCCCTCGATCTTGCCATTATTAACGAAAATCGCGTCTTGTCCGGCGCGGATAATTAACTTGGAGCCTTTTTTAATCTCCCGGTTGCTCCATTTCCAAAAAATCATATCATCTCGAAATTCTTCCCACTCGACTACATTCGCAAATTGGTTTCTGAAGAATCCCATCCTCATCCCGTCCCTTCGCTAATTCTCTAAAATGATCCTCTGCTGCCGCTATGCGAGTGGCCGCCTGACGTGGTCCCTCCGCCTCCGCCGCTTGAGCCGCTGCTGCTGCTTCGTTCGATTTTCCGTCTTGTGGTATTGGTATGAAGATATCTGTCCTCGTGAGCAACCACGCCCGAAGTGCTCGCATTCTCGTATGTCCGGGAAGTGACCGTTACCCGGCCGCCCGAACGAAGGACCATCAACGTAACGATGCCCCCTCCGAGGACCAGCGCGATGCCCAATTGCACCCACGTATTGAACAAGAGATTGTCCGGGTTCACCCCTGGACGGAATCCCATATATTTATGCGCCAATTGAATATATTTTTGAAAGGCGAGCTTATACTCGCCGTCTGACATATACGAGGATATCTTGCTTCGTATTTTGTCCATTCTGGCATCATCCAGATAGGTCTCCGCTTTATAAAATCCGGCCAAGTACACTTCCCGATGACTCATGTCCACCATCAAAATAGCGGCATTTCCATGCGCCTTATCGTAGCCGGGCCCATAATTATCGTAGAAATCCTGCGTCATTGCCTTCACGTCATAAGCTTCCGGGCCGTTGACCGTAACAATGATAAAGTCCGTTTCCCGCTCGGCACCGTATTGATTCGCCAACGCGTTCAGCTCTTCAACCTCGTGCGAAGTGAGCAGCTCCGCTGTATCGAAAATCAACTGCTTTTCCTTCGTTGCAGCCGCTTCGCCCGCAATGATGTCCATCGGAATAACCACCATCATGAGGAAGAAGAACAGGAAGGCGAGGATCGCTCTCTTCCTTCTCACCACAATCCACCTCCCAAAACCCAGGAGGACACCGCGTGCATGACAAGGAAGGAGGCGGCCGAAATCCCCGCAAACCATGCAGCCACTTTCCCCTTGCTGATCGGAGGCTTGCCGACCACCTTGCCCGTCTGGCCATTCATGGCAAACGTATACTCCTTTTTATTGTAATCATAGTTCACCATCCATACCGGGAGCAGGACATAATCGGCACGCTCCAGTTCGGTATCAATGTTGACATCGGTATAGTTCACGGTCGTATATCCCGACACCGTTGACTTTATATACGAGCGGATATAGTCTTCTACCTTATGTTTCACCCGGGGGTATAGCTGTTCCTCGTTATAGCTGTACTTTTCGGCAATGTAACCGGCCAGATACGGCGTTTTGAAGCGTTCCAGCTTACCATAAGGAAAAGGCTCCAATTTATCCATCAGTTCATCATTCATTTTCTTCGAAGCGTCAATCGGTACCCTTACGTAATCGAGATGGATTTCTCGGTATACGTCATAATAATCTGTTTTGGTATACTCGTAGTCTCCCGATCTGTACGTGCTCACTCTCGTAGCACGGGCGTGCGCTTCGACTTCATTATGCAAATCATAGAGCCAAAACGGCACATACAACCCGGTGATTCCTTTGATTCGATCCGCTGTCATAAACCCGCTTGGCGTCACCAGGCCGCCTCGGCACCATTTGCGGAAAGCCTTCATTGCTTGTTCCTTACTGATGGAAAAAGGAATAATCTTCGCCGGGGCCAGTTCCCCGGTCAGCCGATCGCCGAGCACGACGGCCGATCCGCAGAAATTGCAGTTCGTTGCGCTCGTCTCCGCCTCAGTGATAATGACAGCTCCGCAACTATTGCAATGATATTCTCTGGTCTCATCTTCTTCCGAAAACACTTGCTTCATCAAAGGATCGGGAATTCGCTCGATATTGTCTTCCCTTCCGCAGCTGCGGCAGGATAACATTCCTGTATCTGCATTGAACTCCATCCCGCTGCCGCAGTTCGGACATTTATATTCGATAACCGGCATCTGCTCACCCCTATCTACAAAGAAGCCACTATTCCTTCTTGTTCAATTTCTCTTTGAGTGCAGCCAATTCATCTTCCGCATTGGTGGGTGGTTTCGCATTATTGCGCATATCCTCCTCCAATTGCGCAATCAGGTCATCCAGATCGTCTTCCTTCGATCCTGCTCGAAGCTCGGCCAAGGCCATCGCTTCATCGAGGGCGCGATTCGCCTTCACTTCCAGGGCATCGAACGAGGAATTGACATCACCCAAGGAAGAACCGCCGGAATTCATTTTGATAGCCGCCAGCTTCCCTTTCAGCTCCGAATGCCGCGCTTCCAGCCGGCCGATATCCGCTACCAGCTTATCCTGCATTTGCTTCATCTTTGCGGCGTTGGCCGAAGCCAATTCATAAGCCGTTTGCAATTCACTTTGTTTCCCTGCCAGCGCTGCCTTCCTCTCGAGGAACTTGCGCGCTTCCTCTTCCTTGCCGGCTTCCACGGACTTCTCCGCGTAACGCTGCAGCTTGCGGATCTCCGCATTGCATTCATCCAACGCCCTGCGGGCCCTTCCCTCATCGGCCAGCATCGAAGCCGCCTCCGCCTTCACCTTGCCCAGGTCCTGGTGCAAGCTCCGCATATATTGATCAATCGTCTTCTCCGGGTCTTCCGCCCTATCCAACAAAGCATTCACATTGCTTGCCATAATATCCTTGAACCTCGACAAGATTCCCATGCTGCGCTCCCCCTCGAAAAGATTCCATCTTATCTTATAATACAGGAAAATGGGGAACGAGGTTTCATTTGGAGCAAATTGCCGAATGGCGAAATTGGGTATGACACTGTGGTTGTTCGGAATCGGCAAACGTACAAGGGCAGCATTCCTTGAACGCAAAAGAGCCATCAAAGGCATCACAGAGGATGCAATTGACGGTACCTTACAAGCGATTGGCAGGGTATGCAACCCCTTTTCAAAACCATCTAAAGAGTTCAGGAATGATTCCGACGCTTCCAGTCGCGGTGCCGTTCCGAAATAATCGGTTCGACGATGCGATAATTCTCGATAGTATCGTCTACATGATAGATCGTCGGCAAGCCCGCTGCCAATATTTCCGAGAAATCAACAGCCGTATAAATATCGTTATGAATATTAAGCCACGAACATGCCGGTCGGGACCTAAGCTTGAGAGATATCCAGTTCCTGCGGAAACTCGCCTTCGTAATGCCATTTCGCCTTATCGTACACAACCAGTTCTTTTTCCTGGAATTGAAATAAAACGAGAGCTTCCTGCTTGGTAGGATACGGCTCATAAGTCGGATTCATCGTCTTTCCGTCGGAATACAGCCGGCCTTTAATGATATTAAGGATACGGGTCTGCGTTTGTGGAGGAAGGGGCCAGCTACCACGCCAGTTATGAGGATGTCGTATCTTCAACGTTGCAATTTAAGGTATCTACATCTTCTAAATGTATCCCGCTTCATTAATCCACAGATTCATGTGGATTACTTATGAAATAGAAAAGACAAACATGCTTAGCTTCGGTGAACGAGTCACTGGCTGGGCCATAACTAGGAGTCATTTAATTGGCTTTGGCATTGATGAAGCGGATGACTCTCTGCTAATAGCTAACTAGCTTGCAAAGAATTATCAAATCATCATTTAGATTGAATTTCGAATTCGAAATCGTATAATTGTTAAAACAGTTGAATAAGATGATAGGGAGGGAGTTTAATGAATAGGGTGGTTGAAATGGAACGAAAAGTGACGAAATTCGGCAATAGCTTAGGTATCACAATGACAGATGCTTTAAAACAAATTGGGTTGGAGCAAGGCGATACGGTTAGTATTGATGTGAATCAATCCAGTGGAGAGATTACGATCAAAAAAGCCAATAAAGTTACCTTGCCTGAAGGAATAAGCGATGAATTTATGCAATCCCTCGCAGACGTAATCAACGAGTATGATCAGACATTGCGAAATTTAAAAGATAGATGAACCAAGTTAAATATTTATCCGTTAAAGAAGTGATTGCCATCAACGTCGCCATGATACAACGATACAGCCCAAGCGAGCAGATAGGCGTCAAGGATCCCGCTTTACTTGAATTCGCTGTTTTCCGAGCAGAGTCTTCTGCTTTTGGGGCTGACGCGTATCCCTCCATCTTTGAGAAAACCGTCGCTTTATTTCAGTCACTTGGTCAGAACCATCCTTTTCACAATGCGAATAAACGCACGGCTTTCACGGCTCTCGTCATCTTTTTACGCCACAATCATTTGCACTTCAAAATGGATCCCCAACTAGCGGAAAATCTGACAGTAGATATGGTGAACCACAAGTACCCATTTGAAGACTTGGTTGCTATCGTGGAAGAGCACTGTGTTGTCTTGCATAAATAGAAGAAAAGAGACCTCAAATGGTGTCTTTCTTCATGTGCTGTAACAATTATATTCTGTCAAAACCTATTATACCGTGTATTTTCCATCCATAATCCATGCTTCCTATTTCAACTTGATAGTGGTTAACCACAACTTGTCCACTCGTAATCGCGTCAACGTACTTAGTGTACATATATTCTACAACGCCTCCGCTTATCCCTTTCAATCAACGACTTCGTTATTCAAAATACTGAGTTGGTCTACAATTTCAGAATATAGCAAAAACCCGGCCTCACATGGTCGGGTTTGGTGGAAGCCAACTAGGCATGAAACATTCCTGCCACCGATTCAAGGTCGTCTTCGAGAAGTACTCGCAAGATATAGGGAGCATGTTTATGACGGTTAGACGTATTGTAATAGCGGAAATAGTTATTCTCGTAATCAATCGCGTATTCGATTAATTGACGAGCTAACTCCAGCTTGAGCTCATCGATGGTTTCGCCGTCTGCAACAATATCCCTAATTTGCTCAATAGACCCCGCATATCTGCCGTCTTCATCTTGTTCATATTCGAATGTCAGTTCATACACCGACAACAGTTCCTTCATTTGCTGTTTGGAGAATGCCATAATCCGCTGCAAAACATGCTCAAACTAAGCAAAAAGACACCTGCTCGGCGTCTTTTCAAAACAACAAATCATATTCCGATTTCCCTCATTTTCACCGTTACTTTCTCGATCCGGCCATCCATATTCGTTCCGTCAAACTTCGGAAGCTGCAGATCGCTCACGATTGTCCCGTCGCGCATAAACATAATACGCTCCGTCCGCGCCGCAACCTTCACGTCGTGAGTGACAAGCATAACCGCGGTACCCTCCGCGTTGATTTCGGAAAAGAGGTCCATAATCTCCTGCGCGGATTGGGAGTTGAGCGCACCCGTAGGCTCGTCGCCGAAGATAATTCTCGGGCTGTTCATAAGTGCGCGGCATATTCCCGCACGTTGAAGCTGACCTCCCGACACCTGTGTAATGTCACGCTTTTCAAGCTCCGCAATGCCTACCCTTTTCATAAGCGCTCTTGCTTTTTCCGTAATTTTTGCGGCGTGTTTTCTGTTGCCCCGCATGGACGGAAGAATGATGTTATCGAGGATATTCAAATTTTTCAGCATCGTCGGCTGTTGGAACACAAATCCCATTTTTGTTCTCCGTATATCGGAAAGCTCATTCTCCCCGATCTCCGATATATCCCTGCCGTCAACAACGACTTTTCCGCCATTAACGCTATCCGTCCCGCTCAGTGCAAACATCAGCGTTGATTTTCCCGAGCCCGAAGGCCCCATCACCGCCACGAACTCGCCCTCGTTTATTTCAACGGATACTCCGTCGAGAACATTGCGCTTTTCATCGCCCTCGCCAAAAGATTTTACGATACGATCACCGATAATCATCCTCTTCATTGTCTACTCCTTTATATTTTCGGAAATTTTGATTTTTCCCGCGCCCGATGTCCCAATGATGGTTGCGATAAGTACCGAGCCTATCATCAGCAGCGGACTGAACAGATACGCAGCAAGCGGATTGACCGTAAAATGAAACGCCGACGCTCCAAAGGAGGAGATCACCGCACCCGTAAGCTTCTCTCCGAGCGTGTTAGCCAGGATCGTGCCGAGAACAATTCCGACAATCAGAACGAATACCGAACGCGAAACATACTGCACCTGAATATCCGAGTTTGTAAAACCGAACGCTTTCATGACGGCAATAGAATATCTGTCTTTTGCGACAAGCATTTTCATAAACAACAAAGTAACCAATACCGTTATAACCAGCGCGACGGCAATGGCAGCATTGGAGGCCTGTCCGACGGAGCTTATTGTCGAGCCGTATGTCTGTACCATATATTCATCAATATCCGATACCTTTGCATAATCAAACCTGTCCGCATATTCCGAAACCTTGCTGTCGATAAGAGATCGATCGGAAAGTTGCGCACAGATCACGTACCACATAATGTTCGCCGAATTGTCGGTGAAGACGGCCTTTGCGGTCTTGCCTCCGTTGGTAATGTCGGAATAAATCCCGCTTACCGTGAGATTTTTTTCCTTCCCCTCAATCACCAGTGTAATGATTTCGCCGACCTTTGTGCCCAGCTCACTGGCGTTCATGGCCGACAGCGCAATTTCGTCTTCTGCGGCGGGTGCTCTGCCCTCGGCATATTCTACAGGGAAGATGGAATGATCGCCGAGCTCGATTTTTAACCTTTCCTCCGAGCCGCCCTCCGTCTTTACTTTGAATGTTTTGGTCGCGAGCACGGCATACTTTGAAATGGCACGGTCGCTGCTCATCGTTTTTATAATTTCAGCGGCTTTTTCAGAAATATTGTCGGTCTGCTGAATATCTATCCGTATATCGCTGTTACCTATCCCCATATATTTGATGAAGCCTTCCGAGGATATCGTGTTGTACAGGTTTTGCGGAACAATAATGATAAATGCCGAGATTACAAGCACGGCAAGCATTGTGGCGTAAAGTCTTTTCCTTGCGAGAACATCTTTGATACCGAGAAAAATATTCGTGTTAAACAGCCTGTTTCCGCTTAGGAGAAAACGTTTTGCGCCCGCGGTTCTTTCTTGTAAAGTACCAAAGCGTATTGCCTCCGCGGCGGATATTTTCCGAAAGCGTCTCAGCACTCCGTTTACATAGGCTGTAATTGCAAGGAACACGAACAATATGCCAATGATTCCGAACAACAAGGCAAAAGAAGCATTTTCGCTTTCCCCCATATAAAGCTGGATATTTTCAAGAAGCATGCCTTTGAACACCAACGAAAGTGCAAAACCGAGAATACAGCCTGCTGCGGCAATCGCCGCGTACTTCGCAAGATAAATCTTCTTTATATCGGAGATCCACAGCCCGATTGCCTTCATAACGCCAATTTCGCGGTAATCGTCCTCGATTTTCGCGAGGAGCGTAAAGCGTATGCACATAAATGCGATGGCAACGACAAGCACGCTTACGAGAAGGATAACCCCTATCATCATCCCGTCGGAAAGTGCGTTAATCGTTTTGAAAAGCGGATATGTAATCGTTGGTCCGTTCGCTTCAAGTCCCGCGGAAGCATAAGCCGTTTCGAGTTCGCTGAGCTTGGACAAATCCTTTAATCTAAACTCAATCAGATACTCGATACTTCCAAGATTCCTTAGATCCTCAAAATCATTTTTACTGATCAAAATTCTTTTGGAAGAGGCTAACGTAGAATTCATCTGTGAATCTCGAAGCAAACCCGCAACCGTAAATTCCTTCCCGCCTATGATAGCCTTGTCGCCAACCTTTGCGATGTCGTCCTTTATGTAGCTGATTGGAACATAAACCTCCCCGTCAGATACGTTTATAACGTTTCCGTCAAGATCAAGGAGATAATCGAACTTCTCGCTCTGGATGCTAAGCCCATTGTCCTGAACACTATTCGCAAGCGAACGGTTTTCAAATATTATCCGGGAGCCGTCCATGTTGAGAAATTCAAGCGTCTGAAATTCCTCGACATTGTGATTTTGCTCCGCAAAAGCCTTAAGCCGTACAGTATCAAGTTCACCCGAATGCATCTGCATAAAATGCGGAGTTTTCGCTTGTGTCATAAGCGTATCCAGTGCACCCGAAAGATTGACGACGAGTATCGCCGCTAGCGAAACAAGCATAGCCGAAGCAGCGACAAATAACATGGTTGTCAGCGTAATTGCTTTGCTCTTTAAAATGTCATTGCGGATTATCCTGGAATACATAAGCCACCTCTGTTTTCAAGCTTTTTAACCGGTTTCAGTTACGAGTGCCATGGCCGATGCCTTTCCCGTGCATCACGTTCATAAGACTTCCGCTTTGGGCACCGAGCAGCCTTTCTGCGTTGAACACAAACGCCTGCATGCGTGAAGCGCGCTCTTCGTTCGTCATTTGAACCATATCATCATCAAAAACGGTATTCGCATAGGTCACAACCATTTCCATGCATTCATACGGGAACGGCGTGCTGAAGAGCCCCTGCTCAATGCCCTCGCGGATGATTCCCGTCAGTATCGGTGTAACGCCGTTGATGATGACCCTTTGAATTTTCTGATGCATAAGCGCGTTCTGCGGCTTATGAATGTGCTCCATAATTTCCTTGCTGCTGCTTCCGCTGCTTATGTTCAGTGCCATAACAACGCGGATAATGCGCTCGACAACGGGTATGCTCTTGTCTGCGGCACTTTCCTGCGCCGCACCTAAAAGACGGACACTATACCGCTCAATCAGCGCATCCATAATATCCTCCTTCGACTTGAAGTGATGATACAAGGTTCCCCGCGCAATTCCGACCCTTTCGAGAATATCGTTAGTACTTGTGCCGTCAAAGCCCTTCTGGCCGAAAAGCTCATCCGCCGCGTCAAGTATTTCGTTCCTGCGTTCATCCGCTTTTTTTACAACTCTCATTTTTGTACCTCCTAATTACAAACGACCGACTGCCTGTCGATTAATAGTACCATGCTATGTTGTGATGTCAAGAGAGTTCTGCCTCTCGTCAAAGAAAAGTCATATAAAACATGCCAATTTCATGGTGGATGCGAGGGGGAGTCGCCCTCAGATGTAGTCACGGTTTTGATGTGTCACCCTAGAGACTCCCCGTTAGCGGATTCCCTTCGGGTTAGCCTTATTAGTTGTCTTTAGCCATTACAGATAATGTCTGCAAGTTCATTGGGAGTCTGCTCACATCCGGAAGAAATCCAATAAGTTAGCATGCTCCATAAGCCTCCGGACGTATATGCTAGTCCAAAGGCAAAGTTACTTTCATCAAGATGAACACGATCGTTTTGCCAAAAGATATTCGGAAACTGATGTAGACATTGAATATACTGAGTGAAAACAATATGTATTAGATTATTTTTACTCAATAATAGCAAGAACCAAGTATGTTTTTCCCAGAAGTTAAAATATGCAACGACAACAGCTTTGAAATCATGACAGGCGTGATCTTGTAGTGATTTCCCAAACTGATCCATAATACCGCTAATATAATAGGCTAGAACATCCTCAATTGTTTCAAAGTTGCGATAAAACGTCCTTCTTGCAATTTGTGCGCGGTCACATAACTTTGTAATCGTAATATCTGTATAATCTTTTTCTCGCAAAAGTTCAACCAGCCCTTGTGCAAGCATATTTTTTGAAAGAATTGATGAAGGATGCGTTTGACCTTTTCTCATATTTGTCCTCCTATCACAAATTTGCCTGTAGATTCTGTCACAAATTAGAAGTGAATGTAGCACTTATCTGGAAAGTATTGTATTAAAGTATTCGCAGCTCTATACTATACTTGATTAATCAATTGTGAACATTCACAATGGCTGCAGCCTGAAAAAAGGAGGCACCTATGGAAATGAGAAATGCAAAAATTGAGACTTCTGTACAACGGATTAGGACACCGTGGCATCTTTGGTTCATTGGATTATTCTTTATTTTCCTTTATACAAACGGGATTTACGATTACTTTATGATGCGGGGACATAATGAAGCCTATTACAGTGCTAAAAATTACGGAGAGGCTGTATTCGTATATTTCACGAATTATCCTATGTTACCTTTAATATTCTGGACAATCAATGTTTTTTCCGGATTGATTGCACCAATTTTGCTTTTAATCCGCTCCCGCTTGGCCGTGCAGGTATCGCTCATATCTTCCGTTTCTATCTTGTGCCAAGAGTTTATTACATTTGCATTTATGGATCGTTGGAATACACTTGGCCCTTGGATATCCCTCTTTGATATAGGAATACTAATTACGACATTTGGACTTTTCATCTATTGCAGATCAATGAACAAGCGTGGTGTGTTAAGATAGAAAATTTCAGACATAACAAAAGCCCGAACCGTATGAGGTCGGGCTTTTCATGGTGGAGGCGAGGGGATTCGAACCCCTGTCCGAAGTTACTGTTGAAGGAGACGTCTACCTATTACCGGGTGGCTACCCCACCGTTATTTTCATAGCTTTGGTATCTATCTTAGCCCCTACTTCCTTTAAGAGGTCAGAACCTATTATACCGTGTATTTCCATCCCATAATCCATGCTTTCTATTTCAATTTTATAATTGTTAACAACAACTTGTCCAATCTTAATCGCGTCAACGTATTTTGTGTAAACATATTCTACACCACCTACGCCTCCCATTATATCCACGATATCCTGTTTTTCAGGAACCATGCCTATTTCCCTTACGACGTCAGCATTAAATGGTGCGCTACTCACTGTACCTCTTTAATGCTTCGACAGAATCGGCAAAGGAATCAATTACAGCCATAATCAATCTGATTAACGGATAAATATATACGTTAACTGGAAATATCCGCTATCTATTGATTCTGTTCAAATAAACTTCGATCGAAGTGCATTCAAATGAAAATAGTCCATCTGGCATCGGAGATGTTGCTGTTCCCCCGCAATCAGTGGTTCCAGAGGATTAAATATACAAACAAAAAAGGGGGATCCCCCCTTTTATTATCATTATTTTTCTTTCAAGAATTGCTCTATACGATCTTGTATTTCATCACGAACGGATCGGAATTGCTTCATAATCTCATCTTCTGTGCCTGTAGCCTGGGCTGGATCATCAAATCCCCAATGCCATTTAATCACATTCGGATTTGAGATCATGGGGCAATGTTCATCCGCATGTCCGCATAACGTGATCACATACGTAGCGCGATTCAATATCTCCGGATCAATAACATCGGAAGTATGCCCCGTGATATCAATCCCTGATTCCTGCATGACTTGAACGGCTCTTGGATTTAATCCATGAGCTTCAAGTCCTGCACTCAATACTTCATAACGTTCTCCGCCAAGGTGTTTCAACCATGCATCAGCCATCTGGCTTCGGCAAGAGTTACCTGTACATAGGAAATAAACAAGTGGTTTCGTCATTTTTTCACGACTCCTGTTTCAGAAAATATTTTCTCTCTATCCATCGTGCGACGGATACTAACCCAATTAATACTGGCACCTCAACGAGAGGGCCAATCACAGCAGCAAACGCTGCCCCTGAGTGAATTCCGAACACACCGATGGCTACTGCGATCGCAAGCTCAAAATTATTACTCGCTGCCGTAAATGAAAGTGAGGTGCATACTTGGTAACTAGCCCCTGTTTTCTTCGATAAAAAGAAAGAAACAATGAACATAAGGACAAAATAAATAATCAGCGGGATTGCAATACGAACAACATCCCAAGGAAGACTTACAATCATATCGGCCTTCAACGAAAACATCAGAATAATCGTGAAGAGCAATGCCACTAAGGTTAACGGGCTAATCTTCGGGATAAACTTCTGAACATACCACGGTTCCCCTTTGGCCCGAATAAGAATAAATCGCGTCAGGAAGCCTGCAACAAAAGGAATCCCTAAGTAAATGAGCACACTCTCTGCAATCTGTCCCATTGTAATGTTTACTTCCACACCCTGAATGCCGAACCATTCAGGCAAAACCGTAATGAAGATGTAAGCAAACACAGAATAAAACAGGATCTGGAAGATCGAGTTGAATGCCACAAGACCTGCCGTATAATCTGGATCACCCTTCGCAAGATCGCTCCATACAAGCACCATCGCGATACAACGAGCCAGACCAATCATAATAAGACCTATCATGTATTCCGGAAGATCGCTTAGGAACAGGATGGCAAGGACAAACATGAGAATCGGGCCAATCACCCAGTTCTGAAATAAAGATACGAGCAGTACTTTCCAATCCTTAAATACACGGCCAAGCTTCTCATAACGAACTTTCGCAAGTGGCGGATACATCATGATGATCAACCCGATCGCAATCGGAATTGAAGTCGTACCGACCTGCATCTCGGTCAATGTTTTGGATATGATTGGAGATAAGCTCCCCAACAGGATACCAATGACCATTGCAGCAAAGATCCATAATGTTAAGTATCGATCCAGAAAAGATAATCGGTTATTTGTCTGACTCACGTCCAATCTCCTCTCCTTATCAATCTTTACACGGCAAGCCACCAAGAATAGCTACTGCCTCTTCTCCTAACGCTGGCAAATGAGCTAGGGCTTCTTGAATATAAGGCTTATCCTCGATAGCAAGTGAGTAGTAGATCCATTGCCCTCTGCGCTCCTCTCTCACGATCCCCCCATCTTTTAGCTTCCTCAAGTGCTGGCTAATATTCGGCTGCGTCGTCTTTAAGATCTCGACCAGATGACATACACAGGCCTCTTGGCGCAATAAAATAGAAATAATATTTAAACGTGTCTTATCGCCCAATAATTTAAATTGATCTGCCATCATGTCGATTGTCACCATAATCATCATTCCCCCTTTGGTTCGTCATCATTATATAAGCAAACAATAATATAATCAAGTGATTATGTAGTTATTGACTTTATAATTAAATGCTTATATGGTTAATTTATAGTTCACTTTATTATATAAACTGGAGGTAACCATTATGAGCGTCAAAATTGAAATCTTTGACCCTGCCTTATGCTGTTCAACGGGAGTCTGTGGACCGAGTGTTGACCCTGCACTTATTCAGGTCGCTAATGCGATTGAACAATTGAAAAAACAAAATATTGATATCCATCGTTATAACCTGTCTCAAGATGTAGACCATTTCGTTTCCAATACAACGATTTCCTCACTCCTGCAGCAGCATGGTCCGGAAATTCTTCCCGTTACTCTCGTTAATGGAGAAATACGAAAGAAGCAGTGTTATCCTACCAATCAAGAGCTTGAAGAGTGGGGCTCTTCCAAAATCCATTCAATCGGAAAGAAGCCATTAAACTTTACAATCAAAACTGGATCTAAGGATTGCTGCGAACCCGGTAGCGGCTGTTGTTGATTCACATCAAAAGGAGGACAAATCTAATGAAATACGCTCCGCTTTCCATACAACAACGATTTCTATTCTTTACAGGGAAAGGTGGCGTCGGCAAAACGTCGGTTGCGGCTGCTACCGCAATTACACTTGCAAGTGGAGGTCGTAACGTTCTCCTAGTCAGCACGGACCCTGCATCCAACTTGGATGATGTTCTGGAAACGACACTTGGTCAACAACCCACATCCATTCCGGCAGTTCCTCATTTGTTTGGAATCAATATTGACCCGGAACTAGCAGCTAAGGCTTATCGTGAGCAAGTCGTTGCCCCTTACCGTGGTATATTGCCTGACTCTGCAGTTGCACAGATCGAGGAGCAGTTATCTGGGGCCTGTACGGTTGAGATTGCAGCCTTCGATGAGTTTACGAGATTGCTTGCCGACACGGATGAGAATCGGAAGTTTGACCATATTATTTTTGACACCGCTCCAACAGGACATACGCTTCGTCTCCTTCAACTACCGAAGGCCTGGGATCATCATATAGACACAAGCCGTCACGGAGCTTCCTGCCTTGGCCCACTTTCTGGTCTCCAAGCTAAGAAGGAGCTATACTCCCACGCGGTCTTAGAACTGTCAAGCGCAGAGCGAACCGCCCTGTATCTAGTTGCTCGTCCGGATCAAGCTTCATTGGATGAAGCTGATCGTGCTTCAGGAGAGTTAAAGGAACTGGGGCTCTTGAATCAGCATCTTATTATTAATGGAGTATTGAAGACAGATGGAGAAGATCCTTATGCTGCCCGTTATGCATCTCTACAACACGAAGCCCTGGAAGGGATGTCACACGCGCTTCGATCCTTGCCTCATTATGAGGTTTACTTGAAACCAATGACCATGACAGGAATTGATCATCTTCGTCATCTACTCATGGACACTGAAACGGCTGAGCTATCAGTTCCAGTTAATAACCCTTTTCCTATAGAGGCGGTAGGGCTGTCACCTCTGTTAAAGCAATGGGAAAATAAGAAATCGGGTGTCATACTGACTATGGGGAAAGGCGGCGTGGGCAAAACAACGGTTGCCGCAGCTCTCGCTGTTGGATTAGCCCGTATGGGACACCAAGTTCATTTGTCGACTACAGACCCAGCAGCGCATCTGACATTTACCCTTGGTGATGATTTTACAATCGATCGCGTAACAGTTAGCCGCATTGATCCCAAGGCTGAAACCCAAGCTTATGTGGATGGAATCATGGCTGAAAATCAGCATCTGTCTCCTGATGAGCTTGAGCTGCTGCAGGAAGACTTGAATTCCCCATGCACAGAGGAAATCGCCGTATTCCGTGCTTTTGCCCGTACCATAGATCAGATAAACGATGGATTCGTCGTTCTGGATACAGCCCCTACAGGTCATACATTGATGCTTCTGGATGCTGCTGAAGCCTACCATCGAGAGGCCAATCGCTCAAGCGGCGATATTCCGGAGGAGGTACGTCTGTTGCTTCCCCGTTTACGGAATGGAGAGGAGACCTCCGTTGTTATCGTGACACTTCCAGATGCAACTCCCGTGCTGGAGGCAGAACGTCTGCAGCAAGATTTGTTAAGAGCGTCGATTACTCCTTCCTGGTGGGTGGTGAATCAGAGCTGGCAGGGCATTCCTACACACGATCCCATCCTTCGTCAACGGGAAAGAAATGAAACGGAATGGATCCAAAGAGTAAAATTAGTTTCTAAGGAAATGACCCTTGTGTCTTGGCAAGAGGAAGCGCCTAGAGGAGAAGCTCTCCTTCGGCTTGTATAAAATTCACGTGAAGATGGATAAGGAGAGTTGCCATCAAGCCTGAGCAAATGACAGCTCTGCAACGAAACTATTCATAGACCAAATGAAAAGATGCTCCTTCATGATAAGGCGCATCTTTTTTTGTAGTGATACTTCGGAAGTCTACCGTTATTTAGTTACAAGTTTGAGGTTTGTCAGCTTGTATGGTCGCAGACACAATATAATCCTCTACACTGGATCCTGGTACCCAGTCTTTGATAAAAGTTCGGGATTCATCCTTTGGCTCAATGCGAATATCCGTAAAGCCGCTAGCAATAAGCATCTTCTGAATCTCTTCAGCCGAAGATGCACCTGATATACAGCAGGAGTATGCATCCATATTTTGAAGGATCTCTTCTGGCAGTGTGGCCGTCGTCACAATGTCGGATATGGCCAATCGACCGCCGTCTTTCAACACCCGATACGATTCATGGAATACTTGCTGTTTATCTGGGGATAGATTGATGACACAGTTTGAAATGATTACATCCACACTTTGATCAGCAATCGGCAAATGCTCAATTTCTCCTAATCTAAATTCCGTATTATTTATGTTTCCTTGCGATGCCAGTTTCCGTGCCTTGCTCACCATCTCTGGAGTCATGTCTACGCCTATAACTTGCCCCTCATCCCCTACCTGCTTCGATGCCAGGAAGCAGTCGAATCCAGCGCCGCTACCAAGATCCAATACAACTTCACCTGATTTCAGTGAGGCGATACCTTGAGGATTGCCACAGCCCAGCCCTAAGTTTGCTCCTGCAGGAACAGACGATAATTCATCACTGGAATAACCCATCTGAGCTGACGCTTGGTCATGTACTTCATTTCCACCGCAACAGGAGCTGCTTGTTTTAGGAGCGCAGCAACTTGTTTGTTCTTGCTCCTGAACTACAACTTTTTTATAGTGGCTGCGTACCGCCTGGCGAACTTGATCCTTTTGTTGTGATTCCATTATGTCCCCTCCACAATAGAGTTTTAGCTTAGGATTTTCTCCATTATCATGACATCCTTATAATCTCCACCCATGATTCCTTGCTTTTCCATGACGCCGACAGTTCGATAACCAGACTTCTGATACAACTTTTGCCCCTGTTGATTATCTTCAAAAGTAAATAGGACAATCTTATGAAAACAAATCTTATTACGAACAGCATGTTTTAGACTTGGCCATACATTCATTTAACAATTGAATGGAGCGAATCACGGTTTGACGCTCAAATTCATTCATATGGGAGAAAACTTCAGATAAATATGCATTCATTTGTTGATCGATATATCCCGCAACGAAGCCACCTTCTGTTGTTAGAGATAAAATATATACACGTCTATCGCTTACGTCTGCTTCTTTTCGCACCAACCCCATCTTAATCAAAGTTTGGATTTGGCGGCTAAATGTCGTAATATCTGTTCCCAAAGCCTCAGCAACCATCTGCATAGAAGGATTATGCTGTTTATCAATCTCATACAAAATATGGCTCTGAATAGGTGAAATATCAAATCCACCTGCACTACAGCAGACTTTATTTAGTAACCCGAATCTTCTCGTCATAAGTTGAAACATATCACGCAAGTTGTGCATCTTGTTTAGTCTCCATTATTTTCAATATAAATTTGCAAATTACAATCATTTTATAAGTTAGTCTAACTTATAACAGACTAATAAAAGTACTATATAACATAAAAACATGCGAATAATTCACTTATAATAATTTGAATTATAATTATATAATTTGCATTTTGCAAGTATTTATTTCCCATCATAGTGGCAGTCATACGGGCGGGATAGCTTTTTTGTTCAAACAAAAACCCGACCTCACGCGGTCGGGTTTTTCATGGTGGAGGCGAGGGGATTCGAACCCCTGTCCGAAGATAACGCCACACAGGCTTCTACGGGTGTAGTCACAGTTTTGATGTCACCTGCGGGAGCGCCCTGTAACCGGCTTTCTCACAGGTCAGCCTGATTGTCTTCTTCCGTTAGCCCCAGGCGGAGACTACGCGGCGTATCCCACTGAAGTTGAGCCCCTATCCCGGCACATGGGCGATGCAGGGTAGAAGCACGCTAGCAGGTTATTAAGCTGCTAAAGCGTAAGAAGTTTGTTGTTTGCCGTTTAAATTTGGCGTTAGCGTTGATGAAGCGGACGCGTCCCCACTACCCGCTACCCATGCTCGAACTATCCCCGTCGAATCCAAGAACGCCCCCATAGTCGAAGCGAAGCAGATTAGGCTCCACCCCAAGGGGTAGTCCGTCTCGGATTAAGATGTCGAGACATCGGTGCATTGCATTCCATCGTCCGGCCAGCTCCACCTGAAGCCGATACGGCCGATGTATTTAGTATACCATAAATCTGGCCACAATGTGTATTCACTTCTTGCCAAGGAGGGAGAAGACTGGATAGTGTCCACAGCGCCGACACCGCTTAATACTTCTGCTTCTCCCGCAGGGCCCGCTGAATCTCGCGCTGCGCATCGCGCTTGGCGGCCGCTTCGCGCTTGTCGTAATTCTTCTTCCCGCGTCCCAGGCCAATCAGCAGCTTCGCATAGCCGTTGCGCACGTAGATCTTGAGCGGCACCAGCGTATAGCCTTCCTGCTTCGACAAGCCGATCAGCTTGCTGATCTGCTCCTTATGAAGCAGCAGCTTGCGCGCCCGGGTCGGATCCACCGGATTGAACCGGTTGCCCTGCTCGAACGGGCTGATGTGCATGTTGTGCACGAACACTTCGCCGTTCCGAATCGTAGCGAACGCATCCCCGATGTTCGCCTTGCCCATCCGCAGCGACTTGATCTCCGTTCCCGTAAGCACCATGCCGGCCTCATAGGTGTCCTCAATGAAATAATCATGGGACGCCTTTTTATTTTGAGCCAATACCTTGCCATCGGTCTTTTTCCCCATGATCGACGACCTCCAACGCACGACAGTAATAAGTGCCAATCCTGATTCCCGCTCGGTCGCAGCCATTCCGTGAGGTAGGCGAGATACCGGCAAGACAGCAATCGGACTAGACTTATATTGTATCAAAAAAACCCCATCCGACTCAAGCCGACGTAATCACTCAGTTAAAATCTTACTCAAGAAGCATCGGTTGACTTACATCGTGCTTGCCCAACTCCACGCAGAAGTCCCGATGTCCCTTATGCTTGGGATGAACGCGCCGGGGCGACGCGCACCCAGTAGACGCTGTGTAACAGCCTCCACTGGGTAACAAATTACGTGAGTGAACCATTATCTTGTCGGTAACTTTTTAAATGAGTTGAGAAGGAACCGCACAGCTTTCAAGGCTGATTCGTACGATAGTTCTCAAGGAAATTCGATGATTTTTCTTTCAATAAATTTTCACGATCTAACGGGGTTCCTTTCGTCAATAGATGCCTGCGATTCAACTCGTTAAAATACGCATCATCTTTATAAATATCAGGCGAAGGCTGGGTGATTGTAAAGGAATGAATCTCCCCTAGATATAAGTAGCCCTCTATGTCCGCTTCCTTCATCTTGCCCGATAATGGAATCGCAGATTTACCGCCCATCCCCGGTCCAAACACGACACTCCCCAACGAGTCGTAGCTGCTGTCCAACGCCCCTATCCATGTTCCTTTTATGGCTGCAATGGAGGGGATTGCCCATGATTCAAGTTTCGACTCCAATTCATCATTCTTAGCTCCAAATCCTGTATGAACGGCGATGACATACGTTGTGCCTGGATGTTTTTCGTCGATAAGCTGCAACATGGATTTAGATTTGGAATTGATTTGGATCGGTTGTTTCTTGTCGGCAATGGGAGCATTCGTACTCTTGTCATCCGGCACTTCTTTGAAAAATTGCGCTTGCTCGCCTTCTTGGGGAGGTTCAGGGACGACCTGTCCAGCTCCGCCCGGTTTATTGCGACTCAAGTGGCCGCTGCCAATAATGACGAGTCCCTTTGCATTGTTTCTATAAATTTCCTCTTCTACGACCCCAGCCATATGGGTGTCCCGCTGCGATAGCCATTTATCCAAATCCTCTTTCGTGTTTACTTGGTTCCAATCAATGGGCGGATCTCCAAGAACAATACGGAGTTTTTTTGAAGCGGGCAGCTTTTGGTTAACAGCCCTTACGGCCTCGAACAATTTCTCATTGGACATCGTATCCGTGGGGCCCATCCCAGAAACGGAAAGATCGCGCCATACTTTTCTAAGCTCCTCCATATCGACATCCGCGCCATTGATATATCGATCAACCAAGTCTTGGTACCTTGCATTCCCGGTTTCGATAATAATGGTCTGCACCATTTCGGTGAATTTCGGATTTGTTACAAGCGATATAATGAAATCCCGTTCTTGATCGAGGCCATGGACGTCTCCCAGAGCAACAAGCTGGTAGTTTTCAAAAGCATGTAATATCGCTTCCGTCGCATCTACAGGTTCCGGCTCAATGACGATCGAGATCCTTTTATCCTTCTCGTCGATCGTCGTGTCGGCTGTATATAGTTCGGATATAAGGCTTACTGGCATTAGTGCCGTATTGCCTTTAAGAAAAGGCGCCGATGCAAGCTCTTTTTCAACATCGTTCATCGTAAATGACGTACTGTTTATCTTCGTGCTGATTACCGCTTTATCGTTTTTTATTGTGATGGAGCTGCTCTGTTGATCCCATTCTACGGCTGCCCCCAAGCTCTCAAAAAAAGCTCTCAACGGTATATATTGTTGATTATGGATGATCATTGAGTTCACATCAGATTCGATACCCATGTTATTTACGGACAAACGATACTCGTTATTTGGGCTTGCATTGTAAGCATACGCTGATTTTGCCGTTATGGGCGTTGCAAGCAATAGTGCAATAACAGCAGACACAAAAAGTCTTCTCGTGTTGAATCGTACATTCTTTTTCGATAGAAAGCCCATTAACCTTCCTCCTAGTTCCTTTTGCAAAATATACAATGGCGGTCCTCCTCGTTTTGCGAAATATGGGGTGCTTCAAGATCATCATAACGCACTCATGGTTAAGTATCGGTTAAGCAAAAAACATCTTGCCCCGAAAACGGCAAGATGTTTTTTCGGAAAACCATTATATTTCTACAGTTATCGTGGTTCCGGCCCCAATGTTGCTTTCAATATGAATATTTCCATCATGCTTTTCGATTATAGCCTTAACGACCGATAATCCCAGACCGCTGCCACCGAGTTTTCTCGAGCGGGAAGGCTCCACGCAATAAAAAGGTTCAAAAATATGCTGAATGTAGGAAGCGGGTATGCCGATCCCCGTATCCGATATGACGATTTTGTTTTTATCGGAAGAAATCCTAATTTGTCCCCCATCTTTGTTGTATTTGACTGCATTCTCCACGAGATTATAAAACGCATGATACAGCAAGTCCGGTATGCCTAAAATCAGACATTGGCAATCATTTGATGTTCGGATGTTTTTTTGTTTGATTGAGGGATCTAGTTCGTGAAAGATCGCTTCAAACATCTCGTAGGCGTCGGTTTTTACCATGCTTTCTTCACATACAGAGACATGAAGCTGGAGCAATTCCGAAACAAGCTGTATCAATTTTTCGGTACTTTCCTTTGTAATTTCAATAACTTCCTTGTATTCTTCCTTGCTCGGGTCTTTATCAAGCTGCAAAACCTCAATATTGGCCATAATCGAAGCAAGCGGTGTTTTAAACTCATGTGCCGCATGCTGAGCGAATCTCCTTTGACTCTCAAAGGCGTTTTCAAGTCGTGTAAGCAAATGATTGAAAGATGATGTAAGCTTCGCAACTTCGTCGCCATTATGGTTGGCCGTAATTCTGGTTGTTAAATTATTTTCATCAATGTCTCTAATGTTCCTGCTCAGATCGGTTACCGGCTTTAACACTTTTCCTGCGATCAGATAGGTCAATCCCGTACCTATCACGATAAACACACACATATACAGGATGCTTATATTGGTGAATTTCCGTTTGTTCTTCTCGTAGATAAAATAGACATTGTCGCTGCCTTGTGAAGGAACCGGTTTCACTTCATCAACTTGCTGCGGAAAGTGAAGTCGCGGCGAATTATTGGAGGGAGTTGAAAAGGCCAGTCCGGCATTAAAGATTGAGAAATAAGTCAAGCAAACGCATACGGCCCCCAAAATTAATGCAGTTAGAAGGGTTAGCCTGCATCTCAAATTAATTTTATTCCACATAATACCCTTCTCCTCTTAGATTCCTTATCAAGGTCACAGGCAGTTTTTTTCGAAGACCGTGGATATGCACCTTAAATGCATTTGTAAAAGTGTCAGCCTGACTTTCCCAAATATGCTCAATTAATTCTTCATTGCTGACGATGCGGCCTTTGTTCATCATCAGATATTCCAATATGGCGTATTCTTTTCTGGACAGATTAACCGCATTTTCTTTTACAAACACTTTTTTGGTGGCCGTATCAATCTTTACATCGCTGCACACGATAACGGTGTCGGTTGTCTCGAATTTTCTCCGAAGCAACGCCCTTATCCTTGCTTCAAGCTCAGCAAAATGAAACGGTTTGGAAAGATAATCGTTTGCGCCTACATCGAGCCCGACAATTTTATCCTTCACTTCACCGCGCGCCGATAAAATGATGATATGAATCGTTTTGTCTTCTCTTCTGATTTCGGCGAGGACTTCAATTCCATCCATCCTTGGCAAGTTTAGATCAAGCACTACGAGATCATACATATTCGAATAAAACAATGCAAGCGCTTGTTCTCCGTCCTCCGCCGTATCAACCGCATAGCCAAGCTTCGTGAATCCTTTTTTTAGAGCCTTTAAAATGTTTACCTCATCCTCCACAATTAGAAGCTTCATGACCTTTCTCCTTGCACATGTTTTTATGGATTAAGAATTGTTCTATACTGTTTAGAATAACATCCGGAGGTTAAAAATAAGTTAAAGACAGTTTCCAGCATTGATAAATGAAAATCCGGAATAGCCATGTTTTTGCAATATGCCGAGAAAGAATGAGAAAACATGTCAGCTACATGCCAAGCATCGGCCCATCTCTTTTCACCTTTCGAAGCTGCGAGCTCTTCGTGCGTTTAGAAAGAAGTGGATTGACGAGCAGACGTCTCACCTCCCGGCCTGCCAAGTAGGTCTACGCCCCTAAAAGCCCCATCTTTCTTCCGGCTACCGCCATCATAAGATGCCTCCAAAAATAGGCCAGCCAGAAGATTCTGGCTGACCTAATAATACGAAAAGCCCCATCCGACTCAAGCCGATACCGTCACCATTCCCGAATTCCCACACACGTAGAACAAATAATGGCCCCATGTAAACTGAAACAATCCCCTTAGGACACAAGCCGCACATCCCGGACGCCTTCCTTCGCGAGAAGCAGCTCCGAGCACGCGGCAATCGATTTCATGTCCTCGGCCAATACCTTCAGCTCGATGCGCACAAAGCGGCCGGAACCGGCCTCCTCATCCGCAGGGTCTTGCTCATCCTCATCTCGTCCTTCCGCCTCATCAGGCTCTTCAGAATCACTTGCTTCTTCCCGCTCCGGCTGCAGCCATCGGGTCCAGCTCTTGCTCCGTGCAGCGGACACGGCATGCATGCGGAAGCTGCGCACCGACATGCCCTGCTCCTCGACTTCCTTCGTCATCGCGGTCAGCCAGCCTTCCCGTTCGTCAGCGATAATCTCCAACAGATGAAGGCGGTGGGCGACCCGGTTTTTGATATCATACTGATTCAACACCCACAAGGCGACCAGCGATAACCCGCAGCCGAGCAGCGCGGCCGTAATGAAGCCCGAACCGCACGCCAGCCCGATCGCAGCCGAGACCCACAGCGAAGCGGCCGTCGTTAGCCCTTTGACGCTTGTGCCGTTCCGAATAATCGTACCCGCCCCGAGGAACCCTACACCGCTGACCACCTGAGCCGCAATCCGGGCCACATCGACCTGCGCCTTGCCCTGCCCATCGAGAACGGGAAATCCGTACACTGAGATCAGCATGACAAGCGCCGACCCGAGACTAACCAGCATATGCGTGCGCAGGCCGGCGGCCTGACTTCGCTTCTCCCGCTCCAGACCGATGAAGCCGCCCAGCACGACGGCCAGCACCATACGGAGCACAACATGAACCAGAGAAATATCCGCAGGAGTCATCTGCTATCACCTTGCCCTTCCTCTCCCAACAATAACAATATGTACATTATACCATATGTATGCCGATTAACCGTTTTCATAACTCGGGAAGGTGGGTACCCATAAGAATAGAATGTCCAATACCTAACCATCTCATGGCTCTGGCGAACAGACAATTCAAGCCACACTGGCGCATTTGAGGGGCCTGGGGCGAATCAAGAGTACCTCAAGATAACGCAGCAAGGGCCGACCGCATAAGCGGAAGGCCCTCAACATATAACCAGCAACTGCATCTATTTCCGATTCATCAACCAAGGAACCATCCCCTGCTGTACAAGAAGCCCACCGTCAGTCAGCTTCTTGATATGACAGAGGAGGATAGCGCGGCTACTCGTCTGATTTCTTCGACTTGGAATCGCCGTTCGTATTGACAAGCAAAGGCAGCATTTTCATATCACGTGCCATGGCAGAGGAGCACATCGGACAAGTCGGCTCCAGATCGAAGGCAAAATTGTCCCGCATCCAGCCGTTGCAGTCCTCATTCGTGCACGACCAGATTGCCGTGTTCTCCACTGGAATTTCCTCTACTGGCTTCTTGCGATAATTCATCTTGATACCCCTCCTTTTGATAATCGGACCAAAAGAAAGAACTGCCCCTCACGTACGTTCAGAGCAGTCCGGCTTGGCTTTTACTTACAGCTTGGTTACGTTTTCCGCTTGTGGTCCGCGGTTGCCTTGTACCACATCGAATTGTACGCGTTGGCCTTCGTCCAAGGACTTGAAGCCGTCACCATTGATTGCGCTGAAGTGTACGAATACGTCACTGCCGCCTTCGACTTCGATGAAGCCGAAGCCTTTTTCTGCGTTAAACCATTTTACTGTACCTGTTTGCATGGATAAACCTCCAAAAATTAAATGAATATGATCCATTTTTTACATCAGATATAAAAAAATTCACATATTGAAAAAAGTTCCATTGTGTAAAATGATACCCTTTTCAATATGTGAATAGCGGTTCAAATTTAACAACAAGGTCAGTATAACATATTCGATTATAAATAGCAAATGAATTTAGAAAAGTCTTTCAGCAGAAGGGGAATTTGGATGCTCGGCCGAAGGAGCGGCCCCGAAGGGCCGCCCGGCCGTTACATGCCTTACCGCTTCTTGCGCACGAACTTCGCCGTCTGGCTGCTTGCCTTCCGCTTCTTGCGCGCGGTCTGACCCGCTTGCTTCCGCGCCCGGGCGGCAGGCTCGCCGATGAAAATGCCGCTCTCGGACGTGCTCTTGCGGCCCTTCTTCCCGCCGCCGCTCGGCGCATCGCTGCTGCGCCGGCCGTATCCGCCGCGTCCGGAGCCGAAGTCGAAGTGCCGCTGTGTCTCCTTCGCTTCCGCTTCGGCATGCTCGATCAGCTCTTCGACCCAGTTCTCGCCATCCGCAGGCGAACCGGCCTTCACCGCCTTGCCGCTTCTGTCCTCGCCGAGGCGAATGCCGCCCTTGCCGCGCGCCCGCTTGCCGGAACTGCGCTCATACGGGTTCACCTGCGGCTCGTTCCCGCGCCGGCCGCGGCCTCGTCGGCCCTGCCGCTCGCGGAACTCGGCCTGATTGTACCAGTCGCCCTCGAACGACTCGGCCAATTCCTCCACGCTCGCGTCAGCTCCCGGCGAACCCGCCGGCTGCGCTCCGGCGTTAGCCCGCCGCCGCGCCCTGACTGCGGCGCAGCCTCCGCGCGCGCCGGGCCGCCCTGCCGCCCGCGGCGCCCATTGCCGCCGCCGCGCTCATCGCCCGGGCAGCGCGGTTCCCGCCGCGCTCGCCGCCCCGGCCCGCGCCGCGTCGCCGCTGCGCTCGGCGCCTTTGCCCCCGCGGCTGCGCTTGCGCAGGTCCAGCCCGAACTCGCGAACATCCCGGTCGCTATACCGCGGCGAGCTGCTCACGAGTTCAAAATCAATCGTGTAGTCCTCCAGATTGACCCGGCCTACCCGGATCCGCACCTCGTCGCCAATACGGAAAATGTTCGACGTGCGCTCCCCGACCAGCAGCATATGCTGCTCGTGGAAATGGTAATAATCATCCGTCAGATCGCTCAGCCGGATAAGCCCTTCCACCGTGTTGTCCAACTCGACGAACATGCCGAAGCTCGTCACGCTGCTAATGATGCCGTCGAATTCCTCGCCAATTTTGTCGAGCATGAACTCGGCCTTCTTGAGCGCCTCCGTATCCCGTTCGGCATCCACCGCCACCCGCTCGCGCGCCGACGATTGCAGCGCAATGTCAGGCATGCGCGTCTGCAAATACTCCTGCCGCTTCTCGGACAGCGTCCCGCCGTTCTGGATCACCTCACGGATGACGCGGTGAATGACGAGATCCGGGTAACGACGGATCGGCGATGTGAAGTGCGAATAGAACTCGGCTGCCAGTCCGAAGTGGCCGGTGCTCTCGGCATCATACTTCGCCTGCTTCATGGACCGCAGCATCATCGTGCTGATCACCGTCTGCTCGCGCGTGCCTTCAATCTCCTCCAGCAGCGTCTGCAACGAGCGCGGATGAACCGAATTGCCCTTGCCGCGCACGACATAGCCGAAGTTGGCCGCGAACGCCATGAAGTGGAACAGCTTCTCCGCGTTCGGCTCCTCGTGAATCCGGTACAGGAACGGCACGCGCAGCCAATGGAAATGCTCCGCCACCGTCTCGTTCGCCGCCAGCATGAATTCCTCGATAATCTGCTCCGCGATCGAGCGCTCCCGCTTCACGATATCGACAGGCTTGCCCTGCTCATCCACGATTACCTTCGACTCCTCGAAGTCGAAATCAATCGCTCCGCGCTGCATGCGCCGTTTGCGCAGCTTCAGAGCCAGCTCCTTCATGAGCAGGAAGAAGTCCTCCAACTCCGCATAGCGCGCAATGACCTCCGGATCCTCGCCTTCGACGATTTTGCGCACATTCGTATACGTCATCCGCTCCACCGTCCGGATCACGCTTGGGAAGATATCATGGCGGACCGGCCTCATCTTCTCATCGAACTCCATGACGCAGGACAGCGTCAGCCGATCGACTTGCGGATGAAGCGAGCAGATGCCGTTCGACAACCGGTGCGGCAGCATCGGGATGACCCGATCCACCAAGTACACACTGCAGCCGCGCGCATACGCTTCCCGGTCCAGCTCCGAGCCTTCCGGCACATAATAGCCGACATCGGCAATGTGAACCCCGAGCTCATAGTGGCCGTTCGGCAGCTTCACCACATGGACCGCATCGTCGAGATCCTTCGCATCCTCCCCATCGATCGTCACGATCGTCCGGCCGCGCAGATCCCGGCGCCCCTGGCTGACGATCTCCTCTTCGCTAATCGCATCCGGCACCGCCTCCGCTTCGGCCATCACCTCGGCCGGGAAAGCCTCCGGAAGCTGATGCTTGCGGATAATCGACAAAATATCGACGCCGGGATCATCCTTATGCCCGAGCACCTCGATGACTTCGCCCTGCGCCGCCGCACGCCCTTCCGGATAGACGATGATGCGGACGACCACCTTCTGCCCCGTAACCGCGCCATGCATATGCTCGCGCGCGACGAAAATATCCCGGTTAATGCGCTTGTCATCCGGAATAACGAAGCCGTACGATTCATGATTTTCAAAAATGCCCACAATCTGTTCCACCGCACGCTTGACGACGCGGACGACCGCGCCTTCCATCCGAGTTCCGTCCGTTCCCTTGCTGGTGATGCGGACGAGCACGATATCGCCGTGCATCGCCGTCTTCATATCGTTGGCATGAATGTATACATCGGGATGTCCCGTTTCATCCGGTATCAGAAATCCAAACCCCTTCGCATGCGCCTGCAACCGTCCGCGCAGCAGGTTCATTCGCTCGGGAACGCCATAACAATCCGACCGGGTACGAAGAATCTGGCCTTCTTCCTCCAGTCGGGTTAGCATTGCAAGAAATACTTTGAAATTGGCAGCATCCTGAATATCGAAATGCTGCTCCAGCTCTTGATAGGTCATCGGCTTATAAGCGGTTTCGCGCATAAAATCCAACAACTGTTGTTCCGTTATCATGTCCTCACCTCACACCTCGCCCTGACCTTGCTTGTAACAGTATACCAATATATACCCCCGTATACACGTAATAAATGCGAAAACATCAGCGGTCGCGGCATTCCTTCCATTCGGTTGTTCTCAGCAGATTCAAACGCCGCTCCTCTGGTTACAGAAGAAGGCTTAGTACCCAGTCTTCCCGGAGAGGCGGAAATTGTGCCATGCAGTTTTTGCCGTTCCGGACCTGAGCCGTCCGTTCGCCACCTGCCTAACGCAACCCCGTTCAAGCCGTCCCCTCACAGACCGGCATACAAACAGCAAAAAAGCGGAGACGTCTGTCCCCGCTTGCTCATTTCCTTATTTCGTTCCCAAATAAGCCACAATCATCGATACAATCATAAAGCCTGCAGCCGTTACGATGGTTGCACGCTGCATGAACAGCTCCAAACCACGCGCCTTTTGCTTTCCGAAGAGATGTTCCGCACCGCCGGAGATGGCGCCTGACAGGCCGGCACTTTTCCCTTTTTGCAGCAGGACTATGCCAATTAATCCGATTGAAAAGATGACGAGCAATATTTTCAAGAAAATTTCCACAACTTCCACCTCCAATGCGATAACACCTTCGAAAACGTTCAGCTGCATGAAAACAGCAATATTATTGTAGCACAGGACTATCCATTAGGCAAGGACCTCGCCCGGCTGCCGCTAAAAAGTTGAACGAGCCTTCCCGAAGGCTGGCCCGTTTCCGGATGTCCGCAGTCCCACTTCCCTTACTCCTGCTCGCCGTGCTGGACCTGGCGCAGCGCATTATGCCGAACCGGTCCGACATACTGGTTCAGGCGGAACGAATGGCGGATCGCTTCCGTAATGAACCGCTTCGCCGTATGGACACTGTCGCGCACCGAATGGCCCTTCGCCAGCTCGGCGGCAATCGCGGCCGAATACGTGCAGCCTGCGCCGTGCGTGAAGGTGGTGTCGATGACTTCCGCCTCCAGCAGCTCGAAGTCCGCTCCATCATAGAGCACATCGACCGAGGTCGGCAGGCCAATTTTGGAGCCGCCCTTCACGAGCACATACTTGGCGCCTTTCTCATGGATCAGAGCCGCCGCCTGCTTCATCTCGTCCAGCGAACGGATCGGAGCCATGCCTGCCAATTGCGAGGCTTCGAACAGATTCGGCGTAACGACAGTCGCCTTCGGAACAAGAATGTCACGCAGCGCGTCATTCGTCTCCGGATGCAGAGCTTCATCCGCTCCTTTGCAGACCATGACCGGGTCTACGACCACATTCGGAATGTGATGCTTCTCCATCGTCCGCGCAGCCAATTCAATGATATCAATCGAACCCAGCATTCCCGTCTTCATGCCTTGAATGCCTACGCTCAGGATCGTCTTCAACTGTTCTTCTATTGTCGACAGCTCGATCGGGAAGACGCGGTGCGCCCAAGAGTCGTCCGGGTCCATCGTCACAATCGTCGTAAGCGCGGTCATGCCGTATACACCGCGTTCCTGGAACGTCTTCAAATCGGCTTGAATGCCTGCGCCCCCGCTGGAATCAGAGCCTGCCAATGTGAGTACTTTCTGAATCGGTTTCATCGTATTGCCCCTTTTCATGCCGCAAAGTTAAAATGAATTCATTATAGTGGTTGTTCAAAAAATCGTCTTTTAACCGCAGCCGGCCGCCGACGCCTTGAACATTCGCTTATAACCGATTATAATCACATCTCCCGAGATCACAAGCTATTTTTCGACAATGGTAATCTCCCCAAGATCCGCTCTGGCCCGAATCACCATATCGCTTTTCATTTTCGAATCCGGCGCGTCGATATCTCCCAGATTCGTGCGCAGATCATACACGCCGTCGAATTGAGGCGATACCGATATTTTGATGCTGCCAAGATTGCTGCTGGCCGTTATCGGATGCGGTTCCTTCTGATCGATGACGATACTGCCGGCATCTGCCTTGGCCGTGACGGATTGGGTCGTACGCAGCAGCTTGACCTGGCCGAGAGAGGAACTGGCATCGATCACCGCATCCACGTCCTCCGCCAGCACCGAGCCGGCGTCCGAGGAGAGCTTCACTCGTTTCCCCTGCAGCTGCTTCACAATGACTCCCCCGAGATTGCTGTTCGCCTCCAGTTCATCTACCCTGCCGCCGGAGATTGTAAATGTTCCCATGGCCACATTAGCCTTCAGACGCTCCAGTACCTGGGTCTCCGTCGCATGAATCGTGATTTCATGCTTCTGACTTTGCGTGTTGATGCCGAAATTAATCCATCGCTCCGGTTCTCTGGTTCGATAGTCGAGCACCAGCGTTCCATTGCTCACCTTCGCCTCGCTCAGGTTGGATATCACCTTATCCGGAGCCTGCCCGTTGATCTCGATGGTGTTCCCCCCGTCGAACATCCAATTGACCTGAATATCGCCGCGGTCGCCTTCCAGCTCGATCCGCCTCAAATCCGTTCCGGCTTCGATCGTATATTCATAATGCGGGAGTTGGGAAGTAGTTAACGTCTCGGTCCCGAATGCAAATAAACCTAATACTCCGGCGGCAATGCAGCCTATTCCGACCATGTTCATAATGAACTTATTCATCTATCTTCTCTCCCTTCCTGCAACCCATTGGAAATAAATTCGATTCAGGCGGCCATAGGCGCGGAACAACATACCAATGCCCTGAATCATGAAAATCCCGATGCCGAACATGATGAACATGATGGACATTTCCGCTCCGTAGAAGGTTCCCCCGAAGGCCAGCTTCAACAAATACAGCAGCGGAGCAATCAACAGAACGAATGCAGCGCAAGCCAGGCTAACGCATAATCCCCATCCGGCGATAAGCAGCGGAACCGCGAAAAAACAAGAGAAGATAGCGCCGATAATGCTGATCGCGCTTCTCGGTGGAGGGCCATACCCGTCCCTGTAAGGCATATCATACATCGGCGGCGGCATAGGCGGTGTTCCATGCGGCGTTCCGTGCGGTGTCCCGTGTGACGTTCCGTGCGGTGTTCCATGCGGCACATCATGCTGCCCGCCATGCGGGCCGTAGCCTGCCCCCTGCATGTCCGGACCCCAGTGCATATCAGGCCGGTAGAAGCCCGCAGGCTGGTCTGCCAAGCCTTCGTTCCCTCCAGAGTCCTCCTCATCCCGGGCACCCAGCAGCTCGACCGCCAGTTCTTCCGGATCGCCGAGTTCCCTCGCAATCTCTTCTTCCGTCCGCCCTTGCTGCTCGCCGAATGCGAAATGGGCGCTGTATTCCGCTAAAATCTCATCTCTATCTTCAGCCGGGAGCGACATCAATCCATACTTCAGCTTTAATAAAAAATACTCTTTATGCACTCTTTCTCACCCCTGCAATCAAAAATGTTCTACCTTCTTAGACCGAAACAATCAAACATTCCCTTCCGCCTCTGCGCGAACGGCCTCGCCGTTGTCTTCGTTATCCGGCTCCTGGTCTCCATCGGCAGCCGTGTCCAATAGCCTTTGCACGCCGTCGACGAACTTCTCCCATTCGCTGACCAGCTCCATCATGTACGCCTTGCCGGCAGGGGTCAGCTTATAATATTTGCGCGGCGGTCCTTCCGTGGACTCCTGCAGGTAGGTCGTGCAGTGCCCATCCGCGACCATGCGGCGAAGTACGGGGTAGAGCGCCCCTTCCGCTACCTCTACATGCTTCGATATTTGCTGCGCGAGCTCGAAGCCGTACCGATCGCGCTGATTGATCAGCACCATCACGCACAAGCCGAGCACGCCTTTTTTGAACTGAATAATTTCCTTCAATATCGTCCACCTGCCTTATATCGCAATACTCTGGCACTACTCTATGTTATAATCAACATTCAGTATTGTTCATTGAATAGTAGCTGATATACATTATATCCAGACCGCAACCCTCACCGCAAGAGGCAAATGGAAAAACTAGACCCAGGTCCAGCTTATGCCTGAACTTTCGTTTTTTAGGACAACTTTAGAGCAGAATCAAGAGCAGCACCCTATCATTTCGGGCGGCTTTACCCCTTAATTCACAATAAAAAACCGGACCCCTCAGGAGTCCGGCTCGCTTAGACGTACCGTTTGTTTCGGCTCGTCTTATTTTTTCAGGTTGTAGAACGACTTCAGGCCGTCGTAGCGGGAAGTTGTGCCCAGGTTGTCCTCGATGCGGAGCAATTGGTTGTACTTCGCTACGCGGTCCGTACGGGAAGGTGCGCCCGTTTTGATTTGACCAGCGTTCGTTGCCACAGCGATGTCGGCAATCGTGCTGTCTTCGGATTCGCCGGAACGGTGAGAGATAACCGCTGTGTAGCCTGCACGCTTCGCCATTTCGATCGCATCGAACGTTTCGGTAAGCGTACCGATTTGGTTCACTTTGATCAAGATGGAGTTGCCGATGCCTTTTTCAATACCGGTAGCCAGACGCTCGGTGTTCGTTACGAACAGGTCGTCGCCGACAAGCTGCACTTTGCCGCCCAGCTTGTCAGTGAGCAATTTCCAACCATCCCAATCGTCTTCGGAGCAGCCGTCTTCGATCGTGAGGATAGGATATTTGTCTACCCAAGAAGCGAGCAAGTCAACGAATTCAGCGGATGTGAAGGATTTGCCTTCGCCAGCCAACGTGTATTTGCCGTCTTTGTAGAACTCGGTGGAAGCGACGTCCATACCCAGGAATACTTCTTCGCCTGGTTTGTAGCCTGCTTTTTCGATGGCTTCGATGATGATTTGGATAGCTTCTTCGTTCGAACCGAGGTTCGGCGCGAAGCCGCCTTCGTCACCTACTGCAGTGTTCAGGCCTTTGGATTTCAATACCGATTTCAGGTTATGGAAAATTTCCGCACCCATGCGAAGCGCTTCTTTGAAGTTAGGAGCGCCAACAGGCAGAATCATGAACTCTTGCACGTCTACGTTGTTGTCCGCATGCTCGCCGCCATTGATGATGTTCATCATCGGCACAGGCAGCTGCTTCGCGTTGAATCCGCCCAGGTAAGTGTAGAGAGGCATATCAAGCGCATGCGCCGCAGCGCGGGCTACCGCCATCGATACCGCCAGGATCGCGTTAGCGCCCAGCTTGCCTTTGTTCGGCGTGCCGTCCAGTTCGATCATGGTGCGGTCGATCAAGACTTGATCCAGCGCGTCCATGCCGATAATTTCAGGAGCGATAATTTCGTTTACGTTTTTCACGGCGTTTTCCACGCCTTTGCCGAGGTAACGGCCTTTGTCGCCGTCGCGAAGCTCAACCGCTTCATGCGCGCCAGTCGATGCGCCGGATGGCACGATCGCATGGCCGAAGCCGCCGGACTCAAGCTTTACTTCGACTTCTACTGTAGGGTTGCCGCGGGAATCAAGCACTTCGCGTGCGTATACGTCCATAATCATCGTCATGGGGATACATCTCCTTTGTCATTCATTCATCTTCTTAGCTTTCACAATAGCTGTATTGATTATTTCTTGTCAATTAACGAAGTCCCAGTCATTTCTTCCGGCTTCGGCAGCTGCATCAGATCGAGAATCGTCGGCGCGATGTCGGCCAGGATGCCGCCTTCGCGCAGCTCGACGTCCTTCGCGGTGACGATGAACGGCACCGGATTCGTCGTATGCGCCGTGAATGGACGGCCTTCTTCGTCGAACACCATATCGGCATTGCCGTGATCCGCCGTAATGAGGCAGACACCGCCCTTAGCCAGTACCGCTTCGACGACGCGGCCCATGCATTCATCCGTCGCCTCGACCGCCTTGATCGTTGGCTCCAGCTTGCCGCTGTGCCCGACCATGTCCGGGTTGGCGAAGTTGAGAATGATCGTGTCATGCACATCCGATTCAATCTCGCGCACAGCCGCTTCCGCCACCTCATACGCGCTCATTTCCGGCTTCAGGTCGTAGGTCGCGACCTTAGGCGAAGCGATCAGAACGCGCTTCTCGCCCGGAAGCTCGACGTCGCGGCCGCCGCTGAAGAAGAACGTCACGTGCGGATACTTCTCCGTCTCGGCGATGCGAAGCTGCTTCTTGCCCTGCTGGACAAGCACTTCGCCAAGCGTGTTATCAAGCTCCTTCGGCTTGTACGCCACGAATCCCCCGACGGTCTCCGCGAACAACGTCAAGCAGACGAAGTACAGGTTTTTCGGGCATTGGTCTCCCCGGTCGAAGCCGCGGAAATCCTCGTTCGTGAACACCTGAGACAATTGAATCGCCCGGTCCGGACGGAAGTTCGAGAACACGACCGCGTCGTTGTCGCGCACGAGGCCGACCGGTTCATTGTTCTCGTCGACGATAACCGTCGGCATGACGAATTCGTCAAATACCGACTGCTCGTACGATTCCTTCACCGCTTGCAGCGGATCGCGGTATCTCGGCCCGTCGCCGTATACCATCGCACGGTACGACTTCTCCGTCCGCTCCCAGCGCTTGTCGCGGTCCATCGCATAGTAACGGCCTTGCACCGTTGCGATGCGGCCGACGCCAAGCTCGTCGATTTTGGCCTGCAGGCGCTCGATATAACCGATCGCACTGTCCGGCGCGACGTCGCGGCCATCGAGGAAGGCATGAACATAGACCTTCGTCAAGCCGGCCTTCGCAGCCATTTCCAGCATAGCGAGCGTATGGTTGATATGACTGTGCACGCCGCCGTCCGACAGCAGGCCGTACAGATGAAGCGCGGTATCGTTCGCTTTCGCATGATTGACGGCCCCGAGCAGCGTCTCGTTCTCGAAGAACTCCCCTTCGCGAATCGATTTCGTAATCCGGGTCAGATCTTGATAGACGATACGGCCTGCACCGATGTTCAGATGGCCCACTTCGGAGTTGCCCATCTGGCCTTCCGGCAGACCGACCGCTTCACCGCAGGCGGTTAGGGTCGTATGCGGGTACGTATTCATATAACGATCGTAATTCGGCTTCTTCGCCTGCGCGACTGCATTGCCTTCCGTCACGTTGCGCAGTCCGAAGCCGTCCATAATAATCAGAGCTACAGGTCTAGGTGCAGACATCTTACTTCGCCCCTTCCACCAGTTGAATGTACGAACCCGGCTGCAAGCTGGCGCCGCCTACCAATGCGCCGTCAATATCGCTCGCTCCCATATATTCGCGAACATTCTCTGGCTTCACGCTTCCGCCGTACTGAATGCGGACCGCTTGCGCCACTTCCTCATTGTACAAGCCGGCGACGACGCTGCGGATGTAGCTGATCGAGTCATTTGCATCTTGAGCCGTCGAAGATTTGCCCGTGCCGATCGCCCAGATTGGCTCATAAGCGATGACGACAGTCTTCGCCTGCTCCGCGGACAGACCTTGGAACGCCGCTTCCGTCTGCACTTTGCACACGTCGTTCGTCTTGCCGGCTTCGCGCTCTTCCAGCGACTCGCCGACGCAGACGATAGGCGTCAGGCCATGCCGGAACGCGGCATGCATCTTCTTATTCACGATCTCGTCCGTCTCCGCGAAGTACGCGCGGCGCTCGGAGTGACCGATAATGACATAATCTACGCCGAGGTCTTTCAGCATCGCACCGCTGATCTCCCCGGTGAATGCGCCGGAATCCTCAAAATGAAGGTTCTGCGCGCCAATCTTGATGGATGTGCCCTTCGCTGCTTCTACCAAAGCCGGCAAGTTCGTGAACGGTGCGCAGATGACGCTTTCTACGCCTTCTACTTCCGCCTTCCCTTTCACGTCTTGAATGAAAGCGACGGCTTCCGGGACCGTTTTGAACATTTTCCAGTTCCCTGCAATAATCGGTTGTCTCACGCAAGCTCAACTCCTTCTGCACAGCAGAAGCGGCGGGATCGCCGCTGCCGCTTCACTTCCTTACTTATCGTTCAATGCCACTACGCCAGGCAACTGCTTGCCTTCCATGAATTCGAGGGACGCGCCGCCGCCAGTCGAGATATGATCCATCTTGTCTTTCAGATGGAACTTCTCTACCGCTGCCGCGGAGTCGCCGCCGCCGATGACCGTATATCCTTCGGTCTCTGCGCAAGCCTGAGCGACCGCGCGCGTTCCGTGAGAGAACGGTTCAATCTCGAACACGCCCATTGGTCCGTTCCATACGATCAACTTGGAGTTCTTGATGACATCCGCATAGATCTCACGCGTCTTCGGTCCGATGTCGATACCTTCCCAATCCGCCGGGATCTCGTCGATAGCGACGATCTTCGTGTTGGCATCGGCGCTGAAATCATCCGATACGACGATATCGACCGGCAGGTAGAAATTCTTGCCGAGCTGCTTCGCCTTCTCGATGAAGCCAAGCGCGACATCCAGCTTCTCGTTGTCGCACAGCGATTGGCCAATCTCGTAGCCTTGCGCCTTGAAGAATGTGTAAGCCAGACCTCCGCCGATAATGACGTTGTCCGAGATTTCCAGCATTTTGTTGATGACGTCGATTTTGTCTTTGACTTTGGAGCCGCCGATAATCGAAGTGAACGGACGTTCCGGATTGGACAACGCTTTGCCCAACACCGACAATTCCTTCTCCATCAGCAGACCGGATACGGCTGGCAGATGATGCGCGATGCCTTCGGTCGAAGCATGCGCCCGGTGCGCTGCACCGAAAGCGTCGTTCACATACACGTCCGCAAGCGCTGCGAACGCCTTCGCCAGTTCCGGATCGTTCTTCTCTTCGCCTTTGTGGAAGCGGACGTTCTCCAATACGACAATGTCGCCGTCGTTCATGCGGTTGATCTCCGCTTGCACTTGCTCGCCGATCGATTCGTCCAGCTTCTTGACCGGCTTGCCGAGCAGCTCGCTCAGGCGGTTCGCCGCAGGCGTCAGGCGCATCGACTCGACCACCTCGCCTTTCGGACGTCCCAGGTGGCTCGCCAAAATAATCTTGGCGCCTTGCTCGGCCAAATACTGAATCGTAGGCAATGTCTCGCGAATCCGGGTATCATCGGTAATCTTGCCGTCTTCCAACGGCACGTTGAAGTCTACCCGCACAAATACGCGCTTGCCTTTTACGTCGATGTCACGCACGCTTTTCTTGTTCATCTCGCGTTCCTCCTATCACTCGCATGAACGGGCCTCTCTTCGAGAAGCTTGCGTTCATCGGCTCCATACGGTTCTGTTCTCTGTCCGGTATGCGGTGCTGCCGCGGCAGCTTCGCTCTGTATTCGCTCTCTATTCGTTCTGTATTTGTTCTCTATATCTTTTGTTGCCGCTCTTTCTAAGTCTAATCGGGCTCTATCTATTTTATATCTTGTACGGTTCGGTTCGTATTCCTTACGGAATCGTTCACGGGCTCTCTCCAGCCCTGCCGCCCTGCTCCCAGTCCACGGTTGGACCCGGCAGGAGCGTCTCTATCTATCGTTCGGCGCCGGATCAGTACGTTCATGCCCGGCTTCTCTATTCGTACTTGTATCTATTCGGTCAGGTTCTCGATATGCCGTACGCGCACGTATGCATGGATCAAAGAGGAGCCCTTTGCGGTTACTCCTCTTTGATTGTCAATGCTATGCGATTACAGGCCTTTTTTAGCGATAAAAGCTACCAAGTCAACAACGCGGTTGGAGTAGCCCCACTCGTTGTCATACCAAGATACGACTTTTACCATATTGTCGCCTACAACCATCGTCGACAGCGCGTCGATTGTGGAGGAAGCTGGGTCGCTGTTGTAGTCGCTGGATACGAGCGGCTCTTCGGAATAGTTCATGATGCCTTTCAGCGGGCCGTTAGCCGCTTCTTTGAGGGCACCGTTTACTTCTTCAACCGTTACGTTTTTGGACAGTTCAACGACCAGGTCCGTTACGGATACGTTAGGCGTAGGAACACGCATAGCCATACCGTTCAATTTGCCTTTCAGCTCAGGCAATACCAAGCTAACCGCTTTTGCAGCGCCTGTAGTGGAAGGAATGATGTTCTCAGCAGCTGCGCGAGCACGACGCATGTCTTTGTGCGGCAGGTCAAGAACGTTTTGGTCATTGGTGTAAGAGTGAACGGTCGTCATCATGCCTTTCACGATGCCGAACTTGTCGTTCAACACTTTCGCGAATGGAGCCAAGCAGTTCGTTGTGCAGGAAGCGTTCGAAATGATGGTGTGGTTAGCAGCATCGTATTTATCTTCGTTAACGCCCATAACGATCGTGATATCTTCGTTCGTAGCAGGTGCGGAGATGATAACTTTCTTCGCGCCGCCTTTCAAGTGCATTTCAGCTTTGTCTTTCGCTGTGAAGATACCTGTCGATTCAACAACGATTTCAACGCCGTTAGCGCCCCATGGCAGGTTCTCAGGGTTGCGCTCAGCGAAGACTTTCACTTCTTTGCCGTTAACGATGAGCGCGCCTTCTTTGGCTTCTACCGTAGCGTCCAGTTTGCCGTGAGTCGTGTCATATTTCAACAGATGAGCCAGAGTTTTGACGTCTGTCAGATCGTTGATTGCGACAATTTCGACTTCCGGATTGCCCAGAGCTGCACGGAACACGTTACGACCAATTCGACCAAAGCCGTTAATACCCACTTTCACCATGATGATTCCTCCCATTTCCTAAGTAGATTGATTTTTATTGCTCAAGACGGCCCGTAGGCACATCGAGACCACTATGCTTCAATACTTCAACCGCTGCCGCTTCATCAATGACCAGAATGTCTTCATGCCCGTGGCGCAGCACGGCTGCAATGGCTTCGCCCTTGCTCTTCCCGCCTGCGACGGCGATTACCACTTCGGTACGCGTAATGTCCTCCAGGCGCAAGCCCAGAGACAACATCGTATGTACGACGCGGCCATCCCGGTCGAAGTAATACCCTAGCGCTTCGGCGACAGCTCTCTTGCGCTTCAATTCTTCCCGTGTGGCTTCGTCTACCTTCCGGCGCGCAGCCATCACTTGGGCGTCTCCGATGCCGTGCACGACGATGCGCGCTTGCCGGATAACCCGCAGAATCTCCTGAATATTGGGCTCTTGCTTCAACGATTGGTACGCTTCTTCGCTCAATTGATCGGGTACATGAAGCAGTCGGTATTGAGCTCCTACGCGCTTAGCCATCGTCGAGGCAATCGTATTCGCCTGGTATTCCAGACTCTCTCCCAATCCCCCTCGGGCCGGTACGAACCAGTTGCCCTTCCATGGTGTGGCGCTCGTCAATTGATCTGCCACCGCAGCCAATGTGGAGCCGCCGGTCACCGCGACAACATCTTCCTTGCCCATGACGCTGCTGAGAGCGCTGCATACTGCCGTGCCCAATTCATCCTTCACGGCAGGCGACACATCCGAATCGCCAGGCACGACGATGACCTGAGTCAGTCCGAAGGCCTGACGGATGCTCTCCTCCAGATGGCGCATGCCGAGCAGTTCGCCCATCAAGGGCTCCAACTGGCGGACAAGCTGCCTGCCTTCCTCGCTGATGCGCATGCCCATGCTGTCGATCTCGATCAGGCCCTGCGCCTTCAGCAGGTCCGTCTCCGCCCGCAGCACGCGCTCGGTCATCTGCAATGACGTCGCGAGCGTCCTCCTGCCAATACAGTCGGACAACATGATCTGATGCAGGATGGTGTAACGCTTCTTCAACAGTTCGATGAGTTCGGGCAGCAGTCGCTTCTGTAATTGTAACCAATCACGCATTTCTCTCCACTCCTGCTCCGTAACCAACCATTGGACCAAAAACGTCCCATCGCAACGATTTGTGTCCCACCATTATTCTAGCGAATAATCGAGCAACTTGCAAGTATCCCGCCTCTATAATGGGCAAGGAAAGAATAACTTATTCATTGTATTGCCCAGCAGACGGCTGATTATATCTCCGCTATCGTATCCTTACCCATATATAGCTCTTTTTGGACAAGGTAAGAGTCCGGCTTCGGCCGGGAAACCGCATAGATTCGGGAATGGCCTTTACGAAAAATCAATGGTGGTGTAAAATGAATGACAGTCAGTCATCCTGTTTTCCGGCCAATCATTACTTCGTCTGGCGTGCAAAGCACATCCTTGATTCGCTGGCTGGATGAACCGCGCCGCCGGGAAGAAGAATTATGTTACATCATCACGCGTTCCGTGCAGCACACCATTCTCACGCATGAATGTCCTGCTGCATTGGCATTGTAAGACAAGAGGAGGTTTTATTATGGCTTGGCTGCTTGTGCTTGTCGCCGCCTTAATGGAGATTGTGTGGGCTTCCGGCCTGAAGTACGCATCAACGACATGGGAATGGATCGGCGTTATCATACTCATTACAGTCAGCTACCTATTGCTTATCCAATCCTATCGGAGGCTGAACGTCGCTATCGCATATACCGTGTTCGTCGGCATCGGCACGATCGGCACCTATGTGGCCAGCATCTATCTGGGTGAAGCGTTCAACGGGTTGCAAATAACGTTCCTGCTCGTGCTGCTGACCGGCATTATCGGCATGAAGCTGTCGACCCCGAACCGCGAGGAGTGCGGGAACCGTGAAGGGAGTGAGTCCTAATGGCCTGGTTTTATTTAATCTTGTCCGGTCTGGAGGAGATCATTTCGGTCGTCGCCATGAAGTATGCTTATGGCTTCAAGAAGAAGACGCCGCTTGTCATTATCACGCTCGGGCTCGTCGCCTCCATTTATTTGCTGACCCACGCGATGAGCGTCATCCCTGCCGGGGTCGCGTATGCGGTCTGGGCCGGTGTCGGTGCCGTCGGGATTACGCTCGTCAGCTTGTTCTGGTTCAAGGAGCACTATACCCGGAAGCAATTCTTTTTCCTGGCGTTGATCGTCGTCGGTATTATCGGACTCCGCCTGACAACCTGAGCGTAGTTCTGGTGTTCGCTGCCCGTCTTTATCGGGTCTTATTCATTTCATTTATTTTACTCTTGCATTCCGGTGGCCTATCCACTATAATAAATTTTGCGTCTTCTGATTGTGCGCCCGTGGTCCAATGGATATGACGTAGGCCTCCGGAGCCTGAGATCAAGGTTCGATTCCTTGCGGGCGCGCCAATAAGCATCTTGATGATGCCTTTGATATGAAGCGACATATTTTAACGAATAGCCTACAGACATTCAGAACATCTCGAACCGCTCCTTCCGCATAGGGAGCCGGGGACGGATGTTTTTTCGTTTTTGCTGTAAAAAGAGAGACGGCCAAGCGGCCGTCTTTTTTTAGATCTCCGGGCCGAATTCCTTCACTGGATCCGGCTTCTCTTGCATGCAGCCCCGTTTCTCCGGCCTACTGCCTATCGAACACAAACCGCCAGCTGTCCTCATGAATCGGCCGCTTTGCCGTCAGGCGTACCCGATAGATCGTGCCGCCCCATGCGCCACATAGCCGCTCGTCCTCCAGCTCGATCAGCTCCACCCGGGTATTCCACAGCGTCTCGTCATACGACATGCAGGCCTTCGGGGCCCCGGCTTCGTCGACCAAAACTATCCGGCCGGACTCGAAGCGCGGCTCATAGACGCACATCCAGTTCAGCGCCACGTCGCTGCTCGGCGCCTCCAGCTGCACCGTCTCTTCTACAATGATGCGGGAAGCGGATCCACCCTCGCCTTGCCCGCTCCCCCCTGGCTTCTCCCGCAGCAGCGTGAAGGTACGTGTCCATTGGCAAATGCCGGACGCGGCAGGATAGGCCGGGGCAATGTCAACCGTCAGGCGCGATAGGCCGTCTTCCGCTTCATGACGGACTTCACCCGACCGGAAAGTGCGCCCAGGCGCTTGCTCTGCCCCGTTCACCGTCGGGACGTTGTGATATCCGGACTGCATCGTCCAGATCGAATACCGTTCCGGGCTGAACGTCTTCGCCGTGTAGGTGCCGACGCCAGCGTCGATCCACAACGGGCATTGATCGGCATAGACGATGAAGCTGCCGATGTCATTATGGTTGTGGCTCTCGTCGTTATGGCCGCCCTTCGCGGCCAGGAACCAGCCGCGGCCGTCGCCCCGCTCCCGCGCCACCATCACTTCCACGCCCGGCATCCAGCGGTCGAGCGGCAGCGCCGGAGGCTCCGCCGCAGGCCCTTCCATATCCGGAAGCGCGAACAGGTCGAAGAGCATCCGCTGCAGGCTTGGAATCTCCTCGCCCTCCCAATAGCGATGCCCTCCCTGCCGGCGGTAGACATGCCGCCCGAAGGCCTCCAGCCGGGCATCTCCGACCGCCTGGCCGAAGCGGGCGATCAGGCCGGCAGGCACGGTGATTCTCGCCGCCGAATCGGCGAAGTTGACATACGCATCCCCGCCGATATGCATATGGAGAATATAAGCGGCCATATTCCGGATTTTCGGCTCATGGAATACATCAATCGCACCGTCCGTGGCGCCATGCAGGAGCTGCAGGGCATCATACAGCGAAGCGGCGGCCCGCACCCAATAAGCAGGCCCTTCATCACACCCGCCATCCTCTTCATAGGAAGCGATGAACCGGTCGAGGCTGCGAAGCGCCTTGTGGACGAGCGCAGCACGGCGCTCCGCCTTCTCCTCGGCGAGCAGCAGCACGGACAGGCAGTTGGCATTGCACCATGGATTCCAGTTGTTGATGAGGAGATCCGGCTGGAACGACATCCACCAGTAGCCGTCCTCCCGCTCGTACGAATCGAGGATGCGCGTCTGCAGTTCCCGGCGAAGGCGCTTGCCCAGCGGGGGACAATGGTCATCCAGCGCATCTCGGAGCACATAGTACGACCAAGCCAGCATGGCTGCCGTCTCTCCGGCGCCGAGATCGATGACCGGCCGATCGATATCGGGAAGCGATTTGCTCTTCACGCGGCTGACCCCGTTGAGATGAGCCGGCCAGCACCAGGTACTCTCCTCGCACATCGCCCAGATACCGTTCACGATATCATCCAGGAAGCGCCCCTCATATTCCATGCATTCGGCCAGTACGAGACGGGCCAATGCCTTGCGGCGCGCGAAATAGGGCTCCTGGTACCGGGTCCGGTTCCCCGTCCGGACATAATCCATATACAAGGTGGCTGGCAGCGCTGGCCACTCCATGCCGAGACAAGCCTCTGCCTCGCGAATCCAGAACGACCGGACTCCATCGTCCAACGCCACCCAAGCGTCCCGCCGCGCAGCGGCCGGTACCGGTTCATAGACAGGGATTGGAGCTAGCGCCGATCTGATCACGTCCGGACGATACTTATCTGTCAGCATAAATCATAGCCTCCTTTTCTTTTGCCATGCTGCTTCCGAATCTAGACGTTAGCGCTTTCAATTATGCTATACTAGAACATATTTACCCCGACATTTTGAAAATGTTAGGAGGCACCGCCCCTTGCTTGCTGCCAAGACTCACAAGTTCTCCCATCTGCTGCGTCCGGTCGGCCATAAACAAAAGATGCTTATCTCCATGCTTCTGTTGGCGACCATCCCCGTGCTCGTGCTCGGGCTGACGATCTCGAACGTCCTGACCTCCACCATCCGGGAGCAGGCCACCCTATACAACACGACGCTGCTCCAGCACGCTCAGAGCAAAATGAACGATCAGATCAAGAAGATAGATGAACTGCTTCTTCAATATACGTATTCCGACAAGCGCGCCTATCCCGGCATTCTGGCCCAATTCGCCATGAAAGAGCTGTCGCCGCGCCATCCCGAAGTTGTCCGTCAACTGCAAAATGTGCTCGTCAATATTCGCAGCGGCATGGAGCATGTCGTCGAGCTTGATTTCTATTCCTTCCAATCCGAACGCATCCTGACCTCGGACAATCATTTGCTGACTGAGGAAGAGTTCCGCGATCCGCTCGCGCTGGACCGGGCGAGACATATCTCGCTGCAAGGCGTCTGGATCGATACTCGCACCAGCATTCCGGCTAACCATCGCATTGACCGGAACGTCTTGACGTTGATCCGGCCCGTCGCCGAAGATTCGACTGAACGGAAATCCATCTCCGGCGCCATCATCGCTTACCTTGACGCCGACACGCTCGGCAATCAGATGTCAGCGAAAAACAGCTACTCCACCCTCTCCCTGTTCGCCGTGAACGGTCAGGGCCAGATTATGCTCGACACCGATCGGAACCAGATCGGGCGCATGATAAGCGCCGACAACCTGGAGCAGATCAAGAACGCCGAGCCGCTCGCCGAGATTCGAACCCGCTTGAACGGAGTGGACTCCGTGCTAAGTGTCCTGCCCTCCCGGAATCAGGACTGGTATTACATTTCCGCCATCGCGGAAGACGAGCTGAACCGCAGCGCGGACCGGGTGCAAGGATTGACCCTCGGCATTTCATTAACCTTCGTGGCCATCGCTGCCCTGCTCTCGCTGCGCGCAGCGACCAGCCTGTACCGTCCTGTAAGGAAGCTGACCCAGGCGATCCAGCCGCTCCGTTCGTCCAAGCAATGGCATGGACAGGACAACGATAATGAGATCGAGCAGGTGCATCACGCGATCAAGTCGATGATCTACGAGAACCGGCAGCTCGAGAGCAGCCTGAGCCGCTATCGCGACAAAATGGAGCAGCACACGTTGCATCAATATTTGCTGGGCAGCATTCAGGAGCATGAGGCGCGGGCAGACATCCAGTACGGCAGCAGCGCGTCCTACATCGCCATCATGCTGCTGACCTTCGATCCTTGGAAGCTGCATGCGAAGTACCCGCATGACGATCAGTACCTGCTTTATTTCGCGGTCGAGAACATGGCGCTGGAGCTGGCGGAACGCTACGGCCAAGCGTATTCGCTCATGATGAAGCCGGGGCAGTTGGCCCTCTTCATCTCCCATTCCGAGCCGCTTGAGCCGGATCAATTGAAGCAGGCGAGCGCCGATCTGCTCCATGCGATCGAGACCTATTTGCAGCTGACGGTGACGCTCTCCGTCTCCTACTCGCTCCAAGGACTCGGCGGACTGCCCGATGCCTACCGGCAAGCCGAGCAAGCTTCGCGTTACCGGTTCGTGCTGCATGAGGATCAAGCGATCTTCATCCATGAGCTGGACCCGGCGCTCAGCTTCCAGCTGGAGGATATCACGGAATCGACGTACAAAATCTTGGACAGCCTGAAGGCCGCGAAGCTCGAGCCTGCCCGGGCCGAGTTCACCCACCTGATGGAGGGACTGAAGGAAGGCGCCATCTTCTCCGTTGATTCGGTGCACGGCTTCTTCTCCCAACTGCTCGGCTCGATGCTGCGCTGCATGGAACACCATCACGCCATGGAGTTGGCGCCGGAGCTGCAGCGCATGCTGCTCAGCACCCTGTCCGCCCAGCAGACGCTCGGCGATGTGGAAGCCTTCTTCCTGACCGAGGTGTTCGGGCGGCTGAAAACATTGCTGGACGAGCAGACCCACCCGAAGCATACGGAACGGATTGAGCGTGTCATCGCCTATATTCATGAGCATTATGATCAGGACATCTCGCTGCAGCAATGCGCTGACGCCATCGGGCTGAACACCTTCCAGGTCAGCCGCTTGTTCAAGAAGCATACCGGCTGCAACTTCGTGGACTACGTCATTACATACCGCATTGAGAAGGCGAAGGACATGCTGCTTCATACCGATATGCGCATTCAGGATATCGCCGCCAAGCTGCGCTACACATCGGTGCAGAACTTCATCCGCACGTTCAAAAAGACGACGGGCACGACGCCGGGACAATACCGCAAGCAGATGGCCGAACAGGAACAACCATAGGGCAGTAAGCCGTGGCTGGAGGAAGCGACGGCTCCCCGTTCTCGCCATCCTTAACGCGGGCAACATTTGTTGATTCCTCCGCTTACTCAGCCGATTATGGTGACTGCACCTCCGGTGCAGGGGCTGATCTTCACTGCCGGGATCCCGGTCTGATGGCCACTCTTAGCAGCGTTGCCGGTCTGATGGCTACTCTTAGCAGTGTTGCCGATCTGACGCGCCTCATTGCTGCAAGACCAGTCTGACGCCACACTATTGGGATGCGATTCCCGGCCTAGTGCCCCATCAATACTGTAAAAGTGCAGGATTTTCAACGGAGCCTCTTTTCGCCAAAGTGAGTCCTGCAAAACTACATTAATTTTAGCCCTAGACGGGCCAAAGTCGGAATAAGCGAGCAAAATCCTGTATATTTGCAGGAATATTGGCGAAATTTCCCTAAAATGATAATAAATGCTGCATATATGCAGGATTGGTGCGTCAGGCGGCAGAAAGGTGGTATGAGAAGCAACCACGCAATGACCGCCCTAATGCGAGCCCGATCATCATCGGGGTGAAGCGAGCATCTGGCGGGGGATGCAAGTTATCTCGCGTACCATGCTCTTGCCCCGCCATGTGCAGCACACACCTGCACACCCACGCCAAAAAGCAGCAGGCCTGGAATGCCTGCTGCAATGGCGCTAGCCCTTCACCGCGCCGAGCGTCAGTCCCTGCACGAAATAGCGCTGCAGGAACGGATAGAGCACGACAATCGGGAACGATGCGAGCACGACCGTGGCCATCTGTATCGAGACCGATGGCGGAAGGGGCACGTTCGGATCGAGGTTGGAGAAAATATCCGCCTGTCCGATCAGCACGACTTGCCTCAGCAAGATTTGAAGCGGCCATTTATCCGGATCGTTCAAGTACAGAATCGCCGAGAAGTATTGGTTCCAGTTGCCCACTGCATAGAACAAGGTGAATGTCGCCAGGATGGGCAGAGACAGCGGGAACACGATACGTCCCAATATCCGCAAATCCCCGCATCCGTCGATGCGTGCCGATTCAATAACGCTCTCCGGCAGCGATTCGAAGAAATCGCGCATCACGAGCATATTGAAGGCGGAAATGGCTCCGGGGAGGATAAGCGCCCACAGCGAGTTGATGAGCCCGGTCCCCTTCACAATCAGATAGGTCGGGATCATGCCGCCCCCGAACAGCATCGTGAACAGCACCAGGAACATGATGACCCGCCGGGCGCTGAATTGCGGCCGGGAGCATACATAAGCCAGCAGCGCCGTCAGAATCACATTGATGAACGTGCCGACGACCGTCAGCCACACCGTATTTTTCAACGACAGGAAGAAGACGCCCGTATCGAAAATGTAGCGGTAAGCCTCCGTCGTCCAGGTCGACGGCCAGAGGATGAACCGGCCGGACAGGGACTCCTCTGTCGTCGCGAACGACATCGCGAAGACGTGAATGATAGGCAGGATCGTAATGACCGCCAAAACGATGAGCAGTGTTATATTAATGAAGTTGAACCACCGATCCCCGCTTCTTGCGCGCATTAACACAGATATTCACTCCTTTCATGCCGCCGTACGCTTGATAGCCGCGCAACTGCGGTCATGCACTTGTGGCGACGCGCCTGTGGTTGTGGACGTTCGCCTGCGGACACGTGCCTCAGGGCATACGGCTCAGGCTGCGCGCCTGCGGCCTTCGCGCCGCGAACCGCGGCAGCGCGCCGGCCAACGAACGCCAGAGGCGATCCGCGACAGCTCACGCCGGCCAAGAACATCAGCTGCCAAACGTGGCAGCACACGACAGTCAGCGCACGCCTGATGCCATCTGCGTCGGCACACACCTGCCAATTAACGCAGACTGCCTACACCGGCAGCACACGCCGCCCTGCTAACGCCGGCTGCCTACCGCGGCCGTGCACGACAGCCGCGGACGGCGGAAGCCCACGTCAGCTGCGCACCCCAACCGCCAACCGCGGCGGTGCACGACAGTCAGCGCATGGCGGCTTTTGCAACTACAGCAGCCCCGGCTGAACGATCAGCCGTTCTTCCGCTTCTGGTACGCCTCGTTGAATTCCTTGACGACCTGCTCGCCGCCTCTGTCCTTCCACTCTTGAATCACCTTGTCGTAATCGTCCACCGGACGCTCGCCAAGAATGATCTTATTCACTTGGTCCGTCAAGTACTGGTCAAGCTCCTTCCCTTTTTCACTGTATGTCGGCGAGAACAAGCCGACCGACTGATCGCTGTACGGCTCGCCTTCCATGGCTACCTTGAATGACTCGTCCTTCATTTTCTTCAGTTCGTCCGTATCGTCCGGGTTGTAGATCCATTCTCCTTCGGCCGCATGGTTCGTCAGCAAATATTTGCCCGTGCCTTCGGTCAAGCCTTTGTCCGTCAGCATTTTCTCGCCGTTCTCTACTTTGAAATGGTCGTTCTCCACGCCCCATTTCATGAACTCGGCGCCTTCGTCGCCGATCTGGTCGTCCAGGATAGAGAGCAGCTTCTTCACCTTCCCCTCATCCTTGCCCAGACTGGCCGGCATAACGAAGAACCCGTAGAAGCCGTGATACTTGCCGTAGCCCTTATAGCCGTCCGGGGCCGTCAGCGGTGGAATCGGGGCGACGCGGAAATCTTTGTTGATGCTGTACGCTTTGTCGAACCAGCTCTTCGTGAAGGCGGTATACGTCCAGTTGCCGATAATGCCCGCTTTGCCGGTCTGGAAGTCCTCGCTGGTCTGCGTGCCCTTCTTAATTGTATAATCGGGGCTAAAGAGCCCCTCCTTGTAGCCTCGCGCCAGGAATGCCACCGCGTCCTTCGCGTTCGGCATCAAGTATCCGTGCGTAATTCCGCCCTGACCATCCTCGAACCATCCGAACCGGAGCGACCGGTACGAACCGAATAGTCCGTTGAACCCGCTGAAGTTGCCGTCTAAGGCGAATCCGTACGTATCCTTCTTGCCGTTGCCGTCCGGATCGTTCTCCGCGAACGCCTTCATCACGGTATACAGCTCGTCGTAGGTGGCCGGCATCTTCAAGCCCAGCTTGTCGAGCCAGTCCTGGCGGATCACCATCGTTTGGAACGGAATGCCGCGCAGCCGCGGAACGCCGTAAATATGCCCTTCATACGTCAGCATGTCCCAGATTTCCTGCGGAATCTTGCTCAGGTTCGGGTAATCCTTGATGTAATCCTCGATCGGCAGGAACATGCCGTTCCCCGCCCAGCTGAAGTAATTGGCGTTCGTATCCTCCAGCAGCATCAGATCCGGCATATCCCCCGAAGCGACCGTGACGCCGATCTTGTTCGCATAATCGCCCGCAGCGACCGGAATATATTTGAATTCGATGCCGTACCGCTCCTCGATTGCCTTAATGCCCGAGCTGTTCGTCGTCGGAGGCGCCGCGCCGTACAAGATATTCATGGCCGAGACGCTGTACTTCTTGCCTTCGTCCCCCGCGCTCTGTCCTCCGTCAGCATTCGATTCCTTGGTCCCCCCTCCGCCGCCGCAAGCCGTCAGCAAGCCGACAGCCATCGAACAGGCCAGAAGGAGCGATACGATTTTTCTCCCCTTGAATTGCATGATTACATCCTCCCCCGATTTGATTGTGGAATCATGATGGGCATTCTATGATGTAAGCACTTACAACAATGGAGGCAGCCCGCGCTAGAATACGCCGCGCTCCCCCATCCGCTTCGCCAGCTTGTTGGCCCCGTAGATCAGGATAAGCCCAATCAAGCCTTTCATCAGCCCGACCGCGGTCGAGAAGCTGAAGTTGCCGTTGACGACCCCCGCTTGGTAGACATACGTCTCGATGACTTCCCCGACATCCCGGACGGAAGGGTTCAGCATGAGGAAAATCTGCTCGAAGCCGACATCCAGCACGGTGCCAAGCCGCAGGATGAAGAGGACGACAATCGTGCTGCGGATGCCGGGCAGCGTGATGTTCCAGATTTGGCGCAGCCGTCCGGCTCCGTCCATCTTCGCCGCCTCATACAGCTCAACGTCGATGCTGGACAGTGCCGCCAAATAAATGATCGTCCCCCAACCGGATTCCTTCCAGATCACCTGCATCACCAGCATGGACCGGAAATTGTCGGGATTGGACAAAATATCGATTTTGGACATTCCCATATCGGCCAGCATGTTGTTCACGGCGCCATCGCTCTGGAACATCAGATAGAAGATCCCCGCCACGACGACCCAGGACAAAAAGTGCGGCATGTAGAAGACCGTTTGCAGCATCCGCTTGAACACTCTTTGCGTTACCTCATGGATCATAATCGCCAGAAATATCGGAATCGTGAAGGCAAATACAATCTGATACAAGCTGATAATCAAGGTGTTCAGAAAAATACGCCCGATATCCGGATTCTCGAAGATGCGATAGAAATGCTTCAATCCGACCCACTTGCTGTCCCCGATGCCGAGCATCATATTGTAATCCTTGAAAGCGATTACGACTCCGAGCATCGGCAAATATTTGTAAATGACGAAGAACAGCAGGCCGGGCAGAGCCATGAGCCATAAATACTTTTCGTTCCACAGCGTTCTCCCGATGCGGCTCCATCTCCCTCTGGCGCGAGGATCGCGGATAGATGAGGGTGCTCCTGCTGACATTGGCGTCACCTCCTTTGTGCTCCTATTGTAGGTCACGCCTCAATGACACGGAAACGTTCACTTTTTGATGCTCATTTTTTGAGCCTTGCTTCCGGGGTTGCAAAAAATGATACACGCATCTATCCGAATCGTTGCTCAAAAAAAGCCGAAAAAAAACAGTTTGACCATCTTTGACTTTTGACTGACAATCCGATATGATAAAGATACGGTTCTTGACATTCGCAGCAAATGCATATCGTGTTTAAGAGGCCGTGAATTGGTTAATATTTAATGTTATTGATGCTGAGGAGGGATTATCGTGAGTTACGTTCCTATAGTTGTCGAGCAGACGAATCGAGGCGAACGGTCGTACGACATTTATTCCAGATTGCTGAAGGACCGCATTATTTTTCTCGGTTCCCAAGTGAACGATGTGGTGGCCAATTCGATCATCGCTCAAATGCTGTTCCTGCAGGCCGATGATCCGGACAAGGATATTCATCTGTATATCAACAGCCCCGGCGGATCCATTTCCGCAGGGATGGCCATTTACGATACGATGCAGCATATCAAGCCGGATGTATCGACGATCTGCGTCGGCATGGCGGCGTCGATGGGCGCCTTCCTGCTGAATGCCGGAGCGAAGGGCAAGCGGCTCGCGCTGCCGAACAGCGAGATTATGATTCACCAGCCGCTGGGCGGAGCTGAAGGGCAAGCGTCCGATATCGAGATTCGCGCCCGCCGCATTCTCAAGATGCGCGACAAGCTGAATCAAATTTTGGCGGAGCGCACGGGACAGCCGCTCGAACGGATCGAGAGAGACACTGACCGCGATTACTTCATGTCGGCCGAAGAAGCGCTCGAATACGGCCTCGTCGACAAAGTGCTTCACAAGTAATTCCGTTATCGTGCTATACATCATGAGATCAATAAGCTGCTCGTATCGCGACTGCGCATACGGCAGCTTTTTCTATGCCGCCATGTTGAATTGCCGATCGCTTTCATCGTATTATAAAATGATGAGCCAGAATAGGATTTGCAACTATGATGATTCCGTAGAAGAGGAGGCGGGGACTTGCCAACAGTAAGAGATATAGCACGTGCAGCGGGTGTATCGCCGGCGACCGTATCGCGGGTTCTTACGGGCAAAGGAAACACATCCTCCAAAGTGAATGAAAAAGTAGAGAAAGCGATCCGGGAGCTCGGGTACGTGCCCAGCCCCAAGGCGAAGCCGAACGCACCGGCTGCCGAATCCCGCACTATCTGCTATACGATCGCACGCGAACCTAGTGAAATTTTCGGGAATCCGTACTATTCCAATGTGCTTCTTGGTTTATCCAATGCAACCCAAAAATACGGGTATGACTTGCAAATATCCGCCTTTCGCTCTGTCGATCAACAAATCGAGAAATGCTTGACGCTGTACCGGAACAAAAGAGTGGACGGGTTTATTTTATCCGGCGTCATGTCGGCGGACAAAAGCTCGCTCATTCAGAGCCTGCAGCAGAATTCGATTCCGTTCGTCATGATTGGGCGCAGCCTGCAGCACAATATCTTTTGCATTCATAGCGATAATTTCCGGGACGGATATGTCACAGCCCAGCATTTGCTGGACGAGGGGTACCGGCGGATCGTGTTCCTGACCGAGAGTCTGGATGTCGATGTCGTGCGTGACCGGATTGGGGGGTACAAGCAGGCGCTTCACAGCAATGGCCTGGAGGCGGGAGACGACGGCGTCGTCTTGTGCGGCTCGGAAGAAGCGGACATGATTGCAGCTCTCGACGAATACAGCTCCGGCGGCAGATCCTTCGATGCCATTATCGCTGCGGATAGCGTATTAGCCCTCGGTGTATTGAAATATTGCCGGGATCGCGATCTGCGCGTGCCGGAGGATGTCGGCATCATCGGCTTCAACGATGCGGCCTTTCTCAGCAAGATCTCGCCGTCGATCAGCTGCACGACCATTCGCGGGGAGCATCTCGGACTGGAGGCGCTGGAGATGCTTATCGAACTGATGGACGACCCAGAGCGCATTAATAAGAACAAGACGGTCACGCTGCCTTCTGAGCTGATCGTGCGTCAATCGACCCAACGGAGAGAACATTCCACATCCCATACATGATAAAAAAAGAGGGCGGAACGATCGCCCTATTTCTCATTACCAATTCAATTCGATAGTGCGCTTGATCTTATCGTCTCGAACCGCGATGACGACGCAATGGCGCCGCTCATCCACGTACCAGCCTTCCGCATGATCCTCCGGCTTCGCCGCCAGCCGCGCAAGCCCTTCAATAGCGACCGCATCCGGATCGAGGCCATGAAGATAGAAGCATAGCTTGCGGGAAGCCGGCTCATATCCCCTGTGCTCATACTCGAAGCCAAGGCTCAAGCCGCGCCCGGTGCATTCCGCCCCCACGCGAAGCAGATTATAAGCGCCCTTCTCATAGGCATACGTCAAGCCGTCATCTTCATACAGCACATAAGAGGAGGCCGGTGCCCCGCCGTACAGGTGGAACTGTAACGAAGCCTCCGTCTCATCGGCCGCATACTGCTTCAGCGGCTCATGCGGAATGATCGCGCCGCCCCGAACGAACAGCGGCATTGTATCCAGCGGAGCATGAACCGTCAGATGCTGTCCGCCGGTATATGGCGTGCCCGTCCAGTAATCGAACCATTCGCCTTCCGGCAAATAGACCGTGCGGTGCTCCGTATCCGGCCGGTAGATCGGCGCCGCGAGCAGATCGCGGCCCAACAGGAACTGATCGCACAGATTAGACAGGTGCTCATCCTCCGGATATTCCAGCAGCAGCGGCCGCATCACCGGAATGCCCGTCTGCGCCGCCTCATGGAACAGCGTATAAAGATAAGGCATCAGCTGATACCGCAGTCCGATGAAGGTGCGGCAGATGTCTTCTGTCTCCTGATCGAACGCCCACGGCTCCTGGTCGAGGAAATCGCCGACATTATGATTGCGGCAGAATGGGAACAGCGCGCCCATCTGCGTCCATCGAATCAGCAGCTGCTTATTCGTATGGTGGGCGAAGCCGCCGATATCCGGGCCGGCGAACGGAATGCCCGACAATCCCATATTGAGCACCATCGGCATCGCCATCGCCATATGCTCCCAGAAGCTGCGGTTATCGCCTGTCCAGACCGCCGCGTAGCGCTGAATACCGCTGTAACCCGCGCGCGTCAGCACGAACGGCCGCTCGCCCTCAAGATGCCGCTGCAGCCCCTCGAAGGTCGCCTTGGACATCAGCATACCGTACAGATTATGCCATTCCTCATGCGTCTTCATCTCGCCGTTATTGTCGTGCACGACGTCGAGATCCATCGTTTTCGATTCGTTGAATACGGCCGGTTCATTCATATCGTTCCATATTCCGGCGATGCCCATATCGGTATAATACCGGTGCAGATCTCCCCACCAGGCCGCGGTCTCTTGCTTGGTGAAGTCCGGGAAGGCGCTTCGTCCCGGCCATACATCGCCGAAGTAGACATCGCCTTCGAGCTTCTTGCAGAAGCGGTCTTCGAGCACCCCTTCGCGGTAGACCGGATATTTCGGATCCTGCTTGACCCCCGGATCGACGATCGGAACGATATGGAATCCCATTTTCATCAATTCGGCAATCATGTTCTGCGGCTGCGGGAAGCGATCGCTGTCGAAGGTGAAGACGCGGTACTCGTCCATATAGTGAATATCGAGATGGATCACGTCGCATGGTATCCGCTTGTCGCGGAAGGTGCGCGCCAAGGCCATCACTTCTTCTTCGCTTTTGTAGCTGTATTTCGACTGGTGGTAACCAAGCGCCCACTTGGGCGGCATCTGCATCCGCCCGGTCAATGCCGTATAACAGGAGATGACCTGCTTCAATTCGGGACCATAGATGAAGTAGTAATCGTAATCCCCCGTCTTGCTCTCAATGGAAAAAAGATCGCTCCGGGATCGCATATCGAAGGCGGTCCGTCCCGGGTTATCGAGAAAAATGCCGCAGCTTGCCCCATCATGGACATGCAGCAGCAGCGGGATCGACTGATATAAAGCCTCGATCTCCGGCACATGCGGCGCATACACGTCGGTATTCCACATCGTATAGCTCTCTCCGCGCTTGTCGAGATAGCTTGTCTTTTCCCCCAGCCCGTAAAAATGAGAGCGCTCGTCCATCGCGAAGCAGCCCGTCACCGCGCCGCGCGCATCCCAGCTGAACGAGGTCTGCCGGCCGATCACGTTGCCTTCGGCATCGGTTACCGTGATGGAAGCATCCTCGGCATCAATCTCCACCGATAGCTTCTTCGTGGTGAAAAGAAAGCCGTGCTCCGTATCTTCCCGGCTGGCCTGTATCGTCTTCTCCCACGGCAATACGCCGGGCGTTGTCGTCCAGTCGGGACAAGCATCGAACGTCAGCTTGACGCGGAAAAGATGCTCATCGAGAAAGGTCAGTGCCAGATTCGCCCTGTCCCCTATGCAGAGATATCCTCTGTCCAATTCCTCCACGCGGCTTATCGCGCCGATCCCGCTCCGCTTCGCTGCGACTGTCCCTCCGTGCAATTTGTCCGGATGTATCGTCTCGCTTGTCTGCATAATACCCTCTCGCTTTCCGCACATCATATGGTCACTCTATTTTTACTGCTGTCACGCCCGGTATCGCCTTCAACCGCTCCGCCAGATCGCTCATCGGCTTATTTTTGGGGAGCACAACCGTTATCGTCATCTGCAGCGGGGGCGCAGCCCCCTCGATCCGGCCCGGCGTCTCCGTATCGGACACATTCATGTTCCGGATCTCCACCCGCTCCGCCATCAGCTGCTTCGATATCGTGCCGAGCGTCTCCGGACCTCCAAGAGAAGTCACTTCCACCGAAAGTGACTTATTCGCTGCCAGATAGCGAAGCTCGACTTTATTCAACACCTGCAAGGAGACAAACACGAGCCCGCATGTCAAAATCGCCGGTAAATAAAATCCTGCGCCAACCGCCAATCCAATCGCGGCCATCACCCAGAGCGTGGCGGCCGTGGTCAATCCTTTGACGGAGAGGCCGGTTCGAATTATCGTTCCCGCGCCGAGGAATCCGATCCCGCTGACGACCTGCGCCGCCAGTCGGGCCGGATCCATCCGGACATTCGGTTCATCGACGAAGGCGTTGAACCCATAGATAGACAGCAGCATAATGAGCGAAGAGCCGATGCATACCAAAATATTGGTGCGGAATCCGGCGGCGTGCTGATTCATCTCCCGCTCGAAGCCGATAATGCCCCCGAGCACAAGCGAGAGAAGCAGCCGCAGGCATATGCTTGCCGGATCCAACGTCCAAGGGCTTGTCATCGCATCTCTCCTCCCCGCCACTCCTGTTTTCTTATCTCTATCTTTTTTACGAAAAAATCTTACGCTGCTCTAAATCTGGCCTGCTTCTTTATGATTTCGTCGCCCCCGCCGTCAACCCGGAAATGAGGTACCTCTGCAGGAACAGGAACACCGCGGCAATCGGAATGGCGATAAGCATCGAGCCCGCTGCGAACCGGGTGAAGTTGTTGCTGAATTCCTGATTGACCAGGTTGAACAAGCCGACAGCGAGCGTATAGTTCTCCGAGCTGCGAATGACGATTCGCGGCAGCAGGAAGTCCATGAACGGCGTCATGAAATTGAACAGGGCGACTACGGCCAATATCGGCTTCGCCAGCGGCAAAATAATCTGGAAGAAAATCCGGAAGTGCCCTGCGCCGTCAATCTTCGCCGACTCGTCCAGATCACGCGGAATCGTGTCGAAATAGCCTTTGATCAGAAAGGCGTGCATCGGAATCGACGATCCGACATAGACCAGAATCAAGCCGGCCAGCGTGTCGAGCAGACCCAGAATGTTCAGCAAAATATAAATCGCGACCATCCCCATTAATACCGGGAACATCTTGATTAGCAGAAGCGCATACAAGCCATGCTTGCGCCCTCTGAAGTTATAGCGCGAGAACGCATACGCCAGGAACGTCGTCACAATCAGCGACAGCACCGTCTTCCAGCTGGCGACAATCAGCGTGTTTTTGTACCACAGCAAATATTCGCTGTCCGGACTGGAGAACAGCCAGGAATAGTGCTCCGCCGACCAGTTCTCGGGGATAATCTTGGCGCTGTATAAGCTGGTGCCCGGATTCAGCGAGACGCCCAAGGCCCATACGAGCGGATACACGATCACGATGAACATGAACAAAATGAATGCATAAATACCGGTAAGCTCTAATCTCGATTTCCATCTCGTACTCATCAGACGCTGCCCTCCTCCTTGAACGATCGGGTTCTCCTGAATTGGAAAAAGGCGACGGTTGCCACAATCAGGCCCAATATAATGGAGATAACGGCCGCCATATTATAGTTCAACGTTTCAAAAGTAAGCTTGTATACCCATGAAATGACGATGTCCGTCGATCCGGCCGACTGCCCTCGAACCGGCGGCCCGCCTTGGTTGAACAAGTAGATCAGGTTGAAGTTGTTGAAATTACCCGTATATTGCATAATGAGCAGCGGAGCGGTCGCGAACAGGACATGCGGGAGCGTAATGTAGCGGAATCTTTGCCACTTGCTCGCTCCGTCGACCTCCGCCGCCTCGTACCAGTCGCTTGATATGCTTTGGAGCACCCCCGTGAACAAGGCGAACACGAAGCTGAAGCCCAGCCATACTTGAATAATAATGATGGCTACCTTTGTCCAGAGCGGATCGGACATCCAAGGAATGGACAGGCCCAATGGCCCCAAAATTTGCCGGTTCACCGCACCGAATTGATCATTGAACATGGCGGCGAACACGAGAATCGAGACGAAGGAAGGAACGGCCCAAGGCAGAATGAGCATCGTTCGAATGAATTTTTTGAATTTGACGCGCTTGTCGTTCACGATTACAGCCAAGAACAAGGCCAGCGAAATTTGCAGCGTCGTCGCGACGAATGTCCATACGAGCGTCCACGACAGGACGGAGAAAAACGTGTTCCGCCAAATCGGAACGGAAAAAATATTTTTAAAGTTTTCAAACCCTACCCAATCGAGCAAAAAACGGGGCGGTGAATTGTAAATATTGTAATTCGTAAAAGCCAAGGAAACCATGAACAACAGCGGCAATATCAGTACAAACGTAATCATGAAAATGCCGGGACCGACGAATAGATAAGGAACCCCTTTATCCCACGCCTGCTTGAAGCCTTCGCGAATCGTCGTGATCTTCCAGCCTTCGCGGATTTTCTGGGCGTCATTGCGCGCATCGGTCAAGTTGATCCAATAGAAGATGAGAAGAAAGACGGTCAAGATGACCGCAATAATGCCTTGAATGAGCAAAGAGCGGGAATCGTCAACCCCTTCCAACGTCCCCAGCGTCATGAGCCCCCAATACCCGATATTCAAAAAATCAGCAAACACAATAAAAAATGAGAGAAATAAAATCAAAAATATTGAACCCTTGATATATCTCCGGTTATACAGTTGTCCTAACCCCGGGATAATGGAGAGCAGCATCGCCAACTTCGGGTTATGCGCACTGATTTGCGGCTTGTCGGTTCGTGTCTGTTGTTCTCCCAATCTAATCAAGCCTCCTCGTTGACATCCGCAATGCGAATTCAAGCGGATGGGGATGCGGACCCGCACCCCGATCCGATAATCATTCCTTACTTATTGGCGTTGTTGATCGCGATTTGTTCTTTAATTTGATTGACCGCTTCATCCAGCACCTCTTTGGCGTCCTGCCCTTGGGCCAGGAACACGAGCGCATTTTTCATCGGCTCCCACGTCTGGGAGATTTCCGGGTTATTCGGCGTTGGCGTAGCGAATGTGGACTGTTCGGCCACGGCCGAGAAGTAAGGATGCTTCGTAATGAGATCGCTTTCTAAAATGCCCGGACGTGCTGGAATTTCCCCGGCCGTCTGGAAATGGCTCGCTCCGTTCTCGTCATTGGTAATGAACAAAGCCAACTCGGTCGCCCACTCCTTATTTTTAGAGAATGGGGACAGCACCAGACCTTTGACGCCCAGGAAGGAAGGCGGGCGTTGACCGTTGGCCAGCTTCGGCAGCGGCACGGCGCCCAGCTTGTCTCCCAGCGCCGATTCATAGTTTTTGATCGACGACGGTACCGAGACGACCGCGGCAACCTTGCCGTCTTTGAACAAGCCGTCGATGACGTCGCCATTAATCGATGCCGGAATCAGCTTTTTTTCGAACCATGACTTGATCAGGTTTGCCCCTTGGACAGCGCCTTCATTATTCAGCCCGATATCGTCCGCGTTGTAGCCCGTAGCCGGGTCATACCCGAACACATAACCGCCGTTGCCCTGCAGGAACATGTTGGCGTAATAGAAATTCGTCGCATCGAGCAAAAATCCGTATTTATCCTTCGACGCGTCCGTGAACTCCAACGCAAACTTCTCCAGCTCTTCCCATGTTTCCGGCGCATTTGGCAGCAGCTCCTTGTTGTAGAACAAGGCGGTCGTCTCGACGACCATAGGCAGATTGTAGATTTTACCGTCAATCGTCACGGCCTTGATGGCCTCTGGCGAATACTGGCTAATCTGCTCCTCGCTGATCTGGAACGGCTCGGCCAACCCTTGCAGCACGTTGCGGCCCATGGAGTTATGGGTGGCGCTCCACAGGTCAGGACCGCGGTCGGACGGTCCGTCGAGTGAGAACGCTTTCGCCTGTTCGCGCGGGTTGAATGGAATGACTTCCACATCAATGCCCGTCTTCTCCGTAAATTTTTGCGTAATCGCCCGCATCGATTTCAATTCCGGCTCATTTTCCGGACCCCAGATTTTCAGATGCTCCGGCTTCGGCGGCATCTCCCCTTCTTGTTGCTGAGCCGTATCCGTATTCGGCTTGGCCTGTTCCGCCTCCCGCTTCGGCCCGCAGGCCGCAAGCGACAGGACGACGGTTAATGAGAGCAGCAGCAATACCATTTTCTTAGCCATACGTTAGTTCCCCCTTGAGATCATGGTTGAGATTTATTCGTATACGTGCTGACCGAGATGGTCTTTATGCAACGATACACGCTCACATTGGCCTTGCGAATCGAGAACATAGTGCACGATCGCCGCGTTATATACGGGATGAATGTCCCCGGGATTAACGATTTGCTTCATATCCGCGGTCGTCTGGCCATGCCCGAATACCGCAATATGCGCATCGGTTCCGTAATAATCGGTCAGCTTCGCGTCGACGAACTTCTGCACGCGCTTGCGGACGATGGCATGATTCTCCGGCCAGGTTGGCCACCACTTGCGCTCCATATCCTGATACTCCACGAATTGGGCGTGCGGGAATTCCTCTACAATCTGCTGACAGGCTTCCCAATCATAATCCCGGTAGTCCTTCCATTCCTCATTAAATATTTCGGACATTTCCGGTATGAGCACAATACCTAGACCCTGCGCTTTGGCAAGGGGCGTCGCGGTCTGAATGACTCTGCGCAGCGGACTGCAGAAGATGGCGTTCAGTTGGATTTCCTTGAAAAACGAAGGGATTTGCTCCGCTTGCCATTGTCCCACTTCCGACAAGCTGCAGTTCGGTCCGCCTCCTTGTCCAATATTCATGGTCGATTGTGCATGGCGAATGACATATAAGTGCATAGCTGATGTTCTCCTCTGTGTTGTGATAATCTTTTATCCGCCCGGAGGGCTGCCGGCAGCCCGGCCCGCCCGTTCGAACGCTCCTCTCGGCAGATGCCCCGTATCGTTCAGCTTCATCAGCTTGGTCGCATGCTCGCCGAAGACGATATGGTTCACCCCCGTATTCTCCTGGGGGAACCGGATATGCGCCGCTGAAGCCATGCCGAGCGCTTCGCGAAGAAGATATTCATTGAAATTCCCGTGACAAAATACCGCGATCCGCTCCTCGCTGCACGCCCGAAGCCGCCGCAGCGCTTCCTGCGCGCGCCGCTGAACGGTCTCGGGGCAATCGCCTCCCGGGCATTCCCATCCGTCCGTCCCCATCGTGTCCTCGAATACGGCTTCCGGGACCATCTCCAATAACAAGTGCTGAGAAGGACCGGCGAACCGGCTGCCTTCCCTGACTTCATACAACGCTGTCATCACCTGAATCGGCAGACCGAGCAGTCTTGCCAGCGGCTGCGCCGACTGCATCGCCCGAATCAACGGGCTGGAATAGATGGCGCTAATGCCCCGATCCCGCAAATATATCGCCACGCGCGCGGCTTGCGCATGGCCCTGCTCGGTTAGCGGCGAATCCGGCATATCGCGGTCCGGCAGCGTATTGCCTACCGATTGTCCATGCCGTACAAGAAATAACTCCATAATCGCTCCCTGCTTACTCTGTAATCTGTGGAACCGCATGCAATCCGCTCTGCGGGCGTATGGTCTGCCTTCTCGCAGAGCTTTCCTTGAGTGCTGCCTTTAAGTGCTGTCCTTGAGCTGTGTCCTCAAGTATTGCCCATCAGCGCTGTCATTGAGCGTTGTCCTCAAGTGCTGCCCATCAGCGCTGTTCTTGGGCTCTGTCCTGAAGCGCTGCCATGGAGTACATCTGTGCCCGCCTCTTCCCGGAACCTTGCCGGGGCTTGATAGCGGGTAGTCAGGCCCCATTATATACCCTCGAAGGCCGATCTAGCGGTCGATTGACGAATCATTAGCTTCGATGGAAGCGTCACGTTTTTTTTGAGACTCATCGCCTGCGGTTCATTCATAATCTCATTCAGCAAATGAAATGCTTCCGCGCCCAGGTTGGCCCCGTTCATCTCAACGCAGCTTAATGTCGGGGATACCTTGACCAGATAAGGGGCATCATTGAACCCGATAATCCCGACTTCCTGCGGAACGCGCAGCCCGGTCAATTGGCAGAACTTCAATACGCTAAGCGACATGACGCTGTCCATCGTAATGACGCTGTCGACGGCGATGCCTTCGTCCAGCAGACGCTGCAGCGCATTCATAATATCCTCTTCTTCCGGGCCGGCCTGCACGATGCGCTCGGGGCCCGCGTCCAGCCCGACTTGCTGTATGGCCTGCCTGTAACCGGATATTCTCGCCGCGAATACATCGAGCTTCGTATCCTGTGTCAATACGACGAGATTCCGGTATCCGGCGTCGATCAGATGCCGGGCGGCCATAAATCCGTCCCTCAGGTTGTCGTTATGGACGGAGAATACGTCATGGCGGAACGTGCGGCCGATCATGACGAACGGAATATGCTCCTCATGGAAGGTCCGCAGCAGCCGATCCTTGTCAGCGGACAAAATCCCGGTCAGAATAAGCCCGTCGATCTTTTGCTGCTTGTACAGCTGCACGCATTTCTCGATCTGACGATCGACGCTGTGGAACACCGCCAGCTGCAAATCCATGCCATGCTGCTCGACGGTGCTCGATACCCCATACAGCACGCTGTCGAAGAACGGGTTCCCGAAAATATCGGTTGAGTTCCGGGCGATGGTCAAGCAAATGGTCCTGCTGCCCGCGACGAGAGGCTTGGCACCTCCGGGGCGAACATAGTTCGTCTTCCGAATCGCCATCTGGACTCTGGCCCGCACGTCTTCCGAGGTATTGCCTTTGTTCGATAACACTCTTGATACCGTTGCTGGAGATACGCCAGCCAATTTTGCGACATCCTTGATGTTGGCCACGAAATCCCCCCCTGACAACCAATGAAACAAATCTGAAACAATTGAAACACTTCTTGTTTCATATTAAACCACATTTCTGTCAGTATGAAAAGAGAAAATGTCGAACTTGGCTTGAATTCTTTTATTTTATGAAAACAACGCTGATTTTGACGTGTTTTCAGGAAACAATTGCGAATCTTGTTTCATAAAATAATGAAACAAGATTACCTTTTGTGCAAAATGACAGCAAGTTGATTTTATAGTTTTAGGAATATTGCAATGCCACTATGTTCGGTTGCTTCCCATCGCCTTCTGCCCGCCTCCACCTCCGACGGCCGAACCACGGCCCACCTCCACCGACGCAAAGCTGCAAAAATACAGTATTTTCGCTACCGCCGCTCCTCCAAAACAGCAATCCTGCAAATCTCCACCAATTTCGCCCCTTTCCGCTCAGACTACGACAAAATGGGCAAATTCCTGCATCTGCGCAGCAATTCCCCCGATTCCGCCCCCGACAGCGTTAAAATACTGTAAATTTGCAGGAATCCCACCACATCCCCCCGTCTCCTCCCACTAGAGAGCACCCTAGAGCATCACACGGCCCAGCCTCCCCTCGGCGGCAAAAACAAAAAAGCCATCCCCACCGTAACTACTGACGGGGGAATGGCTATTTACTTATTTCACTTGTAAAAACAAAAAAAGAGCCGCATCGCAAGCGACGCGGCATATATTATGTTCTAGGGGTAAACTGTAAACCATGAGAAAGATGAAACGGATGTCCTTGTTCAACGGATGAAATCCGGCTGTCCAAGGTTCAATCGATGCAGGGCAACCCTCCTTTGCAAGAACTCATCTGTCATTCGGTCCATAATCAGAATACAATGGCTACATTAAAGAAAACTGAACCGAACCTTAAAATTAGATAAAAATGAGCATGATGCCAAAAATAAACGGAACCCCGGAGGAATTCACCCCCGGGGCTCTTTGCATTACGGTTCAGTTCCCTGTGTTCCAACGGTCGTACGCCGCTTGATAGATTTCTACGATGCGGTCGCCGCCCATTTTTTTGCAAGTCTCGAGATATTTATCCCAGTTCGTCAACGGCTCTTGACCTGTTACGAATTTCGCTTCCATTTGCTTCACGTACGTATCCAGGTCGGAACGGATGCTGGATACTTCCGCTTGCTCGTCTTGCGACAAGTATACGCTCGGGAATGGAACCTTTGCGATAGGCAGAATCTTTTCATCTGTTTCCTTTTTCAGCCATGCATCGAATTCGCCGGAGAAGCCGCGCTTCGTATCTTCGTTCGTAATCTTCGGTACGACAACGCCGTAGTCCGGAGTCAGCGTCGCGCGATACTCTTCACGGTCGCCGCCGCCTGGCACATCCAGCCATTTCTTCGTATGGTCGTCTTTATTGACATACTCCCACAGGATGCCTTCCGGACCGTTGCTGAGCAGCTCGGCGCCTTCCGTAGAGTACAGATAGTCTACCCAACGCATCGTTGCTTCCGGATGCTTGTTTTTGTTCGTAATCGCAAAAGCGCCTTTCGCCAGACCCGGATGCTTCGCAGCTACGGCCTTCACGTCGCTGTCGACCGGACGATACATCGGATCATCCATGCTTGGCTCGCCGCCGAGCGTGAAGTAAGCATGATAGTCAGAGAAGAGGCCGATCTGATTGTTCTTCCCTTTCGCCTTTTTCTGCTCATCGGTTTGCGAGAACGTTTCTTTGTCAAGCAAGCCCTCGGTCCACAGCTTGTTCAGGAACGTCAAGTATTCCTTATAGCCTGGCTCCATTGGCGTATAGTGAACTTTGTCCTGGGTATCGGAATAGATAACTTCGTTGTAAATGCCCCATGAGCCGAGCAGCCACATGCGGAGATCGTCCAGCTTGACGGAAGCGAGCGGAATCTCGTCTTGCTTGCCGTTGCCGTTCGGATCTTCCTCTTTGACACGCTTCAGATAGGTGTACAGCTCATCGATCGTTTTAGGGACCTCCATGCCAAGCGCTTTCAAAAACTTGCCGTTGTACCACAACGGTCCACGATACCAGCCGGCATCGAGGTCGATGTTCGGCAGCGAATAAATATGTCCGTCCGGGGTTGTAATCGACTTGCGGATATCCGGATTGTCGTCGAGAATTTTCTTCAGATTCGGCGCATACTCCTCAATCAAGCCTTCCAACGGAATGAGGACGCCCTGTCCACCATAGTTGACTTCATCGGAAGCTTGCAGCTGTCCGGAGAAGAATACATCGGGATAGTCTCCGCTCGCGAACACGAGGTTTCTCTTTGTATCGAAGCTATCAGCCGGCGCATTGCGGAATTCGAACTTGATGTTCGTCTTTTTCTCCATTTCTTTGAAGAAGTCCATATTCTGCCAGTTCTGAATTCCGACGTCTTGCCCCATCATCGTCAGCGTAATCGGTTCATTGACGATCGGGAAGCCGTCCTTGCTGACATCGCTTGCGGATTCGCTGCTTGTATTGCCGCTGTTGCCTTCTGCCGCAGGCTTGTCTGAAGAGCCGCAAGCCGCCAGCAGGGTGAAGAGCATCGTCATGGACAGCAGAATTGCCCATGTCTTTTTGAGCTTTTGCATGCGTAGATCCTCCCTTTTGTGTTCATTATACGTTACCGGGTGAAGCACATATAATAAGCAAAGACTGGTAGTCTTCGTTATTATCCGATGAAGAGGAAGCGGACGGCTGACGCGTTGAACATCAGCCTTTGACCGAACCAATCATGACGCCTTGCACGAAGTAGCGCTGCAGGAACGGATAGACGACGATGACCGGCAAGGTCGAGACGATAATGACGGCATATTTGATGAGAGAAGCGACCTCCGCCTTATTGTTCAGCGCAGCGGCGACTGAGCTGTTAACAGCCGCGCCGGTGGTCTCGGCCGACATCTCCTGCAAGACGAGAATCTGGCGCAGAATCATCTGCAGCGGATACTTCGCTTCTTCGTTCAAATAAATCAAGGCTCCAAAGTAACTGTTCCAGTGGCCTACCCCGTAGAACAGGGCCATGACCGCAATAATCGGCGCCGACAGCGGAAGCACAATTTTGATGAACAGCCTCATATTGGTGCAGCCGTCAATCTGAGCGGCCTCCTGAAGCTCATTCGGTATCGTGGACTGGAAGAACGTCCGGGCGACAATAATATTCCACACCGATGCCGCACCCGGCAGAATCAGCGCCCACATGCTGTTGATCAGGCCCAGGTTTTTGACGAGCAAGTAACCGGGAACCAGCCCGCCGCCGAAGAACATCGTCACCATGAACATGGCCATGAAGAAGTTGCGTCCGACGAAATCTTTGCGGCTCAAGGCGTACGCCGCGGGCAAGGTCACGATAAGGTTGACCAAGGTGCCGACAACCGTATAAATAATCGTGTTTTTATACCCGGACCAGATTTTGGCGTTATCGAATACCCGCGCATACCCTTCGAACGTAATCCCTTTTGGGAACAACCACATCTCTCCCGAGTTGACCAGCTTCGGATCACTGATGGATGCGCTGATGATATAAATAATCGGATAGGCGACGACAATGAATGCCAGTATCAGATAGATATAGTTGCAAAAGATAAACACTTTATCCGCTCTCGTTTCTTTCACGACAGAAGCCATCTGCTGCTTCCTCCTTCCTACCACAAGCTCGTTTCGCTTGTGCGGCGCGCGATTTGGTTGACTGTAATGAGCAAGATAGCGTTAACCACCGAGTTGAACAAGCCGACAGCGGTGGAGAAGCTGTACTGGGCATCGACTAGACCCGAACGATAGACGAAGGTGGAGATGACGTCCGATGCTTCCATGTTGAGCGGGTTCTGGAGGAGCAAGATTTTCTCGAAGCCTACGCCGAGAATGCTGCCCATGTTCAGAATCAACAAGATGGTAATCGTCGGCACGATGGTCGGAATATTGATATTCCAGATGCGCTGCCAGCGGCTGGCGCCATCCATAATCGCGGCCTCATGGAGCTGCGGATCGACGCCGGAGAGCGCCGCCAGGTAGATGATAGTGCCCCACCCGGTGCTCTGCCATACGCCGGACAGGACGTAGACCGTCTTGAACCATCTCGGGTCCGTCAGGAAGGCGGCAGGCTCGAAGCCCAGAAATTCGATGATGTGTACAAGAATCCCCGTCGATGGCGACAAGAACGTAATGATAATACCGGCCATAACGACGACGGAGATAAAATGCGGCGCGTAGGTAACCGTTTGCACGGTTCGCTTGAAGAAGCCGTCTTTGACTTCATTGAATGCCAAGGCAAGAATGATGGGAAGCGGAAACCCAATCGCCAGCTCGTACAAGCTGATGCTGAGCGTGTTCCACAGCAGATCCCAGAAATAGTAGGAATTAAAAAACCGCTCAAAATGATCAAACCCTACCCAAGGGCTTCCTGTAATCCCCTTGGCCGGAATAAAGTTTTTAAACGCGATTTGAATCCCATACATGGGACCGTAGTGGAAGATAAGAAAATAAAGAAATGCAGGGGCGATAAAAAGATACAATTCCCAAGTTTGCGCCATGCGCTTCCATACCGATTTCTTTTTGGCGGCCGGCATGTTCATCGTGAGAGCGCTGTCTGCGTTTCCTTGCATCGTCTCCACTCCCTCCTCTCAATTGATAGCAATACTCTTGATGTCTATAGGTTGTGCGCGAGGTTGTGCGCGGTCAGCTCGGCTGCCTCGCGCCTTGCTAACGCTTACATGTAAAATTGTAGCCATCAGGCCATCAGGCCGTAAATATGTCGATTCCGCACTGTCAATTTCTACATCCTCGGCTGGCCTAGAAGAAGTCTTTTCCTTATAAAGCGCTGTCATTCCCGTATTGGCCATCGAGAGACAATTGGTCATTTTTGATGTGATCGTTGGCATCGCAAAATCGACATATCCCCTTGCTTGGCAAGCAAAAACGGCAGCCACTCTCTCCTTGCAGAGAAAATGCCTGCCGCTCTCATCGCTGCTCCTCAATCGCGGATGAATGGCCTCCGGTTCCGTACAGCTTCCGGTATTGTCCCGGCGTATGTCCAGTTTCTTTCTTGAACTTGCGGATAAAATTCGGCACATCCATATAACCGACCCGGATAATAATATCTTTGAGCGGTTCGTTGCCGCTCTTCAGATGGCGGATCACTTCATCCATGCGGAGCTGCCACACATGCTGCGAGAACGTATGCCCGGTCTTCTCCTTAATGGACCGGCTCAAATAAGAGACGGATACCCGGTACATCTCGGCCAGCTTCTCCAGACTCAGATCATATTCGCAATAATGCTCCGAGATATAAGTTACGACCTCGTCGGTCAACGAGCGCTGCTCCGACTCTTCCTGATGCTCCACTTGGCTGCAAATATAGACAACCAGCTCGCACAGCTTCGCCTCCAGCTGCTCCAGCGTCTCGAACTTCGCCAGATCGGGTACCTGCTGCGCCGTCTCCGTCAAGCCCAGCTCAGAGGCAGTCTTCAGCACCGTATTCAGGACATCGAAGCACATGCACCGCAGCAGCGGGATCGCCGGCTCTTGCTGTTGCAGCTTCCGGAACACCGCTCCGATCGTGTCGACTGCCACCGTCGCATTGCCCTGCTTCAAGCTCTGGGTCAGCTTGATGAGAGAATCTTTAGCGATCCAGAAGTTCTGATCCTGCTCATAGGTCAGATTCGAGAAGAACGTGACGCTGCCCTTGCCGTTCACGATCCGGTACTCCAGCGCCGATGCGGCTTCAATATAAGATTGGTTAAGCTGTTCGGGACTCGTGTACAAGCTGCCGATGCCCATCGTCGGAATAGCGGTCATATGCTCCTCGACAAGCTGGTGCACATCTTCTACGATGGCCTCCATGCGCGACTCATCATCCGCTTCCGCCCCCGCCTCCATGCTGACAAGGAGCGCCAGCTGCTCGGTGTGGGACAGCTCGACGCCATAGGCCATGGCCCTCCCTCTCGCCAGTCCGAACTCCGTAAACTGCTGCACGAACGCTTCCCGTTCCTGCGCGGAAGATGCCCGATCTACCATATATTCCCATGCTATAATAATAACAAACATGCTCCTGCCCGAGAGGACAATCCCTAATTGCTGCAGCATTTCCTCCGCATCCTCCCGGCTCGGGGCGCCGCGCTTCAGCAGCGTCAGCAAGTACTGATTCCGGGCATACGGCTCCTGCAGATCCACCTGGTTCCGATAAGACAGCAGCGTCTCCCGAATCCATTCCAGCTCCGACTTTCCATTGCTGCCGTCCTCCGCCGCTTCATCAGTCCCGCGCTTCAGATTGGCGAATTCGAGAAGATCGCGAATCGGGTGGTACTGCCGCTTAGCGAGTAGGATGGCCAGCATCGAGCCGAACAGAATCGTGACCGCGAAGATCATCAAAATAAAGGTCTGGATATGAACGACGCGGCCGAAGAACTGCTTCGACGGCATCGCGGTGACATAAGTCCAGCCGTTGGAGTCCGACTTGACGGCGACGACGGATTGCTGCACTTCACCGAGCTGCTCCGTATGAATGCCTGCCTCTACGGCGGCAAGCCGCCTCACCGCCTCCTCCTCCATCTCGCCGCCATGACTGGCGGCCGCCAGCACCCGGCCATCCTGATCGAAGATATAGGCATTGCCCTGGAAATTGCTCAGAACGGACTCCATCATCCCCGTCAGCATCGACTCTTCAATCAAGTAGGTGACGGTGCCATGCTTGTAGCCCTGATTCGTCGGAATCGGCACCAGATAAGCCAGCATCCGGTTCTGGCCGTGGCGGTTCACGGTCACCTGCTCGGTCGGGCGCATCGTCGGCACCTTCACGGCGTTCAAGTCCCGTACGAACGTATTCTTGTTCCAGTTGGAGAAGTCGTACACAAAGTCGAACATCGTGTCGACCGACATCATTCCCCGGGAGGAGTAGAGCACGTCATCACCATGAAAATATAAAAACATCTCATTCACTATCGAGCTGTTGGCTTTATACTTATCCAGCGCATCAATCGCTTCCCCGCCATAATAGTCGTGGCGCACCATATAAGGAGTCAGCTTGCTGTCGAAGCTGATCCGGGCCGCGATCTCCTCTAGCTCCTTCATCCGGCCATCAATATTCCGCTTCGCCTGCTCCAATTGACTGATGCTGGATTGCTCGATCTCGGATCGCAAGTTATTGACAGCGTTTTGATAAATAATAAATGTCATCACAATCAAGGGCACCAAAAAAATCGATAAATACGACAGTATATATTTAAACAAAAGCTTGGATTTAAAATGATTCCATCGCATTCCCTATGGCCCCCTACTATCAAATTGACAATTTGCAGAATGAGACTTTTTTCGTCTGTAAGCGTTTTTATATTATATCATATGGTATATCATTTTTATATCTTTTTCGACAATTTACGACCACATCCCCTTTATGCAGGTATAAAAAAAGCACCGTTCGGAATAAAATTCCGGACAGTGCTATAGAAATAGAGTTGAAATCTTGCAACGATTTTCGATTAGATATACCAGCTTATGGCCTTATCGGCCGCTCTTCAGCTCCGTCCACAGGCGGTCATACAATTGAATCGACTTGCCGACATCGAGCAGCCACTCCGTGCGCCCAAGCTCTTCATCCGTCAGGTTGATCATCGGATTATTCAAATATTCCTCGCTGTGGAATTCCTTCGCCTTCATAACCGGGTTGCTGTAGCCAACGAACTCATAGTTCTTCGCGCTGTTCTCCGGATCAAGCATGAAGTTGATGAATTTCTCGGCCAATTCCTTGTTCTTGGCTCCCTTAGGGATGGCGTAGGTGTCCGCGAAGATCGTGCTGCCTTCCTGCGGAACGACATAGGCAATATCCGGATTCTCCTCCGCGATGAAGGCCGCGTCGCCGGACCATACCGTCCCGATCCAGCCCTCTTCCTGGATCATCTTCTGCTTGATGTTGTCGGTATCGAAAGCGACCACATTCGGCACCAGCTTCCGCAGGTCGTCCGCAGCCGCATTGATGTCGGCCTCGTTATCCGCGCTGTTCGATTTGCCCGCTTTTTTGAGCGCCATCCCGATAATCTCGCGATTGTCGTCCAGCAGCAGCACTTTGCCCTTATACTCGTCCTTCCATAGATCGGCCCAGCTTGTCGGCGCTTCGGCAATATGCTTCTTATTATATGCAATGCCCGTTACGCCCCACATATAAATAATAGAATGCTCGCTATTCGGGTCATATTCCGGATTTTTGAAACGGTCTACTACGTATTGGAAGTTCGGAATGTTATCCTTGTTGATCGTCTCAAGCAAATCCTGCTTAATCATGCTGGCCACCATATAATCCGATGGCTGTATGAGATCATAGTTTGCTCCGCCGGCCTTGATCTTGGCCAGAAGCTCCTCATTGTTCGCGAACACCGCCATATTTACCTTGACGTTGTTCTCTGCTTCGAACTTCTCAATCATCTCTGGATTGAAATTATCCGCCCACGTATACAAATTCAACGTGTCTTTGCTCGAAGAGCATCCGGCCAACGCGGAGATTGTCAGCATTCCCGCCAATACGGCAGCGAACCATTTCATTTTTTTCAATTCTTTCTACCCCTCTCTGATCCGCAGGATCCCAATGTTTGATTTCAATATGATTTCGTTCAAAACGGCAGCATCGAACTTTTCTTCTCGCCGTTGCCGCGGTTCAGCATCCATTGCGCCAGCACAATCAGCCCGACGCTTAGCAAAATAAGCAGTGTGCACAGCGCATTAATCTCCGGCGAAATGCCGCGCTTGACCGAGCCGTAAATATAGATCGGCAGCGTCGTCGAGTTCGGTCCCGCCACGAAAAAGCTGATCAGGAAGTCGTCGATCGACAGCGTAAAGGCAATCAGCGCCCCCGCGATAATCCCCGGCCATATCGACGGCAAGGTGACAAAGCGGAACGTCTGCCACGGCGTCGCTCCCAGATCCGAAGCCGCCTCTTCCAGCTGTCCGCCCATATTCGCGAGCCGCGAGGAGACGATGACATATACATACGAGATACTGAACGTAATATGCGCGACGATGACCGTCGTCTTGCCGAGCGGCATATTCAGCTGGCTGAACAGCACGAGCAGCGACAGCCCCATAATGATGTCCGGCACGATGATCGGCAAGTAGAGCAAGCCGGCGATTCCTTTTTTCATTCGGCTCAGCATGCGCCGCATCGCAAGCGCTGCCATCGTGCCGAATACCGTGGATAACACCGTCGAAACGAGCGCGATAATAACGCTGTTGCTCAGCGCCTCCATCACCTGCCGGTTCTGGAACAAAGACCCGTACCATTTGAAGGTAAATCCGCTCCAGCTTGCATTCAGCCGCGAATCATTAAATGAAAAGATCATAATCAATATGATCGGAATGTAAATGAACAGAAGCAGCAGGAACGAGTGGCAAGCCAACAGCGGATGCTGCTTCGATGCGGATGCTGTCTTCATGCCCTCGCCTCCTTCGATGCCTCATATTTGGATCGGATCGCCCACTGGAACAATCCGATAATAATCAAGGCGCTGATGACGAACACCACTGACAAGGCAGAGCCGAACGGCCAGTTGCGCGCCCCAAGGAACTGGTTCTGAATAATATTGCTCAGCATTTGCGCCTTGGCGCCGCCCAAAATATCGGTGACCACGAACATGCCTGTCGTCGTGACGAAGACCAGCACGCTTCCGGTCATAATTCCCGACTTGGTCTGCGGCAGCGTAATATGCCAGAATGCGCTCCAGCGGCCTGCACCAAGATCGCTGGCCGCTTCCAGCAGCCGCTTATCCATTTGCTCCAGAGCGACATAAATGGGCAGCACCATGAACGGGATGAACGTATACACCATCCCGAGCAGCACGGCTCCTTTGGTATACAGCATCTGGAGCGGCTCTTGAATCCATCCGACATCCAGCAGCACCTGGTTCACGATACCCTGCGTCCGCAGCAGCAGCACCCAGGCATAAGCGCGGATCAAGAAGTTGATCCAGAAAGGAACCGTAATGAGAATGAGCCACATCTTCTGCCGCCCCGGGCTCGCCTGGGAAATGTAATAGGCCAGCGGGTAAGCGAGCAGCAGGCAGATCGCTGTCGTCACAATCGAGAGCCATAGCGTATCCCAGTAAATGCCCAAGTAGAGCGGGTCAAAAAAGCGGGCATAATGTTCCAGCGTAAACGTAAATATGACATTGCCCAACTCGTCGCGTTGCATGAAGGATACGGCGAATACCGCGAGCATCGGCACGACGAGAAATATCGTCAGCCACAACACGACCGGCGCAATGATGCCGAAGGAGCGTCTCATGGGCCGATAATCACCTCGTCTCCCGCGTTCCAATGAACGCCGACACGTTGTCCGATCTGCCATGAACGGGTGTCCGTAAAATCAAGCACCGCTGTCACCGTAGTCTGTTCATTTTCCATATGAACAATCAATTTATGAATATTCCCTAAATAGACAATATCCTGTATAATTCCCGCCTTGCGCACGCCTTCCGTCTCCTCCGAGATACGAATCTTCTCCGGACGGACGGTGAACATATTGTCTTCATGGAAGACATTGTTCTCACCGACGAACGTAGCTGCAAACAACGTCTCCGGGCGTTCGTAAATTTCTTTAGGCGAGCCCACCTGTTCGACGCGGCCGTTGTTCATGATGACGATCCGGTCGGACATCATCATTGCTTCTTCCTGATCATGAGTAACATAGACAAACGTAATTCCCAAATTCCGCTGCAGCTGCTTCAATTCGCCCTGCAGGTTTTTGCGGAGCTGCAAGTCAAGCGCGCCGAGCGGCTCATCCAGAAGCAGCACCTTCGGCTTGTTGGCGATCGCCCGCGCAATGGCGACACGCTGCTGCTGACCGCCGGACAGCTGATGCGGATATCGCGCAGCGAGCGGAGTCAGCTGTGTGAGCCGGATCGCTTCAGCGATGCGCTCACGCTGTTCCGCTTGCGGAATTTTTTTCATTTTTAGACCGAATTGAATATTTTGCTCCACCGTCATATGGGGGAACAGAGCGTAATGCTGGAATACGAGATTCAGATCCCGTTTATTCGGAGGCAATTGCGTCACGTTCACGCCGTCCAACCGAATCTCGCCTGCCGTAGGCAGCTCGAAGCCGGCAATCATACGCAAAATCGTGGTCTTGCCACAACCACTTGGGCCGAGCAGCGTTAGAAATTCTCCCTCATCAATCGTGAGCGACAAAGGATGTACTACGGGTTGCCCGGCAAAGTGTTTCTCCACATTTACCAGTTGTATCAAGAGCATCAACCCCTTATATCGTCAGCCTATCCACGGGATACGGCAAGCCGCTCCGGTCGGGACGACGCCGCCGCGAATACCGGATAATCATGCGATAAGAATGCATATGCGCATACCTTGTCCCCTTATCCATTAAGCAAAAAAAGCCATATCCGTTGGTATGGCTTCCCGTTCGTTCACGTTGGCGTTTTTGCATATTCAATATACATCGTTTTGCTTAGTGATACAACTATTTTTACGTAATTTCGACAATTGCATACATTCATCTTCAATGGATTGACTCATTTCATCCATCTAAAGGGCTCCCACCCACATTTTTGTAACCACGCGCAAAGGCCCCTCGCCCGTCCGCGAATCTTCGCGGCGCCGGGAAGGGACCTTCGTCTCTTAGGCTCTTATTTCATTTCGAACAGAACCTGCACTTGCGCACGCAGCTTCACCTGGCCGCCCTGAGGAGCCGAGCCGGCAGCGTCAGCGGCGGAAGCGTTCATCATCGACAGCTTCTCGCTCATGACCCGCACCGGCTGCCAGTCCGCGCCGGATTCCACTATCGTAAGCGCCGGTCCGACCTGGCGATTGGCTGCCTTGGCCAGCGCACCCGCCTTGCTCGCCGCATGCTTCACAGCCTTTTCAAGCACTTGAGATTCGAAGGCGTCGCGCTTCTCGATATCGAATTGAATCTGCTGCACCCGTGTCGAATCGGCTCCGGCCACCGCATCTACCAGATTGCCCAGCTTCGCGAGGTCGCGGTACGCGACGCGAACGGCGTGGCGGGCTTCATAACCGACAACCTTCGGTTCGCTGTTCTCCGCATATTTATAGACCGGATTGACGGAAAAATCAGTCGTTTTCACTTGGGTATCCGCAATTCCGTATTTGGTCAACACCTGCTTCGCCTTGTCGAATGCCGCGGCATTCAGCTTTTGGGCTTGCGCCGCCGTATCCGCCTTCGATTCCGTGACGATATCGACATAAGCAATATCCGGCGTAACCTCCAATTCGCCTTGTCCCATAACCGTAATCGTGTTTTTGTCCATGATCGAAGCCTCCCCTGCCGCTTGTACCGACTGTGGAGCTGCAGCTCCCCATGCGCCGAACAGCAATGTGCCGACGACGACGGCTGCCACCGCCGTCCGCCGCCAGTTCCGTCCATGTGAGTTTCCATTCATCATCCTATACCCCTCCATCGCTCATACTGGTAAGATTATCAACTTGCTTACGATTTAAACGAGGGGATCACCAAATATGTTGCACCTAACGCATGAATTATTTTCCGGCAGCCTGTGCGTCCTTCATACGAGCCGCTGCTGTTCGAATCGATCGGTTACCTGATTTTCATTGTCATTTGATGTAACTTGTGTTACATTCTACTTGTAATTATCCTATATGTTGAAAAAGGAGGGAATTTCTGTTGTTTGCACGTAAATGGATGAAACGTGTCGCCATCATCGCTATGGCAGTCAGTCTCCTTTCCCCCGCTACCTTGTTCGCGCAAGGTTCCGGCCAACACGAGTTGAATCAACAGAATGTACCTGAACGCGGGAGCTCCCAGATCTACATAAAGAACGTGGTTCCTTTTAACGGCACGGCCATCTACCACTGGACCGCCAGCTTCCAGACGACGGCCCACTATCAGATTCCGAACGATATCGATATTCCCAAGGACAGCCACCGCAAAAATATTTTGGTCTATCTCACCACGGAAAAAAATACTGGGAACAACACCGAATTCGATGTCGAGCTGGAACGGTATTATCCATGGTCCGGCTGGATTAGGGAAGACACCAAGACGGGGTATGTCGGCTGGACCGCGGACGAAGTCGCCTTCAAGGGAATCAAGGATGGCGAGAGGTATCGTATCCGCATCCGGGGCAATGTGAAGGGCACCGCCGATGTATTCAGCCAATGGTAAGCCCTGGCATGTATGACACAGGACCTGAGCGTCATGCTCAGGTCCTGTCTTGATTCCAGTCCCAGGAATAAGGGCAGGCGAGCCCAGCGCCTGCATAGAGGCGCCGGGCTCGCCTGACACTCGGTATGGAAATAGGCGGCAGTCACTTCGCCGCCCCTCCTGTATTATCTGCCTTCTGCCTTCAGCCGGCATGCAGGTCCAATTAGTTTTCCAACTCTTCCTTGCTGACCAAGGATACTAAAGCGCTTACAGCCTGTTCTGCGTCCGCGCCGTCCGCCGTAATGGTAATGGACGTGCCTGAGCCGATTGCAAGACTCATGATCCCCATAATGCTCTTCGCATTTACTTTTTTATCTTCCTTTTCCACGAAGATATCCGAAGAATATTTATTCGCTTCTTGAACGAACAAGGCCGCCGGTCGTGCATGCAATCCTGTCTTCAAACGTACCACAACTGGTTGTTGAGCCATGCGGATCATACCCCCTACATTTCCTGTATAGTTTACTAATCAATTCACGTTTACGCCATTTTCTTCAGTTTATCACATTATAGCATTTTAAACGATGGTGCACTAGGAATAAAATTCATCCGTTTCTTATTCTTTCAGCCATTTCATCAATTTTCCGCAGCCGGTGATTGACTCCGGACTTGCTGACCTTCCCCTTGAGCATCTCACCGACTTCCTTCAGATTCAGATCGGGATGAGCCAGACGCACCTCCGCCACTTCCCGGAGCTTGTCTGGAAGCTGTTCCAGTCCAATCTCCTTCTCGATCAGGCGGATATTCTCGATCTGGCGCACGGCCGCGCCAATCGTCTTGTTCAGATTCGCCGTCTCGCAGTTGACAATCCGGTTCACGGAGTTCCGCATATCCCGCATGATCCGGACGTCTTCGAACTTGAACAACGCCTGATGCGCGCCGATAATATTGAGGAACTCAATGATCTTCTCGCCTTCTTTAATGTACAGCACGAACCCTTTTTTGCGTTCGATGAACCTGGCATTGAGCCGGAATTCATTGGCCAATTCAACAATTGCCTTGCAATGCTCTTCGTACATCGATGAAATCTCGAGATGGTAAGAGGATCCCTCCGGATTGTTAACCGATCCGCCGGCAAGAAACGCCCCCCGCAAATAAGCCCGTTTACAGCAATTGTTCACGATAATCCGCTTATCTATTCCATCGGTGAACTGGAACCCTTCGGCTACGATATGCAGATCATGCAGAATCTCCTGCACCTGGGAAGGAATGCGGACGATATACACATTATTTTTCTTCAAGCGCATTTTTTTACGCACCAGCAATTCCGTATGCACCTGATAGAACCTTTTGATGAACGTGTATATCCGGCGGGCAATCGCCGCGTTCTCCGTCGAAACATCCAGAATGACCTTGCGGTTCGAAGAGAGCTGGACGGAGCCGTTCATGCGCATTAACGCTGCCAATTCTGCCCGTTCACAGCATGCATCGGACTCAATTAACGTCAATTCCTTTTTCGTCTGCGCTGCAAAGGACATTCTCCGCTCACCTCTTTCGTAACATCCAATTCTCCACCAGCTGATAAATGTGATGGCTCAGCTTTTCCGCATCATGCCGCAAATACGTGCGGAACAATACGAGGGAATCGGCGATCACCTTGTAACCTCTCTTCGTCACTTCATCCAAATCCAAATGCACTGCACGCGCCCCCTGCTCGGCGTAGCGGTCCTGCACTTGCGGCGGGATCTCTCCATCATTGACGATGACATAATCGAAGAGATGCTCGCCTACATGCTGCTGGATGGCTTCGAGATGGTCACTGACCTTGTAATTATCCGTCTCTCCCGGCTGCGTCATGACGTTGCAGACGAAGATTTTGACGGCGTCCGACTCCTTGACCGCTTGTGCCAGCTTCGGGACAAGCAGCGTCGGGATAATACTCGTATATAGACTTCCCGGACCGACCAGGATCGCATCCGCCTCCTGCAGCGCATGCACGGCCTCAGGAAGCGCCTCCACCTGCGCAGGCTCGAAGAAGACCCGCTTGATGCGCTGGCCTGCCTGCGGTATCGCAGACTCGCCCTCCACGATGGTGCCGTCGGTCATCTCCGCATTCAGCACAATTGCCTGATTGGCGGCCGGCAGCACGCGCCCGCGAACGGCCAGTACCCGGCTTAATTCACGGATGCCCGCGACGAAGTCGCCCGTTATATCCGTCATGGCCGCTAGGATGAGATTCCCAAGGCTGTGCCCAGCCAGGCCGGTTCCATTCGGGAACCGGTATTTCAGCATCTCTGACAACGAGGGCTCCACATCCGCCAACGCCGTCAAGACGTTGCGAATATCCCCCGGCGGCGGCATCTGCAGTTCCTGGCGCAAAATACCGGAACTCCCCCCGTCATCGGCGACCGTTACGATAGCCGTAATATCCAACGGCTTCTCCTTCAGGCCGCGCAGCATGACAGACAGTCCCGTACCGCCGCCCATAACGACGATGCGCGGCAACTCGCTCTCTTCTCCTATCCGCACTTCAGTATCCCCCCATCAATGCCGATCGCGTTCGGAATCCCGATGGCTTACGCGAACGACCTCCGTCTCGCTGGAACCGATCGTGCGGCCCAAATATTCCGCGACGGCCACGGAACGGTGCTTCCCGCCAGTACAGCCGATGCCGATGACGACTTGGCTCTTCCCTTCTTTGCGGTATTGAGGAAGCAAAAATTGAAGCAAGTCGAGCAGCTTGCTCAGAAAGGTCTGCGTCTCCGGCCATTTCATGACATAGTCATAGACTTCGATATCTTGGCCGGTATGCGGACGCAGCTGCTCCACATAATGAGGATTCGGCAGAAACCGCACGTCAAAAATGAGATCCGCATCGATTGGAACCCCATATTTGAAGCCGAATGAGGTAACGTTGACCGACATGCGGTTCTGATCGGCCTGCGTGAATCTCGAGACGATGCGTTCTTTGAGCTGCGCCGGCTTAAGAGTGCTCGTGTCAATCACTTGATTGGCCCAGCCCTTCAAATCCTCCAAAAGCTTGCGCTCCATCTTGATGCCTTCCAGCGGCATGCCGTTCGGCTTCAGCGGATGGCGCCGCCGGCTCTCCTTGTAGCGTTGGACGAGAACTCCATCCGTCGCATCCAAGAACAAAATTTCACAATTAATTGTATAATGTTCTCTAATATAATTCAAAGACTCCGATAACGCCGTGAAAAACTCTCGCCCGCGCAAATCGATGACAAGTGCGACCTTCCCGATCTTCCCTTTGGATTGCTCAATCAGCTCCGCGAATTTGGGAATCAGAACGGGCGGCAAGTTATCAACGCAAAAAAATCCGAGATCCTCCAGGCTTTGTACCGCGATGGTCTTGCCGGCCCCGGACATCCCCGTAATAATGACTAATTTAGCAAGCGCTGCCGTTTCTGTTGACTCGATCATCGTTCGTCCTCTCCCTTACTCAATGCCGATTACGAACGCAAGAACAATCCAGCCGCACCAATCATACCCGCATCATTGCCTAGCTCAGCCGGCACGATCGATACGCCGCGCGTAACCGGTTCAGGTGATAGCTTCTTGAACGTCTCGCGGATTTGCTCGAACAAGAACTCGCCCGCCTTCGACAAACCGCCGCCGATAATGAAGCGCTCCGGATTCAAGGTGACGGCGACCGCCGCCATTGATTTGCCCAAATAGAAGGCTGCGCGCGAGATAATGCGGACGGCAACCTCATCCCCAGCCTTCGCCGCATCGAACACATCCTTCGCCGCGATGTCCTCCAGCAGCGACAGGGACGTGCGATCGCCGCGCTCTACCGCATCCTTCGCCATGCGAATGATGCCGGTTGCGGAGGATACCGTCTCCAGGCAGCCCATCTTGCCGCAGCCGCATTGAATCGCTTCCAGATCCGGAATCACGGCGATATGGCCCAGCTCTCCGGCCATGCCGGAAAATCCTTGCACAATCTTCCCGTTGATGATAATACCGCCGCCGACGCCGGTTCCGAGCGTATAGCAGACGCAGTTATCGATGCCTTTGCCCGCACCGCTCCACGCTTCCCCCAAGGCGGCCACATTGGCATCATTGTCAATCTTGACCGGCTTGCCTAGCCGCGCTTCCAATATGGCACGAATCGGCACATCCTTGAAGCCTACGTTGGGCGCCAACAAGATAACGCCTTCCTTCACATTCGTAAACCCAGCGACCCCTGCACCAATTCCAGCCACCTGGCTCCAATCGTAAGGCGACTCCTCCACGATTCGACGAATATAGTTCTCAATGTTGTCTATGACGGTATCGGGGCCCTTGGCAACTTCAGTCGGACCTTCAAACGTTTGCAGCAGCCGGCCTTCCGTATCACAAATACCAACCTTGATAGCCGTTCCGCCCAAATCGACACCCACGTAGATTTGCTCAGACATGCGTCATCCACCTTTATACTTGTAATCGTATCCTTAATCGTATGTTACTTCAGTACCCACTATACGCGAACGCTGTAAACAGGTCAAGGCGTGTGCCGCCTGCCCGGAGGGGCGATCAAGGCTCTTCCCGGGCCGATTCGGCACGCGCGCAGCCGCTCCGCCAGCGAGATCAAATACGGAGCCCGCAGGCTCCGTCTCGACGATGAAAATGTTGCAAAAAACCTACTTTATCGGTACCGGAAAGCCTGATTCTGAATCCAGGATATGCCAGCGGAACACTTACCCCAACGTCGTGCTCCAGTCATGCACCATGCTGCCTTCCAGGAATTTCTCGCAGTCAAGCGCTGCCTGGCAGCCGGAACCGGCCGCAGTAATCGCTTGGCGGTATTTCATGTCCTGCACATCGCCGGCTGCGAAGATGCCCGGGACGCTCGTCTCCGTCGTACCCGGCTTCACGATTACGTAGCCGTGCTCGTTCAGCTCCACCTTGCCGCGCAGGAAATCGGTATTCGGCTTATGCCCGATCGCGACGAACAGGCCGTCCGTCTCAATGACTTCCTCTGCGCCGGTCTCGTTGTTGCGCACTTTGAGGCCGGTCACGCCCATGCCCGTCGCCAGCACCTCCAGCGGCGTCCGGTTCAGAGCCCAGGAGATCTTCTCGTTCTCGCGTGCCCGATCCTGCATAATCTTGGAGGCGCGCAGCTCATCGCGGCGGTGCACGATCGTCAGCTCCGATGCGAAGCGAGTCAGGAAGTTAGCTTCCTCCATCGCCGAGTCTCCGCCGCCGATGACGACGATTTTTTTGCCCCGGAAGAAGAAGCCGTCGCAGGTAGCGCATGCGCTGACCCCCTTGCCGACATTATCCTGCTCTCCAGGGATGTTCAAATATTTCGCGCTGGCTCCGGTCGAGATAATGAGCGTCTCGGCCCAGATTTCCTCCAGACCTTCGCCCGTCAGCTTGAACGGACGCTGCGACGTATCGATCTCCGTTACCCAGCCGGTAACGAACGTCGTGCCGAAGCGCTCCGCCTGCTTGCGCATGTTTTCCATCAGTTCAGGGCCCATAATCCCGTCCGGGAACCCAGGGAAGTTCTCTACATCGGTTGTCGTCGTAAGCTGCCCTCCCGGCTGCGGACCTTCAATAACGAGCGGATTCAGATTGGCGCGCGCCAGATAGATTGCTGCCGTGTAACCCGCAGGTCCTGTCCCGATAACGACCGATTTATAAACTTTCTTCTCCATAATAAAAGGCCTCCTTCACTATTAGAGGTTATTCAAAAAGTCCGCTTCTGCGCACAAAGGGATTCGGAAAGCACCTCAGCTTCCTATCCTGCAATCCCCTTCCCAGTGTGGAGAAGCTGCTTTGTAAATACGCCCGGTTATCACTTGGGAAAACGCGTCTATTGGTAGATGTTCTTCTCGGTTGTCTCTGGGCGGAATGCCTCTTCCATGCGCTTGGCATGCTTGGCGACCGTTGCGGCGGATACGGCATACCGTTCCCCCGCCTCGCTGCTCGTAATCGGGTGGCCATGCTTCTTCGCGATGATATATTCAATCGCCGCCGCCCAACTGGCCGCCTTCGCGATGCGCGGCACTTCATTAGGATATGACCGACGGAGAAATTCAATCCAGATCTTCTCCGCGTCATGCATCTGAATCAGGTCATAGCGGCCGTTCATCCCGGTCCGGATCGCATCGATTACCTGCTGCCAGCCCGGTTCCCATCTCGGGAGCCCGCTTAGCAGATGATATCCGTCCACGAGCTGCTTCTTGCCGTTCCATTCCACGTCAAGCGCGTCCTCAACGCCGAGCAAGCGCAGGACATATATGGTCAATTCCTTCACGTAGCCATCCTGCTCCGGATCGAGCAACAGCCCCCGGAGCGCCTGCTTCGCCTCTTCGTCATTGATCAGGCTCATCGCCTGAAGCGCCTGCAGCTTCGTCGCGGAGTCGCCGGAGCGCAGCGCCCAGAACAAGGAGGAGCGGACGAGCGGATCCGACTTCAGCTGCCGTTCCCATTCGGCGGCCGCTCCCGGTTCTCCGGCTTCTTGCCGGACTTTCCGTTCCGCTGCCGTGGACCGTTCGGCCCGCCGTCCGGAGCGCGCCTTCGCTTCGTAAGGAATGCGGTAATGATAGCTAGGCATCGGATCCGGACGGCCTCCTCCGCCTTGCTGAAGCAGCTCCAAGTAATACGAACCGATGCCGCTCTCCGGATCCAGGCGCCGGCAGGCTGCCCACCAGCCGGCCGCTTCATCGTACCGTCCGAGATGGCAGGCCGCCACCGCCGCGCAATGATAGACACCCGGCTCGGCAGGCGATCCGGTCGCAAGCAGGCGCCGCAGATGGCGGTAAGCCTCCTCATGCCGGCCGAGAATGCCCAGCGTGTTCGCCAGCTTGAAGGCGGGCTCCCGATGGAAGGGCTGCAGCTTCGCCAGCCGCTCCATCAACTCCCGCTCCTGCTCCGTTCCTCCGGCCTGACGCTCGAATATCGCCAGATTGCACAGGGCGTGCAAATGGCCGGGATCCAGCGCAAGCACCTGATGAAGCATCTCACGGGCTTCCTTGAAGAAGCCCATATAATAATAGGCGAGCGCCAGATTGTTCCGGGCAGGCAGATCGTCGGGGTCCGCCTCAAGCAGCAGCTCGAGAATACGCCCCGCCTCCAAAAACCTGCCTTCTTCCATCATCCGCCGGGCTTGCTGATGCTCGGCTTCCTGTCCGCTCTGGGCTTCCCGGAGGGCTTGTCCGGGCGCATTCGCCGGCTTGCCGCTTGCCTCGGACTCCGCAGCGCTGCTCAAAGCGGCAGCGGCTTCCTTCAAGCCTCTCGCCGCCTCTTCGAAGGCCGCCGCATTGGCGGGCGGCCGGGATCCCGGGTACGAACCAGGCCGATTCATCTCGTCATGAAGCATCTCCTTCATTTCCAGCGCCTCGCTGCCGTAAGCTCCCTGCGGATCCAGCGCCAAGTAAATATCGAGCGCCGCCTCCGCCTCCTGATAGCATTCAAGATAAGCGAAATTATTCGCCATATAGTAATAACATTCACTCATGGATGGATCGAGCTCATTCACAATATGGCGGAGGATGAGATTCGACTCCTCGAAGCGCCCCGTCTCTGCCAACGCCCCAGCCAGATTGCACTGGTGAATCGCATCGCCAGGCTCGCATTCGACCGCTCTGCGGAAATACCGCAATGCCTTGTCATATTGCAGCCGATCTAATAATTTTACCGCGCGATCGGAATACGCGGCCGCATCTACCGGGAACATCACGACGTTACCATGTGCATCCGCGTTATCCCTGCCGGTTCGATGTGGCTTCTCTCCTGCCATCGCCAAGGCACCTCCTGCCGCATCATCGTTGTATACATAACCTTCAGTATACCATAATGACGCGCCTTCCCCCACCCCTTCGTCGAGCCGTCCCGGGGCGGATGCGCATGGATATTTCTACCGCAAGGAGAGACAATCCCGTTACTACCCAAGGAGAGACAAACCCATCACCAAATAAGCATAATTTTAAAATGATAATAATTCTAAATATATTATATCGCACCCTTCTCTTGCGGGCAACCAACTCATGGCATCACTCCGCGTCGGCCGCATTCCGCATTTCGTGGAGACAAGACTGCCACGGCTAAGGGCGTTTCCGACTCCTGGACGCAAAAAAGCGGCTCCCGCTCCTCGGATATAAGGAACAGGCGTCCGCCCATGAAGCTGCTTACGATTCAGTTGAAGGCTTGATCTTCCCGTGCGCATGATAGGTATCGCGGCGCGGCCCTTGGTGCCGGCGCTGCAGCTCATTCAGCACCTGTACGAACGGCAGCTTCCGCTCGCGCAGCAGCACAAGCAGATGGAAGAGCAAATCCCCGGCCTCGCCCGTCAGCTCTTTTTTATCCCCGTTTTTGGCGGCAATCAGAACCTCGGCGCTCTCTTCGCCGATCTTTTTCAATATTTTATCAAGTCCAGAATCAAATAAATACGTCGTATACGCCCCTTTGGGCCGCTCCTCCTCCCGCTCGGCAATGACCTGCTCCAGCTCCGCCAGCACCCGGTACGGGTCCGCAGCCAATGCCGCATCCTCTGCAACAGCCCCGGACCTCGCAACCAGCGCCTCCTGCGCTTCAGACAGCGGAGCAATCCCGCTGCGGTCTGCGTCGAAGCAGGTGTACGTCCCCGTATGGCATGCAGGACCGTTCGGGATCACCTGAATAAGCAGCGTATCCCCGTCACAATCGGCTGCCATCTCGACAATGCGCTGCGTGTTGCCGCTGGTGGCGCCTTTATGCCACAACTCCTGCCGGGAGCGGCTCCAGAAGACCGTCTCCCCGGTCTCGCATGACTTCAGGAGCGACTCGCGGTTCATATAGGCCATCATCAGCACTTCCCGGGTCCCCGCATCCTGCACGATCGCCGGTACGAGCCCCTGTCCGTCCCAGCGGATGCGATCCGCCAACGCCTCTCCATAGGCGCTCAATCCGGCTGTCACTCTCGATTCTGTCATCGCACATTCACTCCTTGCTGGCGCAGCGTCTCTTTGACTTCCTGTACCGACACCTCTTTATAGTGGAAAATGGAAGCCGCCAACGCCGCATCCGCCCCGCCTTGCTGGAAGGCCTCCAGGAAATGCTCAGTATGCCCGGCACCGCCGGAAGCGATAACCGGAATGCCCACCGCATCGGACACGGCGCGGGTCAGCCGAACATCGAATCCGTTCTTCGTTCCGTCCGCATCCATGCTCGTCAGCAGTATCTCGCCGGCGCCCAGCTTCTCGGCCTCCCGGGCCCATTCCACCGCGCGGAGACCGGTTGGAGTGCGCCCGCCGTGAATATAGACCTCCCATTCGCCCCACTCCTCATGATAGCGGGCGTCCACCGCGACGACGATGCACTGCGAGCCGAAGCGGCGGGCCCCGTCGCGAATGAGGGACGGCTGCTGCACCGCCGCCGTATTGATTCCGATCTTGTCTGCGCCCGCGCGCAGAATCCGCATCATATCATCGACATGTCCGATGCCGCCGCCCACCGTGAAGGGAATCGAGATCTCGGCCGCCGTCTGCCTGACGACCTCGACCATCGTGGCCCGGCCCTCCACCGAAGCGGAAATGTCCAGAAAGACCAATTCATCGGCACCCTCCCGATCATACAGGGCGGCCAGCTCCACCGGATCGCCGGCATCACGCAGCTGCACGAAGTTAACGCCCTTGACGACCCGTCCGTCCTTGACGTCCAGGCAAGGGATGATTCGTTTGGCTAACATTTGCATTCCTCCATTCCTCGCAGGCATTCAATCTCATGGAATTCGCATCGGCTGTCCATTCCTCAGACCCTCGGACCCTCAGAACCCCAGACCAGCCCGCATCGGCCATCGACCCGCTTAGATCGGCGGATCGGCCCGCTTAGACCAGGCTAGCGCCCGTTGCTTCCGGCCGCTTCGGCCAGCCGGACCGCCTCCTCCAGGCGAACGCTGCCGGTATACAGCGCCTTCCCGATAATGGCGCCGCTGACGCCGTCCTTCGCCTGAGCGGCCAGCGTCTCCACATCCGCCATGCTGCTGACGCCGCCCGAGGCGATAACCTGCTGACCGCAAGCCCGGGCCAACGCCGTGATCGCCTCCACATTCGGCCCGCGCATCATGCCGTCGCGGGAAATATCCGTAAAAATAAACGTCTTCGCGCCAACCTCAGCCAGCTGGCATGCCAGCGCTTCTGCCTGCACCTCCGACGTCTCGAGCCACCCCCGCGTCGCCACATAGCCGTCGCGCGCATCGATGCCGATCGCGACATGACCGCCGTGCCGGGACAGCACGTCTTCGACGAACGCGCGATCCTCAATCGCGGCCGTGCCCAGAATGACCCGCGCCACGCCCGCTTCCAGCAGCCGCTCCACATCCGCTCGCGTCCGCAAGCCGCCGCCGACCTGCACCGGCACGCCGACGGTGCGGGCGATCTCTCCAATAAGCCGGTCATTGACCGGGTGCCCGGCCTTCGCGCCATCCAGATCGACGAGGTGAATCCAGGACGCGCCCTCCCGCTCCCAGCGACCCGCCACATCAAGCGGGGATTCGTCATAGACCGTCTCCTGTCCGTAATCGCCCTGCACGAGCCGGACACAGCGTCCTCCCCGAATATCGATGGCCGGATATATTGTAAATGCCGTCATATACTTACCTCCTTGTCACTCAACCGCCACACAAACGCCACACATACCCCATACAAACGCCGCCCAAACTTCTTCACTCGACCTCCTACGTTTCCGTGCTCTCCTTCTTCCTCTCTTCGAATGCAACAGCCGCACGTGCTCCCGCTGCCCTACCAATCCTGCAAAATTACAGTTTTGTTTTTTGGGGCAAGCGTTTTCGACGCCAATCCTGCAAAAATACATCATTTCGTTCATGTATTCCGCAATCCAACCTTTATTCCACGAAATTGATGCAACGCTGCAGGAATTTCTTCTTTTCACCGCAGAAACAGTCAAAAAACTGCACTTTTGCAGCTTTCGCCCATCGTCGCCCCTACCGCGCACTTTTGCAGCTTTCGCCTATCGCCGCACCTACCGAACACTTTTCCAACTCATGCCTTCCGCTCATGCCTCACGCTTTTCCTTGCCAGCGCCTTGGCTTGGCCTTCGCCCTCGCGACGGACCGCTTCGGCAACAGAGCCTCGTTAACCACAGAGCCCCGCCAGTCTCGGTTCGCAGCTCAATCCCGAACCCGTCCCGGCCCCTCGGCCAACTGGAGGAACCGCTCCAGCAGACGCCGGCCCACTTCCCCGCTCTTCTCGGGGTGGAACTGCATGCCGTACAGACGGCCCCGGCCGACCATCGCCGTCACCGATCGGCCTCCGTATTGGCAAGTCGCGATGACATCCTTCTGCTTATCGGCCAGCACATGGTACGAGTGGACGAAGTAGACATGCCCTTCCTCCAGCCCGGCAGTCAGCCCATGATCCGGCTGCTCCCATTGCAGCCGGTTCCAGCCCATATGCGGGACCTTGTAGTGGCCGCCCTCGAAGCGGATCACCCGGCCGGGCAGGAGCCCGAGACCGGCATGGCGGCCGTGCTCTTCCCCTTCCTCGAAGAGCAGCTGCATGCCGAGGCAGATGCCGAGCGCCGGCTTGCCGGCCTGCACCGCCTCCGTGAACGCCCGGCCCAGGCCGGTCGCCTGCAGCGATTCCATCGCATCGCCGAACGCGCCGACGCCGGGGAGAATAATGCCCGCGGCCTCCGCCAGCTGCTCGGGCTCGCGGCAGATTGCCGCTTCATAGCCGAGGCGTTCCACCGCCGTGCTGACGCTGTGCAGGTTTCCCATTCCGTAATCCAATACCGCAATCATCGCTTACAGCACTCCCTTAGTGGACGGAACGCCTTCCACGCGCGGATCGATCGCGGTCGCCTCATCCAGCGCCCGCCCGAGCGCCTTGAACACGGCTTCGATAATATGGTGTGTGTTCTGCCCGTAATGAACGATCACATGGAGCGTCATCCGGCTCTCCAGCGCCAGCTTCCATAGAAACTCATGCACCAGCTCGGTATCGAACGCACCGACCCGGGCGGCCGGATAGACGGCGCGGTGCTCGAAGTGAGGCCGGTTGCTCAGATCGATGACAACTTGAGCAAGCGCCTCGTCCATCGGCACGAAGACCGAGGCATATCGCCGGATGCCCGCCTTGTTCCCGAGCGCTTCGCGCAGCGCCTGGCCGAGACAGATGCCGATATCCTCCACCGTATGGTGGTCATCGATGTCCGTATCGCCATCCGCCCGGACCGCGAGATCGAACTGGCCGTGCTTCGCGAACAGGTCCAGCATATGGTTCAGGAATGGCACGCCCGTCTCCAGGCGGCTTGTACCGCTTCCGTCTACATTGAACGACAACTGTATATCCGTCTCATTCGTTGTGCGGGCAATGGCCGCTTCCCGCGTTTGCAATGCTCCATATTCCATTGATCGTTCCGCCCTTCTTCTCGTGTATGCTGTATTGCGGTATCGCTCGCCGGACAGCTTCCTCTGCCTCGGTGGCCGCTATCTATTCCTTCATCTGCCCGAGCCGGATTCCGATCGCACGGGCGTGCGCCTCCAGACCTTCGTGGCGGGCCAGCTCCATAATCCGCTCCCCGTCCCGCTGCAGCGCCTCCCGGCTGTACCGGATCAGACTCGACTTCTTCATGAACATATCGACGTCGACCGGCGAAGAGAAGCGCGCCGTGCCATTCGTCGGGATGATATGGTTCGGCCCGGCGTAATAGTCGCCTACCGGCTCGGAGCTATACTCGCCGAGGAAGATCGCACCGGCATTCTCGATCGCGCCTACCCATTCCATCGGGTCGGACGTCATAATCTCCAAATGCTCCGGAGCCAGTCGGTTGACCAGTTCCACGCCTTCCTTCAGCCCAGGCACGACCACGATCGCCCCATAGCCTTCGATCGACATCGCCGCAATTTCCCGGCGCGGCAGCGAGGCGAGCTGGCGCTCCACCTCGGCGGCCACCGCCTCCGCCAGCGGGCGCGAGTCGGTGACGAGCACGGCCGAAGCCATCGCGTCATGCTCGGCCTGGGATAGCAGATCGGCCGCCACATAAGCCGGCGTGGCCGTCGCATCCGCCAAGACGACAATCTCGGAAGGGCCGGCGATGCTGTCGATATCGACCGCGCCGTACACTTCACGCTTCGCCAGGGCGACATAAATATTGCCTGGCCCGCAGATTTTATCGACCGGAGCGATCGTCTCCGTGCCGTAAGCCAGGGCAGCGATCGCCTGCGCCCCGCCAACCTGGTAGATCTCCTTCACGCCAGCCTCCGCCGCCGCGACCAGAATATGCGGGTCGATCCCGCCCTTCCCGCCGGTCGATGGCGGGGTGACCATGACGATCTCGGGCACGCCCGCGACCTGGGCGGGAATGACATTCATCAGGACGGAGGAAGGATAAGCCGCGCTCCCGCCGGGCACATAGACGCCGACCCGCTTCAGCGGCCGCATAATTTGCCCCAGCAGCGTGCCGTCCGGCTGGAAATCCATCCATGACGTGCGCTTCTGCTTCTCGTGGAAGGCGCGGATATTCGCGGCCGCCTCGCGCAAGGCGGCGAGGAAGGCGTCCTTCACTTGCCCGTAGGCCGCCTCAATCTCCGCCGGAGCGATGCGCAGCTGCGCTGGAGCCAGTTCCATCCGGTCGAACTGTCCGGTATAGCGGAGCACCGCTCCATCTCCCTCCTTCCGCACATCCCGGATAATCGCCTGAACCGTCTCCAACTGCTCCCGGGTTCCGTAATCTACCTTGCGCTCAACACGCCAATCCGCTGCTTCGATAATCCGCATGCTGCTCCTCCCGTCCTCTCCTGAAATGTAGCGCGCGCGTTCGTCGTATCCCCGGCTCTATCCAACAGCAAATCCCCGATCGCCCGCGTTCCTGCAGTTCCATCTATCCTTCCATATCTCTCATAATGTATCTGCTATCTGTATAAATCCACAATTACCCACAGAAATCGCCATAGATTCAGATCAAAGTACACGAACCTAACCGCAATTCCCGGCTCCATCCGCCACCTCCATAATCGGCTGCGAAGGCCGGGTGCCGATTCGGCCACCGACTCGGCTGCCGATCCAGCTGCATTCACCGCGGACACCCTCCATCCCGGTCGACGAAGCGCGAAGCGGACGGCGAAGGCCCGCACCGCCTCCGGACCGCCTACAGCTGCGGAGGCACGACGCGCTGAATGCGGTCGCACAGCTGCTGAATCGCTTCGTTCTTCATCCGGTAACTGACCCGGTTCGCGATGAGCCGGCTCGTAATCCCGAACATCTCTTCCAGCTCTACCAGCCCGTTCTCCTTCAGCGTCTTGCCTGTCTCGACCATATCGACGATCCGATCGGCCAGCCCGATTAACGGAGCCAACTCGATCGATCCGTTCAGCTTAATCACTTCCACCTGCTGCCCTTGCTCCCGGAAATACTGCGAGGCGACATTCGGATACTTCGTCGCGACCCGCAGATGAATGGATGGCTTCCATGACGGAAGGCCAATCACTGACATCCGGCAGCGGGCAATGCCAAGATCGAGCAGCTCATAGACATCCTTATTCTCTTCCATCAGCACATCTTTACCGGCGATACCGACATCCGCAACCCCGTATTCGACATAAGTCGGAACGTCGACCGGCTTCGCCATAATGAACTGCATGCGCGCTTCCGGCACATCGATGATCAGCTTGCGGGAATCCTCTTCATCCTCGGGTACTGGCAGCCCCGCATCGCGGAACAGCGTGGAAGCCTGCTTGTAGATTCGCCCCTTCGGCATGGCCACCTTCAACCAATCCTGCATGGTATCCCTCCTGTCTTCTCACGGGCCGCGAGGCGAAGCCCCATTCCCGCTCCCGGCCTCGCTCCCGTCATCTCTCCTGTGTCACGATTGCGTAAAGGTGAGCACCTCGCGGTAGCGGCCCTGCGTCTGGCCTGCGGCTTCCGTCCCTCCCCAGGATGTCACTCCCGCCGCTTCGTCTCTCAGCAGCTGCGTAACGGCAATAACGCCTTCCGCCCGCAGCCGGCCCGCCTCCGTAAAGGCTTCCGCCCGTCTGGCCGCCTCATATTGAATCAGCACCGGCTTCGCCTGCCCCTCTTCGTTCTCGCCAGGCCGGGACAAGGCATCGATAATGCGCGTCGTCTTGAGCGCGAAGCCCGTCGCCGGAGCAGGACGGCCGAATTGCTGCAGCAAATGATCATAACGTCCGCCGCTCATGACCGGGAACCCCATGTCTGCGGCATATCCTTCAAAAATCGTGCCCGTATAATAAGAAAAGTCCCCCAGCATCGTCAAATCGAGCAGCAGATGCCCCGCAACCCCGTACGCCTCCAGAACTTCCCATACCTGCTCCAAATGAGCAAGAGAAGCCGCCATCTCCGGCTTGCCAGACAGCGCGCGCGCCTGGTCCAGTACCGCGCGGCCGCCCCGGAGCTGCAGCAGCGCCTCCAACGGCTCAAGCCGCTCGGCCTCCAGCCCGAGCAGGCTTGCCTGCGCCCGGTAGCCGACCACGTCGCGCTGAATCAGCAGCTGCTTCAGGCGAAGCTGGTTCTCCTCATCCCCGGGCAGCGCATCCTCGAACAAGCTCTGCACGTATCCGTGATGGCCGAGCGCCACCTTGAACCGCTCGATTCCCGAGGCCTTCAGGCAGGCGATCGCCAGCGCGATCACCTCCGCATCGGCCTCCGGCGAACCGTTGCCCGCCAGCTCCGCACCCGTCTGGAAAAACTCGGCCTCCCGCCCCGCCTCTTCTTCCATCGCCCGGAACACATTCGCATGATAGGACAGGCGGATCGGGAACTGCTCCTTCCCGAGCAAGGAAGAGACGACGCGCGCGATAGGCCCCGTCATATCCGAACGCAGCACCATCGGCGTTCCACGCTGATTCAGCAGCTTGAACAGCTTCTGATCGGAGGTAGCGCTGGCCGTCCCCACCGTGTCATAGAATTCCATCGTCGGGGTAATAATTTGTGCATATCCCCAGCACTCCATCGTATGGAGCACCTTCCGCTCGATTTCTCTTAGCTTGCGAACCGCTTCCGGCAAATAATCCCGCACGCCGGAGGGCTTCTCGAACATTCTCGGCTTCGACATGGACTCACCCCGTATTTCATACTCCTTACTTTAATATGGTAAAGTACTACCAAGTTAATTTATTAGCAAAATGAAGTAAAAATTTAAAGGTAATATTATCACGGATCAGCCTCATCGTCAATCCCTCAGCGGTTCTTACCATCGTTGCCGCCTACGACAAAAAGACCGCCTGCGACGGCAGACGGTCTTGTCCGAAATCCATTATGCATTTGTGCCTGGGGTGATGGAACCCGACTTCTGGTGCGGTGCCCGCTTCGCCTTGAAGCTGCGCGGCACGGCGCCGAATCCGATCCAGGCGAACGGGATGAAGCGGAATGCCGCGTAGACGACGAGCCAGGACAAGCCGAGCGCCACGGCATAGCCTCCCGCGATAAACAGCATATACGCAAGTGAGCCGCCTCCGAACCAAGCATATTTGCGGTACAAGGCAAGGAAGACGGGATGCAGCAGGTAGATGCCGAAGGACAGATCCCCCAGCTGCATAAGGGCTTTGCGAAGCCAGTCCGGCAGCTTCCGTTCCAGGAAAAAGGCCAGCTGCATCAAGACGATAGCCGATGTGAGCGTGTGGAAGTTCCACAGCATCTCATAGACAAGCGAGTTGGTCCATTCATTGGTTGAACGCGACCAGAACCAGACCTGAACATGAAGCATCGCGAACAGCAGCCACGCGCCCCACAGCGCAAGCGACCCGATCCGGAAGCGAAGCGGATTTCCCTTCTGCCCGAGCGACGTCAGCCACGGTCGAATTTTCTCGAAATTCAAGCCGACATAGGCACCCAGGAAATAATAGCTGACATACGATAGCGAGATGCTGCCTTTATTGACAATCTGGAGGTCATATTTGTTCCAGAGCACGAAGCCCCACTGCAGCAGCAGCCCTAGCGGAATCGACCAGGCCAATATCGTCTTGGACCGGAACAGCTTAAGCATCAATGGGAACAAGATATAGAACTGAATGCTGATAAAAACAAAGTATAAGTGCGTATAAGCGGAGCCGGTCAATAATTTGGTGAAAAACGAATACATCGAATCCTCGAAGCCGCGGGTACGGTAATACATCATATGCTGCATCAGGAAATACCCGATCGATGCGACGATATACGGAATGATGACATAGAGCAGCCGATTCCGGTAGAACTTGCCCAGCACGGCAGGCTCCAGCTTGTCCCGTCCGCCGTAGTTGTAGAACAGCACGAAGCTGCTCAGCAGAATGAAGGTCGGCGTGCCGTATTTGAAAAAGATGTTGAAAAAGTTATACAGATAATACCAACTCGAATCAACCATATCTACCGTTGCCTGCGATGTGGAATGCACGCTGATGACGCCAATCATGGCCAGCGCTCGCACAATAGGAATGGCGGTAATGTGCTCTTTGCGGCTCATTGTCCTTCCTTTCCGACACCTGCCGGCCGGCAAGCATCTGATCAGGCAGGCGCGGCCAATCTCGTCTCGACCGGCAGCGCCTGCTCCTTAATTATGGATGTTTTCATGTTGCGAAATGAAACCCATTTACAATATAACATTATATGTCAAAATCGGCATAGCCTCAACCGGAAACATCGCTTTTCATGGAGGATTCGACTAGTAAAGTTTACGTGGGACGGTATTTTATAACCCTTTACCCGAATATTGCCCCAGGAACAATTCAATGCTGCGATCCGCATCTCTCATCTCATAGCTCAACCGAAAATGATGCTGCAAATCGTTGAGCGCAATATACCATTTCCCGTTCTTCACGAGAGGAGGGACAGCCAGCACCAGCTCGGCTCCGTTCCAGGTCACGATTCTGCTCGGCTTGACACGGGCCACCTTCGTATGGGCGCCCCGGTTGCGCATCTGCTCAATAAGCTTCGGCGTGGCAATCTGCTGATTCCCACCATTGATTCGGAACCCGTTCCGATTGTTCCGCCCGTTAATCCCGGGACGAACCGTGAACGTAATCGGGATATCCAGCTCGCGGCAAATCTCCAGCACCTTGCTGTTATAGGCGCCGAACGGGAACGCGAGCAAGCTGTTCGTATTGCCCAGTTCCTTCTTCAGCACCTTCTCCGCCGTGGCCAGATCGCGGCGAACCCGCTCCTCATATTCCTCATCGGTCTCCTTGCGATCTTCCTTTTTCAGATACGTATTCCAGGTCAGCATTGGACGAAGGAAGCCCCGATCATTCACCGGGCGGTACTCATGCGAGTGGAAGGTATGGCTGTAGAAGCTCATCCCGTGCTGCTTCATCTCCCGCATTTGCGCCCATGACAGCTTCTTGTGCTTGGTCTGCTTCGGATTGTCAATCGTCTCGACGATAACGAAGTTCGTGGCGGTCAGATGGTATTTCCGCAGCACCGGGTACACTTCCGTATAGAACGACTCGTACCCGTCATCGAAGGTAATCAGGACGGCATTCGGCGGAACCGGCGCGCCGTTCAGCATATAATCGATATATTCATCCATGGATATAAAATGAAACCCGCTGCTCATTATCGCCAGCAGCTGCTCCTCGAACTGCTCCGGCGAGATAAACGTGACATGGTCCGGGTTCTTCTGCACATTATGGTACATTAACGTAATAACCTGATCCTCATAAAAAACCGGTTTGTAATCCCACTGCGATTCCTGTCTCGTCGTCGGGAACAGCTGAAGCTCCTTCCCTTCATCGACGATATGTACGTCTACTCCGTATGCTTGCTGCAGCGCATTAGCCGATATATACCATTCGCCGCCCGCCTGGAGCGCATACTCCCCTTCGCCCGCTTGTCCCTTCCAGACGAGAGGGCGGCTATCGATATGATTCCTGTCGATATCGATGAACAGCGCGACGCACAGCAAGGCAATCAGGAGCACCGCGCCTGCGGCCCGTCTCATGCCCATTCCCTTCATCCTCTACATCATCACTTAGTTGCATCTATCCAACATTAGCATATTCCCCAATGCTTGTCATTTCTCACTTTTCTTATTCATCTGAAAAATAGATAGCAAATATCGAAGCAGCGGCAACCAACAGGAAAAACCGGCAGCCTGCCATACGACTGCCGGTTCATGATTCGGCGTCCGATCCGCCTGCTCTGCCGGGAGCCGAATTCGCCTCGCGGATCACCCGCATCGGATTGCCGGCAACCATTTGGCCGGGCAACACATCCTTATGCACGACCGTCCCGGCCGCGATTACCGCATGATCCCCAATCGTCACACCAGCCAGAATGGTGCTGTTCGCCCCAATCATCACATGACTGCCGATGCGGACCTTCCCGAGACGGTATTCCTTCGTCAAATATTCATGTGCCAGCAGCGTCGCATTGTAGCCGACAATCGTATTGTCCCCAACCTCGATATATTCCGGGAAGAAGACATCGACCATGGCCATCAGCCCGAAGGCCGTATGGCGGCCGACTTTCATCTTCAAGAGATACACATAAATCCATCGTTTGAGCCGCACCGAAGGGCAGTAACGGGCGAATTGAACCCAGATGAAGTTCCAGACGCCCTTCCACGGGCTTACCGACCGGTATATTTGCCACAGGCTGTTCGGCCCTTCGACAGGGTGCCGCTCCACATCTCTCACTTGGATTCCCGCTCCCATCCGACGAGTGTCAATATATCGCGCATATCATGAATGATATGGCGCGGTTCGTATTGGCTAAGCACCGCTTCGCCCTTCAACGACCAGGCCACGCCGCAGGAAATGGCGCCGGCCGCATTGGCCGACTGGATGTCGGCTGGGCTGTCGCCAACCATGAGCGTCGTCGCCGGGTCGGCCTTCAGCTTCTCGATGGCGAGCAGCACCGGCTCCGGATGCGGCTTCGCATGCTGGACATCGTTGATCGTGACGACCACGCCCATCTGATCCAGCAAGCCGAACATGCGCAATGCCCGCTCCGTCGTCTCGCGCATCTTCGTCGTGACGATGCCGAGCTGAATGCCGCCCTCGTGCAAAGCGCCGATAACTTCCTTCACGTGCGGGAACTCGCGCACCAGCTCATCATGCCGGGAAATATTGTAGCGGCGATATGCGGCTTTGAGCTCCTCCACATCGTCCAATCCGCTGAACTCCCGCAGCTGATATTCGAGCGGCATTCCCATGCTCGGAATAATCTGATCCCGTGTCAGCGGAGTCGGCGTGCGCTCCAGCAGCACATGCAGGAAGGTCTCGATAATCAGTTCATTAGTATCGATAATCGTTCCGTCCAGATCGAACAGTACTGTACGAATCATTATGCTATTTCTCCTTTATGTCACGTTCCGCTTCCGCAGCCGCAGGCGGCTCCGCCGATTCAGGCACTTCCTTGGCCACGTCCCTGGAAGGGGACGCTTCCTCAGCGGGCTTCGCCTTCCCAGGAGCTTCTGCTTCCGACTTGCTTCCGTCGCCATTCGTGCCGCGATCCGTCGCTTCGATAACCTGTGAAGGCTTCGTCGATACAATCGGATCCCGATACAGGGCCTTCGAAGCCCCGGTTACCCGGCGGATAACAATGAGCGCGATGCCGCCGATGATCAAGAAGATGGCCAGCAGCTGCGATATCCGGACATTACCGTAATTCGGATCGAGATACCCTGGCTCGAATACGATCTGCATCGGCGACCACAGCGAACCGATCATCGATTCCACCCATCCGGAACCTTGGTAGGCCAGACTGTCGGTACGCAGCCCTTCAATGAAGAAGCGGCCGATTGAATACCAGATCAGGTAACCGATGAACACTTCCCCGCTGCGTACGCCGCGCAGCCGGCGGAAGCCGAACAGCAGCAGCACGCCGACGAAGCTCCACAGCGACTCATACAGGAAGGTCGGATGATGGAAGGTTCCGTTCACATTCATCTGGTTCACGATGAAGTTCGGCAGATGCAGCGTGTCGCGCAGGAACGCTTCTGTTGTAGGTCCTCCGTACGCTTCCTGATTGACGAAGTTGCCCCAGCGGCCGATCGCTTGTCCGATCAGCAGACCCGGCGCGCAAATATCAGCGATGCGCCAGAAGGAGTACCCTTTTTTGCGAACATAGATAAGCGCGCAAATCACGGCGCCGATTAATGCGCCATAGATTGCAATTCCGCCATGCCAGATTTTAAAGATTTCCAATAAGTTATCTTTGTAATCATCCCATTTGAAGGCAACGTAATAGATACGCGCCCCGACAATGGCGGAAGGCACGCCGAACAGCAGCAAATCCATGAAAAAATCTTGAGAAATTCCAAATCTTTTGCCTTCCCGAATTGCCAGCAGCAAGCCGACCACCGCGGCTGTGCCTAATATAATGCCATACCAGTGCACCTTGATCGCGCCGATCGAAAATGCAACCGGATCCAGCAACATCGTTGCCATCCATCCACACTCCTTATGGGTTGAGAATACGAGTCTCAATCAAAGTCTTCCATATCCTCGGCGATCGTCTCGGTCAGCTTGTTCGTGAATTGAAGCGCTGCATTGTAGCCCATCCGCTTCAGGCGGAAGTTCATCGCAGCCACCTCGATGATAACGGCCAGGTTCCGTCCGGGACGCACCGGCACGGTGACGAGCGGTACATCCGTCTCGATAATGCGCGTCGTCTCCTCATCCAGACCAAGACGGTCATACTGCTTATCCTGCTGCCAGTTCTCGAGGCGAATGACGACGCTGATTCGCTTGTTATTGCGGATCGCGCCAGCTCCGAACAGCGTCATCACATTAATGATGCCGATGCCGCGAATCTCCAGCAAATGCCGGATCAGCTCCGGTGCTGAGGCATGCAGCTGGTTGTCCGATGTCTGCCGAATCTCGACCGCATCGTCGGCGACCAGACGATGGCCGCGCTTGACCAGTTCCAACGCCGTCTCGCTTTTCCCGATGCCGCTCCCCCCGGTAATCAGCATGCCGACGCCATAGACGTCGACCAGTACGCCGTGAATTGTCGTCGTCGGCGCCAGCTTCTTCTCCAGGAAGCTCGTAATGCGGCTCGAGAGAATCGTCGTCGCCAGCTGCGTCCGCAGCAAGGGCACGTCTTCTTCCTGGCATACGGCGATAATCTCCTCTGGCACATCCAATCCCCGCGTCACGATGATGCAGGGCATCTCTTCCGAACAGAAATGATACATCCGATCCCGCTTCTCCTCTGGAGTCAGCGTCTCGAAAAACGCAAGTTCGGTCTTGCCGAGGAGTTGAACACGCTCCTTCGGATGGTATTCGAAGTAACCCGCCATTTCCAGGCCGGGGCGATGCAAATCATCCACTGTAATCAGCCGCTTCAACCCCGGTTCCCCGGCCAGCACCTCCAGATGGAACTGCTCCGCCATCTCGGCCACTTTTACTCTCTTGGCCATTCTGTCCACTCCTTCGTCTCCCGCACTCCAACCGTTCCCGCTTCCCGTCTACGCAGGCAACGAAGTGCCTATTCCTCATTGTAACCATCGTATCGGAAATCGCCGGTCAGATCAATTAGCGCACGTGCGCTTGCTCATTGATCGGGACTGTTTTTTCATGATAGCTTCCAAATATAAAGATTTTGTACAAAGTCCTCCATTTTTCCGTGTTACGTATTTACCAAATCGTGACATCATGCTATAGTGTTACTTGTTGCATGATTCGTGTTACGGGATATTCGCAGACAGGAGGAACGATTTGCGAAGATATCTCTTTTCCAGAGCGGGCGAGGCCGTTATCGTCTTGCTGATCATCAGCCTGCTCGTCTTTATCTTTATTCGTCTGCTGCCGGGCGATCCGGCCATGGCGCTGTATGGGGATCAGATTCAGAAGCTGACCTCCGCCGATCAGCTTCGCATCCGCGCCAACCTCGGTCTGGACGAACCGCTCTATTGGCAGTACGTCAAGTGGCTGCAAGGCATTATGCAGGGCGATTGGGGACGCTCCTACCTGAACGGAGAACGCGTCGACATCCTGATCGGCCAAGCTGTCGGACCGACGGTACAGCTCATGCTGGCCGGCACATTTCTTACTCTTCTCCTCTCTCTCCTCTTCGGGACGATAACAGGCTTGAAGCCTTCCTCGAAGATGGATCGCACGGTGACTGCAGTCAGTCTCGTGCTCATGTCGTTTCCGACCTTCTACCTTGCTCTATGCTTGATTCTGGTGTTCTCCATTGCGCTGCAATGGTTCCCCATCGCCGGAATGGGCAGCAGTGCGGAAGGCTGGATCGGACGGCTTCGGCATCTTGCGCTGCCTGCCGCCGCCCTCGCGCTATCACATCTTGGATATTACATTCGATTATTGCGGAATCACGTTACCGTCATCAACGACAAAGAATTTGTGCGGGCTCTGCGCATGCGCGGCGTCTCCCGGCATCGAATCATTTTCCGCCACATGCTGCCGAATGCGGCACTGCCTTTCTTATCTTATATCGGCATGTCCCTATCATTAACTTTTGCCGGATCGGTCGTTATTGAAACACTGTTCTCCTGGCCCGGACTTGGCATGCTCGCGCTCAAATCGGCGCAAAGCCATGACTACCCCGTGCTGCTCGCCGCCATTCTGCTGAGTACCTTCGTCGTCGTGGCCGGCAGCCTCATAATCGACCTGTTCTGCGCCTGGTACCATCCGCAGATCCGGCGGCAGTTGTTATCAGGGGGGAGAGCGCAATGAAGAGACGCCGCTGGATGACGAACCTGTCTGTTCTGTACTTGGCTGTACTGACCCTATGTGCCGCAGGCGCTCCGCTCTTGACCGGCTACCATCCGGTCGATGTCCAGCTGGACGCGATTTTGCTGCCGCCCCAACCCTCTCACCTGCTGGGGACGGATGAGATGGGACGCGATGTGCTGACCCGATTTCTATACGGGGGCCGGGTCTCGCTTGCGGTCGGGTGCGCTTCGGCGTTCGTATCGCTATTGGCCGGGGTGGCCTATGGCATGATCAGCGGTTACTGCGGCGGCTGGATTGACCGCATCCTGATGCGGGCCGCCGACGCTCTGCTAAGCATTCCGAGCCTGCTGTTCATGATCGGACTGCAGGCGCTGCTGAAGCCAAGCCTGCTGACCGTCGTGCTTGTCATCGGCTTGACCGGGTGGATGCCGCTGGCGAAGCTGATTCGCACCGAGATTCTCGCACTCAAAGAAGAAGCGTTCATTCAAGCTTCCGCCGTGATGGGGGCCACCCCCATCCAAATGTTCACCCGGCATTTCGCCCCCCATTGCTTGCCGACGATACTCGTCATGACGACGACCGGAATGGGTCATGCCATTCTGTCGGAATCGACGCTCAGCTTTCTCGGCCTGGGCATTCCTCCGCATGAGCCTTCCTGGGGCAATATGCTGGCGGGAGCCCAGAATCATTTGCTGTCCGGGGCCTGGTGGGCTGCGGTCTGCCCCGGACTAGGCATCGCGCTTACCGTGCTGGCCGTCACCTTCCTGGGCGATGACGGGCAGCAGCGATGGGGGAGCCCACAATTCTACCGGAGGGATCGACGATGGAGGAACCCGCAATTCTACCGAAGGAATCAACGATGACCGAACCGCTGCTGGAGGTTAGCGATCTTACGCTAACCCTTCCGTCCACGGCGTACACAGACAACGACATATTGACCAACTTCTCGTTCACCTTGCCCGGGCGGGGCGTTACAGCGCTCATCGGCGAGAGCGGTTCGGGGAAAAGCGTCACCGCCCAGGCATTGCTAGGCATGCTGCCGCGTGGCGGATCGATCCCCTCTGGCTCGATCCGGTTCAAGGGAGATGATATTTTGAAGCTCCCTTTCCGTCAGCTCCAGCGCTATCGAGGAAGCCGGGTCGGTTACGTGTTCCAGGATACGAGCGGAACCTTCGATCCGCTGCTCCGCATCGGGCGCCACTTCGCGGAATTGCTCGCGATACATACCCCGCTTCCCCGCACGAAAGCGAAGCAGCGGGCTCTGCAGCTGCTCCGGGATATGCAGCTGCCTGAGCCGGAACGCGTATATGGCGCCTACCCTCACGAGCTCTCGGGCGGCATGCGGCAGCGCGTGCAGCTCGCGCTTGCGCTGGCTGCGGAGCCGGAGCTGCTTATCGCCGACGAACCGACGACGGCGCTAGACATGCCGGTGCAAGCCGACATCCTGCGCCTCATTCGCCAATGGAGCGTGCGAACCGGGGGCACCGTCCTGTTCATTACCCACGATCTGGGCGTCGTCGCCGAGATCGCGGACGAGGTCCTCGTCATGCGGCGCGGGACGATGGTCGAAGCCGGGCCTGCCGCTCAGGTGCTTCATCACCCGGTTCACCCGTATACCCGGCAGCTCGTCGAGGCCTATGCATCCTTCTCTGCTCCGGGCGCGAAGCCCCTGCCGGACGGGCCGCCGATCATGGAGGCATACGGCCTGACCAAGACTTACCGCGCAGGACGCCGCTGGCTGCAGCAGGCCACCTCTGTGACCGCCGTCCGTGAGGCGTCCTTCGCGATTCGCCGCGGCGAGATGGTCGGCCTCATCGGGGAGAGCGGCAGCGGCAAGAGCACGTTGTCCCGCTTGCTGCTTGAACTGGAGCAGCCGGATCGCGGCACGATACAATGGGCTCCTGCCCAAGGAGGAGGGAGCGCCCGGCCTTCCGTCCAATGGGTTCATCAGGATCCGTTCGCTTCGTTCGATCCGCGCTGGCAGGTCAGCCGGATTATCGGGGAGGGACTCGATTATAGGCCGCAGCGGAATGGCGCAGCCGGCTCTGCTGCGGAACGGATTCGCGCGATCGCCCGCGAGACGGGGCTGTCCCCGGAGCTGCTGGACCGGTACCCTCACGAGCTGTCGGGCGGCATGCGCCAGCGCGTCGCGCTGGCCCGGGCGCTGCTCTTGGAGCCAAGCTTGCTTATCCTGGACGAACCCTTCGCCAGTCTCGACATGACGCTCCAGCGGCAGATGCTGGGGCTCATCCGCTCCTGGAATGAGAAGACCGGCATGGCCGTCCTGTTCATCACGCATGACCTCCGAGCCGCTGCCTACCTCTGCCATCGCGTCATGGTCATGTATGGCGGCGAGCTGGTGGAGCAGCTTCCGGCCTCAGACTTATCCGCTTCGGACCATCCTTATACGAAGCGCATGCTCGCATCGATTCCGGGCAGCCGCCGATGGGCCGCGCATCGACGTGAGCCTGAACCGAATTTACATTGAACATAGACCATAGTAAGGAGTAGATCATAATGAAGCTACGATATTCATCCCTGCTCGCGGTTCTCTGCCTTGTCAGCATGCTCCTGGCTGCCTGTTCCGGGCCCGCGCCGACGGCTCAAGCGCCCACAGGCCAAGCGCCGGCGGGAGAATCAGGGCAGGCTTCCGGAGTGAAGCGGCTCGTCTATGGCGCGGAGAAGGAAGTCGAGAAGCTGAATCCGATCTTGAATGACGAGCATGATGTCGATTCGATGCTGTTCCGCGGGCTGACCCGGACGACATCGGTCAATGAAGTCGCGCCGGATATTGCCTTGAGCTGGACCATCTCCGACGACCAGTTGACCTATACCTTCAAGCTGCGGACCGATGCCCGCTGGGATGACGGCGGGCCGGTGACCGCCGAAGATGTCAAATTTACGCTCGATACACTACTGAGCCCGCAGACCAATTCACCGATTAGCGGAGACTTCACCGAGATTCGGCAGGTGGACGTCTTAGCGGCCGATGAAGTCCGGATTACGCTGGTCCATCCGTTCCCGCCGCTTCTTCACAAGCTGAAGCTGGGGCTTATTCCGAAGCATGTGCTGGAGGGCCAAGATATTCATACCTCCGATTTCAATCGCAAGCCGGTCGGGAACGGGCCGTTCAAGCTGCGGGAGTGGAGAACGGACAAGACAATCGAGCTGGTGCGCAGCGATACCTACTATGGCAACAAGGCCAAGCTGGATGAGATCATTGTCCGCCCGGTCCCGGATACGAATACGCGGCTGCTGCAGCTCAAGACCGGAGAGCTGGATCTCGCCTTTGTCGAGTTGAACCAGCGGGACAGCGTGAAGGAACGGGATCCGTTCCGGGTTATACAGATGAAGACGGTCGACTATCGCGGGATGCTGTACAATTTCCGCAATCCTTTATTTGAAGACGTGCGCGTCCGCCAAGCCATCAGCGCCGCCATCGATCGGGAGGCGCTCGTCCAGGGCGTCCTGTTCGGGCATGGCGAGCCGGCTTACGGGCCGCTGCAAAAATCATGGGCCAACTCCCCTTATCCGGAAGGGGCGGAATTCCGCCCGGAAGAAGCGAAAAAGCTGCTTCAGGAAGCCGGTTGGACACCGGGCGAGGACGGCATCTTGACGAAGGGGGGGAAGCGCTTCGAATTCGAGTTCGTCGCGCCCGCCACCGACTCCGTACGGATCGCCCTGGTCAACGCGATCAGCACGCAGCTCAAAGCGGTCGGCATCTCCGTTATTCCGAAGCCGCTCGACTGGAGCGCCATTCACTTCGATCAGGCGGATACGTTCATGATCGCCTGGGGAAGCGAGTTCGATCCGGATGATCATACCTATCCGGTATTCCACAGCAGCCAGAGCGCAGACGGCTTGTACAATTACGGCGCTTATCGCAATGCCGACATCGACCGTCTGCTGACTGAAGCTCGCATCGAGCCGGATCGCGAGCACAGACGGGAGCTGTACGGCCAATTCCAGCAAGCGCTGAACCAGGATCCCGCCTTCGCCTACCTCGTCTATATTGACGCGCTCTACGGCGTGAGCAAGAAGATCACCGGCGTCGGCGACCGTGCGCTCGGTCATCATGGATCCGGCGTCCTGTGGAACATCGAAGAGTGGGATATGAATTAGAACTGGAGAGGGTATGCCTATGTTCACCGGGCATGCCCTCCTGCTTTATTTTGTGGTACATTAATAAGAAAAAGTGTGTAATAAGAGGTGTCCCATGAATGAATCGAATGTAAAGCGCTTTGGCGTTTCCATGGACGGGAAGCTGCTGGACAAGTTCGACGAATCGATCAAGGAGCAAGGATATGAGAACCGATCAGAAGCGTTCCGCGATCTGGTGCGCGACGCGCTGGTGAAGCAGTCGCTTGAGGCGGAAGACAAGATCGTCGCTGGCTGCATCTTGCTGTTCTACCGCCATCATCACCGGAACCTGCTGGAGGACTTGGCGCGGATTCAGCATGAGATGCATGATTCCATCTTGGCCACGACGCATTTCCATCTCGATCAAGACAACTGCCTGGAGATGATTGTCGTCAAGGGGAAGCGCAGCGAACTGCGAGCGCTAAGCGACCAGATGACGACCTTGAAGGGAGTCACCTACGGCAAATTTACCGTTGCCCCGTTGGAAGAGATTCATACGTAGATACGTAGCGCTGCGGGACAGTGGTGGATTGCGGTGGAGAGCGACAGACAGCAGCTCCCGCTCCGCAGCCAGCAAGGGCGCCAGCTGTACTGACAGCCACGGACGAGGTCGCCTTACTCGGAAGTACGGCCCCAGGGAACGGCCCCAGGGGGCCCTCCACGCGCTCTTCAGCGAATCACGTTCCCTATCTCGAACGAACCAGGGTGACGCGAATTCCCCATTAAGCTGTACCAAAATTCCTGCAATATTGCAGTTTTGCCAACCGGCGCCGCTTGCCTCCAAAGTGAATCCTGCAAATATACATCAATTTCAGGTCACATCACCTCGAATTGTGAGGATTAGCCAAAAAAGATGTAATTTCGCAGGAATATTGCCCAATTTGACTCACAATAGGATAAATTAATGTAATTTTGCATCATTTTTACTAATTCCGCTTCATATTGTGGAGTTCGAGGGCTTGCTCACTAGTTCCGCTTCATATTGCGGAGTTCGAGGGCTTGCTCACTAGATTCGCTTCATCTTGCGAGGCCCCAAGGGCTTACTGAGATCATGCGAGGTTCAAGGACTTGCCGAGATCATGCGATGCTCAGAACGCAGGCGTTGCTCCGAACCCATGCGCCAGCACGAATTCATCCGGCGTATCAACTCAACGAGTGAGCGCCAAGTTCATCCGGTTCATTATTGCCCATGCGAGTGCTCATCCACTGGCGCCGCACTCTTGCGGCCCCGCAGTGTACGGCGCAGGCGCATTCGCCCACAAATATACCAAAAGCGGAGGCTCCCAGCCGGGGAACCTCCGCTTTCCTTATATCGGATTAGTTTTCGAATACGTTCAATTCGGACTCGGTATCGAAAACATGTACTTTGTTCATATCGATAGCAAGCTTGACGTTCTGGCCTTCTCTCGAGTTGGAGCGGCCGTCTACGCGTGCGATAACCGTCTCGGTACCGATGCCGGTCAGGTACAGGAACATTTCATGACCCATGTTCTCTGTAACTTCAATCGACGCAGTAAATACGGTGTTCGGCGAAGCTTCCAGGAAGACAGGCTCTTCATGAATGTCCTCTGGACGAACGCCCAGAATGACTTCTTTGTTGAGGTAGCCTTTTTCCTTCAGCACTTGAGCCTTGCCTGCTGGCACGGCAACGTCCAGACCTGCCGTTCTGAAGCGGGTAGTGCCGTTCTCATCCACCAGGGAGCCCTTGATGAAGTTCATCGTAGGGGAACCGATGAAGCCTGCGACGAACATGTTGAGCGGGTTATTGTAGAGCACGTCAGGTGCTGCCGCTTGTTGAATGATGCCGTCCTTCATAACGACGATCCGATCGCCCATCGTCATTGCCTCGATCTGGTCGTGCGTTACGTAGATAACGGTCGTTTGCAGACGCTTCGACAATTTCGTAATCTCGGAACGCATCTGCCCACGAAGCTTCGCGTCCAAGTTGGAGAGCGGTTCGTCCATCAGGAACACTTGCGGCTCACGAACGATAGCACGGCCGAGAGCGACACGCTGACGCTGACCGCCGGACAATGCCTTCGGCTTGCGATCCAGCAAATGCTCGATGTCGAGAATGCGAGCTGCTTCGCGCACGCGCTTGTCGATGTCTTCTTTTTTGAATTTACGCAATTTCAGACCGAACGCCATGTTTTGATATACGTTCATGTGCGGATACAACGCGTAGGATTGGAACACCATCGCGATGTCGCGGTCTTTTGGAGCCACGTCATTAACAAGGCGGTCGCCAATGAACAATTTCCCGTCGGAGATTTCCTCCAGACCTGCAATCATGCGAAGCGTTGTCGATTTACCGCAACCGGACGGACCAACCAATACGAGGAACTCTTTGTCCTGAATATCGAGGTTGATGTCTTTTACGGTTGGATTATCGGATCCCGGGTACTTTTTGTAAATATGCTCTAAGCGAACGCCTGCCATGTGCGTTTCCCCCTTATACGTATATTCCTGAAATCGGTTACTCTTATTGTATCGGAACCCTGTACAAATAACCATTCACAATATGCACAAAAAATGAGCGTCTTATTTTGTTACTTTATACAATAGCAATATCAGCTTTACTAAAACCGCGTCGGAAAATTTGCGCACATCGAGCCCGGTTTCCTGCTTGATCTTATCCAATCGGTACAAAAGGGTATTGCGATGGATATACATCCGCTTGGCGGTCTCGCTCACGCTGCAGTCGAATTGGAAAAAATGCTGCAGCGTCGCCATCGTCTCCGAATCCGCGAAGCTCTCGGCCTTCGTGACGACTCGCTGCAGGAACTGCTTGCGCACCTCGTCGGGAATGCTGTTGACCAGCCGCTCCAGATGGAGCTCCCAAGGCAGATGAATAGTATCGGTCACATGAAAAGCCCGTCCCAAATAGAGCGTCTCTCTCAATTGGGATACGACGCCTGGTATGCCCTTCACCGGGGTGAACGGGTATCCGATAGTCAGGTGGCTCTCTCCGACCCATTCGCTCGATAGCAGCTCATAGAGACCGAGACAGTAGGAGGTGAGCAGCTCTTCCATCGTCTCGCGCTCTTCGCTCTCGTCTTCTCCGGATCCGGCCTGGGTCAGCTGCTCCGGGCACAGAATAAGCCATTCCTTATCTGACAGCGGAATGAGATTGACCTCGCCGCCGAAGTAGGAACGAAGCAATTTGTACAATTCTTGATAGGCAGGGGCCTCCCGATGAGCATGCTCCGCCACGAGCAGGAACGGGACAACCTGAATGAACAGCTTACTTTTCCAAGAAAAACTGTCCGGCACTTCCGCATTCGGTTCGCCTTCCTTCACCCGGTCAGCAACCCATTGCCCGAACAAGTGGGCCTGCTGCTCATCGGTGATATGCGCCGCGGCCAGTGAAGACTTCGAACGGTGCCCCATCCGCAAAATAAGCTGAAGCCATTGCTCCTCCTGACCAGCAAGCTCTCGGCCTTCCAGCTTCAGTACTTCCGTCACCGCCGTTCCCGGCTTCCATAGCATATACCAGGCGTTCCCCCGCTTCGCCAGGACCGCCGTCTGGCCGTCCGCCAGCCCTTCTCCTCCAGTCCATTCCCTCCATGTCGCAGAAGGCACGGACAGCTTCTCCAGAGAGGCATCCAATATATGTTCAATTTGCTGCTGCAGCGCTTGCTTATCCATACCGAATCTCTCCACCCGTCTTATCCTTCTTCTTTATGGTTCTCATTGTAGCATATCTGACAGGCCGTCTTCATATGCAGATGAACGGCCGATGAGCCCGGGGCTGCATCGGCCGATATAGATATCGCTGTCGCTTACAATAATCGAATATCGAAAGAGTGGACCGTCAGCGCGCTGCCCTGATCCGGGCCAATGCCAACCCGGTAACGACCGCCGCCATAGTGACCCTGGTGCTCGACTCGAGGCTCGCCGTCAACGGTTAACATCAGCCGGTTCTCCTCCACTTTCCAGAGCACCTCGGACATCCCGTCCACCGACAGCTTCCCTTTGCCCGTGAACCACACTTCTTGCCCGGGACCGGACGCATCGGCCACGCTGATGTCTCCGCTCGGGTGGAATTTGACCTGCAGCGAGGTGTCGCCATACAGCATCAGCGATCCCGTATCCGCACGTACGACCGTTCGGCACTCCCAAGGCACCCGATACGATTGTGCGGTACTCGCATATCCCCATGCGGCGGTGGGGGCCAGCCACAAGCCCTGCTCCGTCATGGCCGGATGGCAGGCGGCATCGGGCGTCAGCTCATCCGAATGCGAGGCGACCGCCAGGCGCGGAACCTGCTGTTCCGCCGCCAGCGGCTCAAGGAAGAAGGAGCGCATAGTCACCTTGCCGTTGTCGCAGCAGATTCCCGCACGGCCTGCCGCATCCCCGAAGTAACCCTGCTGGGCATGGAACAACTGCCCGTCCACATACACCTCCATGCTGCGCTCGCGCAGGATCCATTCGACCCGAACCCATTGACCGTTCGGGATGGAACCCTTCTGCGGGTAGCTGAACATTTTGGGCAGACTCGGATGATGAATGTAGCATTCATCACCGACTCCGCCATGCGAGGACGGCCCGTAATTAAACGTGACTTGGCCGTGCTCGCCCAGCAGCAGGCGCAGGCTTCCGCCTTCCAATCGGAGCACAGCTTCCAGCCGCAGAGGGCATGGATAGGTCTCCTTCGTCATCGCACGGCCGGTCAGCTCCAATCCTTCCGCGGTAAGCCGGCTGTGCGGCGCTTCATCGGATACGGTCAGCCACGTTCCCCCGCCGTCATAACGGATCGGCTCCGGACCATCGCTCCGTTCTTCCTCCTCCTTCGATCCCGGCTGACCGCATATCATCAATAGATTGCCGTCCGGATCGCGCAAGGTAAAGAAAGCCATGCCCGGATATTCCTCGATCTCCCATTCCACCGGGAGCCCGAGCTGCTTGACCCGACGGTACGCGGCATGCACGTCGGGGGAATGGAGCATCAGCTGCGGCCGGTCGTCAACCGCCAGCCCCCGGTCATAACCATGCTGATCAAGGATGAGATCGGAACCGCCATCCATCGCGATGGAGTGCACCTTGTCCGTGGCGGAGGAACGCTCGGGCCGGTCGAACAGCCGGTGGTACCAGTTGACGGAGCGCTCAATATTGCTGACATGAACGAATACGCCATCGATCCGGTTGTGGATGGGGCGGATCGATGAATGGGATTGCGATGATTGCGTGAATGAACTCATAGGTAATGCCTCCTATATCGTAATATCCGGCAATCGCTGCCTTCATAGAGTAGTTGCAGAACATCCGCAATATCTTACATCGTTCAGAAATTTTTTTGATCTATTTTAGGATTGCACCCGTTCCAGCCACGCCGACGCTTCCTCCAGAGCTTCCACCGCCTTCTCTTCCGCCCGGCATGCCCGTTCCACCAGCCGGGTCGCGCGGTCGCGCGGACCCGGTTCCATCCGCCTCCCGCCCTGTGTCAGCGGGAAAATACGGGACAGCTGCCTCCACGCCTCTGCTGTGTCCCTATAAGAAAGTAAAGCCTGCTGCAAGGCAGGCACCGCTGAATGGCATAGGCTCCCTACTATTCCGTTAAGCAGCCGCTGTTCCAGAAAATGCACCGCATGCGTTCTTGCTTCCGCCACGTAGGCCGAGTGGAAGGCGACCGTCAACATATCTATATTCTCATCGTTCCGCAGCGCATCACGCCACGATTCATAGACGCCCAGTCCAATCGGACTGCCATCGAAGTAAGCCGGCTCCTCTCCTTTCGCATGCCGTACGGTCTGCAGCAGCACCTGATGAAGCATCTCCTGCGGAAGGACAGGCCGGCGTGTCCCAGGGATGGACACGAACCATTCCGCCCCGGGATGAAGACGGCCGAGCTTCCGGTACGGAAGCGGCTTGCGATGGGCGGTTGTATCGGTTACATACCATTCTGCGCGCCTGTCATCGAATCCGCTGATCAAACCGAACTCGGCACTGGCCACATTCCAGGCCATGACCGGGATGCCCCGTTCAATGGACGCTTGCATCTGCTCCATCGCTTCCAGCAGCGGTTCGGGCCGGGTCAGGAGTTGTCCTGCCCCGCCATGAACGGAAGAATGGAAGCCAAGATGTCTCCAGCCCGTCTGGGCATCCCGCCCCCAATCGTACGCATAGACGCTGCTGAGACCGGAACGAGGGGCGGCATATAGCCGGAAGGCCTGTCCGGTGGCCCCCATCACATCCGTTAACGATACTCCCCGCTGCCCGCTTGCCAGCATAGTTTCCAGCATCATGGCGGCCATCGTATGATAGGCCCCCGCGAACCAATGGTAGCGGGCGGAAGGTATCTCTGCCGAGCATGCTGCCGCGCGCCGCTTCCGGGCGGCAACGTATTGTTCGATTTCGTCATCTAGTCGGACTTCGACCAGCTTCCGCCTCCCGCGGGACAAGGCGGTATAGATCGCCCCGCTCTTCATTCCGAGCGCCTCTGCCGTCTCGGGCACAGATAGGCCCGCCAGCGCATGGGCATACATCACGCGGCGCTCCTGGTCGCCGAGTCTGCTCAATAGACGCTGGATCTCTTCCCATGACCGTTCCGCCAACAGCGGATCCTCCGCAGTCATGCCATGCTGGTCCTGCCCTGAAGGGAGCAGGGAAGAAAAGGTCTCCGCACTTTCTTCCGCATTCCATGGAGCTGCGCCGACAGGATATTCTTTCCTGGCCCGGCGCAGCTCCATTAGCGCTTGATTCCGAACGATGGCGCGCAGCCAGCCGACGAACTTCTCCGGCTCCCGCAGCGTATGAAGACGGTTGTAGGAGTGAAGCAAGGCTTCCTGCACAATATCCTCCGCAGCCGCAGATTGCTTCACGAAATGGCGCGCCCAGCCCAACATCCGGGAGCGGTGACGACGCACCAACTCGCCGAATGCCTTACGATCGCCCCGAGCGGCAAGGTGCACGAGCGCCGTTATATATTCCGTTCCACTTCCGTCGCGTTCTATGTCGGATCCCTCCCTTGTCTCTCGACGCACTTGGTAACCGTTGTATTCGTTCTTCTACTATTGCACACAGGCCATGGAAAATCCTGCTTTGCATCTTTTCACTTGCAGATCACAAAAAGACCGGGCTTGATTCGATCAAACCCGGCCGAAAAAACAAAAAAAACTTCAGTCCATTTACTGAAGTCTTGAAGTAAAAACTGGTGAGCCATGAAGGACTCGAACCTTCGACACCCTGATTAAAAGTCAGGTGCTCTACCAACTGAGCTAATGGCTCTTACAAATGGTGGAGGATGATGGATTCGAACCACCGAACCCGTACGGGAACAGATTTACAGTCTGCTGCGTTTGGCCACTTCGCTAATCCTCCATGTTATGGATGGTGGCTCGGGACGGAATCGAACCGCCGACACGAGGATTTTCAGTCCTCTGCTCTACCGACTGAGCTACCGAGCCATATGTAACTTTTCAAAAAAATAAAGTGGTGCACATAAAGCGTCGCCACTCTGACGATAATTAATATGGCGGAGCTGACGGGATTCGAACCCGCGTTCTCCTGCGTGACAGGCAGGCATGTTAGGCCTCTACACCACAGCTCCTTGATTAAATGGTGCCGGCGATAGGAGTCGAACCCACGACCTACTGATTACAAGTCAGCCGCTCTACCAACTGAGCTACACCGGCAAAATATGGTGGACGCTGACGGGATCGAACCGCCGACCCTCTGCTTGTAAGGCAGATGCTCTCCCAGCTGAGCTAAGCGTCCTTATGAAATTGGTAGCGGCGGAGGGGATCGAACCCCCGACCTCACGGGTATGAACCGTACGCTCTAGCCAGCTGAGCTACGCCGCCATATTATAAAGGGTGTAAATCACTGTGGCGGAGAGAGAGGGATTCGAACCCTCGCGGCTGTTACACCCTAACGCTTTAGCAAAGCGCCCCCTTCGGCCTCTTGGGTACCTCTCCACATCGCATGTAAAATGCCTGTCCACCGTATTATACGCGATTCACATGCTCAAATCAAGACATTGTACCTTAAAAACTGAATGCGAAAGTTCGTCTTGCGAATCATCTTACTTAGGATAAGCCCTCGACCGATTAGTATTGGTCAGCTCCATGCATTGCTGCACTTCCACCTCCAACCTATCTACCTCGTCGTCTTCAAGGGGTCTTACCAATGTGGGAAATCTCATCTTGAGGGGGGCTTCACGCTTAGATGCTTTCAGCGCTTATCCCTTCCGTACTTGGCTACCCAGCTATGCCTCTGGCGAGACAACTGGTACACCAGCGGTACGTCCATCCCGGTCCTCTCGTACTAAGGACAGCTCCTCTCAAATTTCCTACGCCCGCGACAGATAGGGACCGAACTGTCTCACGACGTTCTGAACCCAGCTCGCGTACCGCTTTAATGGGCGAACAGCCCAACCCTTGGGACCTACTTCAGCCCCAGGATGCGATGAGCCGACATCGAGGTGCCAAACCTCCCCGTCGATGTGGACTCTTGGGGGAGATAAGCCTGTTATCCCCAGGGTAGCTTTTATCCGTTGAGCGATGGCCCTTCCATGCGGTACCACCGGATCACTAAGCCCGACTTTCGTCCCTGCTCGACTTGTAGGTCTCGCAGTCAAGCTCCCTTCTGCCTTTGCACTCTTCGAATGATTTCCAACCATTCTGAGGGAACCTTGGGGCGCCTCCGTTACTCTTTAGGAGGCGACCGCCCCAGTCAAACTGCCCGCCTGACACTGTCCCCGAACCGGTTCCACGGTCCCAGGTTAGAACTCCGATACGATCAGGGTGGTATCCCAACGGCGCCTCCACCGAAGCTGGCGCTCCGGCTTCTCAGGCTCCCACCTATCCTGTACAGACCGTACCAAAGTCCAATATCAAGCTGCAGTAAAGCTCCATGGGGTCTTTCCGTCTTGTCGCGGGTAACCTGCATCTTCACAGGTATTAAAATTTCACCGGATCTCTCGTTGAGACAGCGCCCAAGTCGTTACGCCATTCGTGCGGGTCAGAATTTACCTGACAAGGAATTTCGCTACCTTAGGACCGTTATAGTTACGGCCGCCGTTTACTGGGGCTTCGGTTCATAGCTTCGCCTTGCGGCTAACCACCCCTTAACCTTCCAGCACCGGGCAGGCGTCAGCCCGTATACTTCGCCTTACGGCTTCGCACAGACCTGTGTTTTTGCTAAACAGTCGCTCGGGCCTATTCACTGCGGCCCCCTCGGGCTATTCACCCTACCGGGGCACCCCTTCTCCCAAAGTTACGGGGTCATTTTGCCGAGTTCCTTAACGAGAGTTCTTCCGCGCGCCTTAGAATTCTCTTCTCGCCTACCTGTGTCGGTTTGCGGTACGGGCACCTTTACCTGGCTAGAGGCTTTTCTTGGCAGCATGAAATCAAGACCTTCGGTACTGTAATTTTCCCTCCCCGTCACAGCCCAGCCTTACGGTCAGCGGATTTGCCTACTGACCAGCCTCACTGCTTGGACGAGCATCCATCAGCTCGCGTCCCTATCCTTCTGCGTCCCCCCATTGCTCATAACGGCTGCGGTGGTACAGGAATTTCAACCTGTTGTCCTTCGACTACGCCTTTCGGCCTCGCCTTAGGTCCCGACTTACCCTGGGCGGACGAGCCTTCCCAGGAACCCTTAGGCTTTCGGCGGACATGATTCTCACATGTCTTTTCGTTACTCATACCGGCATTCTCACTTGTGTACAGTCCAGCAGTCCTTCCGGTCTGCCTTCAACCCGGTACACAACGCTCCCCTACCACTGATGCAAAGCATCAATCCATAGCTTCGGCGGTACGTTTAGCCCCGTTACATTTTCGGCGCAGAGTCACTCGACCAGTGAGCTATTACGCACTCTTTAAATGATGGCTGCTTCTAAGCCAACATCCTGGTTGTCTGGGCAACTCCACATCCTTTCCCACTTAACGTACACTTAGGGGCCTTAGCTGATGGTCTGGGCTGTTTCCCTCTTGACAACGGACCTTAGCACCCATTGTCTGACTCCCGGATAATAAGTCCATGGCATTCGGAGTTTGACTGAGCTTGGTAACCCTTGGCGGCCCCGCACCCAATCAGTGCTCTACCTCCACGACTCTTCCTCCGAGGCTAGCCCTAAAGCTATTTCGGGAGAACCAGCTATCTCCGAGTTCGATTGGAATTTCTCCGCTACCCCACCTCATCCCCGAATTTTCAACATTCGTGGGTTCGGGCCTCCAGTGCGTGTTACCGCACCTTCACCCTGGACAGGGGTAGATCACACGGTTTCGGGTCTACGCCTA